>NZ_CP030034.1:1325284-1987926 GCF_006874625.1 Bdellovibrio sp. NC01
CATCGTCGGGAAAAGGTCTTGATGCCAACCATTTATAATTCACGCTGCCATTTTTAGCGACGTAATTTGCAAGGCCTTCTTCAAGCCATTTCGGAATGGCGTCTTTATATTTTTGGTAAGAGATAACATGGACAAGTTCATGACCAAAGATGCGATCGAAGTTTTCTTCAGTCACTCTAGGGCCGACAAGGATTTTATTTTCACTGCGACGGGAAACCGCCAAAACTTTAGGGCCCAGCTTGTGCGCATTTTCGAAACTTGCTGGATCTTTGTACCACACAACAGTGACGCGGTGGATGTCCCACTCCATAAACGATTGAATACGTTCTGTGGTGCGATCGATTTTGCCTTTCGTCACCCATTTCGGGACATCGGCTGAATAAGTGGAATTGGTTTGCAGCTCCGCCGCGAATGTCGGGCTTAATAGTGACAGAACCACTAAGATTTTAAACATCATCGACTCCTTGATGATTATTTTTTCTTCTGTGTTTTTTTGCGTGCGACGACTTTCTTTTTAGCAGCTTTCTTGAGCGTCTTCTTTTTGGCGCCTGCTTTTTTATCCGGGGCCAAAGATTTGACGAACTGACGTGCTGCTAATTTGTCGTCCTCTGAAATAAGATTCCATTCTTTGTTTTGTAATGCACCAATTAATGCATAGGCGAAGATCGAATGACGATTCTTTGGATTTACTTTAACAAGCTTTACCATCGCTTTTTGCCAGCCCATGTCGATAAATTTGGGTGCCGTCTTAATGCCGGCTTTAATAAATTCAAGCTCAGCGACGGGGCCTAGGTTTTTTAAATCCGAAATCTTTTGTGCTCGATTTAGTGCTACCGACGCTGGTTCATCAGAAAACATACGGGGTGTGCGGGTGTCGATTTTTTCATTAACGGCTACTGACTTTTTAGAAGTGCCAGCGCTCGTTTTTTTGCCGCGAGCTTTGGGAATGCTGCCCCAATAGCTATTGGGACGGGTTGCTTGTTCGACAACCTCTGTGACCAATTCATCGAAGCCTTCAGTGTCGACTGGGATATACAACCACTTAGGTAAAATAGGATGTGAAACTAAGAAGGGGAAGCGCGCCAGCGCCTTGTCTTGCAGTTCACGCTCGACCGGGAACATGCAGCCATCCCAAAGTTCAAATTCGTATTGTTGACCTTGGTAAGAGCGGCTGCCGGGACTTTCAAAAATAAGCAGAACAATTTTTTCGCCAATGTAGTAAGCAAAGCCACCGAACATCGCTTTACGACGATATTGCTCTTCGGGAAGAAGACTTTCGACCCATTTGAGTTGTTGGGGTTCTTTTGCCATGACAAAACCTTTTAGAACAAATTAGAACTTCATCTTAAAGCTGAAGCCAAGTTTCAGCGGTAAGATCGTGTCGGACTTATTTGTAGGACACGTCCCATTAGTAGGGCATAAATCCTTGGGCATAAACAAGTCAACTTCGAAGCTTTTATTCGTGATGTCTTTGATTGAATTATTAAGACCCTCAAGAATATTTAATGATGATAAGGCTGTTGATTCTTCGCCACCAGGTTTTTCCGAAGTATGTCTGATACGAATACGGCGCACCATTCTTTCAGCCATCGCCTTTTGTTGCGGTGACAACGACGCTGGCAATTTTTTAAAAATGAAAGAGATCGCAATATTTGGCATGTGATAGTCTTCAAGCAAACTTAAATCTGACAAACGCAAGTGCGCAACCGAACGTTCTTTCTTTAAGGCTACACGCAGTTTGTTGTCAGAGTCGCGAGCATCGGGAAGCAAAAACAAAACGCCGCCGTCAGTATTCGACACAAAACCTGCCGGATGCGACATAATATTTCTTGGTGCTTTCCGAGACATATCAATCTCGGCCATGAATTCCCATTCGTCCACCGCTGTTGTCACAACGATCACGCTCAATGGATTGTACGAGTCGCTCTTACAGATGTCTTCCTTGTAGGTCGGTTCAAGAATTTTAAGATAAGTCTTAGTGCTTTCGCAGGCGGCGTGATCCCGCGTATCGACGGCTAACATGATCCCGCGCGAGAAGGATTGATCGTCGGCAGTCTTTGCAAACAATGCCGACGTAGAACTCATAATCGCACCAAAAATAATGAGAGCTTTAATCTTCATAAGGAGGTTGTAACACATTCCTTTGGCCTTCAAAGAAGACAAGAACGTGCCTCATAAACTTTTCTGAGGCCGTCCACTCTTTAGACAGTTAAAATTTGAATGAAAACAGAGCTATGCGGCTTTATCGCGCAATAGACCTTCACAGCGATTTATAATCGTCGCCTTGATGTTTTCCTTGTGTTTAAGGAACTCTGGGTCCTTGGTTGTTTGGACGATGTTATAAAGCCTAATCGTGCGCTCTAAATCAATAAGGCGCTGCTTTTGTGGCCCCCGTGACAGAGGGAACTTAGGCAGCTGCGTATTTGCATCTAAGGCTTTTAAAATACCGATGGTCCAATCGATTTCTGTCTGAGTCAGGTAAATCGTCGGCATAAAAGCGGGACGACGATCCTGCTGTTGCAGTTCTTCGCTTTTTAGCTGAGCTTGCAGCCATTCCAGCTCTCTTAAAATCTTTTGAAATTCGGAATCGTATTTGCGACCGAAAAGATTAAAGACGATCTTTTTCCAAGCATCACAGAAATCTTCAAACTTAATATCTTTGGCTTTTTCAAACAGGGGAGGATTGGTGATATAGCGCAAAGTCTTCACCAACACGTCCTCTGAAATCACCAGGCAATCGGTTTTTTGAGCCACTCGCATCAGATGATGAGCCCAATTCGCTAGATTCAAAAGCGAACGATTGTCGACAACGGCATTGCGGAAATTCAATTCGAAATCTTCAAACAGATGCGTATGCAATGGCGCATTCAAGAAAACATCGACATGACTTTTTCTTCTTTCTACTTTTGGCAGGGCGAAGAATTCGTTCAGATGCTTCTGGAATTTTTCAAAGCTATCCTGCCACAGATTTTCATTCTGGCAGACCTTGTATAGCTGAAACGCTTTGGCCGGTGTTGGCTCCGCCTCGTCCAGTAAGGCGTTGATTCTTTGTTCTAATGTCCTAGGAAAAGAATGCCACAACTCTTTAATCATTCATTTATAGTACCATGGGCTAGGTGTAAAAAACGAACTTCGATTTTTCGTCAAAATTGTAGACAGTCCCTAGCAAAAGACAAATTGTGATGGGCATCAGCTCTTTTTATTCTATGAAAGAGGTGACGATGGAAACGCGAATAGGCATATCGGGCTGGCGCTATCCTCCATGGCGCGGAACTTTTTATCCTGAAGACTTAGCGCAAAAGAATGAGCTGTACTTCGCAAGTCGTCAGCTCAGTTCCATAGAAATCAATGGTTCATTTTATTCGACGCAAAGTCCGGCAAGTTATAAAGCCTGGTATAGCACGACACCGGATCATTTTATTTTTTCAGTCAAAGGACCACGCTATATCACGCATATTCGCAGGCTGAACGATATCGCATTGCCGCTGGCGAATTTCTTTGGCTCGGGAGTTTTACATTTAAAAGAAAAGTTAGGACCATTTTTATGGCAGTTTCCTCCCAGTTTTCGTTTAGATGAAGATAAGCTTGCCAACTTCTTCGCGCACTTGCCGAAAACGGAAAAACAGGCTGTGCAATTAGCAAAAAAAGCAGATCGGTTAGATCCCGACTATCCTGCGGCGGCCGCGACTTCGCAGCGGCATCTGCGCCATGCGATTGAGGTTCGCCATCACTCTTTTGAAAATCCTGATTTTATAAAACTGCTTCGTGATTTCAATATTGCCCTGGTCTTGGCGGATACTGCGGGCAAGTGGCCGTACATGGAAGATGCAACGGCGGATTTTATGTATTTGCGTTTGCACGGTGATGAAGAACTCTACGCCAGCGGGTATGCACCAGAAAATTTGAATTGGTGGAGTGATCGTATTAAAAAATGGCAAGCGGGCAGTGAACCCCGCGATGCTTTGACCATGGCAGGACCTGATCCCCATCCACAAAAACGCGATGTCTTCGTGTACTTTGATAATGATCTCAAAGTTCGTGCGCCCGTTGATGCCAAAAGTTTGATGCATCTTCTGCATGTCGACTGGAAGCCACAAGATTAATCTTTAAGTTTTAAAAACTTCGCGGCTAGTTTCAGGTCCTTGACTAATTGGGCTCTTTTCTGTGCGGAATCTTCGCGGTCAATGCTTCGTAGAATGGCTGACGGATGCCACGAGATCACGACCGGTTTACCCAGTGTTGATTCTGGTAAAATCGCGCCGCGTTCTTTCGTGATTGCGACAGCACGGCCTAAAACACTTTGTGCTGCCGTCGCGCCTAAGGCGACGATAATTTTTGGTTTGATCGCTTCTGTTTGTTTTTCTAACCACGGGCGACAGGCATTCATTTCGGCGCGGTTGGGCTTTTGATGAAGCCGGGCCTTTCCCGGTGTTGCGATCCATTTAAAATGTTTCACGGCGTTTGTAAGATAGATGTCTTTAGAACTCAGGCCGGCTTCTTCAAGGCAGTGACGAAGAAGCTCTCCCGCTGGGCCGACGAAGGGCAGGCCTTGCTGATCCTCTTTATCGCCGGGCTGTTCGCCGACAATAAGGACTTGCGCTTTTGCAGAGCCATCACCGAAAACGACCTGAGTCGCGTTTTTATACAAATCGCAACCTCGGCATTTTTCCGCAGCGGCTTCTAAAGTTTTTAAGCTCTTCGTGTCTGGAGGTTTGGCCCCAGGATATTTTTTCATCGCCATACGCTCAGGGTGAAAGCGGTGGTTCGACAAGACAACTTGGTTTCCGACAACAACAAAGCAAGTGGCGTCGAATCTTGCAAAATTACAAACTCTTCGTTTTAATAGAGGGATATAAAACATAAGGCATTCGCTAGAATTGCAGAGCAAAGAATCTAGAATAGAGGAAGCATGAAAGATCAAATCGAACTTTCCGTCACAGTCAGAGCAACAGCCGCTGAAATTTGGCGCGCCCTTACTGATGAGACCGAAGATTGGTGGAGCGAAGACGTTGTTCTTGAGCCCAAAAAAGGTGGCATCTTTAAAGAGCCATGGGAAGACGATGCGGGTCGCAAGATGCTTGCTTCAGGAAAAGTATTAGACGTGCAACCGAACAAGATGATTAAGTTCACTTGGAAAGAAAAAGACTGGCCTGCGAATGCGCAAACGGAATGCACATTTGAAATTTCAGAAGAGGCTGGCAAAAGAGTGATCAAAGTGGTGCACACAGGTTGGGATTCTCTTCCTGAAGCGAAACGTCAGTCGACGATTAAAGATTTTCATGTGGGTTGGAACTATCATTTAAAGGAATTGAAATCTTACCTGGATGACTAAATGGAAAATGTCCTTGAGCAACTGCATCCTTATCTTGCAGGTTTGCTTATCGGGTTTATCATCGGCATTGAACGGGAACGGGCAAACAAGCCCGGCACTCAAGCTTATGGACTTAGGACTTTTTCTTTCTTTGGACTTTTAGGAGCATTTACCGGAGCTGCCGCATCAGAAGTGATGGCGGCACTGTTAACGATATTCGTCATTGCTTGCATCCTTATTGGATACTTACGAAGCACAAGAAGTTCTGGCCCAGTCGATATTGGATTGACCACTGAAGTCTCTGCAATGGTTGTTTTTGTACTGGGTTATATCAGTACACGCGATCGCAATGTGGCATTCATCTTAGCGGCCTTAACTTTGGGATTACTGGCTGGCAGACAAGTGCTTCACAATTTTACGCGCGAACGAATTACACAAAAAGAAGCCGATGCCTTTGTGACATTGATCATTTTAGGTGTGGCGATCTTGCCTTTTTTGCCAAGCGAAGCGCTCGATTCTTGGGGTATCTTTGTGCCAAGGAAATTGGGTGCGTTAGTTTTCATTTTGGCACTCATTCAATTCTTGTCATATGCTTTGTTAAAA
The DNA here is from genome assembly GCF_006874625.1 of Bdellovibrio sp. NC01. Taxonomy (NCBI): domain Bacteria; kingdom Pseudomonadati; phylum Bdellovibrionota; class Bdellovibrionia; order Bdellovibrionales; family Pseudobdellovibrionaceae; genus Bdellovibrio; species Bdellovibrio sp. NC01. The sequence goes on from NZ_CP030034.1 coordinate 1,331,199, forward strand.
ATCTTCGGTGAAAAAGCAGGATCATTTATCGGCGGACTTCTTGCGGGCTTTGCCTCTAGCACGGCAGCATTTGTAAATATCCGCCAAAATCTGAATAGCAAGCGCACAGTTTCGCGCACGGATATGATTGCATTTGGCATGATGGCGATTTTAGCCAGCGCCTTTCAATCTTTAGTCATTATTGTCGTGAACTCAGGCGAGCTTGGCAAAGCTCTGCTGCCTAGTTTTGGTGGAGTGTTTTTAGCCTGCATCATTTTCGGTGCTATTTCTTTTTTTAAGAAGAATGAAGAAACCAAAGTTCAGCAGGAATCCGAACAAGAAGATCCGTTGAACTTGAAGAAGCAGTTTACTTTTGCCTTGGTTTTGTTTTTGGTGATGTGTTTGACCAGTCTTGCGAAGAAATTCGTCGGTGATACAGCATTTCTTGGGGTTAGTTTTGTCAGTGGATTGTTTGAACTGCAAGGGGTGACCTTCGCGATTAGCTCGCTGAAGTATTCGGATCAAACCGTCTTTGCGATGTGTTTGGCCTTTATCGCTTCATTAGTTTCTAAGTCTTTGATTATTATTTCTGCGAAGTGCCTCTTCGCTGACAAAATGATGATCTTAATTGCTTTACTTATTCTTGCTGTGGCATTCGTAGCGCCCATCGTTCCCATGATTTGGGCATAAAAAAAGCCCCGCTTGCGCGAGGCTTTCCAACTAGGTATGAGGGTGGATATTTCTATCGCCCTTCACTTGTGGCGGAGCTTTTTCTTCACCTGTAGAGGCGATGTCATGAGCGCCACCCAGTTTCAAAATCTTTTCGGCGCGGTCTTGCCAGTCACTATCGTCAACATGCACTGACAATAGCATTCCGCCGCCTTTAATAAGTTCTTCATAGCGTTTGGCTTCGTATTCAGGAATTCCTAAACCGACAAGTGCGCCCGCAATACCACCAACAGCACCACCAATACCAGCACCAGCGATGGCTGCCACAATGGGACCCGCTGCTACGAAAGGCCCGATGCCGGGAATAGCAAGAGCACCGATGCCGGCAAGCCATCCGAGGACGCCACCAATTGCCAAGCCACCTGTCGCGCCGGTCGCAGCGCCTTCAGGAGCTTTGGTTGATTTTTCATGCGCGAAGTTTTTAGTGCTTTCAGAACTCGGCATCAGTACTGAAATATCAGTATTGCGAAAGCCATCACTTTTTAAACTATCAACTGTGCTTTCAAGTTGTGATTTGCTTTCGAAAATGCCGAACACTGCCTTATGTCCTTTTTCTCCATGATCATGACCGATTGCCATAAGTGCTCCTCCTATTTTTTGATGACTTCAATTTGGTTATCGACGTTTTTTGTGCCAGAAACCGATTTCGCGACTTGCTCAATTTTTTGTTTTTCTTTGGCGTTGTCGACAGGACCACGCAAAGTCACGTGACCATTAAGTGTGATAATTTTCACGTTCTGTGCATTGGTTGAAAGTGTTGAATCCGCTGTCAATTGCGAGCGAATACGACGAGTCAACTCAACATCGCTTGTGCTGCCGCGTGCTTGATCGGTCGGCGTCAATGTATTCGTTGTCGCATCCCGCTGATTGATTGCGGTGTTATCGGGTTGTTTAACTGGTTGCGTAGGACGGGTGTCCACGGCGCCAGCCAAAGACCCAGCCAAAATTAAAGAGGCAGAAATGAATGCAAAATTCAACTTAGAGTGATTCATGGTTATGTCTCCTTCATTTTTTTGAATTGCCAGAAGCGGGCCAAGGTTTAAAGGCCGCTCCGATTAGTCAAGGCATTGTAGGGGGCAAAATACCTGAATTTGGCTCTGGAAGCGGGGAGACTTTCCTCTGCAAGGCGACATTCTGCCGTGACAATTTAAGCAAAATAGTGGCATACTAACTGGTCACCTAAATTTGGGTGAAAAAGGATCTAAATGTTTCTAGCGCCCATGACTCTTTCTGCTATCAGTCAGCTTCGCACTCCAAGCGAGCGCGTGCCTTTGGGTGAACGTTATCCTTATGAAGATGCAATGGCTTTGGTAGAGGGCGGCGCCTTTGAAGGTTACGAACTGGCACAGAGTCTCGCAAAAACGATGAAGTTGGATGTCTTTTGGAAAGATCCCAATGCTAGCAAAGGTGTGAAGGTAACGGTTCTTGAAGACGGTGGCAATGGGGCGCTTGATTTCCAATGCGATCATTGCGGAACTTCAAACGGTTCACGCAATACCTGCGAACATCAATGGGGTTCGTACATTATTTTGTGGCAAGCGCTGACACTTGAAACTGAAACGATTGAAAATCATAAACTCGCTGAACTTTCGACTAAAGTGCAAGAGCTTATGAAGACCGGCAGTCTTGATAAAGCAGAGGACGTTGATTCAAGTCTTGCAGCGACGAAACTGGATTCTGTCAGTTTGATTCTTGACGATCCCTTTGTTCTTAAGGGCATGCCACTGGCTGCACTTTTGGAACAAGATCTTTCCAAATACAAATTCCAAGAAACTTTTAAAGAGAAAGAATTCCTTTCACCACGTCTGTGGAATATGCCTGAAGTGTTCAGAAGAAAGCTGACTGCTTTTTCTGAACACTACTTCAACGAGGTGAACGAACAAAACCGCTTGGCGGGAATGATTCGTTATAACTTCAGCAATGGCATGCAGATCAGTGCCAAAGAAATTTTACGTCATCCTTTGCAGCGCCAAGTGCCGCGTGAAATCTTGCCGCAACCGAAAGGACCGAATGAGGTCTTTTCACAATGGCCCCTGACACAACAAAAAGAAAATATTTTTGTCAGCCAGTCCCTTCGCGAAGTGGAAGAGATTGTGCAGTCGTTACTCGCGGCGGTTGCGAAGTCGGCACGCCAGGGGAATTTAGATATTTTCCTGCAAACAAAAAATGCGCCTAACAAAGCCATGCTTATTCAAAGCATTGAGTTTGATCCCAACAATGAACTTGATTGGCGCGTGGAGTTTTCTGAAAAGAAAGAACTCGAAACCGAGTTTAAACTTATCAGTTTCAGAAAAGAACCATTCTATTTCTTCGAATCATTCGCTGTAGAAAAAAAATCTGGAACTTTGCTTGTGCACCCATGGTTGCGCGAATGGAGCCAACTTCTTGAAACACTAACATCGATTTCACAAAAACATTCTGAAGTGAGTTTGACGGGTGAAATGCCAACAATTCACGTCGTTGGTGAAGTCGAAACGAAAATTCTTTTAAGATATCTGCGTGGTCGTAGTATCGCCGTAAAAATCACAGGCGAGTCAATCACCCTAAGCCCCGGCCAAAGCCAGATGGAAGTGCATCTTGAAGAAAATGGCGAATTCTTCATTAAACACGATGCCCGTGTGCGCGATCAGAAAAATCTGTCACGTCGCGGTTGGACTCCCAGAGCTGAATTGTATTTACAGACTTTGTCGCAAGGTCTGCCTTATTTGCTTAGTACCGATGCGAAAGACATCGCAACACGTGCTCGCGGTAAACGTGATTGGGATCTAAAACTGCTACGCAATTTGGGTATCCTGCAATATTTGACTTTAGAAATCTTGTCGTTCCATTTTGACGGCACATTAGTTGACGGCACTGTGGTTAAGAAAGATGAAATTTTCTCTTCCCTTCAGGATAAGATTCAAAACCTGTTGGTGTCTGGCGCAGGAGTTATGCTTGCGCGTGATATGTCACTGACAGAGCTGTGCTCAAAGCCCGTGCTTTTCTATTTTGAAGATTACGTGACACGCACTTTGGAATCGCTTGCGAAAAGTGAATCGTTCTTTTCTGAGCAAGGCGAAGTGATCTTAGAAGGCGTGGTCGAACGTGAATTCCGTCTGATTTACGAGCTGTTAAAAAAGCTCGCGTTGAATTCAGGTGGTGAGGCCTTTAAAAAGTCTCGGACGTCATTCTTATCAAAAATTTCTAATGCCAAAGAAGATGCGAATCTGACGGATGCGACTTTTCATTTCCCGGCAGGTGGAAAAGGGGCTGCGACTTTGAATGATTCTTTGGAATCCGTTCAAACGTTGATTCCTTTTGGCTATCGCATTTTCTTTAACGGACAACCCCTTCAAGAATTAAATGAAGACGAATTCCACATCGACTTTGTTTTACAAAGTGATGCGGCAGAAAAATACTTCAACTGGTTTGAGCTAAATCCAAAGTTCTTCCTGCGCGGTGAAGAAATCGATCCTGACAACATGGGAAGCTTCGGCGGTAACGGTGTTGTTGAATACGGTGGTAAGTTGTTCTTAGTTCCTAAGAAACAAATGCCATCACTACGTCGTCTTGAAAACTTCTGGTTGAAGCTACAAAAAGGTAAAACTGAATCCGCGCGCAAACTGAAAGGTGACAAGTTTTATAAACTTCCACGTCATCAGGTTTTAGAACTTCTGGCGTTACGCGCTTCCGGCGTTGGTATTCGTGGCGATCACGAATGGCAAAGACTGTGTGCGTTTTATGATCAATTGGGTTCATCCGCACGTGAATTGCATTTGCCTGAAACGGTGAAGGCGCAATTAAAACCTTATCAAGAAACAGGCGTGCAGTGGTTGCAAGATTTGTATCAATTGCGTCTTGGCGCCTTGCTTGCTGATGACATGGGTTTGGGTAAAACTCTGCAGACGTTGACGTTCTTGGAAGGTTTGCGCGAAAAAGACGAATTGGGACAAGTTCTTGTGGTTGTGCCGTCGTCATTGATCTTTAACTGGCAAAGTGAAGTTGAAAAGTTCGTTCCGAATTTGCCGTTGGCCGTATTCTCGAACAAAGACCGTGATGCTGTGGCAAAACGTCTTGAGCGTAAAGAGCCTTTAGTTGTTATTACGACTTACGGGTTGCTACTCGAACACGGACAATTCTTAAGTCAGTATAAATGGAAAGTTCTGATCTTCGATGAAGCTCAGAATCTAAAAAATATTTCGACGAAACGTACAAGTGCGGCGCGTTCTTTGACGGCACAATTTAAAATCTGTCTAACAGGAACGCCGATGGAAAATCACTACGGTGAGTTTTATTCATTGGTTGATATCTTAGTGCCGGGCAGTCTTGGTTCGATTGAAGATTTCCGTCGTAACTTCGTGAACACTGAAATGGTGACACGCGAAGAAATGGACGATTTGAAGTTGAAAATCAAACCGTTGTTGTTACGTCGTACAAAAAAAGAAATTTTGGATCAGTTGCCAGAAAAGCAAGAGACAAAAGTCAGCATCGCCTTCGAAGATCGTCAAAAAGAGATCTATCGCGATATCGCCTTGTCTTACAATCAGAAGGTGCAAGAAGGCATTCGTATTCAAGGCGAAGCCAGCGTGCAATTGCAGATGTTGACGGCCTTACTGCGTCTGCGTCAGGCTTGTTCTGATCCTGCGGCTTTGCCAAACGTACGTTATGAAAAAGTGCCGCCAAAATTGGAAGCCTTGCTTGATTCCGTCCAAGAGATTGTTGAATCAGGCGAAAGCGCTTTGGTGTTTACGCAATTCATTCAAACGTTGGAACATACGGAAGCTATCTTGAAAAAAGCGGGCATCCCAGTTTACGTTTTGCACGGAGCGATCCCAACGAAACAACGACAAAAGATTTTAGCGGATTTCACGAAAAACGAAAAAGGCGCTGTTCTTGTGATGACTCTGAAAACGGGTGGGGTGGGCTTGAATTTGACGAAAGCCAGTTATGTCTTCCATTTGGAACCATGGTGGAATCCGTCAGTAGAAAACCAAGCAACAGACCGTGCGCACCGTTTAGGTCAAAGCAAAGCAGTACAAGTATTCCGCTACATCATGCATGAATCGTTGGAAGAAAAAATTGAAGTTTTGAAGGATCGTAAAGACCGTAAATTCCAAACGCTATTTACGAACACCGAAAAAGACGCCGACATTTCTGCCGGCAACGCTTCACTATCGAAGGACGACTTCGACATGCTTCTTGGTTTGAAATAATTTATTTCATAATTTTGATTTGGAATTTTTGGCCTTTGATTTTGCCGTTGCGAAGACGTTCGAAAGCGTCTTTCGCTGCACCTTGGGCCACGGCTACATAGGCATAGCGATCGTGAACTTCGATCTTGCCGACGTCGGAACCTTTCAGGCCATCACTGCCTGTCAAGGCTCCTAAGATATCGCCGGGACGAAGTTTGTCTTTGCGACCGCCCGAAATACCAATCGTTTGCATCGTTGGTTGAAATGCAAATTTGTTCAAACCCAATTGATTTTTAAAACCCAATGTCGGGCGCTCAAAAGCTCCACCAGTCAATTTCTCGAACTCTAATAGCTTCATGGTGTCGCGGGGACCTGCCAGAGTCACCGATGTGCCTGATTTGCCAGCGCGACCCGTGCGCCCAATACGATGCACGTAAGTTTCAGTTTGATTTGGCAGATCATAATTCACAACCAGTTCAAGATTTTCAATATCCAAACCGCGCGCGGCTACATCTGTCGCAACTAAAATTGGCAAGCTGCCGTTGCGAAACATCGTCATCACACGATCACGATCGCGTTGTTCAAGATCGCCGTGCAGGCTGCCAACAACAACGTCACGTTCCGCAATAGCTTCCGCAATTTCGTTTACGGTATTCTTCATATTGCAGAAGATGATCGTTGATTTCGAAGGATGCTGTTGCAAAACACGCATCAAAGTTTCTAATTTGTGTTCAGGTTCTGTGTCGTAAACAACTTGCTGAATGGAAGCACTTTGGCCTTCGGCTTCTTCAACGATAATCTTCATGGGATTGCGTTGATAACTGCGGCTCAGGCTTTGGATACCTTCTGGGAAAGTTGCAGAAAACAAAGCCGTTTGGCGTTTAACTGGAAGCTCTTTCATCAAGGCTTTGATTTCTTGTTCAAAACCCATCTCAAGCATTTTATCGGCTTCGTCTAAGACTAAAACTTGTAAGTCACCCAGTTCAATACGCTCACGTGTGATGTGATCCAAGATACGACCTGGAGTGCCCACGGCGATGTGCACGCCTTTTTCCAAGGACTGTGCTTGTTCGCGACCTGATTGGCCACCAGTCAGTGCCAGAATTTTTAAGCCTTCATGTTTGCGACCCAGTTTGCGCATCTCGGTCACAACTTGATTGGCCAACTCACGAGTTGGACAGATCACCAAGGCTTGAATGTTTTCAATTTCTAAATCGATTTTATTTAAGATCGGCAGGGCGAACGCTGCGGTTTTTCCAGATCCCGTTTTTGACTGACCGATAAGATCTTTACCTGTTAGCAGATAAGGAATGGCCTCCGCTTGAATGGGAGTCATTTGCTCGTAGCCAAGTTCTTTGACGACAGCGATTAATTCAGGGGCAATTTCTAACGAAGAAAAATCAAGGGACTTCATAGTCCCTTTTGTAGCAGAAACCCCAAAAATGTCCTGGGATTTCGCATTAATAGCATTATTTTCCTGCTGTGATTTTCAAAGAAGCGGCTGGAGCTTCCAAAGAATGCTCGTCTTGACCCGCGGCTGGAATATCAAACCAGTCGATATGGCCTTTTTCGCAAACCTGAGCCACTTTGAAGTACAAAGTGCTACCGGCTGGAGCTGCGATTTTTCCTCTGAAAATGAATTCCTCGTAAAAAGCATCGGGAAGATTGCCACCCGAGTATTTGATCTCAGTCACGTTGCCAGCGGCATCGTTTGCGATATCAAGATTCCAACCGGCCTTGGGCATTGGTTTAGCCAATAGGAACTTGTTTGGAAGCTGGATTGTGATCGAGTTGGTGGCAGTGCCATCGCAACCGTGTGGAATGCGCAGGACCGCTTTGTAATAGCTGCCAGTCTCTGCCGTTGGGGATTCTAAAGAGACATGGGCAAAGGCCGTCGTGGAAAGCAAAGATAACAGAGTCGTCGCAATAAGTTTTTTCATGGGTTTCTCCTTGAAGCCTCTAAATAATCCAGAAAAAGTGCTACCGACAATGCACCAAATGGTTGCATGGAGGACGGAATCTTATGGAAATTTGTGCTAGTCGCACGGCCTTTCCTCCATTCCATTTTTTTGACATATTAGGTAGGATGAAGGCCAGGAGTTCTTATGGGCGCAGAAGCTTGGATTATTGGGGGCATCATTGTTATTTCGATCTTTAGCATTCTTGTATATGCATGCTTGGCAGTCTTTTACCCGGAATGGGTTGGTATCACAGGCAAAGTCGCATTGAACGCTGAAATCAGCCATCGTGAGGGCGAAACGCCGGCGCCTCATCCTACTGACAAGCTTTAATTCTTTTTCAGCGCTCGCTGTCTAAACTGTTGAGCGCTGACTTTTAAGTTCTGTTTTAAAAACCGACTGAAATAGTTCGGATCATCAAAACCTAATTCGTAGCCAATCTCTGACACCGATAACGTTGAATAAGATAACAATCTTTTAGCCTCTAAGAAGCAACGCTCTTGAATGACTTCTTTTGCGGGCTTACCCAAAACGCGCTGAATTTTTGCTGACAGCGCCTTCGCAGAGATCTTCAGTTCTTGCGCATAAAACGCGAGCGAATGTTCTTCGCGGAAATGCTCTTCGAGTAAATCTGTGAAGGCCATAATCAGATCTTCTTGTTCATGATTGTCAGCCTCTTTGGCTTTACTTAAGCGCAGAAGGTCTAATACTAAAATGCTCAAATAATTTTGCAGAATACTCTGTGAGTGTATTTGCGAGTGACGGAATTCCTCTTCCATCAGCTCAAAGAATTTACCATTCACAAGTTTGCTTTTACCAAGCTTCATCATGTCGGGCAGGGCGCGGCTGCGACGAGTGATGTGATTTTCCAGAGTCATATTTTTTGGAAATGAAGCATCTGTATATTCGATGACGTAACCGCGTGTATTCTTCGCAAGCTTCCAACCGTGAACCTGACCGGGCTTGATGATATAGATCTGATTTTTACTAACCGTGTGGCGAGTGAAGTCGACTTCATGCCAGCCGCTACCAGAAAGAATCACGACAAGCTGATAGAAATCATGCTTGTGCGGAAAAGGAATTTTTGGCGTCGTACGATGCTCGAGTTTTTCTACGCGGATGTCAGAAGCTATTGCGGGAATGACGCCTAAAGAGCTCATCGAATGTCGTTTCATGGCAGTTGTTATCAACCTTTCTAAACAGAAAAACCAGCTTGAAAACCGCGTCCATGGCTTAGAACAGATGTTCTAGGAATCGTACAAACGCGGACTTGTTTTTATTTAAATCTTGACCAAGTCTATGGGGTTCCATCACGTCCACCGTGAATTTAATACAAAGAAGTGAAGACAAGAAGCATCATTTTTGTCTGATTTTTAAATGGGACTACTTAGAGAATTGGAAGAAAACCTCGTAAACCCGCGATTGTTGGTTGGGCAAGATTGCAGCTCCAAAATATTTAAAGATTCTTTGATTACAGCTCTTTTATTTTAAGAACAGGTGCTCTACAACTCCTCAACACAAAAAAGCATCTTTCAAAGTTCTACCTAGCACGTTTGTACCAACGGACCTTGAAGGAAACACTCGGAGAAAAAATGAAGAAGAATATTTTTGCGGCTCTTGGCGCGCTCATGGCTTTTGCTTGCCTTTCAACTGCTGTCGCAGGTGAATTTGATGGTGGATCAGGCGAATTCGATCCTCGTCCAAACCCAACTTACAACGAAGCAGAGATCCAAAAGAAAATTGCGCAAGAGATGGAAATCGCATGCTCTGGCAACCTTTGCAAAATCGTTGGTACTGATGGCCAAGGTCAAGGTTGGACAGTTTCTTTCAACGTTGGTTACGGCAACAACAATAACAACAACGGCACAGCGATCTACATCGGCGACAACCCAAATAACGCTAACAACATGAATTGGAACGCCGGCATCACTGTGACTTACAAAAACTACACTTGCCAATCAAGTCTTCGTGTTACGCCAGCGGTTTATCGCTTCGTGAATACATACATGTACAACATGGTGAACAGCGACGGTTCTACGAAAAGAAATTTCTCTCCAGCAGATCAAACTGTGATTTTGTTCTACACGACGATGTTGAACAAAGTTGAGTCTTGCGGCAACAACACGGGCGCAAAATAGTTCGTTTTAGATTTCTAACTCCGGTATTCCGCCGGAGTTAAACCAACTGCGGGACAACCCATGAGCGTTTTAAAAACAGTAAATACATTCTGTCTTTTTGCAGCACTTGTGTTGTCTTCGTCATTGGCCTTAACGCAAGTTAACACGAATCAAACGTTGAATAACTTGCGCATCACAAACCGCGCACAATGTGCGTTGGATTCTGATATCCCAACAGATTCTGCATTTATGATCCTTGATGGTTATAATGCAGGTAAATTAGGAAACTCTTTAGCGAAGAACATGGGCCTTGATGAGGCGTCAATGTCTTCGGATATGATGAAAGAGTTCCGCCTGTCTGTCAGTCACTTGACGCTGACAATCGTTAACAAACTTCTGACTGGTAAATTGCCTTTGTTGCCGATGAATTTGAAGGACGCAAAACTTCTGCGTTACAAATCTTTGGCTGATAAATGTGGCGACAAAGTTTATTGCTCTGATATTTCAAACTTCCTTAGCCAAGCCTGGGCTTTGTCAGAACAATCCGGTATCACTTCAAAAAGCCCCGAGTGGAAGTCGCTTGATAACATCACGACGGCCAATTTCATGTCGGACTTAGGCGCGCGTCGTGTTGGCTGTTATTATTTAAAACGTTTCTCTCCTCTTCAAGGTCAATTGCAGAATTCAACTATCGATGCAGCCGCTCTTCAAGAAATGGCTGTCGCTTACCTTGAAAAGGAAAAATACATCACAAGTTGTTACGACCAAGATGAGACTTTGGATTCTCGTAACGTCGCTTTGCAAATCGACCTTAAAACGGGTGACCAAGACAATTGGAACGCAAAAGGTTTCGATTTCTGGAATAGCGTAAAAATCTATCTTTCATGGGCTTGGAGAAACACCCAAGTTCCCAATCAAATGAGTCAACGTTTTGGCGAAGTGTTCAAGTCTTTGGCTCTTGAAGAATCCATGATGTTCATTCCAAACGGCTGTAAATCAATTACGAAGCCCGGGTGTGATATGGAACATCTTTCTTTGAACAACCTTCGCGAGCTTGCGAAACAAGATCAGTCACAAAACAACACAAGCGCCCAAGTTCCACAAAGCCCGGAAAAAACGGCTTTAGAACGTGGTGCCCGTGGCGTGAACAATGACTTCTTGAACACTCGTGGCTACATGACAGCGTCTGAGTGGGTTGATAACTTCCGTAAAAACTTCGTCGCAACTCGTGGTTCGATCAAAAACCGTCTGCAAAGCTCTGTGCAATTCATGAATGTCATGACCGACACAATGAATGCGGCGACTTTGGCAGAGTACGTAAAACCTTTGGCACTTGCTTCAAATCAAACGTCAATCCAAAGAGATGAATTGTACTATCTGTGCACAGAGATTCGTCTTGCTGGTGATAAACGTTTGGATTTCATGAAAACAGACATCGACAACATCGGTGGCCTGAAAAATATGACGAAGGCGTTGGATAATTCTAAATACACGATCCAAGACTTCGTAGGCTACTTCGATACGTTGTCTAAAACGGTATTGCCATTGTGTGACCAGTTGGAAAAGACCAACATGTGGCAAGCTGCGAACTATACGGTGAACAAACAAGGCTTTAACCAATGGGCTAAAGAAGTTTTGAATATCGTTCCTGAACAAACTCAAGGCGCGGATGCGACGGTTCCAGCTTACACTCCACAAATTTATGGCGGTTCAGCACTTCTTGTTTGGAATGCAGATCTTGGCAACCAAAGTGGTAATATCATCTGCGCTTCAGGTATCGATTGTGCACGTGGTGTGGTTAAGGCGTTGGTTGATTTGTATGCGGTTTCTCAATACGCGGATGCTTACTTGCCAGTGTCTTCAACAGCGGCTTCACCCGATGTTTTCAATCCGTATTCAGAATTGAAAGCCTGCAAGATGTACGATCCTTGGTACCAAACAAAACGCGCCAATCGCGTGTTCATGGCGGACCTTGCAAGTACAGCGCTCTTTGGTTGGAACTTCATGCCGATTTATATCGACGCTGATTATACTCCGCCGAAAGTAACTTCATTCCAACGTCTTCTGAAAGACGGTGTGATTAAGTTTGATCCAAATATCGAAAAATCCAAAATGGTGGCATCTGTCGTTGCTGACTTCGGTCCGTTAACGGGTGCTCCTTGCGCGGTTTCAATCGCGCCGAATGCGAAGGAATTTAACTTCCTGGCATTTGACGGTATCACCGTAAATTATTGTGATGCTCGTACAAAAACAGGTGCGACTTCGAGTGGTGCAAACAACATCACGTACGATCCGAACAAAACTCGTTCTTATTGCGGTGGTTGTTCGTTGAATTTCGTAGGTGTGGCTTCGGGTGTGGCATCATCGACGGCGGCAACGTCATTCAATCCAATCAAGATGGGTGTGTACTTATTCCGCGCGGTTTATCGCTTTGTGACTGCGAAAAAAGATCCCGTCAACGTGCCTAAGGCCTTCAACGTCGATCTTGCAAAAGTAGCGGACACTTATCGCCGTTACGGAACGATTCCAAAAGATTGTGTCGATCAATTAGGCCAAGGTTTGAAGTGCTTCCAAGATATCTGTTCTGCCAAAGCAGCTGATTACTTCGAGCGTTTGACGGGTGGTAAAGTTACAGAAATTACGATTCAGGACGCGACTCAAAGTAATGAGCGTCAGTTCAATAATAATTCTTACTCTCGCAGAGCATGGGTGAAGTCTGACTTGTGCCAAGGCGAAACGATTTTTAATTTTTACTGCCGAGACAATGGATCAGGTTTCCAAGTTCCTTCTGAGCGCCTTTACGGTTTCAGCGGTACTTGTAAGCGCATCATCAAAGAAGGGAACTGGAAATAATGAAAACGGTTTCTTTGCTTCTGGTGGGTGCAGGCATTGTCCTGAGTGGTGTTGCTCACGCTTTTTCTGTGAATTCTCGTTATACGACGAATGCAGCAGGTGCTTACGTTAAAGAAATTCAAGTTCTTTGCGATGCCAATGAAGGTGAGTACTGCCAAGTTTTGTGCAAACAAGAAAAAGAGTGCCGCCGTGTCGAGCCTTACTGTTTGAATTGTGCAGGAACTGCTTCGTCAGTCATGCGCTCACTCTTCACACAGATTTCTCAGAATTACATTCCGACACAAAACGAAATTCCTGTTTCTTCATTAGTAAAATATATGGTCACGACGTCATACATCTTGATCGGCGCAAAGAGTGTTTACAATTACTACAAGCCACTCAACTCGGGTGAGTTCTTGAGTAACTTGCAAGCACTTTGTCCATCCGAGACGGAGGATCCATTGCTCGCAATTAAGCTGACTTCTGAACAGCAACCCGAGAAGTTGAGCTTCATTTTATGCAAAGACACAAACGGTACTTCACGCGCTTACGATGTGGCGTTGCGCTCGCCAGTCGTCGGAGGCACTCCAGTATTTGATGTGAAGATGAATTTAAATTTGAAACTAAAATAATTTAGGAACCAATTAACAAAACCCCCAGCAAGGGAAAAATAGGAGAAACTATGAAAAAACTTATGTTGATGCTTTCAGCGATCACAATGTTCGCTGTAGCTCAAAATGCAAACGCAATCTCTTTGCGTTTCAAATTCAAAACGTTCAGCTCTGGTCCAAGCATGTACGCGTGTAACGCGGGTATCATGACACCACAAGTTGGCGCGAAAGTGTGCTACTTCGAAGGCACTAAAAACACTTGTACTCCAACGACATGTGATAACACTCAAGCAGTGTGTGACACTCGTTGCGTTTGTACTGGTGACAACGGTGGCGACTACTTGATGAACTACGGTAAAGTTGATTATCAAGACTGGAAAGACAACGGCGACACAACTGCTGCAACTGGTAAAGGTTCAGCGACGTTCTCTTCTTCAGGTTCAACTTCTGCGTGGAACCAAGCTTACGATGATTCTCAATCTTGGGGTCGTTCAATCTCTAACCTTTCTTTCAACTTGGGTTCTGAGCTTTACGGCGCGAAATACTTCGTTGATATCTGCTACCGTGGTCCTCAAATTGAGTACTTCGAAGACGGCGTAACTGCTAACTTCAACTTGAAAGCACAAGCTAACGCGACTGATTTCTTGGCAAACGGTGTTAACGGTGGTGACAACAACCGTGACGGTCTAGTTATCCCTGGTACAGTTGATGGCAAGAAATACACTGAGCTAGCTGGCTTGAAAGTACAAGCTTTCGTAGTTTGCGATAAGCAAGGTGAAGGTTCTTACAAATATGCTCGCAACAACCAAGGTCAATACAACACAACTGCTAACGAAGCTAACTTCGTATTGAACAACCAAACTGGTTTGCCAACTTCTGGTGGCGACTTGTTCGTTCTTGGTTCAATCGCTAACTTGGGTACAGGCAACGTATCTTTGGTTGACGGTTGGGTTAACCAAAACACTCACACACCACGTTTCTGCAAAATCCGTTATGTATTCACAGAAACAAATGCAACTGCAACTTTGCCAAACTTGCGTAAATGGCAACGTCACGGTGCTGAAATGTGTACTTTCACTGATATCGAAGAAGCATCTGACGCTTCTGGTTTGAACTAAGCAGTGAATCTTTAAGTTAGGAGAATGACAATGAGTAGAATCGGTTTTTTAAATAAAAGTGTAACTGCCGTTATCACTCTCCTAGCTATTGTACTTCAAGGAAACGGGGCGCTTGCAGGTTGCAAGATGTCCCGTGATCCTAAAATGAATTTTGCGATTTCGACTGAAACTCAGTCAATTACAGGTTTCGGTGAAGCCGCGGATACGCCGCAGGCTCCTTCGGTTATTGAACGCTGCCAGACAGATTCTGGTAAATATTTGATGTTCTCTTTGGGTGTACGTCGTCCCACTTTAAATTCTGACGTGGCGGATGTTTCTTTTGACGGGCAATTGATCGATACAAAATGCTCTGTCGCAAACTCTTTCCTGAAAGATCAGCCTGACTACCAAGAACGCGCACAAGTTATCGATAAACAGTACAAAGCACTGCGCGCTTGTACTTTCCTTCAAATTTACGATTTAGATAATAAACCTATTGATTTCACGCCATCTCAAGATCATTGCCAAATTTCGCGTCAGCAAAATGGCACTTTGAAAATGGAAGGTGATTACTGCTTCCTTCGTATTCGTCCAAACAATCGTTTTGCGGTTACGACAATCATTAAGGATGAGTGCCGTAATGCTGCTTACATGAGCGCTCATGGCATTGAGCCACAAGATATCGAAGCCTCTTTGAATGCTTACGTCGTGGGTGATGCTTCTGGTATCAGCACTGACGTTGATCCAATTGGTGCCACGAAAACTCGTATCTATATTGCTCCCCACAGCAAACTTTTGAAACTTTCTGAAGACTTCGGTGCCGAAACTCCACGTTTCCCAACGGAATTCAATGCCGATGTTCATATGGGTGAATTGAAAATCCGCGGTGCTAACGAAACTTTCACCGTCGATATGTCTTTGCTGGTTGATAACCGCTCTAAAAAATCTTGCTACAATGGTATGTGTGCGAGTCCAAGTGACTTCGACGTTCCCGTAGTAGGTGAGGTTGAACTTTCTGAAGTTCGTCGTGATGGTACTTTGAATTACATGGATTCTTGGTGGCACGCAGGACTTGCGAATCCTCGTTGGATGGGTTTGATGAAAAGTGGCCCACATATCTTGAATGAAACTGAATTAAAACCGGGCATGCGTTATCACATGACCGTGACTTTCGTGGATCCACTTGAGGACTTCACGCTGTTCACGAAAGACATTCAACAGATGGTGATCGATCTTAAGACTCTTCAAGGAACAGCAGGTCTTGACGTGATCACGCCGCTGGCATCGTTGGGTAATTTGACCGGCCTGGTTGGTTTGGACAATCTTCCTTCAATGTCTTCTCCAAACATGGATACAGAGATGGAGCGCATCCTTAAGACTTTGGAAAAGTTAGGTAAAGACCGTAACTGGCCATCGTACTTTGACGACATTTGCAATTCGTCTCGTGCATCTTGTGTAAAAGCGGGTAAGTCAAAATTCTATTCTAAACTGTCTGTGGAGTTCACTATCGGTGAGCTTGATCCAAACGAAGGTATCTGGACTTTGAAGGACTACGTCGTGAAAAGAGAATCACCCGTATTTGGAAACTACACGACAAGACCTGAAGCTTTGCCAACGGTTACTTGCGAGGCTCAATAATGAAACTCCTGTTGCTTCTAGCGCTTTTTGCTCCCTCATTTTCATGGGCAGTGACGATCAGACCTTCAGTCAGCGAAGGGTTTTTCGTGTGCAACGCGGGGATTGCCCATAAAGTAGCAACTGGTACGACTTGCGCTGATCAATATACAGGACTTGCTTGCAACGCGAGCGATGACACTTCTTGTGTATGCTCGGATTCAACAGCTGGCGAAGATACTTTGACAGCTTCGTGGGACGATTTGACGGTGGCGGAATCAAGCCCACTACGTTCTCGCGGCAACACTCTTAAATCTAATACAGCGGCGACATATAATAACTTGTTCACGGATTTAAATGCGTGGAACAACAATGTGACTTCAATTGAAATCGGAACGTCATCAGAAACATACGGTACAAGTTACTTTGTCGATTTCTGCTATCAAGGTCCGGTTGAAAAGATTCAAAAGAAGAACGGAAAAAACCAAGACGTTTCTGAAGGTATCTATACAATCACAGCCAACGTTGCGGCAGCGAACCAGGGCAGTGGTTTGATTTATCAACAAGATTCAAACTTGGGTATGACTCTGCAAGTGAACTGCGATCTTCGTGATGTTGGTAAAAGCAAAGATGCAAGAAGCTCAAATGAGTTTGCACCATCAGGCAATGCTTTAGAAGCCGATGTGACGTTTGCCTCTTCAGGTTACCCACGTTCTAGCACTTTGAGCATGAGCCAACGTTTAAATTCAAAAACAAACTACGTTCCGCGTTTCTGCTCTGTGCGCGCAATTTTCACAGAAATGGCCAATTCGTCTTCGGTGAAAGTTCGTCCGAATTCGGCAAGTCCGACAGAGTTCACGATTGATCTTGATATCACGAACGGGGACTTGCTCTAGTTCATGTCCAAGCTATTGGCACTTTTCATTCTGATTCTGAGCACAACTGCGCACGGTGCAGTTTGGACAGTGACTCGGTCATGGACGCCCGCAGATGAAGATCGTTTTGCAGTCTTTTTGGAAAAAGAATGGCAAACGGACGTTTTCACGAATCCTCAATCTAAATTGTATGGCATTAAAACGGATTGTGCCGATGCAGTTTATGCAGCTCGTGCCGTGTTTGCTGCGCGCGAAGGTTTGCCTGTTCAGTTTAGTGATGTGACCCGTTCGGGAAGTTACTTTACGCAAGCCATGACTCGTTGGGATTCACAACCGCAAGATCAGCGTGTGCGTAGTTTTATTATTTATATCTCTGACATGGTGTCGACTTATACTTTGGAAAGTGACACCTATCCGGTCACCATCGATAAACAATACTTCAAACCGGGCGTGATTTTTTTAAGTCCGATTCTGACTGAAAGCCAAAGACGTGCGACTGGTTTTCATGGTGGTCACGCCGAATATATTAAGAGTATTGATGATATCGGTTTTAGTGAAGCGATCTCTTCAACTTCGCCGAAAGCAGTTCGTACTTTAAGCTTGAATAAAAATCCTTATATGGCGCCTTTCACTTTAAACGGTGGTTTTCGTAAGTGGCGTCAACCGGGCCAGTTTGGCGTTTCGAATAGCGCTCTTCCAGGTTACGGGATGGACCAATTTAAATTGGCTGATTGGGCACCATTAAAACTTATCACTCGTCGTCAGATCTATCAGTGGCATGAATCGATTCGTCGTCTTATGCGCACGCGTGTTCCGTCTTTTGACGAGCGTGTGGATATCGTGGTCGATAGCATTTGTTCTTTACTTACAACGCGTGCAGAGCTTGTGATTGACGGGTGGAGCAAGGTTACGAAGAACGGTAATCAATGCCTGCCACCGGATCTTGCCGATGAATACTCAACAGACACGCGCGATCAACGCATTCGTGGTTCTTATTTTCAATTAGGCGATCTTTACGACTGGAAAAAACGTGAAGATGGTGACGATATTATGGGCTCGGTCGAAGATGCCCAACCGAAGCTAGAAAAATGCCAGATTCAATATTGGCCGGGTCGTTTTATGAATACGTGGGAACTGTGGGCGCGTGTGCGTGACGGGCAATTGGCGTCATCTGCATATTATGCCCCAGCAGTGCGCTGGGGATTCAGAGCGCCAAACGGAAAAGACTGCCGCTAATTATTGGGCAGTCACCGGTTTTTTCTTTTCAAGATACTCATCGTAAGTAATATCGTTCATGTCTTCCGTCACTGTCGTATCGATTTCAATGATGCGGTTTGCAACTGTTTGCACGAACTCGTGATCGTGAGAAGTAAATAGCACTGTTCCTTTGAAACGTTTCACGCCTTCATTGACAGCAGAGATACTTTCCAAATCCAAATGGGCTGTTGGTCCATCGAACAACAAAACATTCGCGCCAGACAACATCATTTTCGCAAGCATGCAGCGAACTTTTTCGCCCCCCGAAAGAACTTTCGGTTGTTTCATCGCATCGTCACCACTGAAGAGCATGCGACCTAAGAAGCCACGTAAGAACGACTCATCTTTGTCTTCAGAATATTCGCGCAACCAATCAACCAAGGAACGAGCATCGACGTTGAAGTATTTGCTATTGTCAGTCGGGAAGTAACTGCGAGTCGTCGTGATGCCCCAAGTGACAGTTCCAGAGTCCGGTTCCATCTCGCCAGCTAAGATATCAAGCAAAACTGTTTTTGCGACGTCATTGCGACCAATGAACGCGACCTTGTCGTTCTTTTTGATCGTGAAGCTGACGTTTTTCAAAATCACTTCGCCATTGATTGTTTTGTTCAAGCCTTGCACAGTCACAAGATCGTTACCGGCTTCACGTTTTGGATCAAAACCCACAAACGGCGAACGGCGACTTGAAACGGGAAGTTCGCTAAGATCCAACTTCTCTAGTTGTTTTTGACGAGAAGATGCCTGACGCGATTTTGAAGCGTTAGCACTAAAGCGTGCGATGAACGATTTCAACTCTTCAGCTTTGTCTTCGTTTTTGCGTTGTTGATCTGCTTTCAAGCGTTGCGCAAGATCGCGAGCTTCACGCCAGAATTCATAGTTACCCGTATAAACCGTCACTTTGCCGAAATCGATATCCGCCATGTGAGTGCAGACTTTATTCAGGAAGTGGCGATCATGCGATACGACGATGACTGTGTTTTCAAAATTATAAAGGAACTCTTCAAGCCATTGGATCGCGTAGATGTCCAAGTGATTCGTCGGCTCATCCAGAAGCAAGATATCAGGTTGACCGAATAGAGCCTGAGCTAACAAAACTTTTACTTTGTCGCCAGCATCAAGTTCGCTCATCAGTTTTTGATGAAGGCTGTCAGTGATACCAAGACCCGCTAACATCACGCCGGCTTCCGATTCTGCTTCCCAGCCGTTCAATTCTGCAAACTCTGTTTCAAGTTCTGATGCGCGAACACCATCGGCTTCGCTGAAATCAGGTTTTGCATAAAGAGCGTCTTTTTCCTGCATCACTTTGAAGAGGCGATCGTTGCCCATCATCACAGTCTGAAGAACTGTCACGCTGTCGTAAGCGTAGTGATCTTGCTTCAATACTGAAAGGCGCAGGGCCCCTGGAATGATGACTTCGCCCGTATTCGGCTCCAGCTCTTTAGAAAGGACTTTAAGGAAAGTGGATTTGCCGGCGCCATTGGCACCGATCAGGCCATAACAGTTGCCTGGAGTGAATTTCACATTCACTTCATCAAAGAGTTTTTTACCACCGAAACGAAGGCTGACATTGGACGTTGTAATCATGGGGTTTAAATACCACTTTAGACCCATTTTCCGCAATAGGATGCCTCAATAAAAAAGGCCTCTTTCGGTGGGAAAGAGGCCTTTAGGTGTAGGTTATTTAGGCAAATGGTCGGGAAAACTAATAAAGAGCTCGGATGCTGACGCCGCCAATAAACTGATCGTAAGACGACACGTTCATATCAGATTTATCCATCACGGTCGTGTAGGCTAGGGTTGGCCAAATTTCAAAGTTAGGATTCATATTAAAGCGCAATGAAGCTTCTGCGCTAATGGTTGCATATGGAGAACTTGAAGTACCAGTTATGCCATTATATTCGAAATGTTCGGTATAATAGCGATTGTAAAGCACTTTTAGGTAAGGATGATAGTCCGACTCTATTTCCCCAAAAACGTAAAGCGACATTTGGCTTCCGTCTTTCACAGTCACATTGACCGTTGTCGTTGAGTTGATGACGTAATCACGATTGCCTTCAAGAGCCATATTATATGATCCACCAAAGCCCAGTGAATAACTTTGTACGGGGAAAACCAAACCGGCTTCGATGAAAGGAACTAAACGGCCTTCAGAGGGATTGCGTTCCATTGTTACTTCGTCGACTTTACTTTTTTCTAGGGGAATAGATGTTCCTGCGCTAGAAAAGAAAGTTGCACCCATAAAGTCATAGTTACCTTTGTAACCGATTTTTGCGTCGTTGAACCCTTTGTTTTTTGATGTCGTATCAGAAAAGCCCGCTTGAGCGCTTTTTGTTTCCGTAGAAATGTATCCCAGTGTTAGTCCGAAAGAGTCGTTTTGATTCACGCCGTAATAAAAACCAACAGGTAAGACATAACCCGTTAAATCTGATTTAGCACCAGTGTCGCTGAACTTTACGCTGCTGGAAGCGTAAGCTGCTGCCGCTAGAAACTCCATTTGTCCTGCGTCTGGGCTAAGATTGGCGCTGGTTTTAATCATACCGAATGCGAAGTTTGATGACGACAAAATCAAAGATGCGATTACTATGTGTTTCATGAATTCCCTTTCGTACACTTAATAATGTTTATAGATTGTTGAATGAAAGAGAATCACTTCGGGGTCGGGGTGCAGGATAACCGGACTTAGGCTGCGAAAGTTGTAAAGCCACGGTTAAAAAAGCAAAAGCCCGCTCTTTGGGAGCAGGCTTTCGTTGAAGCTAGTTTTTAGCCACGCTGAAAAAACTATTTCGTTTCTGTCGTGGTCTCAGTCTCAGTTGTGGTTTTTTTCTTACCGTCTGAGTGAGTTTTAGTTTTTTGTTTTACTTCTGTTTCAGAAGACGCGTGTTCGCCCTTCATTTTCTTTTTTGTCTTATGAGTTGTTGTTTCAGTACCAGTGATTGGATTTTTTGAGTGGTCCGTAGTTGACTCAGTTTTATTTTCCATATCAGCAGCGAATGCCAATGAACCAGCTAAAACAACAGCAGATAGCAACATAGTTTGTTTTTTCATCTAATCCTCCTTTGGATTTAGTATGTGAATCGTTGACAGGTTGATTTTGTCATTGGTTTATGAAAAATAAATTTACAAATCTGTAAGTGGCTTGCTGCAACAAATTCACACATCCACTTCGAAAATTTCTTTCGGAGTCACGGCAAAAATTCTTTTGCCCTTGTCTTTACGAATGACGTATCCACCGGTCAGAGAGCCAAAGGCAGGAATCGTCAGCGCGTTTTTTTCAAGAACAAAGCACGGTAGCTTTAGTCGCGTGGGGCCTTCGTGGATACTGACAAGGGGATGGGTATGTCCTTGAATCTGGAACAATTTGGATTTTGCGTTTTTATGTCCGTGAGTCATAAGGAATGGACCGATTTGCATTTCTTCCTCTACCAAATGGAAGGGAAGTTTATTAAGAATTTCGACACTTCCTTTTTCATGATTGCCTAATAGCAAGGTCCAATGGACATGGTCATGAGCTTTAAAGAATTCACGAAAATCCTGAACGATGATTTCACTCAACGAAAAACGGTTGTGTATCCAGTCGCCCAAAATCATGACTTTGCGAATTTGATAACGATGGATCAGATCGCTGATAAGAAGTAAATCTTCGCGATGCGAACCTGAAGGTATTGGCACACCAGCAGATTGATAGCTTTCGGCTTTACCCAAATGCACGTCGGAAAGCCCTAGCAGATGTTCGCGCTGCCATAAGAAAGCTTTTTCTGGAAGAAGCTCAATGTCTTCGTTCGCGACTTGTATCTTCATTTTTCTTTTCCCAGCCGCGTTTAAGGCGTGCGATTTTCATTTCAAGGCTTTCGTTAGACAGATTGCTTGTCGCGATCGTTTCAACCACTAGTGGGAACGATAACGGCGACGGGGTATCAATTTCGACCCATTCAATTTTCATTTGCGAAAGACGCTGCAAAGTTTTGCGCATGCGCCCACTTTCCAAAGAGTTCGCAAGAACTTCGTCAAAGCTTTGGCGGATGAGTAAATTATTAGGTTCGTGCTTGCGAAACACTTCATACAATAATGAAGAGCTGATCTGCATTTGTCTGCCGGTTTTGGCAGCGCCGGGATAACCGGTAAATACCAGCCCTGCGATTTGTGCGATTTCGCGAAATTGACGCTGGCTGAGTTGCCCGATTTGCAGGGACTGACCGATTTCTTCAACCAAGTTGTGATCAGAAAAGAAGTCGTCATCAAAAAGAGCCTGAAAGTCATAATCTTTAGGTCCCACGATTTCAAAACCATAGTCGTTCACCGAAAAGGAAAAGGTCGAAGCTTGACGTTGGGCAAAGCGATAGCCCCACAATTGAGTCAAACCTTCATGAACGGATTTTCCTTCGAACGGGTAGACGAAAATATGTTCGCCTTGTTTTGAGCTCCATTTTTCAATCAATAAAATTTCAGGAGAAGGCAAAACTGAAATTTTCTTTTGCGTACCGAGCAGGGGCTCAAGAAAACGATCAAGTCCGGGATGTTTTTCATTCAGGGTTTCACGAAATGCTTGCCCTAAGGTTTCAGAAATAGGGAAGCGGCCTCCATCCCAGGAAGGAATAGTATTGGTCGGTGCTTTTGAAGCTTTCACATAGGCGGTCATATCTTTTAAAAGAACGAATTCGAGTTTTTTACCAGCGAACTGAAAGACGTCACCTCTTTTTAGTTTTGAAATGAAACTTTCTTCGACCGAACCAATGCGCGAACGATTGGTATAACTGACACGCACGGATTCGCGTGAAACAATGGTTCCGATACTCATGCGGTGAAGTTTTTCAACACGGGGATTGGCGGGACGATATTTGCCCGAAATTTCGTCGATTTCTAATTTATGAAATTGTGGATAGGCTTGCAGTGTTTCTCCACCGCGAGTTAAGAACTGACGACACCAGTTGATTTCTTCTCGAGTGATTTCACTGAATGAGTAGGTCTCTTTTAAAGATAACCACAACTCATCCATCTTAAGCCCAGGCCCGCAAGCAAGAGTCATCATATGTTGCAGTAAAACGTCGATCGGTTTTTTCAAGGGCCTGCGTGGTTCGATGTGTTTATTCTTTAAAGCTTTTTTAACGGCTTCAAGTTCCAGTATTTCCCACGAGTTCGTCGGAACAAAAAGCAAACGACTTTTACCACCGGGTCTATGAGCAGAACGCCCCGCACGTTGAAGCATGCGTGCAATCATTTTAGGACTGCCAATTTGTACGACGCGCTCGACCGGTTGAAAGTCGACACCTAAATCCAAGGAAGAAGTGCAGACCACCCATTTCAGGGCTCCGGTTTTGACGGCTTCTTCGACAGCTTCTCGTTCTTCGCGTTCAAGAGAGCTATGGTGCAAAGCCATGTGCTTTTCCATGTCAGGTTTTAAAACCGAGATCGCTTCATACCAGCGTTCTGCCTGTGAACGTGTGTTAGTAAAAATCAGTGTAGAGACATCAGGATCAAGTTCTTTAATCAGACTTTCGCGTAAAGCGAATCCCAAATGTCCCGCCCAGGGGAAACGATCAATTTTTTCCGGCAACAAGCAATCTAAATCCAGATTGCGATCGGAACCACCAGAAATAATTTTTGCTTCTTGCCCGCGACCGACAGCGACCTTTGCGGCTTCTTCTAAATTTCCGATAGAGGCCGACAAGGCCCACGTTTGCAGTTCTGGATTGATCGAGCGCAAATAAGAAAGCGACAGCTCGCAAAGACTTCCGCGTTTGCTGGCCATGAGTTCATGCCATTCATCCAAGATCACGACTTCGAGATTTTTAAAAATATCTTCGGCATCGGGCTGTGAGATCATCACCGCTAAAGATTCAGGAGTAGTCAGTAGCAGATCGGGAGGATTAAGCATTTGTTTGCGTTTTTCTGCAGTGGCGGTATCACCAGTGCGCGAACCGACTTTAAGAGGCCATTGTTCTTGCAGCAGCGGTTCTTTAATTGCCGTTTCCAAGTCGCGAGTGAGTGCGCGCAGTGGTGTCAGATAAAGCGCTTTTAAACCTTTGCGTTTTGGTTGTTGCGCCATCATTCGTGCGAAGGGTCCCATCACGGCCGCATATGTTTTCCCCGAACCCGTAGGCACATGCAGCAATCCCGATTCGCCCGACAAATACGCTTGCCATGCCTCTTCCTGAAATGGAAAGGGCTTCCATTTGCGATTTTTAAAAAATGCATGGATGGGTTTAAGCTCGTCCATGTTTGGTCACCGCATTTAAAAGTTCTTGGGCTGATTGCAGATTGTCTGCATCTTGGGCTTTTTTGTCTTTGCGCCAACGAAGAATTCGGGGAAAGCGCACCGCAATTCCTGACTTGTGGCGATTGGAAGCGCCAATACCTTCAAAGCCAATTTCAAAAACCTGTTCCGCATCGACAGAGCGCACGGGACCAAATTTTTCTTTCGTGTGCCGCCGAATCCACGCGTCGAGTTCGTCAATTTCCGCTTGATCTAAACCAGAGTACGCTTTGGCAAAAGGTATCAGTTCTTTATTTTCATTCCATAATGCAAAAGTGTAGTCGGTATAA
This sequence comes from Bdellovibrio sp. NC01, assembly GCF_006874625.1. Classification (NCBI taxonomy): domain Bacteria; kingdom Pseudomonadati; phylum Bdellovibrionota; class Bdellovibrionia; order Bdellovibrionales; family Pseudobdellovibrionaceae; genus Bdellovibrio; species Bdellovibrio sp. NC01. Next base: position 1,355,979 of record NZ_CP030034.1, read on the forward strand.
AGATTGGAACGTCGACCTGTTCCTGATTGTGCATACAATAAGACCGCATCTAATGTCAGTGGATCGACTTTATATTTCCACCAATTCCCAGTCTTTCTGCCAACCGTGTAAGTGCCTTCCCAGAGTTTAATCATCAGACCTTCGGCGTCCAGTTCGCGCGCCTTTAAACGACAGTCATCAAGCTCTGCCAAATCGTGAACGGTCACGATCGGAGAAAGAACGACTTGGTCGCAGTCAAGCGCGGTGACGATTTTTGCAAGCTGATCTTTACGCTTGCGCAGACTTTTATCGCGTATATCTTCGCCGTTGTATTCCAGACAATCGTAAGCGAAGAACCCCACGGGAAGATCTTTCAGCATTTGTGCAGAAACTTTCTTGCGACCCAAGCGCTTTTGCAATTCTTGAAAGGGCAGAATCTGATTGTCTTTATAAACTAAAATCTCGCCGTCTAAGACCGTTCCATTGGGAAGGGCAGAGAATATTTTTGCGAGCTCTGGAAAAGTATCCGTGATTTGTTCTTCACCTCGGGACCAAATCCAAGTTTGATTTTCGCGATGTATGACTTGCGAGCGAATGCCGTCATATTTCCATTCAATACACCATTCACTGGCGTCAAAATTCTTTTCGCTGCGCTCGTTCCAGGGATGAGCCAGGCAAAACGGATAGGGCTGGCTAAAATTCGCTTCAACGGGTTCTGGTGAAATGATTCTTTCAAAAGCTTCGATTCCTGATTGCACATCACCCGTTAAGCGATGCGCGACTTGATCCGTTGGTAAATTATAAACTTCGGCAATAGCCCGGATAACAAGTTTATCGCTGACACCCACGCGGAAAGCACCCGTAATGAGTTTATTTAAAATGAAGACTTCCTGATAAGTCAGATCTTTCCACCACGCGATAAGCTGGTCACTTTGTGCCAGCTCATCTTTCATTTTTGCGAGGGCCGGAATTTCTTCCTCCATCCACGCTGTCAAAGTTTTGTTATCCGACGTACTGGTTTCGCGACACAGGTTTAAAGAATGCGCGAGCAGGCTTAAGGTTTCAGCTGTATCACCCACATGATCGTAACACTCATCTAAAAGCCATTCGGGATAATGGGTGGCGGAAAGAAATAGATCACGTAAGGTGCGCGAGGTGATGACCCGCTTAGAAATCTTCCCAGTCAGAACCAGAATCGTCCACATGGCATCAGCGGGCGGGGCACTAGAGAAATAATTTTTAAGGGCCGTGACTTTTTCATTGGTTGAGGTTGTTGAGTCTAAGTCGTCGAAGAGTTTGGCGAAGGCTTTCATGATGCCTCCTCTTGATCTTCGTACTCGGTTTGAAACAGACGTACCGCTTTACCTTGTTCTTCTAAATATTGTTTAAGAACGTCCGTGCGCCCGTGAGTCAGAAACACCGTTTCTGCACCTGTTTCATTGATAGTCTGTAGAAGTTCATTCCAGTCAGCGTGATCGGAAAGTGCAAAACCTTTTTCGTAGCCTTTGCGACGACGCGTGCCGCGGACCTGCATCCATCCGGAAGCAAAAGCCGTTTGTGGTTCTTTAAAACGTTTCATCCAAGGTGAACGGTGTGCTGAAGGCGGTGCCAGTATCAGATCACCCTTAAAGGAATAGGTTTTCTCTTCATCAAAGACGGAACGGGTTGGCAGCATTTTAACACCGTGATGACGATAAACCTCCGTCAAAGATTCGATGGCTCCATGTTGATAAACGGGGCGGTCAGTAAAGCGAGTTAATTCCGCCAGAATTCTTTGCGCTTTTCCTAAGGCATAACAAAATATCAAAGTCGGCCGTTCAAGATCGCTTTGCCACCAATCGTAAATCTTATGCGCGGTCACTTCACTAGAGTCCCATTTATAAACGGGCAGTGCGAATGTTGCTTCAGAAATAAAGGTATTGCATGGGACAACTTCAAAAGGATCACAGGATAAGTCGGAAGTACGCTTGTAGTCGCCGGATGCGACCCATACTTTGCCTTTATATTCCACGCGAACTTGTGAAGAGCCCAGAATGTGACCGGCGGAATGAAAGCTCACCCAGGTGTCGCCCATCTTAAATTTTTCGCCCCATTTTTTTGCGACGATAGGAATTCCTTCACCCAGACGATGTCGGATCAACGGAACGCATTTTTCATGAGCATAATAAAGACGTGAACCCCAACGGGCATGATCGGAATGGGCGTGAGTGATCACCGCATTTTTCACAGGTCGCCATGGGTCGATATGAAAATCGCCCGCAGCACAGTACAAACCTTCTGTGGTTGCTTTGATCAAATCCATTCTCTTACTTTAACATCGCAAGAGAATGGAAAAAAATAATCAAGGACTGTGTTTTACCATTACTTCGTCGAAGGTTGACCTGGAGCCGGTGCTGAGGAAGCCATCGATGATTGAATTTGTTGGGCTTTGCTGAGATGCTCTTGCACATGCGTGCGGGTTTCTTCAAGGAATGATTTAAATTCCGCATTGCTTGCTTGAGGAATGAATTTAGAATCCAGATCATTTAACAATTGCTGGTGCATTGCCACTTGATTATCGATGTAAGCCTTGTCGAATTCAGATCCTTTTTTCGTTTTCAGCTCTGCCATCTGATCTTTAGCACTTTTCTTAAGGTCTTTGGCCGTGTCGTTATTTTCAGGTTTAATTTTTTCCTTTTTCGCAACTTTCTTACCGTCTTTCATATTCGATTCGTGAGCCGAAACCATGTGCTTCGCGAAGTCTTTCACTTCCGAATTAGAAGCTTTAGACTTCGCCATTTTGCCGGCATCAATTTCAGCTTGATTTGCGGTTTTCATAATTTCGGCGATTTCTGAATCGCTTAATGCAAGCGCGGCCGGACCGACAAGCATGCTAAGAAGGGCAGATGATAAGAAAAGTTTTTTGAAGTTCATGAGAAGCTCCTTTGTGATTTAAAATTTTGAATCCAAAGGGTCTCGAGAATTAATGATCGTGACAACTTACGCTTGCGCAATGGGGGAGAGAGTGTGCCGAAATAAAAAAGGGCATCGCTTCCGATGCCCTTTTTAAATCAAAATCGAGTGCGAAAAACTATTTTTTTGCAACCAATTTAAGATTCAATTCAAATGTATCATTGATGATTTTATCGGCCGTCAATGATTTGAAGAAGTTGCCTGAACCGTATTTCAAATCCCAATTTGTACGGTCGATTGTTACGTTCGCTTCGCCAGTTACTGTGCCTTTAGCAACAGTTACTTTTGCTGGGAATTCGATAGGTTGAGTTTTACCAACCATCGTCAATTCACCTTTAACCAAAACTTCGTCTTTTGCTTTTGGAGTGATGCTAGTCAATTTGAAAGTTGAAGTTGGGTATTTTTCAACGTTGAAGAAATCACCTGAAGCCAAGTGACCTACTAATTTCTTTTGGTAGTCAGGGCTGTCTTTCAAATCATTGTTAGTGATAGTCGTCATATCAACAGTGATTGTACCGCTTGATACTTGGCCTTTATCAACTTGCACTGAACCTTCTTTAACTGCGATGCCACCGTCATGAACGGCGCCAACTTTGTGCGCAGCTTTCCAAGTTACTGTGCTTGCTTTAGTGTCGATTTTATAAGTGTCCGCTGCGTAAGCAGAAGTTGCGAACACAAGAACGAATGCTGCGAAAACTGACTTCATCATGTTGTCTCCTTTGACAAATCAAATGTCGTTTGCCAGTAAAGACTATTAAAGCCATCGAAACAGATCAACTGATTCTGCAAAGAAATAAACTTTGGCCGAAGAAGCATTTACAGGTGTGAGGATTAGGACTGAGGTCGTAGTCTAGCTAAGGTCTTCCATAATTTGCTGCGCGCATCGGACGCCTGAGTGAATTGCCCCATGAACCGTGCCCTGATCTGAACCTTGCGAAGTGCCTTCGCCACCAATCAGAATTCTTTTTTCAAATGGTTTGCGAAGTTGGGAATTTTCACGTCCTTTTAATACGCCCTGATAGGAACATGCACCAAGACTAAACGGGTCCTGACTCCAGTTGTGAGTAAAGTGACCAAGGTAGTGCTCTTGCAAGTAGGCTAAACTTCGCCCGGTCATTCGCGATAGACTTCGCAGCGCCATGACAACACGTTTTTTCTCACTCCAAAAACTCATTTCGTAAGCTTTGGGACCACCTTGCCACGCATTTAATATATTCGTGCGTTGAGGCATTTGCGTCCACCACGTCGGGAAATATTCTTCGGCACCTGAGTGTAAGAAGCCTATCGGTTTTTTAGATAAGCTTTCCCAAAATCGTTCCGAGAATTCAAAGTTAATTCTTTGCACGTGACCCATATGCACAGATGAAAGCGAATTGAAAAGAGCGGGAATAGCAGGGCTGATTTTCATTTGAGTTTTAAGAACGGAAATGGGTACGGTGATCACCACATAATCGCAGTGAAAAGTGCGACGAGAATTTTCAGTTGTCGAGCGAATCGCGATGCCATTTTCATCCCAAAGAATTTCTTGGACCTTGTGATTAAAGTGAATGTGTTCTTTACGCAGACCGGTTTCTTTTAACAACGCCTGCATGACGGTGGAATATCCAGCGCTAGGACGGAACTGACTTTGAGAATTTAATTCGGGCTCGTCATCTTTTTCGGCAATGGCCAGAGCGCGCTCGCCAATCAAGCCCAAATCGGCAGCTTGAAATCCTTCAATGTAAGCTTTGTAAAGCTGAGCCGTGTCCTGACGAATTTTTTTGTGATGCGCTTTCATGAAGTCTTCCATGTTGCGATCATGCACAAGAGTTTTACTTAAAAGACTGTTCACTTTATCAAGCTTTTCCCAAAAATCGGGAAGCTCGTGCAGCTTGCCTTTACGCCAGAAGAGATGATTATCACACAGGTCTAAGAAGGCTAAATTGTGACGATGCAGAAGATCGATCAAGACGGGTTGCGCCCCGTGGATGAATTCAGCCCCGTATTCGATTGCGGGAAAATGATTGGCAACAGAATAAGCTCTACCGCCGATACGTTCGCGGGCCTCAAGAATCGTGCAACTGACATCGGCGTCACGAAGTTCGCGCGCGCAAGCCAGACCCGCAGCACCAGCACCAATAATGATGACGTGGGCTTTACGGGGCCGCCGTAGGAAATTGTTTTTCATTTGTCAGCATTCTGATTTCAAGACTGACTTCAGCTTTCATCAATTTTGAAATCGGGCAGTTGGCTTTTGCACCTTCGGCAATCGACTGAAATTTTGCGTAATCCAAACCGGGAACCACGGCTTCAAGACAAAGATGCGAAGATTTTATTTTCCAACCTTCTTTACCATCTTGAACAAGCTGTACATGGGCTGTGGTGAAGAGCTCTTTGGGTTCGAAATGAATTTTTGTAAGTTCAGCAGCAAGGGCCATGGAAAAACAACTGGCGTGAGCGGCCGCGACAAGTTCTTCAGGATTAATTCCAGTTTTCCCATTAAAGCGGGTCGCAAATTCATAAGAGGCGTGATCTAAAGACTGGCTGCCAGTTGAAATTTCACCGCGACCTTCTTTTAAATTACCTTCCCAGTGCACTTCCGCAAGTCTCTCCATCCGTCACCTCCACAGACATTAGAATGCCGGAGACTGGGGAGGGCTCGACAGCGAAAGTGCAAGCCTTTGCGCAAAGACACGTTAGCGTGTGCAGCGTTTCAATATGTCTTGCTTGATAAAGTTAAATGCAGGTGAAGTGTTTGTCAGATTCCACTGCCATTTGAAATCGCGGCAGTCCATCCAATGCGGATACATCATGCGACCAAAGTGTTCGTCGCCATCATCTTTTTTAAGTGCTTTGTAAATCAGCTTTTCCATTTTCGGATAGACGGAAGCAGGCAAAATATTTTTGCTGATCAAATCAATCGTGACTTCAAATGAAGTGACGAACCCCACTTGCCCCGGAAGAACCGGCAAGATATCGGCACCTTTCGAAGAGTAAGCTTCACGGATATAAGTGACTTCAGGAATAGATTTAAATTCCTGATTCATCTGGCGATACACGACCGTATCGAATTGCCCGTTGTCGCCAAAATAGATAACCAATTCCGGTTTCTTTTCGGCCAATAATGCACGGATGGTTTTTTGTTTGTACTCTGGATCTTGTTTCCAGTTGGGGTTTGTATGAAGGGCTGTCAGTGGGAAGTGGTTTTCTTTGATGAAGTCTTCATGTTGTTCAAACATCAGGGCCTTCGGAGCCAAGCTGACATAGTGGAATTCGATGTCGTTATAGGAAGCCTGTAAAGCCTGAAACAGCTCAGGCATACCTTTAAAAAGACTGCCGTCGTCGAAAAATGAAGAGCCCGCACCGGCCTTAGATCTCACATTTGTGACTTTTAAAGTGTCATCGATATCAGAGATCACAAGGACTTTTGCCTCTGCCGCGAAGGAAAGTAACATTCCAAGAACGACTAAGATTTTGTTCATAGCAAGCTCCGTCTCTGTCAAGAAAGTGTTCAGGTGCCATAGAGGGGCGCTCCTTGTAAGCCCATAGCTTTTAAAGAGGTCCTCAAGACTCCGAATTTGTTCGAGTCCTTAAAAATGCAAACGCAGGGCCCATTGCAGCACAGTCAGACTTCTGTTGTACGGGCTAAAAGGTTTCGCTAGGATTCTTTGAGAAGACGGAGTTTCCACGTGTTAAAACAGGTTATTGTTCTTGCGATTTTAGGTGTGAGTGGGGCAGCCCAAGCTGCTATGGATTTGCCTTTTGATAATTTCAGCGGACCACTTTCTAATAAAATCAAATTGGAATATTCCGGTTTTACAGAGCCCGTTGAGCCGATGAATTTTAATAGCATTAACGGCACGGTTCCGGTGTGGTCGCGTGATAAAGATATCCTGACAGTGTCGGTGAAAGGCAGTCACTTATCGGTGCCTAAAGGAATCAATATTCCTGGCAGCACATTGATTGAAGTTCCTGAATCACTGTCTTCGTTGGAAGGCGGCATTCAATACAAACGCAGTCTTGAAGGCGAGCGCATTATCGGTGGTGGCGTGACTTATGGTTCTGCCAGCGACAGTTTATTTTCAACCAAAGAATCAATCGCGATCAGCGCGAATTTAGTTTATAGCTTTCCATCTGAAAAAAATGATCGTTGGATTTGGGCGCTGTTTTATTCGAACAACAATCCGGTCTTTGCGGGATTGCCGGTGCCTTCTGTCGCTTACTTCTTTAAACGCGATACGGTGATGGGAGCCGTGGGACTGCCGTTTATTTTCTTGCGTTGGACTCCATCAGCAGAACCGTGGGCGTTTACGTTGTTTGACCTTGCGACCATCGTGAAAGCAGAAGTGTCTTATGGTCCTCCGGTTTCACAGTACATGATGGGTTTTGATTGGAATCAAAACACGTGGCTTCGTCATGACGTGAAGGACACTGATAATAAATTATACTTCGACGAAAAAAGAGTGTTCGTGGGTTCGCGCTTCTTGCTTGCGAAATTTGTATTCACAGAGTTGCAAGTGGGGCAGGCCTTTGATCGCTCCTTTTATGAAGCGCAAGGCATCGGCAGAAAAGAAACGGGAACAGCATTCATTCCCGCTTCTTGGTATGCAAATTGGAATTTCAAGGTGCAATTCTAATCACCCTCTTCGTAGCCAGAGCCCATCAAGTGGAATAGATAGTCACCGATGCTGGCTTTGACACTCAGTTCGCCAGTGAAATCACCTGTTGCCGTGGGCTCAAAGATCACAAAGATGTGACATGTTTTTCCTGCCGGCAAAGTGTCGGGACAGTTGTGTGCTACTTGAAACATATCGCCTGTCAGTGCGATTTCTGAAATTGTCATGTCTGTGTCGCCCGCGACAACATCGATATCGTCATAAACATAATCGCCAACATAAACTTCGCCGAAATCCATCGTTTCTTCATTCGTATCCATTGGAAGCATGATATCGCTTTTCGCAAATGAAGATGTCGTGAACAAAGAAAGTGATGCTGCCATCAGTACCGGTGCAAGTGCTTTCATAAAGCCCTCCGAAAAAGGTTGTTAGCATCATTCTGAACTCCGCCCATTTTGTGGAGTAGTACAGTCGCAGAAGTACAAACACCCAGCCCAGAGTTCGGTTTCATTTTGAGATTTCTGTTATTTGCCTCTGTCGTCTTGTCCAGAAGTCAAAGAACAGACAAAAAATCATCCAATGGTCTCGTGAAGCCCAATCAATGTTTCCCGAAAAGTTGGAATCCCAATGATGGGACAGCGGACTCGGATGTCTGCGGCAACAATACACGGAGGCTTGGCTATGAAGAAAACTGATTAGGAATTGCTATGGGAATGAGAATTAATACAAACATTGCTGCACTTAATGCTCAAAGAAACCTCGTTGGAACACAAAGAGTTGTGAACGATTCGATGGCGAAATTGGCAAGTGGCAGTCGTATCAATAAAGCTGCTGACGATGCTGCAGGTTTAGCGATTTCTGAACGTTTGAAAGCACAAATTCGCTCTGCAAGCCAAGCTCAACGAAATGCAAATGATGGTATCTCGATGATTCAAACTGCCGAAGGTGGATTGAATGAAGTCGGCAATATCATTGTGCGTTTACGTGAATTGGCCATCCAAGGTTCATCTGACACTGTTGGTGAAACTGAACGTGGCATGCTCAATAAAGAGGTTGTGCAACTTCGCAGTGAAATCGATCGTATTGCGAAATCGACAACTTGGGGTACAACGAAACTTTTAGATGGTTCCGCTCCTAAATTTGATTTCCAAGTGGGCATTAATAATAATGCCGACACTGATAGAATTTCTTTCGAAGCCGGTGCACACTCTGCGACTTTGGCATCGTTAGGTCTTGAAGGTTTGGATTTCTCGTCGAAGGAAGGTTCGCGTGAGGCTTTGCAAAAGCTTGACGACGCACAAACGAATGTCAATGGTACAAGAGCGTATCTAGGCGCCTTGCAAAATCGTCTGACTTCGACTTCTGACAACTTAGGTGTGATGCACGAAAATCTTTCGGCAGCGAACAGTCGTATTCGTGATACCGATGTTGCAGCGACATCTTCAGAGATGACCCGCAACAATATCTTGATGCAGGCAGCAACATCTGTTCTTGCACAAGCAAATCAATCGAATCAATTGGCACTTAAACTTATCGGTTAGTGCTGCGCTCGGTGATCCTTCTTTTGCGGAAGGATCACCACTCTATTTTTTCCAACTGCTTGATAACTTTTTGAATTCCGCGCAAACTATCTGAAGTTTTCAAGGAGTGTTCATGAAAGTCATCGGCTATCTCGAGTCCTTAGATATTGAAAATCCAGAATCTCTTTTAAATCTTGATCTGCCAACACCAGAGCCAGGGCCGATGGATATTCTTGTGCGAGTCAAAGCTGTATCCGTCAATCCAGTCGATACAAAAATTCGTAAGAATACAAAACCCAATCCCGGTGAACCAAAAATTTTAGGATGGGATGCTGCGGGGATCGTTGAAAAGATCGGCAGCAAAGTTCAACACTTCAAAGTTGGCGATGCCGTTTATTACGCCGGCAGTTTAACTCGCCCAGGAACGAATGCGGAATTTCATTTAGTTGACGAGCGCATCGCAGCTTTAAAACCGCAAAAGCTTTCCTTTGAAGAAGCGGCCGCTTTGCCACTGACAAGTATTACGGCCTATGAAGCGTTATTTGATCGCATGAACGTATTGGTGAACGATCAGGAGTATTTATTGATCCTGGGGGGATCGGGCGGAGTTGGGTCCATGGCGATTCAATTAGCAAAAAAAGAAACACGCCTGAAAGTGATTGCGACGGCATCGCGCGCCTCTTCGCAAGAGTGGTGTCGAAAACTTGGCGCTGATATCGTGATTGATCATAACAAAGACCTGCATCAGCAATTGCGTGAACATGGTATCGACACGGTCAAATATATTTTCAGTACCACTCACAGTGATGTGCACCGTGAAAGTATTGAAAAGATGATCGCGCCCCAAGGAACTTTTTGTCTGATCGATGACCCACCAAATTTTCCGATTAATGGCTTTAAACGAAAAAGCGTCGGTGTGCATTGGGAGTTTATGTTTACGCGCTCGATGTTTGAAACGCCTGACATGATTAAGCAGCATCAGTTGCTAACTAAAATTGCGGGTATGATTGATCGCGCAGAGATTCAAACGACCATCAATCATATCTTCGAAGGCATGACCGCTGAAAACTTCAGAAAGGCCCATCAGATGATCGAATCCCATAAGACCATAGGGAAGATCGTCATCAAATTTTAGGCATAAAAAAAGCCGCATCTTTTCAGAGCGGCTTTTTTATTTCAAATATCTTTCAAAAGTTAGTTTACAGTCTGTGGACCGCAAGCTTCATCCAAAGTCACTTGGTCTTTCTTCGGATTGAAGACACGACCCAAACGACCTTTGATACCGCCCGAACCTTTGCGCTCGATTTCACAAGCGCCAACTTGTGCGAAGCGTTCGTCGATCACGATACGATTTAAGCTCACACGCATTGAATCAAGGTTCGTTTGCGCTTTCACTTGGTTCGTCAAAGCTGTCGTCAAAGAATTGGCAGCAGAAAGCACGTGTAACAAGTCCGTCAAACCTGCACGGAACTTTTCAACTTCACCTTCGTAAACATCTTGCAAAGTCGCTTGCGCTTGTTGTGCTAAAGCCACTTGTTTTTGCGCTTCATACAAAGAACCCAAAGTCGATTCGATCAACTCCGCTTGGTCGAACGTGATTTGTTTCTTTTGCAGTTTCAGTTCGTCGATATTGTAGTCAGATAACTTCAAGGCCGGGAAGTAACCGAAGCCCAAGTTCACAGTTCCTGTTGTTTGCACAGAACCGAAAGCAGAACCCGCACCCGAACGAGAAGCACCCAATGAAGCGCCTGTCAGGAAGCTAAATGCTTTGGACCATTTCGCTGTGTTCGCAGCAGAAATCATCGAATTCATTTGTTTGATCTCTGGCGATTTAGCTGTCGCGCGATCCAAGATCACTTGTGCTGGCAAAAGCTCTGTCGCCGTTTGGCTTGTATGAACTTTATCGAATTGGATTTCTTGAGAAAGTGGCAATGCTAGCATGTTGCGGATCGCCGCTTTTTCTTTTTGCAGAAGATCGTCAACTTGCGAAACCTGGATAGAAGCCAATTGCGTTTGTGCACGAGCTTGCAACAAATCAGATTGTTGCATCATGCCGGCATCAACCGCCATTTGAATCAAATCTTCGATCTCTTTGTAGTTTGTGTATTGCTTGTAAAGAACTTCGCGAAGTTCCATGTCGCCAACAACAGTCAGGTAAACCGAGTACGCTGAAGAGTAAGTGTTCAACTGGGCGATGTAGTAAGACGTCGCTTGCGCATTCAACAAGTACTGGCTTTCTTTAAGATCGAACCAGTTGCTAGGCATCAAGAACGGCAACAACATTGAAACCGTCGTAAGCGCAAAACTTGGACCGCTTGAAATCACAGAACCCAAATTGATTGATGGAAGAAGAGAAGCACGGCTGATGTTAACTTGCTCTTTGGCTTGATAAACTTTGTTCAGTTGCACCTGCAAAGAGATGTTTTGCTCAAGCAACATTGTTTTCAAAGTATCAGGATTCACTTTCACCACGGCTGGTTGTTTTGCTGGAGCTGCAAAGGCAGAACTAACAAATACAAGTGCAACGATGCTGAATGCGAGCTGGCGTTTTAGAAACGTTCCCATTATGAAAATCCCCCGTAGGATCTGAGAATTATTCCGCTCGCCCAGGGTTGTCAAACCCTTGTTTTCACGTCTTAATTAAGCACTCCTTAGAATAATCTTTCCACAATTGTTTCATTCAGAATCACGGGCGTAGCAAAACTTTAATCTTTTGCAGCCTGTGCTAAAATTGAAGGAATTCATTCTCGATTTCTAGGAGTTGTACGTTGATCGAACAGAAGTCGTTTGGCTATACGCTGAGTCATAAAAATAAGATGCTCGTTGTTTCTTTTACAGGGGAGCTGACGCCCGTGGTGGCGCCGGGGCTCGAGGCCTGTCGTCAAGAAATCTTGGCAAAGCCTGAAGTGAAGTGCGTCGTCTTTTACTTCCAAGATGTCGGTTCGGTCCATCCGGATGCGATACCTGTATTAGCACAAATGCAAAGAGATATTCGTTCACGCGGGTTGGAGTTGCGCTTGTGTTCGCTGAAACAACCTTTACGAGAAAAACTCGTGCGCATGGGTGTGGTGCGAGGAATGGAAGTCACTGACGACCTCCGCTCCGCACTTATTTCATTCGGCAAAGTTGCTTAAGTTCTAATGGCAAAGCGGGAATGATTTAATCGCTTTTTGGATTTTAGCGAATTTCTTAGAACGCGCCTGTGGGCGCAAAACATCCCAATAAGATTTGCGGCTGAAAAGATCTTCGCCTCTTTCAAGTTGTGAATTCAACATCGAAAGGGCGCAGCGGAACGTTCCTTGTGGAGTGTTGCCGTCGCCTTTTTTGCAGCTAGGTGCATAGTTTTGTTCTTTGCCACGGTGAAGTTGCAGAAGACCAATCAAAGAACCATTCGGACCTTGCGCCTTACTGTTCTTGTCACACGAGCTTTCATAGAAAGCCATCGCGTTCATAATCAAAACCCAAACGTTTTGGCGACCTTCAATATTCAAACTTTTATAACCTGGGCACAAACGGATAAGATCATCAGAGCCTTTCAATAAGGCATCGTTGGATCCTTTTTTAAGTTCAGCGAAAATCATTTCGCCCCATTTGCCAAACTCATCTTCGTCTGCAAAGTTGTCACAGGCATCAGCCCAATTCATTTTTTCGCTAATCATAGAAATCTGTTCAGCTGTTGCTTCATCCGTTAAGGCGTTGCGCATATCACGCAGGGCCGCAGCCGTCTTGTTCGGAGTCTCTTTACATTCAGGGCACGCCGCAACGGCCTCTGTATGTTTAGAAGTGAAGGCAGTCATAGAACTGCTGCCTCTGATGTTTGCTTGCACCTGAACGGCAAGCAAGGTCACAACTGGAATAAGAAGTAGTTTCGCTAAAGACATCATATGGCTTTTAAAAGCGAAATTGATGCCGTCTCAAAGTGGTCTCATTTCGAGCTGAGCGGCTGTGAGTGTCTAAAAAAAAGACAGGGGCGACACTTGTGTCACCCCTGTTAAAACTCGTAAAAATTTTTGCTTCAAACTAGTCGCGGAAACGACGAGCTGAAGAGCGCTCAGAAGAACCACCAGAGCGAGAACGTTTAATGCCCGGGTGATCGCCACCACGGTCCTTACGTTCGCTGCGGCCTTCGCTGCTGCTGCTGCTACGCTCAGGAGAGTAACCGCCGCTATCGCGTCTACGGAAACCACGTGGAGCAGAACCTTCGTTGAAGTTGCCACGTTGTTCGCGTTCTGTGCGTTGTTCGCCGCCATCATTGCCAGCAAAACGAGGACGTTCAGAACGCTCAGAGCGTTCAGGACGATCCGAAGAGAATGACGAAGATGAACGATCAGCTCTGTAACCGCCACGATCGTTATTACGGCTGCGGAAACCGCCGCCACGACCACCACGGAAACCACCGCGATCACGACCGCCACCATCACGATTGCTTGTGAAGCGGTTGTCGTTTGGATCACGAGGAAGCAATTCACGAGGAACGCGATCGCCCATGTAGTCCAAGAACTTATCGTTCTTAACGAACACGTTCGGGAAGTAAGACACGATAAAGCGTGCTAACAAATCTTCTTTTGAAAACTTAGAAAGATCTGTATCGCCAGCAGTGACAAGAACGCGGATCAAGTCGTTTGCTTGTTGAAGAGTCGCATTGTCCTCTTTCATTGTGCTAACTTTATCCAAAACGTCTTTGATTTTAAGACCAGCAACTTCATCACCTGAAGGTACAACACCTTTAGTAAGAGTCGCTTTAGTCGTTTGCATCACACGGCGAAGAAGATTCAATTGCTCTGGGTTTACCAAAGTGATTGCTGTACCGCTTTGACCGTTACGGCCTGTACGACCGATACGGTGAACGTAAGATTCAACATCCCAAGGCAAAGAGTGGTTGATAACGTGAGTAAGGTCTTTGATGTCCAAACCACGAGCGGCAACGTCCGTCGCCACAACCACTTTGATCTGACTTTGTTTGAATTTCTTCAGCGTCATTTCACGTTCTTGTTGAGACTTATCACCATGCAAAGAATCTGCTGGGAAACCACGTTGAGTTAGCATCTCTGCTAGCTCTGCAACTTCCATCTTAGTTTGACAGAAGATGATACCGTAGAATTCTGGAAGAGTTTGCAACAAACGGCAGATCACTTCCATTTTAGCTGAATTTTTAACTGTGTAATAAACTTGTTGGATTGTCGAAGCTGTCGAGCCAACTTTGTTAGCTTGAACAGTTTCTGGATTTTCCAAATATTTTTCAGACAAACGACGAACTTCAGAGCTCATAGTTGCAGAGAACAACCATGTACGGCAAGCCGCGCGTTCTGCTTGAGTATCGTCATCTGGATGAGTTGCAGAAAGAATGAAATCCAATGGCTCTTTAAAGCCCATAGAAAGCATTTCGTCTGCTTCGTCCAAAACAACTGTTTGAACGCTCTTAAGTTTGATCATTTTTTGTTCTAAGAAATCAACCAAACGACCTGGTGTTGCAACAACGATGTGTGCGCCACGTTTGATGCCGTCGATTTGTGTGCGATAGCTTGCGCCACCGTAAATCGTAACAACGCGAAGACCTTTTTTCTTACCAAGCAAAGTCAATTGCTCTGCAACTTGCAAAGCCAATTCACGTGTTGGGCTCAAAACTAGAGCTTGCGTGTCTTTTGTTGTTGTATCGATGTTTTCTACAAGAGGAATACCAAATGCAGCAGTTTTGCCAGTACCTGTAGAGGCAAGGCCGATAAAATCTTTAGCTCCTGATAAAAGAATCGGAAGCGCTTGTGTCTGAATGGGCGTTGGAGTCGAGAAGCCCATGTCTTTCATCGCATCCATAAGTGGTGCGCTAAGACCAAAGCTTTCGAAACTATCTACCGTAGTTAAAGGGGGTGTCATTGTGACCTTTCTGTGTGAGTCGGGAATGTACAGGATTACAATCGTAAAAGCTTGCTAATTTTAGGCGATGTAGCGCTCATGAACTTTGTTCATGCTCGTACATTCCCTATACAGCCACGGCTTCGTTCAACGGAATTGGTGAAAATACCCCAATCGACTGCGTTGTCGGGCTCTCTCCTCGCTCCGACGTGCCTCCAGCACGCCTGCGCTGCGGGGAGAACCCTCCGCCTTGCGCTTGTGGCATTTTGACCAATTCTCTTTTGCTTTTTTGTTTCTGGCTCGGCTTTCGCCGTCGCTGGTTTTGCTGGCTGAGCCCAACTCGCTTTGCTCGTTGTATGCTGCCGCTTTTTAGCTCTTTGGAAGTGGTTTTCGCATCTCTTTGTTTTGAGATCCTGTATCTATGTTGTGGGGGACTATACACTATTTTTTAGCTGAGCGGGGCTTTTATTTTCAATTTCTTTTGTTTGTGCTGCGGAGTCTATTTGGAACTCCTTTTTGTTTATGGGCTTTGTGTGGGTTTTTGGGCTCAGTTGAAGCATAGGGGACCGTCGAGTGTTTTGGTGCTCGATAATAGGGCATAATTTTATTCATTATTTTGTGCTCATTTTAATCCTTTCTACGTTATATAAGGAACCATGATTCACTTATCAAATATCTCGAAGCAGCAGGGTAATAAGATTCTTTATCGCAATGGTTCTTTTCAGATTAACGCTGGAGAGAAGATTGGCCTTGTCGGTCCTAATGGTGCCGGTAAAACGACTATTTTCCGTATTATCATGGGTGAAGAGGGTATCGACGGCGGTACGATTTCTAAGTCAGATCGTACGGTGATTGGTTATTTCTCGCAAAATATCGAAGATATGCGTGGGCGTTCAGCTCTTGAAGAAGTGAAATCAGCGGTCGGCAACATCGGCGAGATGCAGGCCAAAATGCAGGAGTGCGAAGCAAAACTTTGTGATCCTGATTTGGATGCGGATGAAATGACTCGCATTCTTGAAGTTTACGGTGAATTGCAAGCCGACTTCGAACGTCTTGGTGGTTACGATCTAGAGGCTCGCGCGGCAGAGATCTTAACAGGTCTTGGTATTGGCCCAGATGATTATCATCGTCCTACTGAAAGTTTCTCTGGTGGTTGGAAGATGCGTATCGCTCTTTCGAAAATTCTGGTTTTGAATCCTGAAGTTTTGCTGATGGACGAGCCGACGAATCACTTGGACGTCGAATCGATCGTATGGCTTGAAGAGTGGTTGGTGAACTTTAAAGGCGCCATCCTGATGACAAGCCATGATCGCGAGTTCATGAATCGTTTGGTTTCCAAAATTGTTGAGATCGCGAATAAATCAATCACGGTGTACGGCGGCAATTACGACTTCTATGAAAAAGAGCGTGATATCCGTAAAGAACAGTTGATCGCAGCAGCAAAACGTCAAGAAGACATGCTGGCGAAAGAAGAAGAATTCATCGCGCGCTTTGCGGCCCGTGCCTCGCATGCAGCCCAAGTGCAATCGCGTGTTAAAAAATTAGAAAAAATTGATCGTATCGAAATTCCTGAAGAGGAAGCAGAAATCAAGTTTGAGTGGCCAGTGCCTCCGCGTGGTGGTGACGAGGTTGTGAAGTTTGAAGGGCTTTCGAAAATTTGGAAACGTGACGATGGCAAAGAGAAACTTGTGTTCTCTGGCGCCAATGCACTGGTAAAACGCCAAGACCGTGTTGCGGTCGTTGGGGTGAATGGTGCTGGTAAATCAACGTTATTAAAAATTATCGCGGGCGATGTGGAAGCGACAGAAGGTAAATGCACATTGGGTGCGTCGATCAATGTCGGTTACTTCTCGCAAAATTCTTTGGACGTTTTAGATCCAAAGATGACGATTCTTGATGAAGTGCATTCGCGTATGCCGAATGCGGGCTTGGGAACTGTGCGCAGTCTTTTGGGTGCGTTTAAATTCTCGGGCGAAGAAGCAGATAAAAAAATCAGCGTTCTTTCGGGTGGTGAAAAATCACGTGTGGTTCTTGCGACGATCTTAGCGCAACCTGTGAATCTTTTGATTCTGGATGAGCCGACGAATCACTTGGATATCAAATCGCGCGAAATCTTGCTTGATGCAATTAAAGAGTTCCCTGGAACTGTGCTTATCGTATCGCATGACCGTCACTTCCTTAAAGCCGTGACGACTCGTGTGTTTGAAGTCGATAAAAATCAACTTCGTATCTACGAAGGCGACTACGATTACTACACTCATAAAAAACAACAAGAGGCGAAAGCTTAATGTCTGACCAAATGGACTTGCGAAGCTTCAAAATTCCTCTGGGCAAGTTAGCTCCGCTGGAGAAGTTTCGTACCCGCCAAGGCGATACCCTGACGTATCGCTTTTATCCTGCTTGGTGTGAAGACCTGGTGATTCTTTATCACGGGGCGGGCAGTGATAGCCGTTACATGTGTGTATTGGCCGATGCCATTGCGAAATCAGGTGTCGCGAATGTGGTGACTCCGGATTTACGTGGGCATGGCGGCAGTCTGAATCTAAACACTGATACTATTTCTCAGTCACAACTTGAAATCGATATGGAAGAGCTTTTGATTCACATCAAAATGCAGCGTTCGATTTCGCGTTTAACCTTGGCCGGGCACTCGATGGGTGGGGGCTTTACGTTAAGAATCGCCACTTCCGCATTGGGTAAACAGTTTTATAAATTCGTGGCCTTGGCGCCGCATTTGCCGGATCACTTGCAGACCAATCAACCAGGCTATGGCGGGTGGATCACAGCGGGTGAAAACGGCAGTTTCAATGTGAACTTCCCCGAAGCAATGCGTACCGGAAATGAACGTTTGCATTACAGTGCTCAGTACCTCAAGGCGGTTCATGCACCGGATGATGTGATGGAAAAGATCAAAGCTCTTCATCCGAATCTTTACGTTGTGACTGGTGGTAAAGACGAAGTGATCAACGCAGAAAAGCAAAAAGAATTGTTTGCTCACACCGATGTGAAGTTTCTGCTGCTCGAATCCTTAAACCATATTTCGATCGTCTCAAAAGTGGACGGTTATCTTTCAGTTTTTTAGGTTTTGAATTCTAATTGCCCTCAAGTGGCCCAAAGTCCTGCCGATAAGTTCTACGAATATAACCAAATTCTTGAACGTAGGCGGGGTTATGAATTCGGAAATGGGAGAGTTTGCTCTCCGACAGATTATTTCGTCCTTGGTAGTTGTAGGGCCCTTGTTGCTGATAATTGCGGGTTTCAACTACGTCTTCAATCAAAGCAAAAAAGCAGTCATGATCTATTTGGTCGCAGGAGTCATAGCCACCACCATCGGGGCTGTGAATCTGTACCGACAGTTCAATGCGCGCAGTGAAGAATCTCCGCGCATTGCACCTGCGGTGACGAATCAAGTAGGCGAACAGTCTTAGTTGGTTTTGATCTCAGTCCAAATATCTTCCCACAGTTTGTTTTTCTCGGCCAAGTCGTGAAGCGAATGGAACTTCTTAAGATCTGCAGGGATCAGCTTTTGATTAACCTTCAAAACGGGTCCCGCGTGAATGTTCTGAATCTTGTTTTGTTCGACTTCGGGGCTTAGTAAAAAGTTAATCAGCTTGTGGGCTGCTTCCGTGTGCTTGCTGCCTTTAATAATCACCAAATTATCAAGGCCCATGCTGCAGCCTTCTTCCGGGATGATGTATTCAAGGTCTTTATTGGCAGCGACGGCTTGTTGTGCGTCTGACGAATATGTTTGAGCAGCAACGACCTCTTTATTTTTTAAGATGTCGACGGTATCAGATGTAAACATCTTCACGTTCTTTTTAGCTGCTAGGATAATTGCTTTAGCCGCTTTTAACTCTTCCGGGTCTGTGCTGTTCACAGATTTTCCATTCATGATCAAAGCCGCACCCAAAACTTCGCGCACGTCATCCAGCAACGCGAATTTGCCGGCAAGCTCTGGATTTGTCAGAAGGTCCTTCCACGATTTCATCGAACCTTTGTAAAGGGCGCGGTTCACAGCGATGCCCGTCGTGCCCCAAGCGTAGGGAAGCGAGTACTTGTTAGTTGGATCAAACTGCAAACCCATGAACGTCGGCGAAACTTGAGCGCGGTTGGCGATTTGTTCGGCTTTGAGCTCTTCCAAAAGATTCATTTTGATCATGATGTCGACCATGTAGTCCGAGGGCACAGCCACGTCGATGCCTGAAGATCCCGCTTGCACCTTCGCTAGCAGCTCTTCACTGGAAGAGTAGTTGGAGATATTCAGCTTAATGCCCGTCTCCTTTTCGAACTTCGCTTGCATTTCCGGAGTGAGGTAATTGCCCCAGATCGCAAGGTTCACAACCTTGGCGTCAGTGTCTTGAGCTTTTTTGGTACAAGCCGTGAAAAGCAGACTGCAAGCTAGAAGTGCGATCAATATTCTCGACATTTTTTGAAATCCTTTTTATTGTTAGTGCATGCTTGAACTTCTGAATATCGGCAAAAGTTTTTCGAGTCAAACAGCCTTAAAGGGCGTGAACCTTTCTATTGCGGAAGGGGAGTTCTTTTCTTTGCTAGGTCCAAGTGGCTGCGGAAAGACAACACTTTTGCGTATCATCGCGGGGCTTGAGACGGTGTCGCACGGAAAAATTCTTCTGAATGGCGAACACGTCGAGCATTTAAGTGCAGCCGAAAGACCGTTCAATATGGTTTTTCAGAAGTACGCACTTTTTCCGCACCTGACTGTGGGTGAAAACATCGCTTACGGCCTGAAGGTCAAAAAGTTTTCTGCTGATGAAATTGAACTTCGGGTAGCGGATGCCCTAAACCTTGTCGAGATGTCAGAGTTCCGTCATCGTCGTCCTGAAACTTTGTCGGGAGGTCAAGCGCAACGCGTAGCCATTGCTCGCGCATTAGTCAATCACCCGAAAGTATTACTTTTGGATGAACCTTTATCTGCACTAGATCAAAAGTTGCGCGAACACATGCAGCGTGAACTTCGCGCGTTGCAACGCAAACTTGGTTTGACGTTTATTTACGTAACTCACGATCAAGAAGAAGCACTCGCAATGTCGGATCGTATTGGTCTCATGAATAAAGGCGAGCTTGTGCAAGTCAGCTCGCCCCAAGAAATCTATGAAAACCCGGAAGGTGCCTTTGCGGCCCAGTTCATGGGGATGAGCACATGTCTGCAAGGGGAGTTGGTTGAGATCTCTCAGGACTTCGCGACTTTAAAATTAAGCGATGGCAGTCTTGTGCGTGGGAAATTCAATGTCCCAGCAGAAGACTTGCGCTTAGGCATGTCCTTAGATGCGTACGTGCGTAAGGCAATGGTTTTTAATCGCGGCGATTTGCAAGTGGGAACTCGCGCGAAGTGAGATCACGTCAGTCACTTTCTTTTCCAGCTTTAATATGGTTTGCAGCTTTTGTATTGTTGCCACTCTTGATTGTGCTCGCGGTCAGTTTTGCGACTCGCGGCACCTATGGTGGTCTTGAGTGGACTTTGACATTTGAAAACTATGTGCACGCCTTTTCGTGGACGTCGTTCGCGATCTTTTTAGAAAGCCTGAAGTTAGCTCTACTAACTTCCGTCACTTGTGCGGTGTTGGGTGTTTTGATGGCCTGGGCAATGAGCACAGCTTCGCTTAAACAGCGTCAGTTTTATGTCGCAGCTTTAGCGCTGCCTTTTTTGACGAATGTGGTGATTCGTATTTATGCCCTCAGACTGTTTGTGGGTTTTGATGGACCACTGCAAGCGGTGCTTAAATTTACGGGCATTGAATTCGATCCGTTCATGCTGACACAAAATCAGTTCCTGGTTTTTTACGGGATGGTGACGACCTATCTGCCGTTCATGGTGTTGCCACTCTATGGAGCGTTCGAGAAATTTGATTTTGCGCTTGTTGAGGCGGCACAAGATTTGGGCGCTTCGGCATGGACTATTTTACGCACGGTTATTTTGCCAAACCTTAAAAAGCCACTGGCGAGCGGATTCTTATTGGTGTTCATCCCTTCTTTGGGTGAGTTTTTGATTCCGGACTTATTGGGTGGCGCAAAGACCATGCTTTACGGGAACCTGATCACGGAACAATTTTTAAAAGCACGCAACTGGGCACAAGGTTCGGCCTTGGCGATTTTGTTGATCGTGATGTTGTTGGTTATCGTCTTCGTCTTTACTCGTAAAAAAGGGGCAGAGCATGGCTCATGAATGTCAGCGTCCTGCCGCTCCAAAACTTGCGAAGATCTTATTATGGCTTGTGCTGTTATTGTTATATCTGCCGATTGCGGTGATGTTTGTAAGTTCTTTTGTCGAGCGCAACTCTGACAGGATTTCGTTAAGTTTGCGTTGGTTTAAAGAGGTCTTTGCCGATTCCGCATTGATGCAGGCTTTGGGTAATTCTTTATTGGTGGCGATCTGTGCAAGTTCAATTGCGACTGTAGTGGGAACCGCGGCCGCAGTCGGTATGCAAAAAGCTTCTAAAAAAGTGCGCCGCCTTTTAGAAGGCTTGTCATTAACGTCTTTGATTTTTCCAGAGATCGTTTTTGCCCTAGCACTTCTGAGTTGGTTCTTTGTCATGCGTATGGAGCTGGGTTTGACGACGGTGATCATCGCCCATGTGACGTTTTCATTGTCGTATGTGATGATGACCGTCAGTTCGCGGCTGGTCAGTTTTGATCCTTCGTTTGAAGATGCGGCTCGCGACTTAGGCGCCAGTGAATGGCAAATTCTAAAAACCATAATTCTACCATTGTTAAAGCCCGCAATTTTAGGTGGCTTTATCTTAAGCTTTTTGTTGTCGTTCGATGACTTTTTGATCACCTATTTCGTGAATGGTGTAGGTCAAGATACTCTGCCAGTGAAGCTTTATACCGCGATGAAGATGGGTGTAAGTCCCAAGCTGCATGCGCTTTCAAGTTTGATGTTTCTTATGACTTTAGCTGTCTTGATTTTCCTCTTCCGTTCTTCTTCCTTTCATGTTTTGCTTCAAGATGAAGCACAAGGAAGCGGCAATGAATCCACAGAAAAAGAAAATCTATAGCTGGGCTTTTTACGACTGGGCGAATAGTACATATTCCACAACCGTGATGGCTGGATTTTTCCCCGTCTTTTTTAAAAACTTCTGGAGTCAGGGCGCTGATGCCGTCACGACAACTGCACGACTAGGGACGGCTATTTCAATTTCAAGTTTGGTTGTCGCGTTGATGAGTCCCACTTTAGGAGTCATGGCCGATCTGCGTGGTTTTAAAAAACTTCTATGTTTGGGTTTCATGGTTTTAGGTGTTTTGTGCTGTGCCTGGATGGCGTTTATCCCAGCGGGCGATTGGTGGAATGCCATTGTTGCCTATGGGGTTGCGATGTTGGCGTTCAATGCAAGCTGCGTATTTTACGAAGCCCTGCTACCATTTGTTGCAGAGCCTGAAGATCTGGATTACGCCTCGTCCTTAGGATATTCGTTAGGCTATTTAGGCGGTGGAATTTTATTCTTGCTCAACGTGATCATGTACTTGAAACCTGAAATCTTTGGTTTGAAAGATGGCGTTCAAGCGGTGCAAGTTTCGTTTATCAGTGTGGCGTTGTGGTGGTTCGTGTTTTCCTATCCACTTGCGAAGAATGTTCCTGAACCTGAAGTGTTGGTTTCAAAAGAAAGTATCTGGCGTTTAACTCTGCAAAGTGTGCGTACGTTGGCTGCGACTTTCAAAAAACTTTTGCTTGAAAAGAATTTGCTGATCTTCATGATCGCTTATTGGCTTTACATTGACGGAGTTTACACGGTCATGACGATGGCTGTGGATTTCGGGATTTCAATCGGCTTTGAAGCAAAAGATTTAATCGCCGCCTTGTTGATCACGCAGTTCGTAGGTTTCCCGGCAGCCTATTATTTCGGCACAATTACGAAACGTTGGGGCACAAAAGGACCGATACTGTTTTGCATTCTCATTTACGCGATCACAGTTATTTTAGCGACGATGATGTCACAGGCTTGGCATTTCTATCTGCTCGCGACAGTGATTGGATTGGTGCAAGGTGGAGTTCAGGCATTGAGTCGTTCTTTGTTCGCGCGTATGTCGCCAAAAGAATACAGTGGCGAATATTTTGGGCTCTTTAACCTTGTTGGTAGATTTGCTTCGATCCTAGGCCCGTTGTTTGTGGCCTTCGGGGTGACAGTGACTGGGAATTCGCGCATGGGAATGTTAGGACTTCTGGTTCTGTTTATTTCGGGCGGCTGGTTGTTGGCTCTGGTGAAAGAGCCGAGAGTTAAGGCTTAGTTTCGTCGTCGTGCTTTTTCTTTTCGGGATCTTGCTCTTGCTGTTGTTCGATGATCTTTTTCGCGCGTTTACCAGTGATACCCATTGATTCTGGGAAGAGCAGGGTGATCGTGACGAATACCATCGTAACGACAACAAAGAAGATGGCCATGGATAAAACAATACTCACAATGCACTCCAAAAATAGGGAAAGAATGAATCTTTTCTAGTATATGAGGTCCCAAAAGGGAAAGGAAAACTTTTGTGTTGGACTTTACCCATGGTTCACGACATAAACCTTCGATATGACTTACAATCCGCGCGATAGATACTTTAGAAAAGCAAAGGAAGAGGGCTTTGCGGCCCGCTCTGTTTTCAAGCTTGAAGAGATCGACAAGAAATACAAAATCTTTAAACCCGGCCAAACAGTTCTAGATCTTGGAGCCTCTCCAGGCTCGTGGTCACAATATGCTTCCAAAATGGTTGGTCAAAACGGTCGCGTGTTGGGTGTCGATCTAAGCCCGGTGACTGTGAAGTTGAACAATGCTGTGTTTATTCAAGCTGATCTCCGCGACTTGAATCTTGAAGAGATTTTTAAAGAACACGGATATCAACCCCCGTTTGATTTAGTGATGTCAGATATGGCGCCAAAGACGACAGGCATCCGCATGACCGATCAAGCACGCTCGATGGAGCTGTGTGAACTGGCTTTAGATGTTGCACGCCGTTTCTTGAAAAAAGATGGCCACTTTATCTGCAAACTCTTTCATAGCGACGATTTCGGTAAACTTCGCGATGAAATCAAAAAATCATTCGCAAAATGCGAGGCGGTTAAGCCTGACTCTACTCGTAAGATCTCAAAAGAAATCTTTTTGGTCGGAATCAGCAAGAAATGATTAACGTTGTTTTCCAGAACGAGCACTTCGTCATTTGTGATAAGCCCAGTGGAGTATTAAGTACCCCAAGTCGCTTTGAAGACGAAGATACGCGCGCTTGTTTGGGAAAAACTCTTCAACACGAACTAGGCATTCAGATCTTTCCCGTGCACCGTCTTGATTTCGAGGTGTCGGGGCTTGTGATGTATGCCAAGAGTATGGAGTCCCATCGTGCTGCCAATGCATGGTTTGAGAATCGCACAGTCACGAAAACCTACTGTGCATTGACTTCGGGGCAGGACTTTTCTCACATTCCAGACAATGTCCAAAACACTAAGCATGCTATTGAACTAAAAGTTGGTCACAAATACACATGGACTGCTAAAGTTTTACGCGGAAAACGACGTGCGTATGAATCTCCACAAGGCAAACCTAGCTTAACCGAAGCCATTTACTTGGGAGTTAATTCAAATGGTTTTCATTTGTGGGATTTGCATCCAGTCACGGGGCGCTCGCATCAGTTGCGATTCGATTTAAGTCGTCATGGATTTCCAATAATAGGCGATATTTTGTATGGTTCTAAAGAGCGTTGGCTTGCTGATGATGCAATTGCCTTGCGTTCATATGAAATCGATTTTTCTAGAGCAAAACAGCGAGAGAAGTTTTCTCTTCCGCAAAAAATTTCTATTCACAAATTTATTTAAAGCAGAAATTGTAGATGCATATTGAGCGATGACAATCGGTGCATGTATGGCAGGCCATGTAAATTAATATTGATTGTGTTTAGTTGTTAGTCGAAAATCTTATCAATGAAAAACAACGACTCACTTCATGAGCAACGACCTGAAGTCGCAGAAATCATGGACTACATCCGACACATTTTCAAAGCTCTAAGAATCTCTTCAAGCCAGTTTGAAAAGAATCTTGGGCTGAGTGCTGCGCAAATCTTCGTTCTAAAAAAACTGAAAGAAGAGCCAGGTCTTTCGATCAACGATCTTGCGGTTCGCACAGTGACTCATCAAAGTTCTGTGTCAGTTGTCGTGAAGAAACTTGAAGAACAGAAATTAGTTTCGCGTTCGACTTCAAAAGAAGATTCAAGAAAGGTGATTGTGTTTTTGACTCCTGAAGGGGAGCAAAAGTTGCAACACATCCCACGTGCGATTCAAGAAGACATGATCGAAACTTTGCAAGCGATGTCACCACACAAAACAAAAACTCTTGCAGAGATCATGCATGAATTCGTGACGAAGGCAAAGATCGTCGATTCAACGACGACACCGCCATCGATGATTGACGGCGAATCTAATTAGATTTCCCGCTTAATCTGCTCAAGATATTCTTTGATGAAGGCCACACGATGTTGGCCTTCTTTTTTTGCCGTTTCAGTATTCAGCTTATCGACCAATTTAAATAATTTGATATAGAAGTGATCAATACCATAGTTCTTATCGTCTAGATCGCGCTTCTCGGCCCATGGGTCTTCTTCAGAATAGAAGGGGCGGCTCATCAATGTTGAAGTCGCAAAGCACCTAGCGATACCAATAGCTCCCAAACTGTCTAAGCGATCTGCGTCTTGCACAATCTGCGCTTCAAGGGATTCAGGTTTGATATTGGCGCTGAAAGAGTGGGCTTCAATGGCATGACGAATGTCTTCAAAATGCGTTTCCGGATAGCCCACAGATTTTAAGTATTCTAACGCGGCTTCAGCGGAAATACGTGAAGCATATGCACGACGGGGATCGTTTTTAGGTACGTTTACAAAGTCATGAAAGAATGCCGCCGGCATCACGACTTCCCAGTTAGCTTTTTCTGCATCACAAAGTTTTTTAGCGGTGTTCACAACACGTATGATATGAAGATAGTCATGAGATGGGTCCGAGTGTGGATAGATCACACGCGCCTTGTTGCTGAACAGCTCGAACCATTTTTTATCTACAGACGATTCAGTACTCATGACTTCCATTTTTCCAGTTTAATTGAACGCTAATCTTGTCTCACGGAAGGGGACGTAAGTTTGTCAAAATACGCCGTCAATAATTGGTCAGAGTAATTATCAACATGCTCAAAACTTAAAACTCCGAAACCTTGAGAACCCCATTGCGGTCCCCATGAGTTTTTAAACAGAAACACTTTCTTATCGCTGTCATAACCCACAAGTAAGATGGCATGGCCACCACAAACGATTTTACCGCCACCGCATTCTTGGTCAATAGCTGCGCTATACGTAAAAGTACCTTTTGCATCGTCGACATATGGAATCGCGACTTTGACTGTTACGACCACAGGGCGTTCTTGCTTGATTTCATTCATCGCAAGTTCCGACCATGCTTTACGGCTCCACATTTGCGTTAACATTTTAAATTTTAAACTGCGGAATTGAATCAAGCCTTTACGATTGCGCAGATCGTACATCGCTGTTTGTTCTGCGCTTAATGGTGCTTGAAAATTTAAACTTTGAGTTTGATACGGCAGAAGATTTTCAGGAGCCACGAAATAAGAGTTCGTTAAATTCTGTAGCAACGTGTACGTATCACCGAATTCAACTTCAGGGCGCCAGGAATTGATGATTTTATGACGGAAAATTTCGAACTCTTCCGAGATGTCATATTCTTTGCCAGTAAATTTCTTAAAAGCACTTTCAACCAAACCGCTGACCGCGAAGTAAGCGCAGGTATCGCGATTCTTCTGGTCTTTGGCGGGTGTTTGCAGCGGGCGCAGGTCTACGACTTCAGCGCGAGCATTATCAAGGAAGGCTGAGCATAACAGGCTCAACGACAAAATCAGAGCACGAATCAGTATTTTCATGGGTTGAGGTTAAGCAAAGCCTTTGCCATTTTTCGATGCGTGAACGGCAATCAGCGCGATCTTACGATGGACACTTGTTAAGAGTGAGAGAGATTTACCAGGCCGTCAAAGAATTGATCACTCGGGCTCGCCAAGATCGACCGGATTATAATAATAGGGACGAGGCTCCCACAGCTCGATGCGATTGCCTTCAAGGTCATAAACCCAAGCGAAGCGACCGAATTCGGTTTCATGAAGATTGTCATCAACCTTGACACCTTCTTCGGTAAGGTCTTGCAAAGCTTGATTGAGATTTTCAACCTGAAA
Organism: Bdellovibrio sp. NC01; assembly: GCF_006874625.1. Classification (NCBI taxonomy): domain Bacteria; kingdom Pseudomonadati; phylum Bdellovibrionota; class Bdellovibrionia; order Bdellovibrionales; family Pseudobdellovibrionaceae; genus Bdellovibrio; species Bdellovibrio sp. NC01. The sequence continues at coordinate 1,383,084 of NZ_CP030034.1, forward strand.
AGTCAGTTTGCTCATCTCTGTACTTGGCGAAAAGTAACTCATGTCGACGGGCTTAAAACTTGAATCGGGAAGCATGACTTCACCGTCGTCTTCGTGATGAAGGCCCATATGCTCTTCATACCACTGAGTGAGTTTTTGGGGATCGTTGGATTTTTTGTAGTATTCGCCGAAGCCTTCAAGTCTCATAGACTTTAGTATCCAAAGGACTGCGCTTGAACCGCAAGATTCAATCGGCGAAGTTTGTGTGAATACAGAAGTTGAATTTAATTTGTGTGCGTTCTCATGATTTGAAGATCGTAAAAGTCTCTTGCACGTTGGGTTCATTTATTTCTGCAAGCCACGGGTGTGCTTGATAAATGCGATGACGCGTATAACGTCCACGGGCGATCACATTAATGGATTCGCCTTTGGCGTGAGTCTTTAAATCTTCTAAAGTTTTATCAACGGCAGCAGCACTGCCATAATCAAATAAGAAATAGTGCTGTGCTTTCACAGGAATAAAATCGGGCGCCGTCAGATCTTGAGTTACGATTTTAACACTCGGGTAGTTGAAACTCTGTAAAACTCGATTGCCTTCATCGACACGTTCAGCAACCAGTTCGTAGCCAACAAAGTTGACACCGGGATGATGTTTGCCAAGCACAAAAGCCATCCGCCCGTAACCGCAACCCAGGTCGACAACAGTTTCGCCAGGTTGTAAGTTCAATAAATCCAAAATCCAACGAATTTCGCTATACGGAGTTTGCAGGGCTTGAACCGGAAGGCCGCGCCAAAATTGCACGGGAATGTTTTGGTCTGCTTGCACCTGATAAGCACTTGATTTTAACAAAGCCGTTTCAACCTCAGCCGTGCGAAATCCCAACAACTCATCAACAAGCACAGAATGTTCCTGCGCCTGTTGATAACTGCATTCGTCATAAGTGACGAGGGGAAAGGGCCCTTGCGGGTTGAATTCAAGCTTGCTCAATACTTTTAGGTTATAGGCTTGCGTCTGAAGACTGTAAAGAGGAAATGCGCACCTGAGATTTCGTTTTATTAGCGAGCGATAAATCGCGCACACCTCGTTTTTCAAGCTGGCGTTTAATCTCTTCTGGCACGTATGTCTTTTTTTGCAACATAAGACTTGCAGCAAGTCCGCTGACCCACGCCGTCGCTTGCGAAGTGCCAGTCATGTAACCGTATTGTCCACCAGGAAGTGAAGAAAGAATGCGTTTACCTGGGGCCGCTAAATCCACAGACTGTGAACCATAGTTACTGCTATCAATTAAATGCTTTGCCGAATCCATTGCTGCGACAGAAATAATATTGCTGAGCTTATAAGAAGCCGGGTAGTAGCCAAAGGTATCGGTATTGATTCCGCCATTACCTGCCGCTGCCACAAATAAAATACCTTGGCGTTGCGCTTCTTTAATCGCTTCTTCTTCTTTGGGATTGCGATCATAACCACCACCTGAATAGTTGATGATGTCGACCTTCATTTTAGTTGCGTATTTAATAGCAGCAATCGTCGCGGTGACGTTGTCCTCTTCCGCTTTGCCGTTGTCATAATATTTAAGGATCATATATTTAACGTGGGCACTTTGAGCGCGCTGTTGGATGATGCCCGCGATATGAGTCCCATGACCATTATTATCACTCAAATCCGTCGAGTGAGAAACAAAGTCCCATCCATGGACGTCGTCGACAAATCCATTGCCATCATCATCGATGCCATTGATAACTTCTTTGGGATTGGTCCAAATGTTTTCTTTAATTAAAGGGTGATTCACTTCAGCACCCGTATCGATGATCGCAATCACGATATCTCTATCAACGCGATCTTGCGCTGGCGCCGTGAAGGAAGAAGAAAGAAGTAATAGAGCAGAAGTGTATTTGAAAAATTGGATTGATGTCTTCATGCTTTTTCAACAAAGCAAAAGGAAGACCTACTTGTGTGCACTCTACAATCGAGTTCGTCTGAAAATTCACTGTAACTGTTCAGATTTTTCTAAACATAAAAAAAGCCCGAACGAGTGTTCAGGCTTTTATTGTCACCACTAGTGATTTGACAGGTGTCTAAAAGTTGATCAGGCCACTTTCTTAGCGGAATTCGCTGTCGCAATCGTATATTTATTGCGACCCGTGGTTTTAGACTCGTATAAAGCGCCGTCAGCGCGTTTATACCAGTTATCTGCACTTTCCCCAGGAATCAATGGTGCGATCCCCATAGACACGGTAAAGCGGATCTGATGTTCGCCGTGGATAAAGACTTCCTTACGGATTTTAGCCATGGCATTTTCGCAGATTTTTGCTGCCGCATCAGCGTCACAACCAGGAAGAATCACGGCGAATTCTTCGCCACCCAGACGGGCCACGAAGTCTTCTTCACGTGAAAAGCTTTCTTGCAGCATACGTACGCATTCTTGCAGAATAAAGTCGCCGATATCGTGACCATAGTTATCGTTAATCTTCTTAAAGAAGTCGATATCTAGCATAACCAGCGTAATAGGATCTTTATCCAACTCATTCAATTGCAGATAACGTTTTACTTGCTCGTCATAACTACGACGATTGTGCGCACCAGTCAGGTGATCACGGCGCATCGTTTGATTTGCTTCCATCAATTGTTTTTTAACGCTGTTCAAGTTCTTCTTCACAGAATCCATGCGTTTTGAACGGCGCTCGTTCTGTGACGTTTGCGATTTCAGATACAGATCAATGAATTCACGTGATTTCAGACGCAATTCTTCGACGGAATTAGACTCGACGGCTTCACGCAGTTGCGCAAGGCTTGAATCCAAATCCACTTGGGATTTTGATTCTTGGGAAACCTCTTCGCTAAGGTGATCGGCGAATTCCCAGATAATGCGTTTGAAATCGTCAATCGTGTTTTGCACGAACGAGTATTCATCAATGCGATAGCTTGAAATGAATTGGCGCAAATTAAAGAGCGTATTATTCAAAGCATCCTGTGACGGCGCATGAACGATCTCTTTAGCGTAAGTATCGATTTTCGCACGCACCTTACGAACCTGGTGACGAGGAATCTCGAATAGGTTTTTGTTGTAAACATCTAGAATGTAAACGATGGTGGCGCGCTCTTCAGACAAAGCCGGGCTATCAGTCTTCTTAGCACCCTGTTCAGAATGCGAATGACCCCAGTCCATATCGAGCTGATCGACCAATTTTTTCACCCACTGTTTCAACGGAGCCTCCGGTTGCAAATACTCATTCCAACAAGTCGGAATGCATATAGCTTTTTCGGAATATGAGGGTCCGATGTTAAGGGAAGATTGGGTATTTGAAATCTCATTCTCAAATTGAGACATCAGGTTTTTAATACTAGTTGATGTAGGTCCAGCACACTGGTGTTTTTTTGCACAACTCTTTGTCAGCAGTGCTGGTGGAATCAGAAAAAAATTATTATTGAAGTGTCCTTAGGCTTTCAATTCGGAGGTACTTGTGGGCCAAGATAATGAAAACGTGAGCGGTCCTGACTTCACACTCGGGATTGCGGAAGATTCCATTAATGAAGGCGATTTGCTTCTTGGCCACGTCGGCGACAAAGCCGTTCTGCTTTCAAAAATAGATGGAGAGTTTTACGCTGTCGGTGGAAAGTGTTCGCACTATGGCGCACCATTAAACGAAGGCATCGTCACAGGTGATATCATTCACTGTCCGTGGCATCACTCGGCATTTAGCTTAAAAACCGGCGAAGCGCACCGCACTCCCGCGTTGAGTCCCATTTCGTGTTGGAATATCGAAGTTAAAGACGGCAAAGTTTTTGTGACCGGTAAAAAAACAGCTTCAACAAAAAGTATCGCCGACACTGAACACAAAACTTTCGTCATCGTCGGCGGAGGCGCCGCCGGTATTGCTGCCGCCGTGCAATTGCGCCGCGAAGGTTTTCAAGGACATATTCATCTGTTAAGCGAAGACGAATCAGCTCCTTATGATCGTCCCAATCTTTCCAAAGACTATCTTGCGGGCAATGCCAAAGAATCGTGGATTCCACTCTTTAATCCTGATTTCTTCAAACGTAAAAACATTCAATTGGAACTAGGAATTAAAGTCGCAAAATTAGATGCTCATCGCAAACATGTGTTTCTAGCAGACGGGCGTACTTTAAAATATGATGCGTGTTTGCTGGCAACCGGCGGACAACCCGCAAAACCGCACATTCCGGGAGTAGAAAAAGGGCACGTCTTTACTTTGCGCTCTTTAAAAGACTGCCGGAACATTATCGATCGCACGTCGTGGGCAGAAAAAGTTGTTATTATCGGAGCGGGCTTTATCGGCATGGAGGTCGCAGCCTCTTTGCGTGAGCGCAACCTAGAAGTTCACGTCGTGGCGCCCGAAGGTTTGCCGATGTTGCGAACTTTTGGAGTACACATCGGAAGCTTTCTTAAGAAGTTGCATGAAGATCATGGCGTGATTTTCCATTTAGGGCATGAAGTTCGGGAAATTCGCGATCGCAGTGTATTGTTAGACGATCTAACGACAGTGCCTTGCGATTTCGTTGTCTTAGGCGCGGGAATTATTCCAAATACTCTTTTGGCGGAACAAGCGGGGATTAAAACCAATCATGGTATTTTAGTTGATGAATATCTTGAAACCTCCGTTCCCGGAGTTTTTGCTGCCGGTGACGTCGCCCGTTGGCCTGATCCGCGCGCGCAAGAGCACATTCGCGTAGAACATTGGGAACACGCCGAGCGCCAAGGACAGATCGCAGCTTTGAATATGCTAGGCAGACAAGTCAAATACGACGAAGTTCCATTCTTCTGGAGTCAACAATATGACGTTATCTTGTCGTATGTGGGCCACGCAGAAGCGTTTGATCGTATGGAGTGTTATGGTGACATGCACAGCAAAGACTTCGCGGTGTCATTTTATGAAGATGAACGCATTGCTGCGGTCGCAACAGTCGGTCGCGATAAAGAAAGTTTGCTCATCGAAGATGCGCTGGAGCATTTCGATAACAACAAAGTGAAAGACATCTTGGAAAACTTCCCGAAATACGTCGAAGGCAAACCCATGACATCGTCAAATTTCTTTGAGCCGAGTCCTTAAACTGTTTGTCTCTTAACAAATTTTAGTCAGATAATGTTCTATGTGGGGGGAAGAACAATGAAAACACTTGTTTTGACGACAGCGCTTCTACTTTCTCAAGTGGGGCATGCCGAGTTATTGAACGTTCAAGAATTGAATCACAAGATTCAACAACAAGGTGGCGAGTGGTACGCACGTAAGAACACTCTGACTGATATGAATAAGCAAGAGCTTAAACATCGTCTGGGTTTGCGCCGTGAAGGTGCTCGCGATATCCAGTTCATCACAGACAGTCCAAAAATCATGGCAAACTTGCCTGCGCAATTCGACTGGAGAAATAAAGACGGTCAAAATTGGGTGTCACCGATTTTAGATCAAGGTAATTGCGGAAGCTGTGTGGCTTTTGCCTCTATCGGTGTTTTGGAAACACAATACAAAATCTCATCATTGCTGCCTCAATTTAACGTGAAGTTCTCGCCTCAGCATTTATTTGCTTGCGGTGGTGGTGCATGTAACTGGGGTTGGATGCCTGAAAGTGCCGCTCGTTATATTCAACGTAACGGTGTGCCTGATGAAGCGTGTATGCCGTATATTTCAGGAGCAACGGGACAAGACGTCGCATGTCGCGCTTCTTGCTCTGATTCGGCGCAAAGAAGTTTCAAAATTTCTAGTTACTCAAGTCCAACTCGTGGTTCACAAAACTTGCAGGCTTTAAAACAAGCCTTGTTGCAAGGTCCGGTTGTAACGACATTGACAGTGTATGCAGACTTCATGGCGTATGCAGGTGGCGTTTACAAACACACGACGGGCGAATACATGGGCGGTCACGCGATTTCAATCATCGGTTATGATGATGCCAAACAAGCATTCATTATCCGCAACAGCTGGGGCGAAGAGTGGGGTGAAAAAGGTTTTGGTTACGTGGCTTACGATGACGAATCGGGCGTAGGTGACGAAACATGGTTGTACAATATCCCTGCAATTGGCGGAGCTGTTTCGGTGGAATCACCAGCGGATTATTCTTACAACACAGGGACCGTTCCAGTGAAAGTAGTTTCAACTTCCCCTTCAACGGATTCCATGACAGTTGCGGTGTACAATAGCCAAAATCAAGCCGTGCTTTCTGCGACTTGTGAAAAAGGCGTTTGCCCAGAACAAATGGATGTCAGTGCTTTGCCAGATGGTCGTTATGAAGTGCAAGTGCTTGCACAAAATGCCGTGGGCGAAAAATTGGGAACATCAGAAAGACATTTCTTCTATGTTGTTAACCAAGCTCCACAAATGGCGATCACGTTTAAAGGCAAAGGCAGCCTTGATCTAAACAAGGACCTTAAAGAGCGTATCGAAGTTGATATCACAATGACGTCTTCTTCAGTTCCAATGAGCTCTATCGAATTCCATCATGTTGGACCCGATGGTAAGGACGATGTCAGAACAGCATCTGTCGTTCCAGGTAAATTGACGATGGGCTGGAGAACAAATCTGGTTCCCAACGGCAAATATGACATCTGGTTTGTCGGTCACTTGAAGTCGAACACGATCGATACGAAAGTGGAAAGTGCTCACTTGACTGTGAATGTGAAAAACTAATTTCACTAAAAAGAAAGGCCTCGCAAGAGGCCTTTTTTTTATTTCTTATGCGGCAAAATTCTTTGCGCTTCTTCTTTTAATTTCTTGATCACTTTGGGATTGAACTCCGGCAGATGTGATTTCAAATTTTTTAAGCGATGTACAAGAATTTTTGAAATCAGATAGTTGCGAATAGGCTTGTTGTCAGCCGGGATGATATACCATGGACAGTCATCCGTATGCGTGTGTTGGATGATCTCCTCATAGGCTTTATGATATTCGCGCCAGTGGCGGCGTTCTGTCAGGTCGCTTAATTGAAACTTCCAGTGTTTTTCAGCGTTATCTAAACGTTCGCGCAAGCGTTCAGCTTGTTCGGAAAGACTAATGTGCAAGAAGAATTTAAAAATAACAAAATCTTGTGCGGCAAGCATTTTTTCGAATGCTTTGATGTCGTCCATGCGCTGTCTTACAAGCTTATTGTTTAAAGTGCCGTGTACACGTGGCACGATATAATCTTCGTAATGACTGCGATTGAAAATGACGAGCTCGCCTTTTTCTGGGGCTTCCTTATGAATGCGCCACATATAATCATGGGCAAGCTCAAGTTCCGTCGGAGCTTTGAAGGAAACGACGCGCACGCCTTGAGGGTTGGTCGCTCCGAAGACGTGTTTGACAGTGCCGTCTTTGCCCGAGGTGTCCAGACCCTGCAAAATAATTAGAATTTTATATTTAGATTCCGCAAAGATCAGTTCTTGAAGGTCGGCAAGATCGTCGCCAAGTTCTTTGGTTTTCTCCACAAGCTCGGCTTTATCAAACTTACAGAAGTCTTCGCCCTCGGTGCTGAATGACGAAAGTTTTTTCTTTTTTAGGAAGAAGTCTTTATCTTTCGTCATCTCAGCCTCCGTGGATTATTTTTTTGGATTTAGTTTTTGTAAATTCGTACCAAAGCTTTGGAATACGGCGGATAACGCCATCTCGTATGATTCGTTAATATCACTTCCCATGCTGACAGTGCTCACAGGACTTTTCATTTCAAAGCAAGAAGTCGCGTCGGAATACACGTTTGCCACGTCAGGAATCGCCAACATGCCATTGATTTTCACACAGCCATCTTTGTAATCACCCACTTTTTGTTCTTGCACAGAGATCAGCAGCGAATTCTTTGAACTCGGATTCACTGTGATGCCTTTGGACTTCAAACTTTGTGTGATAACACGGCGAAGTTCTTTTTGTAGCGCTTCCGTGTTCTGACGGTACATACTGTCCCTGTTGTCCATTACATTTAGGTTAAGTTGATTACCTGGAATGTTTTTAAGGACTGGCATTTTGACTTTTTCGACATTGATAGCGGGCACGTCCGCGATACTGCGAGGACTCAACGTCGCGCAACCTGTGAAGGACATCATTGAAAGAGTTAAAACCAGTGGAAGCAAAAAGACTGTGTTTATTCTTTGGTTCATTAGAATCTCCATGATTGCTAATATGCTAGAAGGAAAGTGAAGGGGGCTGCAATGAAAATCGGATTTATGGGGCTCGGTCACATGGGTGCAAAGATGGCCGCAAGACTCTTAGATAAAGGCTTTGATCTTACGGTATACAATCGAACACCAGAAAAAGCGGAACCCTTGGTGGCAAAGGGCGCAAAAATCGCTTATTCTCCTCTGGATCTGCATGATTGTCACATCATCATCTCGATGGTTGCGGATGATAAAGCGCTTGAAAATCTGGTTTATGGCGAGCGCGGCCTTTTAAAAGTTCTAGAACCCGGTACGATTCACATTTCAATGAGCACCATTAGCCCCGCATTAGCCGATCATATGGAAGCGGATCACCATATGTGCAACAGCTTCTTCGTCGGCGCACCGGTCTTTGGCAGACCCGAGGCCGCGGCAGAAGGAAAGCTCTTCATCATGACCGGTTGTGATGATCAGCTCTTGAAGAGCTGTCAAAAAATCTTCGACGCTCTTTCGCAAAAAGTTTTCCATGTCAGTGAAGATCCCGCACACGCGCATCTTACCAAAGTTCTTGGCAACTTCATGCTAATCTCAAGCATTCAAATGTTGTCAGAGGCCTTGGCGCTTGCGCAAAAATCCGGTCTTGATCAGAAGCTTTTCTTGGAAGCTATGACGGGCTCTATTTTCTCGGCTCCGATATTTAAAAACTATGGCTCGATGATCGTGGATAAGATGTATGAAAAGAATGTCGCTTTCGCATTGCCTTTGGCTTTAAAAGATTTGCGTTTGGCGCAAGAAGCGGCGGCTTCGGCAAGAAGTCCATTGCCAATGGCAAGTCACGTGCACGATCAAGTCATGACAGCAATTGCCAGAGGCATGGCGGAAATGGACCTCAGTGCTCTGGGCAAATTTGCCGCAGAAAACGCTGGGGTCTCGCAATAAAAAATCTATACGGCCGAGCTGCTTTGTTGGCTCGGTTTGGATGGACTGCCGTAATTTTGCGCGCCTTCAAGGCGAGCTTCCAAAGTAATTTCGGCGTTCAATAATTTTGAAATCGGGCAGTTCTTTTTCGCATCTTCGGCGATCGTACTAAATTTGGCGCCATCAATGTTTGGAACTTGCGCACGTAATTTCAGTTTGGAAGAGCGCACGGTAAAGCCTTCGCCATCTTTTTCAATGCTCACGGCTGCCGTCACATCCAAGGCTTTCGGTTCAAAGCCCGCTTTCGTCAAGGCACCTGATAAGGCCATCGCAAAGCAACTTGCGTGTGCCGCCGCGATAAGCTCTTCGGGGTTGGTGCCCGGTGCATTTTCAAAACGTGTCGAGAATGAATAAGGTGAGTTTTTAAGGACACCGCTCGCAGTAGTGACTTCACCGCGACCGCGTTGGATTGAACCTCGCCAATAGGCTGAAGCTGTACGTTCCATAGGGAACCTCCTCACATAAATTTATCGTGCGGCAGTTACCCAGCAATTTACATAAAAATTCAAAGAGTGTGCTTTAAAGCATCGGCACAAAATAAAAGAGCTGGCGGGTGGGCCAGCTCTGTAGTGATTTAGTCGAGAACGATTATTTTAATGGAGTGATCCAGTTGAATGGATCTGGAAGTTCACCGCGTTGGATGCCAGTGATTTCTTTGTACAGTTGAGTGCTCAACTCGCCAGTTTGGCCACCGTTGATTTTCCAGTCTTTATCTCGGTAGTGAAGTTCACCGATAGGAGAGATAACCGCTGCTGTACCTGTACCGAAAGCTTCGCGCAATTCGCCTTTTTGCAAACGTTCAACAACTTCAGTGATCGTGATTTTTCTTTCAACGATCGGAAGATTTTTGTGTTTCAGAAGTTCGACGATCGCATCGCGAGTGCCGCCATTCAAAATGCTGCCATTCAATGCCGGTGTTACGATTTCGTTGTTGAATACGAAGAACACATTCATCGTACCAACTTCTTCGATACCTTGATGTTCAACGTCCAACCACAAGACTTGTGCATAGCCTTTTTTCTTAGCTTCAAGTGCCGCTTTCAAGCTTGATGCATAGTTCGCACCCGCTTTAACCGCACCCAAACCACCAGGCGCTGCACGAAGATATTTTTCTTCAGTCCAAATTTTAACTGGTTTCACGCCTTCAGCGTAATAAGAGCCCACAGGTGAAAGCATAATGAAGAACATTGTTTCGCGTGATGGGCGTACACCCAAGAACGACTCCGTCCCAATCAAAGTAGGACGGATGTACAAAGACGTGTTTGGTTCATTAGGAATCCAACGAGCATCGGCTTTAACGACCTCATGCAAACCCTTCATGAATAGTTCCATTGGTGGCGCTTCCAAACACATACGTTCTGCACCTTGAGCCATACGAACTTGATTGAATTCGGGGCGGAAGAACACGATTTTGCCATCAGCTTGGCGGAAGGCTTTCATCCCTTCGAACAAAGCTTGGCCGTAGTGGAATACCGAAGCACCCGGATCAAGCGGCAAAGGACCGTAAGGCAAGATCTTCGCTTCATACCAACCCTTATCTTCAGAATACTTCGCCACAAACATATGGTCTGTGAAGTAGTTACCGAATCCAAGATTGTCAGTTGGAGGAAGTGCTTTAGGCTCTTTTGTCAGCGTGATTTGAATGTCTGTCATAGGCCCTAGTTAACTGATCTTGGGCCTAATGTCATGCCTTAATTACCACGAAAAGCGCGAGTAATTTTCAATTGTCGGATTGACAGGCATTGTGGGCGCTTTGACTCGTGAATCCTCCTAATAATAGGACTTAAAGATCCTTTCAAGAGTCCCGCTTTTCTTGATGTTTTCGATAGCGCGGTTCAGAGCTGACAAAGAGATTTTTGATTTTTTCGACAGCGCACATTTGGTCATAATTGAATCCAGGCCGAAATCCACGTCCACCAAATTAGGATAAGATTTTTTGTAGTACTGAAACTCTATGTTAGACATCACGACGTAATTCAGACGGTGATGCAAAAGTTTTTGCACATTGCTTTCGTTGCTGGGACCGTCTTCACGTTGAATCAAACCCTTTTTGAAGTCGTCATCAAGGTTTGTGTATATGAAATTCAAAACAGTACCGACCCGTTTGCCGTGCAAATCTTTAATAGACCTTGGCGTTTTCGTATCTTTCAATGTCACGATGACATTATTGGAGCGATAGAGTTCTTGGCTCCACCAGACGTCGTTGCGAATGGCGGGCTGCCACACTTCGTTTAGGTGACAGATCACATCCACATCGCCAGCAATCAATGCCGGAGCAACCCTGCGCTTTGGCAGCAGCATCCATTGAGGTTTGCGCTCAAGCTCGTTGGCGATTTCAGAGCCTAGCTCTTTAAGAATTCCGCTTTGCAGTTCGCGTGAAGTTTCCGTGTTTTTCACTTTGATCAACGGCATAGCGTAGTCTGAATTGACGCCAATTTTAAGGCTTTCTTCTGCACAATGCGCGATTGTTGGAACACACAGTACGATCGCAAGGCCAAGCGCTAACAAAAGCGACTCATGTGTGCGCAGAGAGAGAAGAGCAATTAAACAAAACTTCATTTTGCCGATCTTATTACAACTGTACGAAAGAACCTAGGGAATACACTAGAAACGTGCACTCTGGCAGAAAATATCGCCTGGGTTTGTTCTAAGTGATCCACGAGGTTAGTCTTAAAGTATCGGAGGTCTTATGGATACGCAAGTTCGTCATGAATCCCACAAGAATCGTTTCATCGCTAACGTGCAGGGAGGCGAAGCCATCCTTAAATACCGCCGTGGTCCCGGTAATTCCTATGACTTATTAAGTACCAACGCCCCCGAGGAGGCACGGGGACAGAACATAGGAGATAAGCTGGTTCGATCGGCCATTCAAGTGGCAAAGGACGAAAACGTGCAAATCATCGGCACGTGCCCTTATGTCAGACACTGGTTTGAAAAACATCCCGAAGAACGCGCCATCTTATGGAACGGGGATCAGCCGCAGATGGAGGCGTTCTTCTGATATAAGTTTAAAAACTATTCTTCAAAGCTGCTTGGGACAACCTGAGATTGGTTGTCTTCAAGAAGCACATCACGCACCGAACGATTTTGTGGCGCGTACAAGATCAAATCGTTGGCGCCGTAACCCTTAAGCAAAGGCACAGTCACTGATTCTTGACCTTGCAAAGTGATCTCTTCAGGCAATGAAGCATAACCCGCACCCATTTTTTCTAAAGAGATTTTCTTCCACTCTGTCGCTTGGTTATTCAAGTAGTCGTCGTACTCAATCGCACCCGAATCTTCATGCGTCGTTGAAATTTTAATCTGCAACTCTCCAGTATCGCTGATCGCAAGGGCACTGATGTCGGCCTCGATAATCGCTAAAGTAGAATTATCGAAGACTCCCATATCACGCATGTCAATCACCGCGCTTGAGTAATCTTCTTTGGCTTTTGTTGGGTCGGCCGCGAAGTCAGCTTCGTACTTCTTGCGAAGCTCACGAGCTGTGCTGCCGTCCAAAAGAAGACTTACGAAGGAATCTGCAGTCAACCCTGGAAGGTTTGATTGTTGAAGTCCTGAAATTTCTTGGTCTGTGATGCCATCATGATTGCCATCGATTTGCACATTCACTTCGCAGCGATTCCAAGTCGTCATGCTTTCATAAAGTTTAACAGCGATCTGCAATACACGTGCGCCATCTTTTTCTACCACACGGTAACCTGCCGATTGCATGTCACAGTTACGGTTGTGAACTAGATCTGGTCTGCTATCTTTTTTACGACCGTCGACATCGATCAAGTTGAACAAATACGCCGTGCCGGGGTTGTTGCCTTTGTTTTGCAAAGTCACTTCCGCAAGGCTGCCAGCGCTGTCTGCCGCCGATGAAGAGTGCACTACGACTTTAGAAGCCGAGATTTGCGAAATCTGTCTTGCCACGGCAAGAACAGGCATTTGCAAAACGTTTTCTTTGTCAGTTGCAAAGTTCAAGAAACCATCAAGTTCATCATTTGCTGTCGCCATTTGTGAAGCGTCGATTTTTGCTGTTACAAGAATCGTTTTGCTTTCACCCGCAGCCAAAGTTGTTGCAGGTGCCGCAACTTTCAAAGCTTTATGACCAGTCCAAACGGCTTTCACTGTCACAGCTTCAGCACTGATGTTTTTCAAAGTGATTTCACGAGCCAACGTTTTAGTTTTTTCGATGTCAGTGATGCCCAACGATACTGTTGAAGGAACGCTGATGACTTTCGCTTTCAAGGATTCAGCCACTTGCACGCGGCCTGCACCTTGACGAGCCACTGGATATTGCTTTTTCTTTTCATCACCGATGATTTTACCGTGCGAAAGCAATACGGATTTCAATTCTAGTGGAGAAAGTGTTGGGAATTTTTGTTTCAACAATGCCATAACACCGGCAATGTGTGGACCCGCCATCGACGTCCCAGACATTTGTGTGCCCTTAGCACCACCACCCACAGCGGCAGAGATAATGTTTGTACCCGGAGCCGCAATTTCAGGTTTAATCATACCGTCTTCAGAGCGGGGACCGCGTGAAGAGAATGTTGAGATGGTATCGATCAACCATGCTTTTTCAACAAAAGCGCCTGATTTCAAATTTACAGAAACGGCAGCGGCAGCCATCGCCTCTTTAACTTTTTTGGCATTATCTAAAGAGATCATCACCGCAGGGATGTCAAAGTTGCCTTCGCCGCCCATAACGATAGGTGCGCCGTCAGCATTGTTTGCGACAACAACCGCGATCGCGCCCGCATCTTGCGCTCTTTTGATTTTATCAGCGAATGCGACAACACCACGATCAATCAAAGCGACATTGCCAGCGATTTTGTCTTTTAATTCGCCTGTGAAGTCTTTGTCGGCGACACCTGCGTAAACAAGAACGCCTTCGGCCTTTTCAATATCAGATAAGGGTTTTGTAACCGCGGCTTCGATTGCTTCCGCTTGGAATGAACCAGCTGATGAAGTGAAGGTTGCTGCAGGGGAAAGGATGTTTTGATTTGTGTTATCAACGCTTGATGCAACAGAGATTGCATCGTCAGACACACCCGGCGCGCCTACGATATAAGGAACGTCACCCGAATTACCACCCGAAGCAACAACAACAGTTCCGCCACGAGTTAAATTTTTAATAGCTTGGTTGTACATGATATGAGCGCTGCCATAACCGCTACCCAAAGACAAGTTCACAACGTCCAATTGGTCTTCAAATTTCATGTCGCCTGACGGATTCACCGCGTATTCAAGGGCTGCGATAACAACTTCATCCGAAGTTGAACCTTTCGCACCGAAAACTTTGATCGCATAAAGATCCGCGGCTGGAGCCACACCATCATACGTGTTGATGCCATCACCGTGACCAGCCACTGTGCCGGCAACGTGACTGCCGTGACCGGCTTCATCTAAAGGATTCGCGTCTGGAACAGGAATGCGTTTACGATAGTCTGCTGAAGCGGTGTTGTATTCAGTACCAACAAGGTCAATACCGCCGACAACTTTCTTATTTGGGAAACCCGCATTTGCTTTGGAAGGATCAACGGCTTTGTAAGCCTCTTCGGTTCCTTCGCCCCCTAACATTTTGTGAGTATAGTCGATACCTGTATCGATGATACCCACACGCAAACCTTCACCATGAATACCTTGAGCGTAAGCGGCATCGCTGCCAATGAAGTTCACTGATGTGTGTTCACCAACGGCCGCAGTGACTTTCGCATCTCCTTGAAGAACGGGGCGAGAAAACGCCGCAGATTTTTCAGACAAAGTCACATTAGGAAGAGCTTTGATTTGCTCAAGCGCACTTGCCGGAGCCCACACTGTCACTGCATTCAGGACGTATTTATAACGAATCAACACACGAATGTCTGAAGAGATTTTTTGCAGCTCAGCGATTGTTGCTTCTTGCTCTGCCTGGATGGCTTTCAAAAGTTTTGCATCGACTTTTAATTTACCATTTTCACGTTTTGCTGTTTCTAGCAAAGCAGGAGTTTGAAGTTTCAGAATTGTGATAACAGGCTCTTCCACTGTGGGACGAGTTGAATACAAACCATCAAGGAATTCGGCATTCGCAGAACCCGCCATTGGAGATTCTTGTTTGCTACATGCTGTTAACATCAAGCTTGAAAGAATCAGGCCGGTTAAGAGGTGAGATAGTTCAAATGTGCGTTTCATCTGGAAGCCCTTTCGTTAAGGTGGCATAACGACTCCAGATTTGCGCTGAAGTTTTAAGCCACTGTCCTTATCTCAAGAAGCATGCCTATCAAGATGGTGTCGTTTAGGCATGGAGTCGCCAGAATCATTAAGGAAAAATACTTTGGTGGGAACAATTGATTGAGGAATTTGTAAAAAACTCCCGCCATCGTTCAGTGAATCTGCAGGAGAAATTTGCAGACAAGATGCTTAATTAAAAAGCACCTTTTCTTAAGTTAATTCCGTACTCGAGATACGCTTTCAAGCAGCAGATCATATTCATCCAGCCCTGGCAGTTTTGATAGGAGCCTTCAAGACCGCTTGGTGTTTCGGTCCATGAGCCTTCGCTGACAGTCACAAGTGTTTCGGTGCCACCGTTGTTTGAATTTGAACTCAACCAGAGTGTTGTAGCCGCCGGGGCGAGGATAAGAATTTGTTTCTGGATCGTAAGCGCCTTCGCTTGCGGCCCATTCAAACTGAATCAGTTCGTTGTTTTCAACTTTCATGACTTGAATTGGCACGTTGAAGTCTTCGCCACCATCGTTGAAAGTTAAAATAACGTTTTGTCCTTGTTCAAGGGGAGCTGAAACGCCACCTGTCGCAAAGTATTTGCTGATATGTTGAGGTTTTTGAACAGCATCAAAAACTTCATTCAACGATTTTTGAATTTTCATATGCATTTTAAAATGAAATTTCACAGCAACCTCCGCAGAGTTAAATCTTAAACGATGTCTTCAAGAAGAGCTTCGAGCTTTTCCATGTTTTGTTCATTGGCAGCTAAAGCATACTTCTTAATCGTTTCACATTCTGCCGCCGTATTGAAGAGCATTCTAAATGTCACCTTCGCAGAGTCCTTACTGACTTCGTCGAACGTTACCGTGACTTGAAAAGGGGGCTCGGAAAGATGATTCCATGAAAGCTTCGAAGGCTTTTCAACTTCGATAAATTCGCACTCATTGTCGTAATCAATGCCATCAGGTCCATGCATCACAAATTTCCACAAGCCTTGCGGTTTTAAGTCATAGGTTTGAAAGGTGTTGGTGAAGCCTGCGGGGCCCCACCACATCTCTAAAAACTCTGGCGTCGTCCACGCACGGTAAAGTGTTTCACGCGGAACTTTAAAGACGCGCGATGTGACAATTTCTCTTGCGATAATGGTGTTGTAATTTTCGTTCATGAAAGACCCTTTACATGTCATCAGCAGAATAATTCGATTCTAAAGGCGTTGTGTGTTTTTACAACTTTTGATTTTGCAAGCATGCACTAAAATAGAAACCTACACAGGAGACTGCTATGCAAAAGATTGTCACAAACTTATGGTTTGATTCAGAGGCCGAGTCGGCTGCGAAATTTTACGTCTCTGTATTTAAGAATTCGAAAATCAAAACCGTGAATCACTACGGCGACGCGGTCGCGAAAATGGCGGGCCGTTCGGTCGGGCAGGTGATGGTTGTCAGTTTTGAATTGGATGGCCAAGAATATATCGCACTGAATGGCGGCCCGATGTTTAAATTTAATCACGCGATTTCTTTGATGGTGAAATGTGCTGATCAAAAAGAGATCGATTATTTCTGGGAAAAACTTTCCGAAGGCGGGGAGGAAGAACCCTGCGGTTGGCTGCGCGATAAATATGGGCTGTCTTGGCAAATCGTGCCCAAACAAATGGATGAGATGATGTCTGATAAAGACTCACGCCGCGCGGATCAGGTGATGAAGGCAATGGCCAATATGAAGAAACTCGATCTTGAAAAATTAACGGCAGCCTTCAATAGCAAAGGCAGCGATCAAGAAGCGTCGTTATAAAAAAATCCCTCTCTTGCTATGGAGAGGGATTTATTTGGAAGGGTGATTAGCGTTTAGCCAAGTACTCTTCAAGTTTATCGAATGAACCCGTCCAACCTTGAGTCATGCCGGCTCTTTCTTTGACGAATGTAGCGATCTCTTCCGCAGAAGCTTTGCCCCACGGTTCCCATGTTACAGTCACGCGTGTTGTCTCTTCGTCTTCGACGCTAAACTGCACTGTGGTTAACATGTTTTCAGGCCACGTCGGTGCCATTGGGTGGCGTGAGATGTTTTCATTTTCATCCGCGAATTGTTGCGTGTAAACGAAGCGACTTGGTTTTGTCACTTCTAAGTACTGTTGCAATCCGTACATTGTAAGTCCTTGGCCATTCGTCATCATGAAGAATGATTTGCCGCCGGGTTTGATGTCGACATGAAGGTACTTCATCGTCATACCTGTCGGTGGCAGCCATTTTGCGACGTGCTCTGGATTCGTCCACATATCAAAGACGGTGTTGATGTCAGCATTGAACGAACGATTGATAACGAACTTGTCTTTACCAGTCGTATCTTTTTCCAAGAACTCTGCCAAGCGATCCCAAGTGGAATTGCCGCCGGCTTGTTTAATGAACACCGCGATTTCGCGAGCGCGTTCTGGACTTTCGAATTTCATCGTCATGTCCATTTTAGTTTTGCCGTTGGTCTCTTTAAAAGTGACCGTCACTTTGAAGAGAGGTTTTTGAACGTCGTTACCGCCGTGGTCGTAAACCAAGCGCGAATATTTTTCGACCTCATGATACAAAGTTTTATTGGGCCAGTCTGTGCCATCGGGCCCGTGCATAGTGTAGTGCCAGATGCCGCCAGGTCTTAGATCTTTACTGTGAGTCGTGATTGTAAAGCCACGCGGGCCCCACCATTTTGCGACTTGTTTTGGATCCGTCCACGCATCCCAAACAAGTTTCACGGGAGCATCATAAACTCGTGTCAGGTGTAGCTCATCGGAATTATTTTTTGCGCCCATGGCTTTTTCCTTTCGCTTTCTTTTTAGCGGTTACAGTTTTTAGGTATTCATCCAAACGATCAAAACTTTCTTCCCAAAATTGTCGATAGAAATCCATCCAGTCAGAAGCCTCTTTCAGGGGAGTGCCATTCAACTTACACGGTCGCCACTGCGCTTCGCGAGATTTCGTAACAAGTCCTGCTTTCTCCAAAACTTTTAAATGTTTTGTGACAGCAGGCAGACTCATCTCTTTCAAAAAAGGTTCTGCTAATTCCGACACGCTGGTTTCGCCCTTTGAAAGGCGCGCCAGAATCGCTCGGCGAGTTGGGTCTGCAAGGGCTGAGAAAGTTTGGCTGAGATGGTCTTGCATGTTTAACCTCTTAGTTAATTAACTTAATGGTTAAATAATAGGCCTTTTTTTACGGTTCGTCAAGAGGGGGTAAGTGGTTGGTTCTTGGTGGTTTTTTAAAAGAGTTGGTTTGGTGCGGAGTTGATTGGGGCTCGGGCCGTCCGGGCCCTCGGGGCTTTGCCCTGCCTTCGGCACCCTCGGGGGCGCATCGTGCGCCGCCGATGAACCCCTGTTGTCGGCGGTTCTTTGATTTTTGTTGTGCGTGGTTTTGTTTTTCGCCGACCTTTTGAGTTCTAATCTCCTTGGGGCGGCAGACTGTGTGTAAAATAAAAAACCCGAATCTTTCGATTCGGGTTTTTTATTTTAGATACAAAATTTGGCGTTCCCAAGGGGATTTGAACCCCTGTATCCTCCGTGAAAGGGAGGTGTCCTAGGCCCCTAGACGATGGGAACGTACTAGGAAAATCAAGCGAACTAAAAATGGTGGCTCGCGATGGATTCGAACCATCGACCCCTTCATTAAAAGTGAAGTGCTCTACCAGCTGAGCTAGCGAACCACTGTCCGTTTGAGGAAGTGCTAATTTGTTCTAAGAGGGTCTTAATGTCAATACACTTTCTTGCAGTTTTTTAAAAAAATTCTGAAGTTTTTTGGGGTGCGGCGAAGCTTTGCATAATTGCTCAGCAGGTTTTGCGAGAAAGTCTTAAGTCTCCGCAAAATTGCATACTTAGCGTGCAAAATCGCAAATGTTTTCTAAGAAAATCTTTCAATATACTGACAGCGCTGACAAAGGCCCTCCATCAGCTTTCTGCGGCGGAAGCCTTCAAGGATGTCGCGAGAGCGCGAAGAATCTAAAATCTCCGAAATATCTGTCGCAGAAATATTTCCTAAAGGAATCGCACCTTCTTTATCAAGGCAGCACGGCACGACGGTGCCATCAACCAAAATTCCGAAGTGTGAAGACAGTCCGTAGCAAGTTCCTTTTGTTCCTAAAACGGGAAGGTCCATCGACGGCCAAATGAATTCCGTATCGAAGTGAAGATACAGGCGATTCTTCAGGTGAATGCTTTTTTTAAGACGCACATCAATTTTGTCTTCGACGTTCACTTGAAAGCGTTCGCAGATTCGTTTCAGAATGTCGCGATTGCGATCCGTCCCACCACGAACATCTTGTAAGTTCCAAAGACGATAGTTGATGTAAAGATCAGGGCGCTCGCTCATCGCGCGTTCGGTGTAAGCGAAAATTTTCTCAAGATAAGTTGTCGGATCACGATCAGGATAATTGTCGTTGAAACTGTGCAAAGAAAAATTCACCTGACGAAATGCAGGGTTCAATAATAACTCAGCCTGCTTTTCGCGAAGAAGCACGCCATTAGAAACCAGGAAAATTTTAACGTCATGTTTTTCGCAGATCTGCACGAAATCCGCTAACTGCGGGTGAACCAGGGGATCACCCATCAAATGAAAACAAACTTGTTCTGTCAGGGGCGCTACTTGCTGAATGATTCGTTCAAAAAGATCAACAGGCATCGTTTTCTTAGCACGAATGACCTCAGGACAAAAGCTGCACTGAAGATTGCAGATATTGCTGATTTCGATATTGATCTTTTGAAAGCGTTTACTCATTAACCAGAATCTACCATCTTGCTAACGAGCCGACACTCTTTTTATAGTTCTGATCGCGATTTGGAATTAATGACTCGATAACAGTTCGAATATAACACCACTTCCAGCCAAAACCCCGCTCGCACAAGAAAGTAGAACAGACTGAGCCATAGCCACGGAATCTCCACAAGCATAAACACCACGGACAGTCGTGCCCCCGCGCTCATTGATTTTATAAAGACCAAACTCATTCACCTCGCATCCAAGCTTTTCACCCAGCGAGGACTTCTGAATAAACGGGAATTCTGCCGCATAAAAAAGATAATCCCGATCTATAGATGTCCCATTCTCTAACACGACCGCTTGGAGTCGTTCGTCAGAGTACGTAAAAGAAGAAATTTTTTGCTGTATTACAGTAATATTTTTGCGCGCCAATACCTCCAATTGCTCAGAGGAAAACGGATGACCACCGTCCGTGAAGACCACAAGATTAGACGCCAAGCTTTCAATCAATGGCAAGGAGTGAAACGCGAAGCCATTTTTTACAAGCATGCCTAAGCGTGAGCCGCGAATTTCGTAGCCGTGACAAAACGGGCAGTGGAAAATCGCTTTGCCCCAAAGTTCTTGAAAACCTGAAATTGGAAGCATGCGATCTTTAACTCCATAAGCAAGAATGATTTTCTTCACAACAACCGAAGTGCCCGAAGAAAGTTCGGCACGAAAACCATCCGTCAGTTTCTCAATGTATGAGACAGTGCCGTGAAAAGGGGAGATAGAGGGATACTTTTCCAGATCCTTTCTGGCCAAGCGGCGCCATTCAGCGGGATGAATGCCGTCATGAGAAGGGAAGTTGTTTACGTGCGCTGACGGCAGATTGCGTGGATGGTTATCATCGCAAAGAAGTGCCGTGCGGTGGATTCGTCCCAACGTTAGAGCAGCAGTTAAGCCTCCAGGGCCGCCGCCTACAATTAAAACCTCATAATCGAATTTCATATTAAAGCTCCTTTTTAACGACTTCAGACTCGGTTTAAGAATATCACCTGGCTCTGCAGACGATAATTCCCCAGTTTATTGACTAATTGATACTTTTTAGGTATTAATAGATTATGGACTTTGGAAAGCTAAAAGCCTTTATCGTCGTGGCCGAAGAACTGAACTTCCGCAAAAGTGCAGAAATTCTGGGAATGTCTCAACCACCACTCACTCGTCTTATTTCATCTCTTGAAAAAGAATTGGGAACAAAGCTCTTTGAGCGCACCACGCGTTCTGTACAACTGACGGGTGCTGGCGTTCTACTTTTGAAGGAGGCTCGAGAAATTGCTGGGGCCTTATCGCGAATAGAAACAGAAGTTCGTGCCGCGGGCAGGATGAAGGCGGGCACTTTAAAAATCGGTTTTTCCAGAACCGCATTTATGGCTCGTTTTCCAGATCTGATTGAAGAGTTTCAACGACGTTGTCCAAAAATAAAATTGGAATTGCAGGAGGTTTCCAGTCAAGACCTACTTAAAAAAGTCGAAGCCGGTCGCTATGACGTGGGCTTTGTCGAAGCGGTGACTTCTTTCCCGGGGCTTGCAAATCAAGAGGTGTTGCAAGAAAACTTAGGTGTACTTTTGCCTCTAAAACATCCACTCGCTAAGAAAAAAGAAATTCACCTGCACGAACTTAAAAATGAAACGATTATTCTGCATCATCGTAAAGAGGCCGAAGAGTTTCATGATCGCATTTCACATCTCATGAAGGGGATTGCGAAAAGTCCTAAAATATACATTAAAGCAGAAGGTGAGAGTTGTCCGATTTTAGTGGCGATGGGTAAAGGTGTGTCGCTGACGATTGCGAACGCAACGAATTTTGCACCGGAACACACGCGTTTTGTGCCGATTAAAGATATGTTCATGCCAGTGCATGTATTTTGGCGCCCCGGAGCAGAAGATGCCTCTTTAAAAACTTTTATCAGCTTCATCGCAGAAAAAGAAGCCGTCTTGACGAAAAATACGCAATGTCTTTACCTGGCAAGCGATAAATCACACTAGCCGTAAAGCTGCGCCGGAGAAACGCCGCAATCCATTTTCTTGAAAAAAATAAAACTCCCTTCGCCCAAACTTAGGGCTCCAGAGAAGCGTTTATCAAAACGCATGCGCATAGCGCCCACTTCTTGGGACACTTCATCGGATTGTAACGGAGAGCTTTAAACTTCAAAAGGACCTTTAATAGTTTTCATAATTAAAGAATATAAAAGTTTTAGAACAAGAAAAGAAAATGCGCACGATGAAAGTGCGCATCGAATTAAATCAGCGAAAACTATTTCGTGAAACCTTTTACACCATCAAACAACAGACCGATGGTCACATAGCCGCCACTTAAATCTAATTCATCAATTCTGCTATCCACATTGCCTGAACGTTTGAAGCTGCTGGCTTTGTTGTATTCAT
The DNA here is from genome assembly GCF_006874625.1 of Bdellovibrio sp. NC01. Lineage (NCBI taxonomy): Bacteria > Pseudomonadati > Bdellovibrionota > Bdellovibrionia > Bdellovibrionales > Pseudobdellovibrionaceae > Bdellovibrio > Bdellovibrio sp. NC01. The sequence goes on from NZ_CP030034.1 coordinate 1,405,456, forward strand.
ATCCAGCTTCGACGACGAAGAAGAACTGCTTATAACCGACCGCTGCGGATACGCCCGCTGCCGCATACGGTGATGCCGCCCAGCCATCGCCAGCACTGGCTTTCAATTCACCATCTTGTGATGCGGTTTTAACTTTGAAAGTCGTGTTTGTCCCACCAACGCCAACAAATGCGTCTGCTAGGAACGTATCACTTTTTACGAAAGGAGTGCGCGCCACTAACAACAACGCATCTTGATCCACTTGTTGAATATAATCTGTCGCTTCATTCGAAGGATTCTCATCCAATGAGACGATACGTTTCGAATAGCGAACACCGACATTCAAATGCGACATCAATGGATAAGTAATCTCTAGACCCAGCTGAGTTGATTTGTCGATTTTTTGCAGACCTTGCGCTTCAGTCACGTCATTAACATTTTTAGGATCGACGGACGTCACACCGACAAACAAGCGTGCTTGTACGGGGAATTCAGCAGCATAAAGTTTAGAAGAAAAGACAGTCGTAAGTGCCAGCGAACCAAGTAACAGAATTTTTTTTGTCATAGAGGATTCCTTCTGACTTAGTTTTTCAAACGACATTGATATTCAGCAAGTCTAAACAAAATGTCCGGGACCATTTTTAATGAAGTCCCATTTAAAAATTCGAGGAATCCCTAGAATTAAAAAGCCCCTGCGAATGCAGAGGCCTTAATATTGATAAAGTATTTTAAGTTTGCGCGACTAGCGCCTAGGTCAAAAGGTCGTTACCCATAGACTTGCGAAGCCGAATAGCCGCAATCAACTTTTCTGAAAGGAATAAATTCAACCTCTGAAATATGAAGCTTCGAATAAACGACAGCACTAGAAAATCCAAACGGCTCGGCATCCGCATTAGCGAATGCAAACACGGCTTCAGAAACTCCAGTAAAAGCCATCGCGGCTAAACACATCGGGCAAGGTTGGCCGCTTGCGTAAATCGTACAGCCACGCAAATCAAGATTGCGCGTGCTCATGGTTGCCGACCGAATCGCTTCCATCTCTGCATGGGAAGAGGGATCAAACGTTGTCAGAATGTTATTCACGCCTTTAGCGATGATCTGTCCGTCTTTAACCAGCAGTGCGCCAAAAGGTCTTCCGCCTTTTTTGCGATTTTCGATCGCTAATTCGACAGCTTGCTTTAAAAAATCTTTTTCGCTCATAAAATTCCCGACTCAATAGAATAATTGAAAGTATAAAAGTGCTGACCGTTGACGATCTCGATAGTCATTTCACCTTTCAAGTTCGTCAGTTCACCGTTGCCAGTTCCCGGAATCACTTCAATTGTTTGTTTCTGTGCCCCTGCATCCATCGTGCAGCTGTGCTGAAAACAAAATGAACCAGATCTGCCTTCAATGCTGCCAGTGATTTTTTCGATGGCGACATAGCCGCCTGAAGAACCGTTTAAAATTCCCATCATCGATACAACACCCGTTGCTGCAAAGGGGCCTGAGAATGTTTTATCAAAACGCATGCGCATAGCACCTGTCGCTTGGGAAACTTCGTCAGCTGGCAGGGGAGTGCTTTTAACTTCGAAAGAACCTTTAATTGTTTTCATAACCACAAGCCTAACAGAAACTTCAGATAACAAGGATAAAAAAAAGCCCCGGCATTTCTGCAGGGGCTTTGTAAGTTTTAAATAGGAGTCGATGTTAGTTGTTAAACAACGGTTTTACCCAAAGAGTTTGCTCACGACCAGGTCCCACTGAAATCACATCGATCGGTGTGCCCAATTGCGAACCAACGTAATCGATGTAGTTCGTTGTTGGACGAGGAAGATCAGAAAGTGTTTTTACTTTCGTCAAATCTTCTTTCCAACCTGGAAGCCATTCGATGATCGGTTCCACTTTTTCCAATTCGTACGGAGACGTTGGAAGTTCTGTGATGATTTCGCCATTCAATTTGTAAGCTGTGCACACGCCCAAACGATCATGACCAGTCAAAACGTCAATCTTCATCATCGCTAAGTTTGTGATGCCGTTAACACGAATCGCGTATTTCAACGCAACAAGATCCAACCAACCGCAACGACGCGCGCGACCTGTTGTTGAACCGAATTCGTGACCGTCAGCTTGAATTTTTGAACCCGTTTCATCAAACAGTTCAGTCGGGAACGGACCGCTACCAACGCGAGTTGTGTAAGCCTTGAATACGCCGATCACTTTGTTGATGCTCATTGGACCAATGCCCGCTGACGCACACGCGTTTGAAGCCAATGTTGAAGAGCTTGTTACAAACGGGTACGTGCCGTGAAGAACGTCAAGCATTGTCCCTTGCGCACCTTCGAACATCACGCGTTTGCCAGCTTTGATGGCTTTAGAGATAAACAACGCACAGTCTTTAGAGCGGTATGGAGCCAACTCGTCAGCAAGCACAGCCAAATCGTTCATCAACTCATCAATGTTGAAGCCTGTCGTTTTATAATAATTTTCCAAGATGAAATTGCGCTCACGCAAAGCCAATTCCAATTTTTTACGCAAAGATTCGCGATCGAAAAGATCACCGAACAAAACAGCACGGCGAGAAGCGCGGTCTTCATAAGCAGGACCGATGCCTTTGCCAGTTGTTCCGATTTTTTCATCACTTAATGCTGATTCGCGAGCCGCATCCAAAGCCTTGTGATAAGGAAGGATCACAGTTGCGGTATCAGAGATCATCAATTGTTTTGGATTTTGCAAAAGGCCTGATTCTTTAAGACCTTTGATTTCTTTGCTGATGGCAGAAACGTCAATCACCACACCAGAAGCGATCACGCATGTTGTTTCAGGACGAAGAATTCCCGAAGGAACCAAGTGAAGAATTGTTTTCTGGCCGTTAACGACCAATGTGTGACCTGCGTTTGCACCACCTTGGTAGCGCACAACCATGTCTGCTTTTTCTGCAAACACGTCGATCAATTTACCTTTACCTTCATCGCCCCATTGAGCGCCGACAACCACAACTCCAGACATACCAAAACCCCTCAAAGACTGTACCGGGTTGTTAGCTAGAGCCGGTACCCATGAACTATCTTTTAAGAGTTTGTCAGAGGCAAGTTTTTATTCGCCTTTAAATCCAGTTGCTCCGTACCAAGGCGTTCTTGGCGGGAGAGTGTCAGAAGTGCTGCCATCAATAAAGAAGGCTGAAAGCTTATTAGCTGCAACCTGAGAGGCTTTAAAGAACGCATCTTCAGTATTTGCTCCAATATGTGGAGTCAAAATTACGTTGGGATATGTCAAAAGATTTGAGTTTCTGTTTAGTGGCTCTTTTTCAAAAACATCCAAGCCCACGGAACGCAACCAACCTTTTTCAAGAGCCTCACACAGGTCGTTTTCGTTTATCACCGAGCCACGCGATGTATTGATCAGCACAATCCCACGGTGGATGTATTCAAAGTGCGAGCGGTTTAACATGTTGTCTGTTTCCAGAGTGCGTGGCACGTGGAAGCTTAAAACGTCAGCAGTTTTTAAAACCTCTTCGTAACTTAAACGGGGAATTTTTAAACGTTCAAACACGTCATCATCGACATACGGGTCGTAAGCAACGACGTTCATGCCGAAAGCTTGTGCAATTTCAGCGACACGACTGCCGATGCGGCCTAAACCGACAATGCCGTAAGTGCGACCACACAATTCAATACCCGTAATAAGATCGCGTTTCCAATCGCCGGCCTTCACCATTTTGAATGCTTGCGGAATATTGTTCACACAATTCAAAACCAAGCCCCACGTCAATTGCGCTGCTGATTCAATATTGGCAGTCGGGGTGTGCATAACCGTGACGCCCCATTTTTCTGTCGCATCCAAATCGATATGATCAAAACCGCTTGTGCACGTGATGATCAATTGCAATTGACGGGCTTTTTGTAAAAGCTCTTCGTTAATTTTAGTGCGGCTACGAATAACCAGACAGTTCGCCGTCACTAAGTGTTCAAGGGGCAGGTGTTGCGGATGATCCGAACGTACGACTTCAAAATGGCTTTGTTGTTGTAAATACAAAAAGCTGTCTTGCGCGAAACGATCTGTGATCAAAATCTTTTTCTTCATGGATTTTGCTCCAACCACTTGCGTGCTTCATCCACCACAGAAGAGATTTGTTCCAAAGAAATGCATTCGCTATCGAAATGACGAAGTGTTAGACCAAGACATTCTAGCAAGCGGAGCATCTCTTGATCTTGGATGTAGCCCATGTGACCGACGCGAATGATTTTACCTTTCGCTTGATCTTGGCCACCCATAATTGTGATGTTGTGAACTTCTTCAAGATGCAGACGAATTTTTTGTCCATCCATCTGCGGTGGAACAGTCAAAGCCGTGACAGAATCACTCGGTGCCTGGGCATACAGAGTAAAACCTAATTGCTGCGCAAAAATACGCGTCACTTCCGCACGACGATGAATCGTGTGAAAAAGTTTATCCAAACCTTGAGTCGCAATCAGGCCTAAAACCACATCCAGCGCGCGAATGATCGCCACGTTTGAAGAATAAAAAGTTTCGCCGGCGCCGTTTGCTTTTTTCTCTTTGCGAACGTCAAAATAATAACGTGGAAATTTAGCGTTCTCGATAAACTTCCAGGCTTTTTTAGAAAAAGAAATAAACGCCATGCCTGTCGGCAACATGAATGCTTTTTGCGAGCCTGCGACCAGACCGTCAATTTTCCATTCGTCCATCGGCAGGGGATATGCACCTAAGGCTGTGATCGCATCAACTAAGAACAAGGTGTCAGCATAGCCGTCAATCACTTGTGCAAGTTCTTTAATGGGGTGAGCAACGGCTGTTGAAGTTTCGCAAGCTTGGCAAAGGACCGCGCGCGTATCAGGATTTGCTTTTAAGTGAGCAGCGACATCAGACACTTTAACGGCTTCGCCCCATGGAACGTTGATGATCGTCACGATCGCACCATATGTTTTCGCCATGTCGGCCCAACGCTCACCAAATTTTCCAGAGACAATTGCCAGAACTTTATCGCCCGGAGAAAGCGTATTCACTAACAACGCTTCCATTCCGCCAGAACCCGTTGCCGTCAAAAGATAAACGTCTTCTTGCGTTTGAAAAACGGTTTTAATATTCGTCAAAACGCGCTTCAAAATTTTATCAAATTCAGGAGTGCGGTGGTGAATCATCGGCAGTGCCAAGGCTTTACGCACCTCAGGATGAAGATTCACGGGCCCCGGAGCTAATAAGCTGTAATCTGAAGCATTTGGAGATGTCATTTTTCTTCCTTGATATCTTGATAAATTTATACTCAACTGGGTTCGTGGACGCAATCTTTAAAGCTTTTCGTATCTCTATGATTCTTTCGCTTTTCCTCTGTGGATGTGCCTATCACTTAGGCGCTGCAAGTCGCAGTATTCCAGGTGGCTATAAGCAAATTTCTGTGCCGGTTTTTAAAAATAAAACTCAGGAAACAGGAATCGAAGTGTCATTTACAAATGCCATGATTCAAGAGTTTCAACGTTCACGTGTTGCGCGTGTTGTGGACAACTCTTTGTCCGAAGTTGCGGTGATCGGTTCAATCGATAACATTCAATACTTGCCTGGAGCGAAACGTCTATCAGGTGACTCTGCAACTCCTTATTTGCCTAACGGTTCAGCACTCGCTTCAGAGTATCGTATTCTTTTAACGGTGACAGTGCGAGTGGTTCGTCAAGCAGACGGAACTGAATTGTGGAAAGGCTCCTTCAACGGTGAGCGAACTTACCAAGCTCCACAGGTGACGCTTGCAGGCGTAAACTCGGTGAATCCTCTTTACAATCTTTCTGCACGCAGGCAAAACATTGACGTCATGGCGAGCGACCTTATGCTCGAGGCCCATGACCGCATCACTGAGAATTTTTAGCGTGCGCCATAAAATGCCGGATCCTTCGTTGCTTCGTCGTCGCTGTACTAGCAGTACAGCTTCCTCCTAGCGCCTCGGCTCCGACATTTTCTGACACACTTAGTTTGGTGATAAATTAACAACTTGTTGGCACTGATTTAATGGCGATTATTGATGCTCAGAAATTTTATCGAGATCTTGAGAAGGGGCAGTTGGCTCCTCTTTATTTCTTGTTTGGTGAAGAGCCTTATTTGCTGAATCAAAGTGTTGAGCGCTTCAAGTACGCCGTTCTGAATGAAGGCGCCATCGATTTCAACTACAGTCTTTTTTATGCAAGCGATGCGGACGTTGTTGCCGTTCGTGATGCTGTTGAAACTTTGCCGATGATGGCTCCGCGCCGTTTGGTGATCTTGAAAGAAGCCCAAGAATTAAACGATAAAGAGTGGACTCAATTAGAGCCGCTGATCGACAACGCTGTTGATTCGACAGTGTTTGTGATTCTTGCAACTCGTGTAGATAAACGTAAAAAACAAATCCGTGCACTGCTTGATAAAGCTGAATGCGTGGAATTTAAAAAGCCTTACGAAAATCAGATCCCGTCTTGGATCAACTACATCGCACAAAGCCTTGGTCTTACGATCAGCAACGAAGCGATTCACCTTCTTCATAAATTAGTGGGTCATCATCTGACTGAAATTGAAGGGGAGCTGAAAAAGCTTGGTGAGTTTATCGAGGGCGCACGTCGTATTGAAGTGTCTGATGTGGCGCAAGTGGTATCCCGTTCAAAAGAAGAAAACGTTTTCGATTTCACCAAAGCTATCGGTGAAAATGATCGCGTCAAAGCGCTTGAACACTTGGTGCACTTGTTAGATCAAGGCCAAAACGAAATCGGTATCGTGTCGTTGGTAGCGCGCCATGTGCGCATCTTGCTGACAGTAAAAAAAGGTATGGATGAAGGATTGCATGGGGCGAAGCTTGCGCACTATGCCCAAGTGCCTCCGTACTTCCTTGATACTTATACAGATCAATCACGTCGCTGGACTGCCAAAAAGCTTGAGCAAACTCTCGTGGTTCTTTCTGAGACAGATAAAGCCTTGAAGTCTTCACCATTGTCTAGTCACATCTGGCTTGAAAACATGGTTTTGAAAACTTGCGGTTCGCAAGCGGCCGTTTAAGTTAAGATCCTCCTCTGAAAATCCGATAAGTCCCTTAAGATGACTATGAAGTTTGATTACGAAGATAAGGGCCATTTTCGCCGTCAGTACCCACGACGTGCGATGAAACGCAAAGCCGGTGTGCTTTGTGACGGTTCTTATTTTGTCTGTGAAACAGGTGAAATCGGTGAGGGTGGTATGGCCATCGTCTCTGATTTTGTTTTGACAGAGGGTCACGAACTTGTGGTCAGTCTGCAAATCCCATCAGGTGATTTTGTGTTCTTACGCGCGGTTGTGCGTTCGACTCGTCAAAGAGAAGACCATAAGGTCGTTCACGGTCTGAGCTTCGCGGATATCGCATTTTCGATCAAACGTCAGATCCGTGCCTTCGTATCAGCACGCGCTGACTCTATCGCAAGCTAATCAACATATCTGACAAAGCACTGAGTTTTGCGGGGCCGGAAAATAGAAAACGCCAGCGGCGCCGCCACTGACGTTTTTATTTTTTAAGCTTTGTGCTCTATCAACAGAAACTATTTAGTTGCTGTAGCGCGAACAGAAAGACGGCTGATCTTGCGAGAAGCAGTTTCTTTCTTCATAACGCCAGTTTTAGCAGCTTTCATCACTTGAGAAGTGAAAGCCTTCAACAACTCAGGAAGAGCTTTAAGGTCTTTTGCTTCGATAGCTTTAACTAGTTTTTTCTCAGCTGTTTTAACTGTGCTTTTACGAGCGTTGTTAACTGCTGTTTTACGGATAGACTGACGAGCTCTTTTTGCTGCAGACTTATGATTTGCCAAGGGATATTCCTCCAAAGTAATCTTTTTTAGACGAACCATAGGGGTTAACATAGGGTGTCTGTCGAAGCAAGCCATTTAACCAAACAGAACGAATCTGACCACAAAAAGGTGCTGAAAAGGGCCTTTTTCATGGCGTCGGGCACCTTAACAAGCCGAATTTTGGGCTTATTCCGCGATATGGCGTTGGCGGCTCTGTTTGATCGAGCGATCACGGACGCGTGGACTGCGGCGTTCCGTTTACCCAATCTGTTCCGCCGTCTGTTCGGTGAAGGCTCCCTTTCTGTGAGTTTTATTCCCGTTTTCATGGAAGCCAAAAGCGAAGATGCATCGGGCGTTCGCGCACAAAATTTGATCAATGCGCTTTATACCGTTCTGCTGATCTTCCTGGGGTCCCTCACAGTATTGGGCATCATCTTTATGGAGCAAGTGCTGGGAGTGTTATTAACTTCGCAGTACATGGCTGACACGGAACGCTGGTTACTGACGGTGCGTATGGCGCGCTTGATGTTTGGTTTTGTGTATTTCGTGTGTAGTTATGCTTACTTCATGGGGATTTTAAATGCCCTAGGAAGTTTCGGCCTACCGGCCGTCGCACCGGCGCTTTTAAATATTTCAATGCTGGTATTTACATTCATGCCGCCATCATGGTTTGCACAAGCGGGTGATGGACTTGCGTGGGGTGTGCTGGTTGGTGGCGTGTTGCAATCATTGGTGTTGTGGTTGGCGCTGAAGGCGCGTGGATATCTGCCGCGTTTGCAATTTGCTTTTAAAAATTCCGATCTAAAAAAAGTTTTAGTGAATATGGTGCCGGGTCTTTTGGGTATGGGCTTGTTGCAACTGACGACGTTAGTGAATTTGCATTTCGCAAGTGCACTCGGGCAGGGGGCGATTTCCTATATTTATTGGGCCGATCGTTTGTTAGAGCTGCCACTGTCGCTGGTATCAATCAGTCTGGGGGCTGCGTTGTTGCCGACCTTGAGTGATTTATATATTCGCAAAGAGCATTCTTACTTCGCGGATACTTTGCAGAAGAATTTTCTGTTCACGTTCTTTTTAGCGTGGCCCGCAGCTTTAGGTTTGTTCTTTTTAAGTCAGCCGATTGTTGAAGTGTTATTTAAGCGCGGTGCTTTTTCAGACGGTGATGCGCGCGCAACCGCCATCGTTTTGCAAGTTTATGCGCTAAACTTATTATTTGTTTCAGGTGTGCGCATTATTGCTCCGGCCTTTTATGCCGTGAAAAACACGTGGTTGCCCGCGGTCGCAGCCGTGTTGTCGCTGGTTCTTCATATCGCGTGGGCGCCGTGGTGGATTTCTCGAGCGGGATTGCAGGGCTTAGTTGTTTCAAGCTTGTGTGCTGTGATCGTGCAGTTTGTGGTGATGATGCTTGCAATGCATTTCATGGTTACAAAAATAAAGTGGCTGCAAACTTCAGCTGAGCTCGGCAAAATGTTTTTGGCGGGATGTGCCTTGGTCGGCGCCGTGCAGATTTACGCGGTCTTAGAAAAAGCAGGTGTTCCATCGCAATTGGTGAATTTAGCACTGGCAATCTTGCTGGGGGCCGGGGCGTATACAGTCGTGGCTCTTGGACTGCGCTTAGAACAAGCGCGGCTTTTGTGGGCCGCGCTTCGTAGGAAGTTTTAGAATCCTTGTACAGAACCTAGCTTATGATTGCGATCGGGGAAGGTAATGACTTTGCTTTTTTCTGGCGCATCGTCATTATTTGCATTTTGCTCTTTATCGCCGGTAATGACTTCTTTAAGTGATAATGTGACCTTCTGATTTCCTTCACTCAAAGCTTTTAAGTCTGACGTTGTTGCGGCGATTTCTTCAGCGGAAGCGGCATTTGCTTGTGTCGCCTGATCCAATTGATTCATTGCTTGGCTGATTTGTTCAATACCAGTTGCTTGTTCCGTACTTGCGACAGAGATTTCGTTATTTAGTTCAGAAACTTTTTTGACCGAAGTTACGATGCTTGTCAAAGCGCTGCCACTGCGATCGGCGATACGAGTTCCTTCTTGCACATGCTCGACCGAGTCTTTGATAAGGTTCGTGATATCTTTCGCTGCGGCGGCACTTCTTTGTGCCAAGGATCTGACAGCTTCCGCAACGACTGCAAAACCTTTACCTTGATCGCCAGCGCGAGCAGCTTCAACAGCGGCATTTAGTGCCAATAGATTTGTTTGGAAGGCGATGTCATCAATCACGTTGATGATCTCTTCAATTTTACGGGAAGAGTCGTGGATTTCATGCATGCTTTTTACTAGCAATTTGATTTCGCGTTCGCCGTTTTCAGCGGATTGGCGCGAAGTCACTGACAATGCGGCTGCCTCACGCGCATGTTGGGAATTCAATTTTACCATTGATGAAAGTTCTTCTAGGGATGCGACAGTTTCTTCAAGAGAAGCGGCAGCTTCGGTTGAAGTTGTAACCAGCGAAGAACCGGCGTGATTTAGATGTGCAATCGTGCCTTTCACTTTGCCACCAGATTCGGCAATTTGTTGCACAAGTCCATTCAGATAATTGGAAAGACGATTGCCAAGGAAAACCATAAACGCGAACACGGCAATACTGGCAAGTAAGATCACACCGATCATCAATTTCAAGCCAGTGGATTTGATAAACGCTGCTTGTTGTTCATCGCTTGCAGCCACTTGCTGATAGATTTTAATAACGCCAGTGTTGAATTCTGCAACTTTAAGATTGGTGATGCGGAATTCTTTGCGTAGCAGGTCTTTAGCTTGTTCCCATTTTTGTGGATCTTGAGTTTCAGCCAAGGCGTAAATCTGTGCCATCTGTTTTTGGATATCTTGAATGTCGGGTTTGAATTTATCGTGTAGGGCTGTTTCTTCAGGCGTGTCTGAAGTTTTTGTATACTTATCGTAGTTCTCGCTGAATTCAGCCATCGCGTCTTTGGCTTGCGTAATATAGAAGTTATGAAGTTGCATGTCTTTGGCTTCGTCAACCGCAGCCCAGATGTTGTAGCCGAATTTATTGCGTGACTGGCGCATCTCATTTTGTGTGGTCAGATTCGGTAGAACATCACTTTCCGCGCTGTCCATTAAGCCATAGATCATCGTGAAGCCACGTGAAGCGATGTAAAACATCAAAGCAAAACCGGCGAGGGGAATCAAAGCAGTTTTTAAAAGACGGCCGCGTAGACCTTTGAACCATTTGCTGAAACTCATAACGTACTCCTTGCTGAAGAAGCAGAAACGAAGTCGTCTGCAAAACCTCTCACCAGATGTGAGTTATTTTGGAGAAGTCTTCATTAAACTCTTCGGAGGCTAAGGAAATTTTTGGAGAGGCCTTTGACGACTTTTTAACCTCGGAGGACATAGCAATCTTTGGGTGAGTCAGAAACGAAAAACTTATTCGTGAAAGTGCACGAGAGTGAAACGCTTTTGTTGAAAGATCATTGAGTGACTCATAAAAAAGAGCTGATGATTAGAGGCGCAAATAAACAAAAAGGCCTCTTGCGAGGCCTCATTGTGACGGTTGGAAGTGGAAAACCCGTCATGAAATTTCTGAGTAAACTCTTAGAATCCGTCTGTTGTGCCCACTTTGCGGTGGTCATCTTCAAATGGAATCACTTCAGAAGCTGCAGAAGGTTTTGCCGAGTGACCTTGTGGAGCAGGCTTTTGTTTGAAGCTGACGACATTTGATTTTTTAGCAAATGGTTTCGTCGTAGACGCTTTTGCAGTTGCGCCAACTGGAATTTCTGCTGTCACAGTTGTTGAACCCAAGATCACGTTATTCAATTCGATCGTTAAGTTCTGATTCACCATCGCAAGGTTGTTGATCTCGCCACTTGTTGCGGCGATTTCTTCTGCAGACGCTGCGTTTGATTGCGAAGCTTGATCCAATTGGTTCATGGCTTTGCTGATCTGCTGAATACCTGTTGTTTGTTCGGAACTTGCTGCTGCGATTTCGTTATTCAAATCAGATACTTTTTTGATTGAGTTTACGATATTCGCAAGAACAGTGCCTGACTTATCAGCGATTTGGCTGCCGTTATCAATTTGGTGAACTGATTCTTTGATCAAAGACGAGATGTCTTTTGCTGAAGCCGCAGATCTTTGTGCAAGGGCACGAACTGCTTCCGCAACAACCGCGAAACCTTTACCTTGTTCACCGGCACGAGCTGCTTCAACTGCGGCGTTTAGTGCCAACAAGTTTGTTTGGAAAGCGATATCGTCGATAACCGAGATAATTTCTTCGATTTTCTTAGATGATTGAGAAATGTCGTTCATTGATTCGATCAATGATTTGATTTCGCGTTCACCAACTTCAGCCGCATCACGAGAAGAAGCTGACAATGAAGCCGCTTGTTTCGCGTTGTCTGAATTCATTTGTACCATTGAAGTCATTTCTTCAAGAGCTGCAACAGTTTCTTCCAAAGAAGCCGCCGCTTCAGTTGAAGATTGTGACAAGCTGTTACCTGCTTCATTCAATTGTTCAACTGAAGAAGCAACTTGGCCACCAGCAGTTGAAAGGCGTTCTGCGATAGAGCTTACTGATTTAGATACAGTTGCTGCCAACCACATCAAAAGACCGAAGATAAGGAAGCTTGCACATAGGGTAGTGAAGATTAACATGTTTGAAACGGAAGCGACAGTAACGTCAGCTTCTTTGTTTTCAGCTTGAGCACGTGATACATAGCCAAGAGTTGTGTCGCGAGTGAATCCACCAGCGATGTCACCAGCACTTGAAAAGTCACCTTTAAGCAGCGTTTTTAATTGTGCTTTGCTTTCCGGAGTATTGGCATTGGCTGTATCAACCATTTTCTTCATCGCGTTGATCAAAACTGCGAATTTGTCTTTAACAGCTTCGTAGTTTTTCTTTTCTTCGCCTGAAAACGGGGACTCCGTATATTTTTTGTAGTTCGTTTCATACTCTGCCAAACCTTGAGTCATACCTTTTAATGCATCAGTACGATCATCGTTATTTTCAGACATGATATAGTTCCAAGTCATGAAACCAAATTTATTGCGGGCCTGGCGCAATTCATTCAATGCAACGATATTGGGAATGATTTCGGAGTGAGCACTGTCGATAACGACATTTAACTTATCTGTGCCTCTGTTTGAGATAACATAAAGAACGCTGAAACCAATAACCGGGATCACTGCCGCACCTAGAAGGCGACCTTTAATACCTTTAAACCAACTTGAAAACGAAGAGGACTGATTCATTAATTATGCTCCTTGATGATGAGAAACCTTTCGGAAAGGTCATAAAAGGAGCTAAGGTCTGGGGACATGAATTCATGTCATGTCCCCTGTGTCTTGTCTCAGATTCTGGGGCTAGAAGCCGTCTGTCGATCCTACTTTTGCTCTATCATCGTCATCAAAAGGAATCATTTCTGAAGAAGGTGATGACTTTTTAGGCATTGATGACGCAGATGCCTTTTTCATTGGCAGTACGTTGCTCTTTGCAGGTGTTGAAAAGGATTTTGGTTTTGCGACCTTTACTTCACGTTCAACAGGGTGATGATCCACTTCGCTGCCACCAAGAACGACTTTGTTCAATTCCACTGTTAGATTTTCAGTCGTCGTTGCAAGGTTTGCGATCTCGCCGCTTGTTGCGGCGATTTCTTCAGCCGAAGCTGCATTTGATTGTGAAGATTGATCCAACTGATTCATCGCTTTGCTGATTTGTTGGATGCCGGTTGTTTGTTCAGAACTTGCTGCTGCAATTTCGTTATTCAAATCGGAAACTTTTTTAATTGAGTTCACGATGTTTGAAAGAACAGTGCCAGACTTGTCAGCTATTTCACTGCCACGATCAATTTGCGATACGGAGTCTTTAATCAAAGATGAGATATCTTTCGCTGAAGCCGCAGATCTTTGTGCTAGAGCGCGTACTGCTTCCGCAACGACTGCGAATCCTTTACCTTGCTCACCAGCACGAGCTGCTTCGACAGCCGCATTGAGGGCCAACAAGTTTGTTTGGAAAGCGATATCGTCAATAACAGAGATGATCTCTTCGATTTTTTTCGACGACTGTGAAATTTCCGTCATCGATTTGATCAATGTTTGAATTTCATGCTCACCAGATTCAGCAGATTCTTTTGATGAAATTGACAATGTCGCTGCTTGTTTGGCGTTGTCCGAGTTCATTTGTACCATCGAAGTTAACTCTTCAAGGGCCGCCACTGTTTCCTCAAGAGATGCCGCTGCTTCTGTAGAAGATTGTGACAAGCTATTGCCGGCTTCATTTAATTGTTCAACCGCTGTTGCAACTTGCGCGCTAGAATTCGTCAGACGATCTGCGATCGAACCCACCGAATTTGAGATCTTTGCAGCAATCCATAGTAAAAGAGCGCTGATGCCGAATGCGGCAAAGCAGGAAACGAGAATAAGCAGGTTAAATACCTCGCTTCTTGTTGAAGCGGCGATAACGGCTTCTTCGCTGGCTTTTTGTTGATACAATGCTGCGACGTCGCGGTTGAAGTCGCGAACCACGTTGCCATGTTTCGTAAAGTCACCTTCAAGAAGCACGATGGCTTCTTTCATTTTCGCAGGATCTTTTGTTTCTAAAAGATCTTTGATTTTATTCATTGCTGAAACAAGCTCAGGAACGGAAGCCTTGCCTTTATTGTGAATTTCGTCTTCACCAGGAATGAAGGGCGCGTCGGCATATTTTTTATAGTTATCAGAAAACTCCTTAATCGCTTCTTCAGCTGCTTTAAGTGATTTTTCGCGTTTTTCTGGATTCTCATTGTTAAGCTGTACTTCTAATGCCTTGTAGCCGAACTTATTGCGCGACTGGCGCATTTCTCCGAGGTAAAACAAATTTGGAATAACTGTTTTTTGAGCTGTCGAAAGAATATCGTTTGTACGATCAAGACCTCTCATTGCGACAGAGAATAGGATCGCAAAACCAATAAACGGGATAATGGCTGCTATTAGCAGGCGACCTTTGATCCCTTTAAACCATGAACTCAAGAAACCGTTTTTCATTTTAATAAGCTCCCATAAAAATTTGTTTTAAAAATGTTCAACACTTCTTGATCGGTTTTTTACTGAATCTTGTTAAGGGCCAGAACGATTACAAATCAAAGGCCCTTAAAATCGAAAAGGCTCCTGGACCAACCAGAAGCCTTCGCCTTTGTTTAACATGTTTTTGTTGAGTCTAGAAACCCTCAGTCGTTCCAACACGTGACTGATCGTAATGAGATGTCTTCGTTTGAGTCGCCGGAAACTTCAAAACATTTTTCGGGGCTGACTTCTTGCCTGGACTAGACTCTGCTGCAATCGCAGATTCAGTCGGGTGGTTGTCGCGACCTAAAATCACCGTATTCAATTCAACAGTTAGGTTCTGAGAAGTCATCGCCAAGTTATTGATCTCGCCACTGGTTGCAGCGATCTCTTCCGCAGAGGCCGCATTGGACTGTGACGACTGATCTAATTGATTCATCGCTTTGCTGATCTGTTGAATGCCTGTCGTTTGTTCTGAACTTGCTGCCGCGATTTCGTTGTTCAAATCAGAAACTTTTTTGATGGAGTTCACGATATTCGCAAGCACTTCGCCGCTACTGTCTGCGATGCGACTGCCGCGATCAACTTGATCGACAGAGTCTTTAATCAGCGCAGAAATATCCTTAGCTGAAGTGGCTGATCTTTGCGCCAGGGCGCGAACGGCTTCTGCCACAACTGCGAATCCTTTACCTTGTTCACCCGCACGTGCGGCCTCAACCGAAGCATTCAATGCGAGCAGATTCGTTTGGAAAGCGATGTCATCAATAACTGAAATGATCTCTTCGATTTTTTTCGAAGATTGAGAAATTTCGCTCATGGATTTGATTAACGATTTAATTTCAGATTCACCACGCTCGGCTGCTTCTTTCGAAGAAGACGATAGGGCAGCGGCTTGTTTCGCATTATCTGAATTCATCTGCACCATCGAAGACATTTCTTCAAGGGCCGCGACGGTTTCTTCAAGTGAAGCGGCGGCTTCAGTGGATGATTGGGACAGGCTATTGCCAGCTTCATTAAGTTGTTCTACCGAAGTGGCTACGTTGTTGCCTGCAGTTGTCAGACGACCGGCGATCGAAGCGACTGATGAAGATACTCGGTGAGCCAAGAATAAAAGAATGGCGAAAACGAAGAAGCAGGCAAGTACTGTCGTGATGATAATGTTGCGAGTTGCCGAAACAATCAGGTTTTCACCTTCTTCAGCATAGCGTTCCGTATAGCCATTATAAACTTTCAACGCTGTTTGCGTCATCGTGTTCATAATAGAACCCAATTCCCAAAGACGTCCGTCAAGTTGTCGTTTAACCTCTTCATAGTTTTCTGGCTTACCGGATTCTGCTAGATCCACGCACTTATTCAAAAGAGCAATGTATTCATCATAAACGGCTTTACCCTTGTCATCGCTAGCGTTGAGCTCTTCAGGCGATGGCACTTCCATGTAGGTTTTGTAACCGGCTTCGAATTCTTTGATGGCATCACGTGCAAGCTTCGCGCGAGCCATGCGTTTTTCTTCCGTCGGCATGTTCATCGCAGCCCACACTTGATAGCCATATTTATTGCGGGCTTGGCGCATTTCTCCGATACCTTGAAGGTTCGGAATCATTTCGCGATTGGCTGTTTTAAGTAAAAAACCAAGGCGATCGAAGTTCGTATGAGCGATCGTAAATACAACGGCAAAACCAATAACGGGAAGGACTGCCGCAAATAGCAGCTTGCCCTTGATGCCACGAAACCATGTGGACAATGAGGAGTTCATGAAAAGATCCTTTCAGAGGAGTGACTGAAAGAGCTTTCGGAATTTTCCATCTCGGGAAGAGATTGGGATCCTAAATTACTTATCACGTCCACTCTGTCCGCCACTTGTGTCGTGGTCAAAAAAATAAAAAACGGAGAAACTTCTCAGTTTCTCCGTTCAATTATTTATTCGGTCTTAAATTTTTTCAGAGTTTATTTTACTTCAGCCAAAGAGTTGTAAGAGTCGCTGATCTTTTGCTGTCTTTCAACTTCTTTGCTCCAACGTTTAACTTCACCTTGGTAGCCTTGCTGTTTTGCTTTCCACTCTTTTTCTTCGCTTGCTAGATTACGAAGTTTGCCATTCACTTGTTCGTTTTGTTCTTTCAAGCTTTGCGCACGTGAATTCCAGATTTTCTTTTCTTCCTGCAACTGATTCATCTGCGCTTGGTAGTCAGCAACGTTAGCTTGACGTTTCTTTTGGTTTTCTTTGATCTTTGCGATCATCGCTTCGTACTCGGCAATCTTTTGATTTTCCATTTCCGTTTGCGATTTTTCGTTATTGATCAAAGCTGTGATCTCTTTTTCTTGAGATCCCACTTTTGTCATAGCTTGGTTGTTTTCTTCCATTTGGTTTTGAACTTGTTTTTGTTGGCCCTCAACCTGTGACTTGGCTTTATTCACTTCGCCCAAGTTGCCTTCAACAGTTTTCAGGTTCTTTTCGTACTCAGTAAGATTGGATTTAGAGTTGTTAAGGTTGGCTTTGATGCGCTCCAAGCCTTCTTTCGCAGAATTCTGGGCGAAAGCCGATGAACCCATCAAAAGTGCTAAAGTCATTGTTGTCATTGTTTTAGAGATTTTCATCTTGAAAGTCCTTTCCTTATTGTTGATCAGCCATTCCCGCTAGTGATTCTTGCGGGCACACGTTTTTCAATGAAGAACGATAGTGACCAACCTCGTCTTCCCAAACTTCACCTTTAAATTTCCAATTCAAACTTTTTTCTTTTTGAACTTTAAGCTCTGGACGTTCTTTGTCGTTCACATCGCCACCAGCCATTTGGTAACGGATGTGTTCGCCGGCGCCAGAATAAAGTTCATACTGAAGAACATCGTTTTGATCCAAAACTTTGTTCAAGCTTGCATACATCTCTGTGAAACGAGATTGCAACGTTTTGCCAGCCGCTTGGCGAAGCACGTCTTTTTCTTTCTCGATACGAGCGATACCTTGGGCACGCAAGTTCTTGATCGATGTACGAGCTTTGTTAGCGATATGGTACTGGATACGATAGCTTAAAAGTTTCTTTTCAGCAGTTTGTACAGCTTGGACTGCACCTTCAGAAGGGCTATTGCCTGCGATTCTACGTTTCGCATCCAAAAGCTCTTTGTTCGCTGCATTTTGTTTCGCCAAAAGTTCGCGTTCCATTTTAATCAAATTCAACGCGATACGATTGAACTTACCAATTTCATCTTCGTAGTTATTAATTTGTTTTTGCACGCTCATGTAAGCCGGGTGGCGAGCTAACTCCACGATGAAAGATCTTGGCAGACCATCTACTTCTTTCAAGTCTGAATTTCTAATCCAGCTCTTAACAGTGTCGTAGTAATTGATGTTCGACTTATGAGACGCATTGTAAGCTTCCAATTTCTTTTTCCATGGGCCATATTTTTGGCGCATTTCATTAAGCACTTGAGCGCCGTCACCGTATTGGCAAAGGTTCAAGTAACCCACTGTGCGCACAACATAAGACTCAGGCACGAAAGCGTTTTTAAAGAAGTCTGTGTGAAGCGAGAACATGTTACCCGCAGCACCTTCATAGTCTTCACCCAAGATTTGAGTCCAAGCACTTTCAATCATCGCTTGCAACCAAAGTGGGTTGGACTTATCAACCTTCAAGTAAGATTGGAACGCATCTTTATACTGACTTTTTTGGAATTGCATACGAGCCAAAGTCAAAGCACCTACAGAACGAATCTGAGCTGTTTTGTCTGGTTCAGTAATTTGCATCAATTTTTCTAAAGAGATAATCGCTTCATCGACTTTACCTTGACGGTAACTCAATAAAGAATTCAGCATCAAAGCCTCTGGATAACGGGGAGACTGCTCTGAAATATAGATCAACGCATCTTCAACCATACCCAACTGATTTGTTTCTGAATAATATTTTGCACGAGTCAATTGATAGTCATCGTTCTTAGTCACATCCAACTCGTACTTTGTAACCAATGGGTCAATCAAAGCGATGTCAGAGTGCTCAAGCACGTTGATATTTTTAACCAAAGCTTCAGTGGCACGTTGTTGCCATTCTTTTGCTTTAGTTTCTTTTGCCACTTGGATCATGTATTCGCGGAATTCAGAATTCAGACCCATGCCTTTCGCAGTTTGTGCATAGTTATACAATGCTTCAATGCGATGTTCTGGATCGTCCATCAATTCAGCAAATAAACCCATCGCAAGTTCGTACTTCTTTTGGATTTCCAAAAAGATCATCGCTTGCAAAAGTTTATAGTCGTTAGGACCCATCTCGTCCATTTTCGCAAGCGTCACTTGCGGCTCTTTAGTTACTGGAGCTGGAACGGGATTTAGGATCTTAATGTCTGGAATTTTGCTGAACGCTTCAGCGCTTGTGAACTGTTTTGGTGCTGCAACAGTCGCGTTGTACGCTTGTGTCGTCAACAACATCGCAGGCACTGGCTGATGCTTTTTAACTTCGCTGACATTCACTTCACGAGAAGCGGGTAGTCGAAGCGGGCTTAAAGTAGCCGCTTCGACTTCGCGTTCTTCGCCAAGATCCAGTACAGGAATGCTTTTTACTTTATAAACTTCTACTTTACCCTTAACGACTTTACGTTGGTAAACATCGAAAGTGGGAACAAGACTTGTTTTAACTTTCAAGCTTGCCGCCGCTGGACGACCTTGCTTTTTTACTGTCAAAGCAGGATCAGCCCACGCAGTCGCGCAAAGCAAAGATAAAGGTAATAACAAACTCATTGGCTTTAACATAAAACCCCCGCCCTGGAGAAAACTAGTGCCAATATGTTAGACCGAACATCAATGAAGTATCGTTGATCGTCTTAGAACCTAGAGTGTTCGCGCCAGCTGTACCACCACCAGGAAGTGCTGAACCTGGAGTATAGTATTTCGCCTGATCTTGGTTCGACCATGTGTTGTTTAAGTCAACACGAACCGCAAAGTGTTCAGAGAAGAAAATCTGTTGGAAAATACCAAGCTTCACACCAAAAGCATTTTTTGATTCATTGCCTGTGTTCTTAGCAATTTCGTAGTTCACGCTACCAACACCCAATGACAGACCCATATCGAAATAGATGATGGATTTATCCATGAAGGACATTTTTGCGTAGAACGGAACGAAAGTTCCTGACAAAAAATAAGATGACTTAAAGATATTGTGATCCGGAATCGCACCGTATTGAGTGACGAATTGGTCAACCGCATCGTTATCTTTCATGTTGGCGCTGTTGTAGTTTGCTTCCACACCCCAACGCTCATTGAAGAAATAACCGAAGCTTGCACCAAAGATTGAACCTGTGCTGTACGGATCGTTAAAAGGAATACCGCCTTCAGCAGTTAGATAAAAGCGTTCTGCTTTTACGTAACGGCGATTTTGTACGACGCTGAAATCGTCGTCTTTTGCAGCCCAATACTTTTGCTCAAGTTTCTTGATATCAAGTTTGTCGCTGCCGCGTTGTTCTGCTTGCTTGTCACCTTGTTGTGCTAACGCTGATGAAGCCATCAAGATGATCGTTAGAAATGCTTTCTTAAACACGAATTACCCCCGTCGTATTAGTTTGTACTCTTGAACAAAAATGGATACGTTACCAGCACTCGAGTCCCACCCTGTGGAGTAGGGAACTTCCATGCCGCAACCCTATTCAATATACATCCCTCAACGGTTGCGTTCTTAAGTGTTGTGTCTCCGATTAACTGTTGTTCCACTTGGCCCGTTGGACCGATCGTGAATTTCACAGCAACTTTACCGAACAAATCTGGATTCGCACTCAATTGTCTTTCATAACAATAAAGGATCTGACCCAATTTAGATTTAATGTACTGAGCGATAACCTCACGGTCCAAACCGCCCGTAATTTCTGATTCCTCTTCGATCAAGCCAACGCCACCGCTACCAGTGCCACCAGCTGCAAGGCCACCCATACCAGCAGCGTTTTTACCGCCACCGCGACCGTTCGTAGAAATCATCACGCCACTGCCGTTACCTGCAGCACCCCAGTCACGACCAGAACGTTCCATGCTGCCGACTGCAGCCAAGGCACGACCTGAAGGACCCGAACCTGCTTTCACGCCATTTGCGAAAATCACGTTGTTAGATTTTGCACCTTGCGCAGAAACTTTGCCGATCAATTGCGAAATACGACCGTTCGAAATCGATTTCATCATGTTCGCCAATTTACCGCCGCCACCACCTGTTGGCATTTCTGCCTTAGGACCTGCAGCAGGAGCCGCTTGCACTGCCACTTGCGCAGGTTTTGCAGCTTCAGCTTTTTTACGCTTAGGTTTGATTTCAGTTTTAACAATAATTTTTTGCGCCACTTTTGGTGGAGCCTCTGCCACAAGGTGGTTCGACTTCGGAGAGAAGATCGCCAGTGTAATGAAGAAAGCCGCAGCTCCCAACATCAACACCACACCTTTTTTAGAGTCTTCATCAACCAATTGACTTGGAGAGAAGCGTGCAAGTCTTGCAGCATCTTCCAAAGACAATGTTCTTTGGCTGACTTCAAGATCGCCAACCATTTGGCGGTGCCATTCCGGAGACGGCACACATGCGATCTTTTCAGAGCTCAATGCAGGTTGGAATTTTTTATTCAAAGGAAGGATCTTCGTTTGAATAACAACACCAGCTTGTTTCACCATGAACAATTGGAATTGTTTGCCAAGTTCTTGTGATTCACGGCCTGCTTTTTCAAGGCGCATGTAAAGATCGACTTCTCTTTTCACCGGAGTGAAAGAAAGAGTGCAATCTTCTAACTCAAGCACTTGATCTTTATTCAATGACAAAGCAGGGGAACCAGAGGCTTTTGCGCTTGTCATAAGATCCATATTTACGTACCACCACTGGTTGTCACGGAATTCAAAAAGACCTTGAATGCCTTTTGTACCAGGAGCGATCGAGATCACATCGGCATCGCGAGATGAACCGAATGTTTGTGTATTATTTGTTGAACGCAACTTCCAAGTTTTTGCAGTCCCGTTCTTAAGAGACTGACGTACAATTAACGTGAGCATGTAACACCTCGTGTGTTCTAGTTATTCAGGTACAAAGCAGATTCGCGAATACGGCCATCCATATCCTTCTGCACGTCATAAAGAGGCATAAATTTAATCCCTCTTTTTTGCACAAGGTAGGCACCGTCAGGATTACGAATCGTACCCTTGAGGTTCATGTCACCAAAATTTACTTCTTGGACTTTACGGACTGTTCTTGTTTTGGCAAAGCCAGTCGCAGTTCCCAAGAGAATGAAAGCGATCATCGCCGAGATGAAAGTTTTCACCTGTACCCTCCATACTACAAGTCTCCTGAGATTACGTTCTGACCGACTTTGTTTTGATTTTTCAAATACTGTATTTTCTTACCTAACCAATCTCTCAAATCCATTTGCGAGCTTGCTTTGAACGCTTTTTCATAAGAGTCCAAGGCAAGAGTTGGGCTTCCTTTGTAAGTCTCAAAGATATGAGCTTGTTCTAGAAGGAAGTCGACATTGTCTTTCTTACCACCCAACAAATCTTTCAGAGTGCTGAGAGCTTTATCGACTTCACCTTTCTGAGCATAGGCTTCGCTCATCAAGGTTCCCACATTGAAAGTATACAACTGTTCTTTATTCAGAGAAGATAATTTTTCAATTGCTCTAGTAAAATCTCCCTCTGAGAAAGCCTTCACGCCAGCGAAAGTTTGCATTTCTGTCGAAGGCATTTGCATGTCCAAAACTTTTTCGAAAAATTGCATTGCTGCATTCAAGCCATCGTCTTTATAAATCAAGCGTGCTTTTTGATATACGAATGGAGCTGCTTCAGGTTGAAGCTTCAATGCGGCTTCAATCATCCACTGAGCTTTCTCTGTATAACCGCGAGCTTCCGCGCCAACGCTTGCATAGAACAAACCTAGTGCGCGCGTGTCTTTATTTTTCGCAAGCTCTAAACCCAATTTTTCAACGATATCGAACTGTCTAGAACCATAACAATTTCCTGCAATTTCGATCGGATTTACTTTCGCAAGTTGACCCGTTAAAACTGCGGCTTTGTTACAAGTTTTTCCTGCGCGAGTCTCAAGACGAGACACCTTACCGATGCTCATATCCATTGAAGCTGGCAAGAAAGCACCCATTTTATCAGCCGCAGGGTATTGCACATCCGGAGTGATCGTTTGATCCACACGAATATTTGCAATCACACGACCTGTCGTTGCTGATTGACCCTTAGAAGCCGCAAGAACTTTCAATTTATTTTCGTTCTCGTTCTTCTTTTCTTGGATCGGGTTGATCAATTTAGCCAACTCACCACGCAATTGCTGTTGTTCTTCCGGTTTCAAGGAAGCAGGCAATGGCATGCTTGATAAAGCTTCGATGTAGTTGCCGTAACAACGGTCGATACCGCGCATAGCTTCCAGCTGTTGATACGGATCTTTACTCATTTTCAAAGCTGTCACGTAAGCCGTTTGAGCTTTATCCAACTTTTCAGTCTTGATACCAAGAACTGTTGCGAATTTCTCTTCACGAGCTTTCACGCTTTGTTGGATCAATTCTTTTTCAAGAACTTGCGCTTGGATCAAACGAGCTTCCGCACGAACTTCTGCAGGAACACTACGGCCGTTTGCTTTCATCGAAAGATCGAAAGCAGCAGTCATTTTGCCAGCGGCCAACAAAGCTTTCGCTTTGTCGATCATGATCTGAGTCGTATATGGTTCGATCCCTTTAGCTTGGATCTGATTTTGGATCTTCGCTAGCTCCGCAGAGTTCGGTTCACCTTTATATGAATCCATCAATTTGCCATAGATGCGCTCTAACGTTTTGTTATCAGCACCAGCCAGGATTCCCATATAAGCCGCACGAGCATCTTTGATTTTCTTTTCTAGCAAGTAGATGTCAGCAGCCGTTTCAAGTTGTGTGTTGCGACCTTTTTTATCAAGGTCGGCAATTTTCACCAAAGTTTCTGCCGATTTTGAAATTTGGCCGACGTCAGCGTAAGCTTTCGCAGCATCTTTCAAAGCATCCAAGTTCTTTTTATCGTCTGGATATTTCGAAACGTATTTTAAAGACAATTCAGCAGCATCAAAGACTTTGCCTTCAGTATAAAGAATACCGATAGCTTGCCATTGAGCGTCTTGAGCTAACTTCGAACCTTCGTGTTCTTTAGCGTAAGCGATAAGCTTTTGCGCAGCTTGGTCTTTGTCACCAGTTTTCGCAAACTCTTGAACTTCCGTAAAGTGAGCTTCTTCGAAGATTTTGCCCATATCTTTTTTGCGGGCTTCGTCTGATGAAGAAGTCATAACTTGTTTCGAGAAATCTTTGATACCAGCGTAGTCTTTCTTGATGTTCAGCATATCCAACACCAAGTCTTCAGATTTCTTTTTGATATCTGCGTTTTCAGAGCCTTTAACGACAGTCAAAGGTTTCAACCACTTTTCAGCTTCTGGGTAGTTTTGCTCTTCGTAAGCAATGTGACCCATTTTGAATTTCACTGATGTCGCGAATTTGCCAGCAGGATATTTAGCTAAGTAGTTTAAAGCCAATTCTTTACGTTCAGCCTCTTTCAAAGCATCTTTCTTTTGATCGATAGACTTTTCTTTAGAGAATAGGGCCGCGTAGTTGGCATCATGGCGAAGAGGTTCTTCTTTAGAAGCATCGCCCACCATTTTGTACTGAACGCTGGCGTCATCGTATTTACCCAATTGGAATAACAACTCTGCATAGGCAAAGCGTGTTTTCAAATCTGGTTTCGTTGG
This sequence comes from Bdellovibrio sp. NC01, assembly GCF_006874625.1. Taxonomy (NCBI): domain Bacteria; kingdom Pseudomonadati; phylum Bdellovibrionota; class Bdellovibrionia; order Bdellovibrionales; family Pseudobdellovibrionaceae; genus Bdellovibrio; species Bdellovibrio sp. NC01. The sequence goes on from NZ_CP030034.1 coordinate 1,429,900, forward strand.
ATCTTCGTTATCCAACATCAATTTGAAAAGTTTCTGAGTCAAATTCGAGAACTCAGTGTTTTGTTTGTTTTTAGTCCAGATGTCCCACCATTTTTTCGTCATATCAAGACTTGTATGGCGGAAACCTTCGTTACAAGAAGCTTGTGCAACGTCTGCTTTTTGCATTGTTTTCCAAGCAGAATCTTTGCGGCAAAGATCGCTGGCCAATTGCAAATGCTCTAGAACCAAATCACGTTTCTTCAAAGTTTCGTTCGCTTCAACCAAGGCCAAGTGAGATTTCACAACCTCTGGACCCGATGGGCGCTTATCGATGTATTCGCCCAAGAAGATATTCATCTCTTTTTGGCGAGAATGCGAATCGTAAAGTTTCGCAAGGTCCGACATTGATTGACCTAGTTCGTCTTCAGTCGTGATGTCTTCGAAGAAAGAATAAAGTTTATTAGCAGGGTAAGAGTCACCAATGAAGACCGTCAAGTCACGCAAAGCTTCTTTACGCAAGTTGTGGCGGTTCGTTGGAACTTCACCTTCTTGAAGTGGCGGATTGTTTTTAACAACCTCGATCAACTTCTTAATGCCGTTATCAGAGTCATGAAGATTATAGTAAGCCCATGCTGCTTTATACATACCGTATGAATACACACGGCTTTGTGGGAATTTTTCTAAGCGTTGGAATTGGTCCAAAGCGGCAGCAAATTTACCTTGATCATACAACAACTCACCCAACGCCAACGTACCATCTGGTACCAATGGAGATTTAGGGAATTTTTGTAGTAGGCGAGCGTAAAGATTATCAGATTCTTTAAATTGACCCACTTGCTGATGAGCAAAGGCATTGTTGAAAAGAACTGAGTCCATTTGTTTGAAGCCAGGGAATTCCGCTTCAATTTTATTATAGATTTTGATGGCGCGTTTAATCGCCTCAGCACCTTTTTCGTTTGGTACTGGGAAAGAAGAAAGCTTCATCAGCGGTGTATCTTTGTGTAAATCAAAGAAACGACCTGATTTAGATCTTCTCATGTAAAGCTCGGCAAGGCGGTACCATAGGTCCGCCTCATTTTTCGAGCCTTTTTGTTTTTTAAGAATAGCTTGAAGAGACTCGATCGCCTTATTTTCAGAGCGCGTGATCATGATCTCGCTGCTTAATGCTTTTCTTTCGTTGTCATCTTCGTTGCCGGATAGACGCACTTCAGGCAAAAGGCCCTTTTCGGTTTCTGCAAAACAGTAAATCGAAAAAAGATGTATTGCTAGAAGAAGAAATACTGTGCGCAGTTTCATTTTATTCTCCAACTAAAGTCACTAGTTTCAATTGCGGGAAGCCCGCCATTGAAGCTGTATACATGACCTTTCTCAAAGTTGCATAAGGAAGCTCTTTATCTGCTTGAAGCAAGATACGGCCTTCTTTGACGCCAGCTTTATCTTGAGAGTTTTTAGCAAGCTTATCTAGCTCTTCGAAAAGAGGCTTGATGAAGTTTGTGTCTTTCTCTTCAAGATCTTGCGGAAGAAATTCCGCATCTTTAACGTCGGCAATCTTTGTTTGGTCAATTTTAAGGGCTGTTCCAGACAGCGAAAGCTTAATCGCTTCCGTTGGATTCGATTGCGAAGCCGAAGATGGCAAGCGCAAACCATTTTCTGGAATGATCTGAACATCTGACGTCGAATAAGTTTGCAACAAGAACACGAGGAGGATCGTGAACATGTCGGTCATCGACGTGATATTCAAAGCAAATGTGGAGTTCTTTTTAAGGTTTGGCTCATAACGACGTCTGCGTGACATGTTGTTAGCCCTCCATCATGTTAGAGAAAATGATTTCTGGAAACATATACGGTGTATCTACGTTCTTCCCTTGTTTCGTATCAAACACTGGAAATTTTACTGATGAATCGTGAGCTTGACGAACTTCATCCATGATTTTCACGATTTCCTTGTAGGGAACTTTCGCATCTGGATTCAGTTCAAGCTTAAAGATTTCAGGATGTAGTTTTTTAACTTCAACTAATTTTTGGTGAAGGGCAGGAAGGTCGAAGGCGCCATCTTTCAATGGAACTTCTTCTACTTTCTCTTGGCCTTTTTCAGTCACCACAATGCGGAAACCATCTTTCGCGTCGACATCCAATGCGATGTTTGTCGGCAAGTTGTCTTTGTCTTGACGTTGGATAGCTTCATTCACTACTTGTGGCAATTCTGTTTCGATAACCATCATTTGCACGAAGGCTGAGGAAACCAGAAGAACCGGAACTAGTTTTACCATCACAGCAAGCAGGGGAGCCAAGTCCAACTCGAACTCACTGTGGTGATTAATTTTTAACTTTTTTGCGCGTCTCATAGTTCACCCATCTTAAAGAATCGTACCCACCATTACCGAATCTTAGCAGCGAAAGGTCTTAAGAGACCTTTGCGCCTGGAGTCGGAGGTGTCATCGCTGGCACGTGATCAGGGAACACGTTTTGGCGAGTCAAGTTAGGGATGTGTGCACTTGTAAGAAGCTCTGCAAGTTTACCGCATTTTTCCATCATCTCTTCAAGCAACTCGTTTTGACGAGAAGTTAGGAAAGAGAAGAACACCATCGCAGGGATCGCAACCGCAAGACCCAACGCTGTTGTATACATGGATACCGAGATACCTTGTGCAAGCAACGCTTGTTTTTGTGCAGGGTCAGCTTGTGCAACCGCTTGGAACGACAGGATAAGACCGTGGATCGTACCAAGAAGACCTAGCAATGTTGCAACGTTGGCAAGCATTGAAAGATAGTGCAGGCGTTTTGTATACAGCGGTGTATTTTCAGACAAAGCGATGTCGTGCGCTTGGAAAATAGTGTCGTCATCACGGTCTGCTTTTTCCAAAATAGTTTTGAAAGCTGCAGCCAATGGCTTTTTCTCAAGCTGAGCACACATCAAGAGTGCTTCATCAAGCTTTTTAGCTAGAACCAAAGTTTGGATCTTGCCCATGAACTCTTCCGTGTTCATACCGTATTCTTTATAGAGCATCTTTGCTCGTTCAGCTACCAGGATCAAAGATCCGATACCAGTTAATAGAATTGTCCAGCCAACGAAACCAGATTCATTCATGAATTTAAGAAATGCCATTTGTTTCCTCCTTGGCAACGCCACCGCGCGACCATTTTGTAAGTTGAGCAACACCGTGTTCTTGCACTTCGAGGAAACGGACAGCATAGTGCAGACCGGATTTAACATTAAGTCTTTGCTTCGAATAATTCTTACGAACGATCTCGCAAAGAACGTTGAACGATACTGGATTCACATCAGAAGTTCTGAAGTGAAGCAGAATTTTTTGACCTGGTAAAAGAAGCGGATCGTTCAAAAGAACGAGAGCTCCGTTTTCACTCACAGAGAGTGTTTGACCATCGAAAAACGTTTGATCGTTGTGCGCATAAACAGGCGTCACAAGGTCAACACGTGGTACCTTTCTATCCTTGAAAGAACCTGCCAAGTGATCTTTAGTTTCGATCAAACGGCAAAGACGGTCTTTAGAGAATTCTTGCAAATCACCTACGAGAGTCCAATTCTCAAGGTGCGGAGCCCATACGTAATTATAATCGTAAAGCTCGCTGTTTTGAATCATAGTGATCAAGGATTTGTACTCGTAAGGACCGTATTTCATGTCCCCACGAAGGATGTACCACTCTTGACCTTTTGTAGTTGTTGCTTGTACCCCACCACTCATACAGCACCTTCTTACAATTTGATCGATTTCGGATCGAAGTTAATTTTCACACTTGAATTCGCTGATGGAACCGCGCTGCCGTGGAACGTGATGATCATAGTTGCTGCATCATAAGTCCAACCGTTCGTTGCGTTGTTTGGAACCGAAGCGCCATCAACAGTCACTACGATTGATTCTGGAATCGGCTCACGAGACAATTTGAATGCACTCGAAAGCTGGATGATTTTATCAGAGATCAATTGTAGAGATGTACCGAAGTCAGAGCACAAAGAAGATCTTACGCCACCAGTTGCATCAGCCATCGCATTGTAGCGCTGAGAAATCTTTTGTGCCGCATTTGGATCGCCCGCCATCAACTGAGAACGGCAAGCAGCATCTTGTACTGAAATCGTGCTTACTGAATAGTTTCTGCCGTTTGCAGTACCGCCAGTGTATGAATCCAAGAAGTCAGTATATTTAGAAATAGGGAATAGGCCTGAGTAATTGTAGTCTTCATGAAGTGAAGTCGTATTATTCGAGAAATCGTCCTCGTCACTTACGATAATCACTGCAAGAAACGCATCGGCGCGACGGAAACCAAGTGATACGTTGTAAGGCTCGTTACCTAATGATTGGTAAAGAGACTCAAACGCACGTTCGTCACCGTTACCGTTAATGCCAACCTTAGCATTTGTTGCGAATACGGAACTCAAGTTCGAAGTATTTTTATCCATCACAAACACACCTGAATGTGTTGTGCCGTTACCATCACGGATTTTAGCTTTATCGCTTGTGAAGAATTCTTTCTCCCAGCCGTCAGTCGTAACAACTGACATATGGAAGTCATAACTATATTGGTTGAAGCGTGAGATGAAAGACTGGAAGTTGTTAGCCAAGTTAGTTTGTGAAGTAGCCATAGAGCCTGAGTTGTCGATCACCCAAAGGATGTCGATCTTCTTAGGGATATAGACAGCTTCTTGCGTGAAGCTAGCTGTATCAGCAAGCGTAGAGTACGAGCCTCCACCTTTAGCGCAACCGGCAAGCATTGCTAACGCTGAAGCGAATGTCATTGCTTTGCGTGCGACTTGATTAACCATACTCATGCCCTCCTGAGCAACCCCACCACGTTTGTGTTTCGTGATGAAGTTAGTTTCGTTGCAATCAACGAAAATAGAAAATCACCCCTAAGTGTTCGAAATCGTTTTTTATTCTGTGAAGAGTCTCTTTTTGACACGCACTAAGTGTGCGGAAACACAGTGAATTGGTAGAAAGACCAGTGCGCAAATAATTTTCTGCTGTTAAACCTTTGCGCACTTTCAACAGAAATACTGTCTGAAACTTTGTCTAAGTAGTTGGAATTTTAGTAAGTTTAAAAAGATTGACGAACTTTTTTGCGTCTCAAGGTCCCTGCGTTTCAGCACAAGACTGGCAGAACGCCGCGGGAAAATCTTGTCCAAGGTAGAGTGAAAATCACGACGTTTCTCGAGGGAAAACGCATTTTCTCTAGAGGAGAGTGAACGAAAATTTCTGCCACTTCTAAAGAACCCTTGAAGAGTGAGTGGCAGAACCGCTGTGACGACTAAATTTTGACGGTCTTCAATGCTTGCTTGGCTTTCAACCAATAGCTTTCTTTTTCATCAAGAGTCAATTTGCCCCAATCTTTTCCGTCTTGGGTAGCGAACTCGATCATTTTATTAAAGCGTTCTTCAAAACGATTGTTGGCTTTACGTAAAACCTGTTCTGGGTCCATGTCGAGATGACGGCCTAATTGCGCCAGCGAGAAAAACACATCACCCAATTCATGTTCGATCTCTTCTTTAGAAGTCAGATCTAGTGCTTCACGCAATTCATCGATCTCTTCATCGACTTTGCCTAAAACGCCTTCTACGTTTTCCCAATCGAACTGTAATTTTTCGGTACGTTTGCCTATCTTGAAAGCCTTTTGCAGAGCGGGAAGTGGCGGCACGTTCAACGCGTAAGGAGATTTCTGTAATTCTCCTTTAAGCGCTTTTTCAGCTTTTTTAATTTCTTCCCAATTGCGAATAACTTCAGCAGAGTCAGTCACGTTTACTTCGCCAAACACGTGAGGGTGGCGACGTACTAATTTTTCGCTGATGCCGTGAATAACGTCATCAAGGGTGAAGGCACCACGTTCCGAAGCCATTGCCGAGTGCAGAATAACTTGGAATAGCACGTCACCAAGTTCTTCTTTCATTTTCATATCGCGTGATGCATCCTTCGTTTCGATGGCTTCAACCAGCTCGGCTGTTTCTTCAATCGCGTACTGTGTTAAAGACTCGTGTGTTTGCTCTTTATCCCAAGGACAACCATCTGGGCCGCGCAGCGACTTGACGATCTCGACTAAGGACTCAAATTGACGTAAGTTAGAAGGAGCTTTTGGCATCACAAGCCTCGACTTTCTGATTGGAAACTGGCTTCTATGCTAGCCTAAAACGAAAGCCTAAAGGAAGATAAAAAGATAGGTCCAAAACAACAGGAATGACTTACTAAGGGCATGCAACGAAACAAGAATTTTAAAAAGGGCGAGAGTCCTACCACACGCGTTAACTATGAAGATCACAGTCTTAAGTTTTTGGACTGGGTAGATTCTATTGGTCTGGAGAAAACTTTCTTCGGTCGCGTTGTGCAGTTGATGGAAGAAAAATTCTTTATTCGTCGTGCGGCGTTGATCTTCCTGTATTGCGTTCTTCTTTCTTACACAATTTTCTATCAATTCGATGTGCCATATAATTTCGCGGTCGGCGACGTTGCCAAATACGATGTGGCGTCACCAATTGGTTTTGAAATGACGGATGAGGTCACAACGGAAGAGAAACGCTTTAAAGCGGAATACTCGGTACCGGTTGTTTATGACTTCGATACGAACGTGTTCGAACGCGTCTCTCAAGGTTTGATTCATTCCTTCAGAACGATGCGCACATATTACCGTGAAACATCGTGGGCAAAGTCTTCCGTTGCAAACCGCGCACAAGTTAAAGAGTTCTTCCAATATAAAAAAGAATTCGAAAAAGAGTTGGGCGTTCAAGTTTCCGACTTTATGTACGAGTGGCTCATAGACAATAAATTTAGTCCTCGTATCGAAGCGGTTTTGATTCGTAATCTTGAAAACTGGTATGAAAGAAAAATCGCGGAAGCTCCGGATCGTGTTGTGCCTGCCAGCCAAACTTCAGTGGTTGCGCGCGTTGTGCACAAAAACAATCTGGGCCGCGAGTTTTCAATCAATCGCAATGACGTGATCGATCTGCAAGATCCTGAAAATTTCAATCTTGACGATAAAAAAGATCTGGATCGTTTTACGGAAAGTGACCGTGCGAATATTTTGTATTTCGGTCGTTCATTGTTAATCCCGAATTTGACGTTGAATAAGCAGGAAACGGCAACTCGTCGTCAGTCGGCACGTGATGCGGTTATTCCAGTTACGATTACGATCAAAAAGAATCAAACGATCATCACGCAAGGTTCTGTGATTCAGCCATTCCAAATGGCGGTGATTAAACAGATCGAAAATATCAGAGCGGATAAACGCAAAGACATCACATCGCTTTCAATGGCTTTGATGCTGTCAGTTGCGATCATGGTGTTCTTCTCGTACTTGAAACGTTTCACATTAAACCGTGTGCGTGTGGCCTTTAAAGACCTTGTGGTCATGATGTTAATCGCCTTTGGGGTGATTTTATTCACGAAGATTTACTTGTTCATCGTGGATGCGGCTTTTGTTTCCAAACTAGGTCACTTACTGCCGGCAAGTTTCTGGTTGTATGCGGCACCCGTGGCGGCAGGACCGATGCTTGTTGGTTTGCTAGTAACATCAGGCGAAGTGGTGTGGTTGTTCACAGCCTTCATTTCCGTATGTCTGGGCGTGATGGTTGATTACAACTATTCGTTCATGATCGTAAGTCTGGTCGGCGGTATCGCGGCGGCTCGTGGTGTGTTCAACTGTAAAACAAGAAACGATATCTACTTTGCTGGTGTCAGAACAGGTGCGGTTAACGCCTTGATGATCGCATTCATTTTAACGATGACCAAATTCGATCAAGAGGGTGGAGCGAAAGATATCTTGTTTGCGATTCCGGGTGGTTTTGTTGGCGGGATCTTCAGTGCTTTGTTTGCGATGATGTTCATTCCGCTTTTGGAATCGATCTTCAATTATACAACCGACGTTAAACTTCTAGAACTTTCAAATTTGAATCATCCGCTTTTAAAAGAAATGATCGTGAAAGCACCGGGCACATACCATCACTCGATGATGGTGGGTTCGATGGTGGAAGCGGCAGCAGAAGAAATCGGTGCGAATCCACTGCTTGGTAAAGTCATGTGCTATTACCATGACATCGGTAAAATGGAGCACGCGAATTACTTCATCGAAAATCAAAAGCCGGGACACAATCCACACGATCATATCTCGCCGTTCATGAGTAAGACTTTGTTGATCGCGCACGTTAAAGACGGTGTGGAAATGGGGATTTCCTATAAACTGGGAACACCAATCATCGACGGGATCATTCAGCATCACGGGACGACATTGATTTCTTACTTCTTTAATAAAGCTCTGGATTTGAAAAAGCCGGAAGATCCTGAAATCAGCGATCAAGATTTCCGTTACCCAGGTCCAAAACCGCAATTCCGTGAAGCGGCGTTGTGTATGTTAGCAGACAGTATCGAAGCGGCGGCTCGTTCATTGGATGAACCGACTCCTGCGCGTTTGCAGAACATCGTTCGTAATATTATCCAAAGAAAGTTCTCTGACGGGCAGTTAGATGAATGTAATCTGACGTTGAAAGACATTTCAAAAGTTGAAGCGGCATTCATCCGCATTCTTTTGGGCATCTACCATCAACGTATCGACTATCCACGCAGTGCTGGCGGCGGTTTAGGCGAAGTTGCAGGAAGCAGCAGCACACAAGGTTGATCATGAAAGTTGTCGTTGTAAACGAATCCAAACACGCTATTCCCAAAAAATTTATTGAGCAGTGGACCGAGTCTGTCACTGCAGAGCTTCGCAAACGCAAAGTGATCAACGCCGAAAAAGCGAAACGCGAATTAACGCTGGTCTTTTTAGATAAAAAGCCAGCGCAAAAGATCAATAAAGAATTCCGTGGTAAAGACTACGCCACTGATGTTTTGAGCTTTGATTCCATGGACCCATCGTCCTTGGGTGAACTGGTAATGTGCCCAGAAGTTCTAAAAAAACAAGCAAAGGAGCACAGCCTGACATTCCAAAAAGAATTAGGCTATATGCTCCTTCACGGGATTTTACATTTGCTAGGCTACGATCACGAAACCAGCGAAGCCGACGCCAAAGAAATGTTCAAAATCCAAGACACGATCTTCGAAAAGCTAACCAAATAAAAAAACTCACTCAGTGAGTGACCAACAACACCACTCTCTATGTCACTCAATCCGCCCGAGAAACTCGAGCTAGAAGTTTCTTTATTTCGAGATTCAAAAACGAGAGAATCGAACTGATTCTCTCGTAAGCAAGAGTGTTGAGTGTTTGCGTAAACAATTGGCAATATTTATTGAACCCCGCATGCCGATAAACGAACTTGATCACCATTGTTTAAGCAAAGACGCAGAGCATTCATTGACTTAACTACCGAGAAAAATAACAGTATCCGCATGTCTATCGTTACCGAAGCATCTGAAGTAAAAAGCAAAATTTCTTCTCTCGAGAGTTTCTCACAGGAGCTCCGGGGGTATCTTTGACCTCGACAAAAAGAAAAAGCGTCTAGACGAGATCGCAATCCAAGCGGAAAACCCGGCCCTTTGGGAAAAACCTGCAGAAATGCAGAAACTCAACAAAGAAAAAAGTCTGTTAGAAAAAGCTGTCGGTGAATTCGACGGTTTTACGGGCCGTTTGGAAGACGCCAAAGTTTTGCTTGAGATGGCCGAAGAAGCCCACGATGAAGGCAGCTTTGCTGAAGTGAAAGCAGAAGTCGCGGCCTTGGAAAAATACGGTCGCGAATTAGAATTAAAACGAGTTTTGAACGGTGAGCTTGATGCGAATAGCACGTACCTTTCAATCAACTCGGGCGCGGGCGGTACGGAATCGTGCGACTGGGCTGAAATGCTTCTGCGTATGTACATGCGCTACGCTGACAAACACGGCTACAAGTATCAAATCGTTGAGATCACAGAGGGCGAAGGTGCCGGAATTAAATCGTGCACGCTGCTGATCGAAGGCCCTTATGCTTACGGTTATTTGAAAGCGGAATCAGGCGTTCATCGTCTGGTGCGTATTTCACCGTTTGATTCAAATGCTCGTCGTCACACATCGTTCTCGTCCGTGTTTGCATGGGCGGAAGTCGATGACGATATTAATATTGAAGTAAAACCTGACGAAATCCGCGTTGAAACGTTCCGTTCCAGCGGTGCCGGTGGTCAGCACGTCAATAAAACCGATTCAGCCGTGCGCATGTATCACATCCCCACAGGGATTGTGGTGTCATGTCAGATTGAACGTTCACAGATTCAGAACCGTGAAAAGGCGATGAAGATGTTGAAAGCGAAGCTTTACGAAAAAGAGCTTGAAAAACGTAACGCTGAAAAAGACGCGATGAATTCTGTGAAAAAAGCCAACGAGTGGGGCTCGCAAATTCGTTCGTACGTGATGCATCCTTATCAAATGGTGAAAGACCACCGTACTGATTTTGAAACCAATCAAGTGAATGACGTAATGGACGGCGATATTGATGATTTCATCATGGCCTACCTTAAATCTGAAATCACTGCAGGAACGCCAGCACAGTGAAATCAACCTTAGCCTGGATCTCTTGGAGACTTTTACTTTCGCGTAAAACTTTGTTCGGTGGAACAGCTCCATTGGCATTGTTGGGACTCATTCTTGGAGTCGCAGCCCTTGTCGTTTCCATGGCAGTGATGAGCGGATTTGAATCGACATTGCAACAAGCAATGACCGATGTTTCAGGTCATGTGCAAGTGGTGAAGCGTTCGCGTTTCCCTGATGACTGGAAAGATCTTGAAGCGCGCATTAAAAAAGCCGAGCCCACATTGGTGGGGGCGACGCGTTTTGTTTTTATTGAAGGCATCATGGCTCACAATGGTCAAATTTCTGGCGTCTTGCTAGAAGGTGTCGATACAGAACGTGTGACTTCAGTTTTGAAATTCAAAAGCCGCGTGCAAAGTGGCAGCGAAGATTTATCAGCGCCATCCGACGTTCCCTTGGCTTTGATCGGCTCGGGGCTTGCCAAAAAAATGAATTTAAAAGTCGGCGATGTGTTCCGCGTTGTCGTACCAGTCACCGAAACAGTGGATCCCAACAGTCTGCAAAGAAAAGTCGGCCAGTTTAAAGTTCAAGGGATCTTAGAGCTTGGCAAATACGACTGGAATGAGCGCTTTGTCGTGACCGGTTTAACAGCAGCACAACAAGTGGCCGAAATCGGCGATCGCTACAGTGGTTTGCTTCTAAGATTTCCAAGTGCGCAGTATGCTCGTCAGGCAGGATTTAATTTAAGTCGTGCTTTGGGAACTCCGTATTGGATTCGTGACTGGCGTGATTCAAATGAAAATCTTTTTGATGCGGTCAGCGTTGAACGCCCTGCGATTTTCTTTGTCGTTTCAATTATTATTTTCGTTGCGGCCTTTAATATCTCATCCACATTGTTTGTGAATGTGGTGCAAAGATATAAAGACATCGCGATTCTGAAAACTGTCGGCTTCCGTCGTAAAGATATTATTAAAATCTTTACGTTTCAGGGTTTGTTCATGGGGGCGATCGGTTTGTTCGGCGGTTTTATCGTCGGTTTTATTTTGTGCGCGCTCTTTAATACTTTGCAGGGCAGTTTGGGATTGATCGCAGGGGCTGTGTACCGTGTTGATGGGATCAGCCTCAGCATTCGTTTCACTGATACGATTGCGATCTGTTTTGCGACGATGTTGATTTGTTTTATTGCTACTTTGGCTCCGGCTCGCAGAGGCGGTCAGCTCAATCCGATGGAAGGGCTTCGTAATGAATAACGCCAATGTTTTCATGAAGGCGACAAATATCCATAAATCTTACTCGCACGCGACGGGCGAATTGGAAGTCCTGCGCGGAGTCAGTTTGGAAATCAAAGAGGGCGAAGCTCTTGCGATTCTGGGTTCATCAGGTGCTGGTAAAAGTACGTTATTGCAAATCATGGGAACACTGGATCGTCCAACAAGTGGTGAATTGACGTGTGAAGGCCGCGATTTGCTTGCAATGAACGACGATGAAATATCGCAATTTAGAAACGCTGAAATGGGTTTCGTCTTCCAGTTCCATCATCTTTTGAGTGAATTTAACGCGGTGGAAAATGTCATGATTCCGTGTCGCGTGGCAGGTGAGTCGCCAAAACTTGCCCGTGAAAAAGCTCTGCACTTGTTAGAGTTCATGGGCCTTGCCGAGCGTGCTCATCATTTCCCAAATCAGCTATCTGGTGGCGAGTTGCAGCGTGTCGCTATCGCACGTTCACTGGTTCGTCAGCCGAAGATTTTGTTTGCCGATGAGCCCACAGGAAATTTGGACTCACAGACAAGTGGCAAAATACAAGAGCTGTTTTTCCGACTGAAAGAGGAAATGAAGTTAGCGTTAGTCATCGTCACTCACGACTTAACATTCGCGACTCGTTTTCCAAAGGTCTACAGAATGAAAGACGGTAGCTGGTTCTCTTAAGCAGCGCGCCGCTTCCTCTTTGACAGGACGTTGGTCTTGGGCTACGATTCTCCCAATAAATTGTAAGTATTGAAAAACTTTAAGTTTTTCCAAAAAACAACTAGTTGGGGAATTGGAACTTTGTTTAAGCTTCTTTGTGCTCTGCTTATAGTGTCTTCATCGTCGCAGCTTATGGCTGCGCCAAAGACCAAAAAATCATCCCAAAAAACGGCCGAGGTTGTGGATACTTCCAATCTTCCTTCCGGCTTAACTATCAAATCCATCGAGATCACTGGCAACCGTAAGATCGAAAAAGATGCGATCATCGCGAAACTCGTTTCGAAAGTGAACGAAGAATATTCTGCGAAGAATGTGCGCGAAGATGTCGAGCAACTTTTCAAGATGGGTTATTTCAACGACATCGAAGTCAGTCGAAATGTTTCAGGCAAAGATGTGTCTGTAACTTACAAAGTTTTGGAAAAACCTTCGATCGCCGAAATCGCATACGAAGGTAATAGCGAAATTAAAGCGGAAGACATCGCTGAGGCGACGGGTATCAAAGCGTACCAACTTTTGAACATGCCGAAAGTAAAAGAAGCGGTTGAGAAAGTTCAAAAGCTTTACGAAGACAAAGGTTTCTTCTTGGCGAAAGTAGAAGCTGAAGTGCAAGTGATCAAAGCGGATGAAACAGTTCGCTTGGTTTTCAAAATTCGTGAAAACGATAAAGTGAAAGTAAAGAAGATCACTTTCCTTGGTAACAAAGCTTTGACGTCTCGTGATTTGAAATCTCGTATGTTGACTCAAGAAGGCGGCTTCTTCTCGGGACTGAGCGGTTCTGGTCAATACAAGCAAGAGATGTTCGAACGTGACGTGCAAATCTTGCGTTTTGCGTACTACAATCAAGGTTACGTGCAAGCCAAAGTCGATCGTCCCCAAGTGACGGTGACTCCGGATAAGAAAAACATCTACATCTCTATTCATATCGAAGAGGGCGAGCAATATTCAGTCGGCGACGTTGATTTCGCGGGCGACATCTTGTTCCCGAAAGAGGAATTGTTCCAAGCCATTCAAATCGATAAAAACGGCGTCTTTGCTTACGATGTTCTTCAAAAAGACATCAGTGAGTTGACGGCGAAGTACGGTGACTTGGGTTACGCTTACGCCAACGTTATCCCAAGAACGCGTTTCAACGACAAAGATCGCAAAGTGGATCTTGTGTTTGAATTCGACAAAGGTAACAAAGTTTACTTCGGTAAAATCAACGTTGTTGGTAACTCGAAAACTCGCGATAAAGTTGTGCGCCGTGAATTACAAGTTCATGAGGGCGAACTTTATAACGAAACTCGTCGTCGTAAATCTTTAGAAAATATCCAACGTCTTGGTTTTTTCGAAGAAGTGAATTTTAAAACTTCCGTAGATCCTGATCACACAGAAGTGATGAACGTGGATATCAACGTGAAAGAACGTAACACAGGACAAATCCAATTGGGTGCTGGTTACGGTACGTCTCAAGGTTTCACACTTCAAGGTTCCGTGAACCAATCCAACTTCTTGGGTAAAGGTCAAAACCTTGGTGCGTCTTTGAACTTAAGCGGTACGGGTAGTTACTACAGTTTGTCGTTCACAGAACCGTACGTGAACGATACGTTGTGGTCTGCGGGCGCCGATGTGTATCGCAGTGCCAACTCCGCTCGTCTTGACTACGAAGAAAATCACACAGGTGCGGCTGTTCGTTTCGGTCACCCGGTGGCGGAAAACACTCGCGGTTACTTGCGTTTCAAATACGACAAATCTGAATTGGATCCGACATATGATTCAAACGGTAAGTTGATCACGGACTACGATCTGTTCCCATTGGATTCAGCATCGGGCGAGATGGCTTCTGTGACGGCATCGATCGAGTACGATACGCGTAATGACCGTTTCTCTCCGACAAAAGGTATTTTTGCGAGTGCTTCTTACGAGTACGCGGGTCTTGCGGGAACTATTAAGTTCAATCGTGCCAGCGGTACATTCCGTTTCTTTAAGAATTTGTTCTGGGATGTCACATGGAGAAACTCATTGCAGTATGCGCAAATCGCAGCTGTGGATGGTGGCTCTGTGCCGTTCAATGAATTGTACTTACTGGGTGGACCGTACTCACTACGTGGTTACCGTTCATACCGTGTCGGTAAAATGAAATACTCAAATAAAATCCATTGTGATTTGACGGCGTGTCCTGGGGCGCAGAATCCATCAAATCCTCCGGTGCCAGAACCGTACGCGACTCAGCAGTCATGGCGTTTCTACGGTGGTACGCAACAAGCGATGTATCAGACCGAGTTGCAGTTCCCACTTGTTCGTGAAGCACAAATTTACGGCGCAGGTTTCTTCGATATCGGTGCGGCGGATGACGTTCTTGAAGCGGGCAACTTCTTCTCTGACGTTGGTTTCGGTATTCGCTGGTACTCGCCAATCGGGGTGTTACGCTTCGAGTGGGGGTTCCCACTCAATCGCGATCCTGTGTACCACGATGCGACTGTGTTCGAGTTCTCTATCGGACCTAGCTTCTAGTGCAGTTTAGTTTAAAAATTTAAGGAGTATTCCATGAACAAAATGATTCTTTCTTTGTGTGTGATTCTAGCAACAGGCGCGGCAAAAGCAGCAGAAACGAAAGTGGGTTTCGTGGACGTTCCTAAAGCAATCCAAGCAACTTCAGCTGGTAAAAAGGCTAAGGCTGAATTGGAAGGCCAGTTCAATAAAAAGAAAAAAGAACTAGAGAAAAAAGAAGCTGATCTTAAAAAGATGGGCGAAGACCTAGACAAGAAAAAGTCTGTGCTTTCAGAGGAAGCTTTGCGTACGAAGCAAGCTGAATTCCAAGGCGAAATGATGAAGTTCCGTGATGAAGTTGGTAAGAGCCAAGCTGAAATCCAAAAGAAGCAGCAAGAGATGACTGCTCCGATCTTGGAGAAGATGCAAAAAACTATCACGAAAGTTGCTCAAGAGAAGGGCTACACACTTGTATTGCAAAACACACAGGGCGTTCTTTATGCAACACCTGACTCAGATCTAACTGATGATGTGATCAAAGCTTACGAAAAAGAGAAATAGTGTGACGGAACGCCAGGTTCCTGGCACAATTAATTTGTTGTGAAATTTGAAGGAGTATTGAGATGAAAAAAATCGTTGTTGTGTTGGGCGCGCTATTGATGGCAACTGCAGCACATGCTGAATCTAAGATCGGTTTCGTTGATATGCAAAAAGCTATTCAATCAACTTCTGCTGGTAAAAAAGCAAAAGCTGAATTGGAAGGCGAGTTCAACAAAAAGAAAAAAGATCTTGAGAAAAAAGAAGCTGATTTGAAAAAAATGGGTGAAGACCTAGAAAAGAAAAAATCAGTTCTTTCTGAAGAAGCACTTGGCAAAAAACAAGCTGAGTTCCAAGAAGAGATGTTGAAGTATCGTGACGTTGTCGGCAAAAGCCAGGTTGAAATCCAAAAAAAGGAAAGAGACCTAACAGCTCCGATTCTTGATAAAATGAAAAAAGTGATCGCTAAGATCGCAAAAGAAAAAGGCTACACGCTTGTGATGGAAAACAATCAAGCGATCTTGTTCGCAACACCTGACAGTGATTTGACAGATGAAGTGATCAAGGCCTACGAAAAAGAGAAATAGTTCAATAAGTAAAAGGGCCTCACAAAGGCCCTTTTTAGTTTAAAGCCGAGCAGTACTTAAGGCTTTAAGGGGTTAGGAAAAAGTTATGGCAAAAAATATTCATCCAAGCAGCGTTATTGGTCCTGATGTAGAAATCGCAGACGATGTTGAAATCGGTCCTTATTGCTTGATCCAAGGTAAAGTAAAAATCGGTAAAGGCACGTTCGTAGAAGGCCATGTTACTTTGGGAACTCGTCACGGTATTCTAGAGATTGGTGAAAACAATCACTTCAGCCCAGGAGCCGTTATCGGTGGTGCTCCTCAAGATATCTCTTACAAGGGCGAACCGACTTCTTTGATTATTGGTAACAACAACACATTCCGTGAATTTTCGACTGTGAATCTTGCGACAAGCAAACACGATAAGAAAACTGAAATCGGCAACAACTGCTATTTCATGTCTTACACGCACATCGGTCACGATTGCAAAATTGGTAACAACGTTATCATCGCCAATGACTCGCACTTGGGTGGTCACTGTATCATCGAAGACGGCGTGAACATCGGTGGTGTTTGTGCCTTCAATCAATTCGTTCGCGTAGGTCGCGGTGCTTTCGTTGCCGGTTCCTCTGCAATCAATAAAGACATCCTGCCGTTCTCTCGCGCACAAGGTAACTACGCAATGGTGCGTGCGACGAACAAAATCGGTTTGTCACGTAAAGGCTACTCTCGTGAAGAAGTGGCAAACGTACATAAAGCAATTCGTATCATGATTATGGGCTCGCACTCAGTTGATGAGGGTGTTGCTCGTATTCAACAAGAATGCACAATGAGTGAAAACATTGAGTACTTCTTGAACTTCATCAAAACTTCAAAACGTGGACTTGCAATCGACAGAAGTCCAAAAGGTTGGCAAGACGATGAGTAAACTTCGCGGCGCCGTTGTTGGCGTAGGTTATCTAGGCACGTTTCACGCTCAGAAATATAAAAATAATCCGAACGTGGAATTGGTAGGGGTGTGTGATGCATTCCCAGCTCAAGCTGACAAAGTCGCTGCAGAGTTGGGCGTAAAAAGTTTCCATCGTCCCCAAGACCTTATCGGTCAAGTGGACTTGGTGACTATTGCAGCCAGCACTTTGAGTCACTTCGAAGTTGCAAAAATGTTTTTGCAAAATGGCGTTCACGTAAACGTTGAAAAGCCAATCACAGCAACTGTGCCGCAAGCTGAAGAGCTTGTGGCCTTGGCTGAAAAAAATAATTTAAAATTGGCAGTGGGACATATCGAAAGATTCAATCCTTCTGTGAATGAATTAAAAAAACATCTTCGCAACGTGCGCACGATTGAGCTTGTAAGAACAGCTCCGTACAAAACACGTGGCGCTGATGTCAGTGTGCTTCACGACTTAATGATTCATGATATGGATCTTTTGTATTTCCTAAGTGACAGCGAAATTGATTCTGTGATCGCTTCGGGAACGAAGTTGATTTCTCAAGAATTAGATACATGCTCAGCCTCTTTCAAAATGAAAAATGGCATCATGGGTATTATCACTGTCAGCCGTGTGGCGACGAATCCACAAAGATCTGTGCGCATCGTTCAAGATGATGCCACGATCTTTGCAAACACAGGTATCCACGAGCTTGAAATGGTTCAAAAGGGTGATGGCACTCCAGAGAATCTGACTAAAGTGACGAAATGGACTGTAAATAAAGAAGATGCTCTTCAAAAAGAAACTGATGCCTTCATCGCGGCTGTTATGAATAACACAGCACCCGTCGTGACAGGTCTTGATGGCTTGAAAGCTCTTCGTGCAATTGAAACTATCGAAAAGCTAGTAACAAAGTAGGGATGGCTTAATGGATCAAGTTCTCTTTGTCGCAGCCGAAGCATCCAGCGTCACATATGCACAACGCATTTTGGAAGCGTGGAAAAAGCAGGGTCGTAAGATCCATGCCTTCGGTGTCGGCAGCCAAGCAATGGAAGACCTGGGCTTTGAACGCCTAGGCAAATCTGAAGAGATGGCTGTTGTCGGTGCGGCAGAGATCATCCAACACTTCGGCTTATTAAAAGGCGTATTTAACAGCCTTGTCGCTGAAGCGGAAAAGCGCAGACCTAAAGTTGCAATCGTTATGGATTACCCAGAGTTCAACTTGATGCTTGCAAAAAAATTGCACGCGATGGGTATTCCGGTTGTTTATTATATTTCTCCGCAAGTATGGGCATGGCGCAAGGGTCGTGTTGAAACGATCAAAAAATACTGCAAAGAAGTATTCGTTCTTTTCCCATTTGAAGTGAAATTTTACGAAGAGCATGGCGTGCCTTGTGAGTTCGTCGGTCATCCGCTGTTGGATGAATTCGATGATCGTTTGACGGATGATGCGGCTTACTTGAAAACTCATCGTAACCAATGTGGTATTCGTGATGACGAAATCGTGTTGGGCTTGATGCCGGGCAGTCGTCGTTTGGAATTGAAACAGCACTTCCAGATTCAGTTGGATGCAGCTCGTATTCTTTCTAAAAAATATCCGAACTTAAAAGTTTTGATTTTGACGGCACCAACATTCTCGAAAGAACAGATGCAAGATTATTTGGAAGACTTCCGTCTGCCTTATATCTTGTTAAAGGACGAACCATTCCGCATGATCCACTTGGTGGACATGATGCTGGTGGCTTCGGGGACAGCGACTTTGCAAGTGGGTTTGTTGAAAAAACCAATGGTCATCATGTACCGGATGAAATGGCTGACAGGTTTGATTGCAAAACTTGTGGTGCGTGGGACGAAGTACTTCGGTCTTGTAAATCTGATCTTGAACAAAGAAGCGGTGCCTGAAAGATTCCAAGGTGATGTAACGCCTGAAAAAATCGCAGCTCTTCTTGAACAATACATTGTTGATCCTGAATACAAAGCGAAAGTCGTCAACGATTTGGCGCAGATTCGTCCGTACTTAGGCGACAAAGGTGCAACTCAACGTGTGGTTGCGGCTTTGGATAAATATATTAAGGCTTAAAGCATGAAGATCTATTTACGTCCTCTTTCATATTTGTATGACAAGGTTGTGGGAGTGAAGAACTCACTCTACGACAAGGGCGTGATAACAACTTACAATGCTCCAGTTCCTGTTATTTCTATTGGAAATTTGACTGTCGGTGGAACGGGTAAAACTCCACTGACGGATTTCTGTATTAAACATTTAGTTAAAGCCGGTAAGAAGGTGGCGGTCATTAGTCGCTCTTATCGTGCGGATGCTGAATCACCTTGTTGGGTCGATGTCAGTCATCCATTCGGTGCGCGCTATTATGGCGATGAACCACTGCTGTTGGCACAGGCAAATCCCGAAGTCGCAGTTTATGTGGGGCCTAGTAAATGGCAGACGGCTGAATATGCAGTTTCTAAAAAGCCTTACGATGTTTTGATTGTGGATGATGGTTTCCAGCACCGCAAATTGAAACGTGATTTGAATATTGTGATTTTAGATGCCACAGAATCTTTGGCAAACTATGAAGTCGTGCCTGAAGGACGTGCGCGCGAAGGTTGGGCCGGTCTTGATCGCGCCGACATCATCTTACTAACAAAATGCAACTTGGCTGAAGAAGCACATTTGAAAGCCTTGGAAGCGCGTCTGCCGAAAGATAAAGAAGTTCTTTATTTCGGCTATGAATTACAGAAGTTTTCTAATCCCGTTGAAAACAAAAAAATCACTCGCGCGGAAATGCAGGGTAAAAAAGTTTTCCTGGTATCAGCAATTGCTCGTCCTGATGTGTTTGAAAAAATGATGCGTGAAATTGGTGAAGTTTCTAAAAAAAGCTTAGCATTCCGTGATCACCATCAGTACACGCCAGCAGACGTTCGCAATATCGTGGCTGAATTTGAAAAATCAGGTGCTGATTATCTGGTTACGACAGAAAAAGATGCTGTGAAGCTTCGTCCGTTGATGGCGAAATCACCGGCTTTGTGGAGCGCGCATCTTGAAGTGTCAGAGATCGGTAAAAAAGGACGTCTTGATGAAATTATTGGTCAAATTCTTCGTTAAGATTGCGACTCTGATCAGTGGTCTGATGCCACGTCAAATTCTGCGCAAAAGTGGCGCATGGATTGGCTTTTTGTGGTTCGACGTTTTTGGCTTTCGTAAAAAAATCGTTTTAGACAATTTGAAAATCGCCTTTCCCGAGTGGAGCGATGAACAGCGCTATGCTGTCGGTCGCGAATCCGTTTATCAACTGGGCTACAACGGTCTTGAATTCTTTAAACTGCCATCGATTAATAACGAATGGCTTGATAAGAATATGGTTTCTCACGGCTGGGAAAATATCGAAAAAGCCGCTGCAGGCGGGAAGGGCATGTTCTTCCTAAGTCTGCATTTGGGGAACGGTGATTTTGGTGCAAGTTCCATCGCCATGCGCGGGCAGGAAACGTTCATCATTACGAAACGTTTTAAGACGAAATGGTTCGATGATATTTGGTTTTCGATTCGCGGTTCGCAAGGTGTTCAGTACATCGATGCCCATTCTCCGAATAATGCTTTTGAGATTTTAAAAGCCTTAAAGAAGAATGCCGGAATCGTCTTCGTGCTTGATCAGTACATGGGAAAGCCATTTGGAATTGCTTCCACTTTCTTTGGTAAAAGAACGGGAACAGCCTATGGTCTAGCTCTGTTTGTGCAAAAAACCAAAGCTCCGGTGATCCCATGCTACACATACGAGGGAACTGATAAAAAACTTCATACTGTTTTTGAACCAGCGATGGACTTAGCCAAATACGTCGTTGATGATAAAGATCAGACGATAGCTAATTTGACTCAGGCCTTTAATAACAAGCTTGAGGAAATCATCAGAAAGCATCCGGAGCAGTGGATGTGGGTGCATCGTCGATGGAAGGACTTTAAGTGAAGTACAGCTCGTTTCTTATCATCTCAGCATTTCTTCTTTCTTCCTGCGGGACTGCGTTTTTAAAGTACGACAAGGAAGATCAACTAAAGAAGATTGATGAGTTCGACGAGAAAGTGAAGATTGTCGAACCCAATGCCACGCCAACACCAACTCCTTCGCCAGCGCCGACAGCTGGGACTGTGGCGATTCCTACTGAAAGCAAAAAAGATTTAATGGAAGGCAAGTCTTCCACTTCTAAATCAACGAAATCCAGTTCTAAAAAATCAGCAGCAGCGACAACGACTGCGGCTGCAACTGCTACTAAAAAACCTGCGAAGTCAGCCAAAGGAAAAAAAGCCATGGCAACAGATGCAGCTACTGAACCGACAGCAGAGCCATCACCAACGCGTCGTCAACCAGAACTGGAAGACGATGAAGGTTTCACGGGTCGTCGTCCTAATGTGGATCCTTTCCGTGTGGGTGAAGAAGTCATTCACGACGTCAATTACTTCAAAGTGTCAGCGGGTACTTTGCGTATGAAAGTGGACCCGTATGCAACGGTGAATGGTCGTAAAGCGTACTCGTTTAAAATCTTTATCAGTACAAGTTCATTGTTTTCTTCATTCTATAGTGTTGAAGACAGCGTCGACATTTTTATGGATTACGAATCTTTGGTGCCAAGTGTTTTCCAATTGCACGTGAAAGAGTCGGGGCAACTTCGTGAAGCGAAAATGCTTTTCAACGAAAAAGACAACACTGCGACTTTCTGGGAAAAGAAAGTAACGAAAAAAGACGGCGTTGAAGAAAAGAAACAAAACTGGGAAATCTTGCCATACACACAAAACGTATACAGTGCCGTTTACTATATGCGTTTCTTTAAATGGGAAGTGGGCAAAGAGTATTCCTTCCGTGTTGCCAACGATAATGAAAACCTGGTGTTTTCAGGTAAAGCTCTTCGCAAAGAAGTGCTTGATACAAAGCTAGGTCCGATGAAAGCCATCGTCATTCAGCCGAACATTATGCTGAAAGGGAAGTTTAAACCTATTGGTGATAACTTGATTTGGTTGTCAGATGATGATCGCCGATACATCTTGCGTATCGAAGCGAAAATCAAAATTGGTACATTGGTTTCAGAAGTAACGGAAATCAAACCAGGTCACTAGGCTTGTTTGCACTCCGGTTTCGCCGGAGTAGGACTATTTCGGGCGAGTCGAATCTTTTTGCAGACGACTCGCAGCCATTGTTTCAATCTCTTTTGCTAAGATTAAATTTTGACTGAGCATCTTATAGAAATCGTTTTGTTGGATTTCTAAAAGCACGCAATCTCGTTGGGTTGCCACGGTTGCCGTGCGCACTCCGCCACTCATAAGTAGCGAAATCTCGCCAAAGCAAGAACCTTGGTTCAGCACGTTGATTGGCTGGCCACCTTTGGTCACAACCGCAGATCCTTGCACTAAGATATAACAAGTGTTTCCGCGTTGGCCTTCTTGGAAAAGAATCTGATTGGCAGGGGCTTGGACTAAGCGACCGGCAAATACCAAGGCATCCAGTGAATCGGTTGGCATCTCTTTAAATATTGGCGATGACAGTAAGGCTTGCATCACCCAGAAACGGTGTTGCAGACTTTGTGCTTTTTCTGTTTTGATCAGTTGATCAAATTCGGGCAAGTGTTTAACGCGCAAAACTTCTGACGGTGTCGTCGTAATAATATCGGCGTTGCGCGGTTGATTTAATAAGAATCCGCGTTCACCAAACAGCGAACCTTGATTTAAAGTCGCAACCATCTGACGACGGTGAGTATCAATAACTTTATAAATCGCAGCTTGGCCATTCAAAAGAATGAACAAATCGCGATCCGTTTGCCCTGAATGAGTCAGACGAATTTGCGCGGGAACTTGAAACACTTCCGCGCCCTTTAGAAGGTATCGAGCTAATGCTGGATCGAGCGAGCGAAAAAACGGCAGCTCTGCAGGATTCAACGCTTGCGCCGCTTTACCAGTCATATTGCTGATCGAGCTAAACACCATTGGCACATCATGACTTAAAGCTTTTTTAAAATAATCAACCACTGTGGGATTAGTGATCACACGCTCGGTGACTAAAAATTGAATCAGCGTATTAAGTTCACGGAAATTAACTAACCAACCTTGTCCTAAGAAAAATTGCACAAGGCCTTCAATAGAAAGGCCATTTTTTAAAACGTCTAAATAGGAATATTGCAGGGGACTGAGTTGAAAAGAATCGTTACGCCCGGAAATAGTAATCACACCGGCTCCATCTTTTGGAGTCAGTTGAAAGGGCTTAAACTGGAGCTTTTCTTTTTCAACTTTCATGGTCAACTTTCATGCCTTGCTCTTATCGGAAAAACCTCGACGTTCTTTCGCACAACGAAGGTCCTGATTCACAATTCCAAGAGGTCTGGGTTTGTGTTTGCCCTCATATATTGGTGGAACGATGTTTTAGGATAGAAGAATGGCAATAACTGACTGTCGACATTTTTCTGGCTATAAACCGTGCAAAAAAAATCTCACATGCGATTCAAACTGCCAGCATAAAGATGTACCGCAGATTTCAATATTGCTGGTGCACTTAGGTGCGCTGGGTGCCGTGGTTCGTAGCACAAGTCTGTTAAAAGCGATTAAAAGAAAATATCCATCCAGTATGATTACATGGGTGACGGATGCCCCGGCTCATCACTTATTGAAAAATCATCCGGCGATTGATCGCGTGCTGACGACAGCAGAAGTAGATCTTTTGCAATTGTCAGCTTTAGAATTCGAAGTGGCCTTAGTGATCGATAAATCGTTAAAAGCAGTCGGTATTGTGAAGCGTACAACGGTTGATCAAATTTTTGGCTTTACGGTCAATGTTAAAAACGGCGCCATCATTCCTGCAACAGAAGCTGCGAATGAATTGTGGCAATTAGGTTTAGACGACAATCAGAAGTTCTTTGTGAATCAAAAACCAGAAACGCAATTGATGATCGAAGCTTTAGAGCTGGGCGAGTATCAACGTGACGATTACTGGTTGCCTCTGACATATCAAGAGGAACTTCAGGCCGGGGAGCGTCGGGCTTCGTGGTTACAAGGTAAGTCCTATATTATCGGTGTTAACACCGGTTGCAGTCATGTGATTGCTCACAAAAAACTGACTGTGGCTTATCAAAGAAAAATGATTCAGGAATTGCAGCAACGTTTTTCAGACGCCCAAATTGTTTTGCTGGGTGGTCCCGAAGATACGGAACGCAACCAACAAATTGCTGAAGGTCTTTCGGTTATTTCCAGCGCAACAACTTCAGGCTTGCGTGATGGTCTTGTCAGCGTCGCTTGTTGTGACATTGTAATTACTGGCGACAGTCTTGGTATGCACATGGCCATTGCACAGAAAAAACAGGTGATCGCATGGTTTGGTCCAACCTGTGCTCACGAGATCGACATCTTTGATCGCGGATCTAAGATTTTAACGCAAAGTCCGTGTGCTCCGTGCTGGAAGAGAACTTGTGAAAAAGACATAATGTGTTACGATCAGGTTCGTCTTGGAGATATCATTGATGCCGTTAAATCTAGTCGTGCAAACTGCCTTTCTAGGGGATCTACTTCTGTCGATTCCGCTATTGAAGCGTTGTAAAGAGCTATGGCCTGACCATAAGCTTGCACTGGTTTGTCGCAAGGGCATGGGCGATTTTTTCATCAAGACGGGCGTTGTCGATCAAGTTTTTGAAATTCAAAAAGGCAACAAAGACACTTATAAAAAAATTCTCGAACAATTGAAAACGCAAGAAGTGGATTATTTGATTTCTCCACATCAATCTATGCGCACGACATTGTTCTGTCGTCAGATCAAAGCCAAACACAAAATCGGTTATAAGAATTTTTGGTCATGGCTTGCATTTGATTCTAAGATTGAACGCGATTCACAGTTGCCAGATTCACTTCGTCAAATCAGTTTATTGAAAGACGTCGATCCACGTTTGAAAGAACAACTGGCAGATTATAAAAATAAAGAGACTCCGTATCGTCCGGATAAACACGGCCACTTGTCAGCTCCACCCAAATGGGGTTCGATGAGTTTACGCAAAACCGTTTTGAACGATGAGCTTTTCCAAGCACTCAAAACAAAATACCAACTGCATGGATTTGAAGACAGTAAAGCTGTCCTTATCTTTCCCGGCAGTGTGTGGGCGACAAAACGTTGGACGACAGATGGTTTCATCAAGGTTGGCCAAAGCTTGCAGCAACAAGGCTATCAAGTTTACGTGATGGGCGGACCTGGAGAAGAAGCTTTGGCAGAACAAGTTGCGGAAGAAATCGCAGGTTCTGTTTCTTTAGCAGGGAAGACACAGATTTTTGAATCGGCACAGTTGATTGGTCGCGCGGCTTTGCTTGTCGGTAACGACAGTGCTTCAACACATTTAGCAAGTGTGTGTGAAACCCCGCTGATTGCGGTGTTTGGTCCTACGATTTTGGAATTTGGTTATCGTCCGTGGTCTGCAGAAACGTATATTGTGCAGAATTCAGAATTGGCGTGCCGTCCTTGTGGAAAGCACGGCCATAAAGTGTGTCCGATTAAAACCCACGTCTGTATGAAATCAGTTTCACCAGACGAGGTTTTAAAAACAGCGGGCTTTATTCTTCGCCCGAGTAATCCTTAACATTGATTCCGTATTTACGGATTTTACGAAGCAACGTGTTCTTTGGAATGTTTGCTTGCGCAACCGTTTGATTGATGCGGCCTTGATTTGCTTTTAATGCGCTCACGATGAACTCTTTTTCCATCTCTTCTTTGAAGGCATCGAAATCAAGTGGACCTGAATAACCAACGCTCGCAGTTTTTTCAGCACTGTCTTTTGGTGCTAAACGAATAGACTCTGGCAAAGAATCCACTGTGATCTGGTTTGAGTTTTCAACGATGAACGCACGTTCCACAACGTTTTCAAGTTCACGAATATTTCCCGGCCAGCGATAAGACTTCAACATATCCAAAGCTTCAGGCGTAATTCCTGAAATGGTGCGCGCGTGTTGGCGCGAGAATTTTTTGATAAAATGTTGCGCCAAGGCTTCGATATCATCCAGGCGATCACGCAAGTTCGGCAAGAAAATCGGCATGACATTCAAACGATAGAACAAGTCTTCGCGGAACGTGCCATCAGCCATCATTTTTTCTAAGTTACGATTTGTCGCTGCGATAATACGCGTTGTTGTTTTCACTTCACGGTTGCCACCAACAGGAGTGAATTTCTTTTCTTGCAACACACGTAACAACTTAACTTGCATATCGGGGCGAAGTTCACCGATTTCATCTAAGAACAACGTTCCGTTGTTCGCGATTTGGAATTTACCAATCTTTCTTTCAACGGCACCTGTGAACGCACCTTTTTCGTGACCAAAAAGTTCTGATTCCATCAAGCTTTCAGGAATTGCACCGCAATTGATCGCGACAAAGTTGCCCGATTTGCGAGGCGAGTTGAAGTGGATTGCTCGCGCCACCAACTCTTTACCCGTACCATTCTCTCCACGAATAAGAACTGTCGTATCGACTTTGCACAGACGATAGATCAAGTTGAAGACTTCTTTCATCTTCTGATTGCCACCAACAAATTCAGACTCGATGTCGTCATCAAAAACCGGATTGGAAAGTGCTAAAGAGGAAACCAAGTCGCGAGCTTCCAAACTTTTGCGAACGATCTCTGTCAAAAGTTCTGGTTTCACTGGTTTTTCAACGTAATCGTAAGCGCCTTCTTTGATCGCTTGAACGGCGTCATGAAGATTTGAATGCGCCGTCATCAAAACGACAAATGTGCGTGGATCGTGTTCTTTGATAGCCGTTAAAGCTTCAAGACCATTCATCTCTGGCATCTTGACGTCCATCAAGACCAGGTCCCAGGTGTGTGCTTTTACTTTTTCTAAAGCTTCTTTGCCGTTAGAGGCTTCTTCAATCGAAAATTCGATTTCAGGCATTGCTGATTGAAGAATCGAAATCACCGAACGGCGTAGTTCAGCTTCGTCATCCACGATAAGAGTATGAAGTTTATTAATCATGCGATCACCTCTGATTCAGTTTCAGATTCCAACGGTAAAGTGAATGTCACAGTCGTGCCGACACCCACTTTACTTTCCATAGTGACTTTACCACCATGAAGTTCAATAAAATATTTAACTAAGTACAAGCCCAAGCCCGTACCTTTTGTTTTTAAATCCTGGTCACTACCGCGAGTGAACTTGCCCCAAACCTTGTCCATGTCTTCAGGTTTGATACCTTCGCCGGTATCTTTCACTACGACATGCACATAGTCGTCATTTTCGTGCGAAATCACTTCAATGCTGCCACTACGCGGAGTGTACTTGATCGCATTTTCGACCAAGTTAATAATAACTTCCTTAATCAACGTGCTATCGAATTCCAAAGAAAACATAGGCTCTAAAGCCGTATGGACTTGAATATCCTTTTCGCGCGCTAACGGGCGTAATGTTTGTAGCGCTTCTTCAATCACTTCGTTGATGTCGGCCACATCAACATTCACTTTAAAGTCACGCGACTCAACTCGCAGAACTTTTAAGATCGATTGGATATAGCGGTTTAGTTCATCGCTGTAAGTTCTTAAAGAACGCAAATCGGTATTCAGTTCAGCCTCTTGATGTTGAGTCATCAAGCGGTCCACGATCGCTTGAATTTTCGCAATCGGAGTTTTTAAGTCATGGGAAATAAGACTTACGAAATTATTCTTAAGTTGTTCAAGCTCTGCCAAGTACTGTTGTTCTTGTTGAAGGGCAAAGTTTTGTTTCTCAATCTTCGTCGCCTGATAACCGATGAAAATCGTCCAGGTCGCCGTCAAAAGTACGAATGGTGAAAACGCCGGTGACCAGAAATAGAAACTGTCGAACACCCACGCGGATAATGCCGCAAGCAACGTCGCAATCCAGATAATGAAGAACAAAGCGACTGATTGCGGATAAGTGGTAATGATGAACACCGCAACCCACATCAAAACCGCAAAGCCAATTGCGTACCACCAGAAGGTCAGACGCTTAATCCACTTGTTGCCGATCACGGTGTCAGTGATTTGTGCCATGATCTCTGTACGTGACAAAGTTCCAACCGGTGTCGAATACACGGGTGCGGAAGAAGTCTCGGCTCCGATCAAAATAATTTTGTTCGTGAAGGTATTAGCCGGAAGTTCATCGTAAAGAATTTCGCTTAACGAATACTGCGCGAACACGCCGCTGTTACCGCGATAGTTAATTGGCAGTCCTGCTAAAGTTGTCGGGAAGGACTTGCCGGTGATTTTCTCTACCAAGTGAGGCATGTCGGACCGGGACGGGAACACACGACGAACAATGCCGTCCTCGTCACGACGAATTTCATTGTTTCCTAAATTCGTTTTTTCAGAATTTGCAAAGACCGGTGTTAAGACTCGCTCTAAGTTGTTTGTCGTTGAAGCCCACACGATGCGTGGATCATCAAAGATTTTATGATCTTCTGCCGACATGCGAACGGCGCCGATGTTATCGCCAAAATACAAAACCACACCGATGGATTTTGGATTTTGTTTTAACAAACGTTGTAACAACGTGGTCCAGGTCTTTTGGTCCCAAAAGAAGCTGTCCGTGATGTCAGTGGCTTCGCTGATGTTGCCCAAAGAATTTGTACGGGCATCATAGATGTTTGAAATGTCAGATTGTTTGATCGTGATCATCACGATTTGTGAACTGACCTTTTGATCTCCGCGCAATTGAAAGCGTTGGTCGTACGAATTGATCTCGTCCGATGCCAAGGTCACGCAACCGATCACCCAACACAGCAGGTAACGCAGCCAAAAACCTCGGCGGCGAGAAAAGAAACGAAGCAGGACTTCGCTACGGTAGATGAGCTCTTGAAACTTTCCGGTTTGCACGCGTCGCAACATAGCAAATTTATTAGAAATATCAACAATTAAAAGTACTTACCGCCGGCCTCACAACGGGGTATATTTGAAAAATATGCAGATCTTAAACGGTGTGAAACAGCTCAACTCTCCATTAACGGCTTCCGTGGTCACCATTGGTAATTTCGATGGGGTCCACCTAGGGCATCAGCAGCTTATCGAGAACGTGGGGAGGGAGGCGCAGTACTTCGGAGTTCCCTCTGTCGTCTATACATTTCATCCACACCCCGTGAAGGTTTTGCATCCTGAAAGAGCTACCGAACGTCTTTTTGACCTGCGCGACCAGCAAGAGCAGTTTGAAAAAAGAGGCATCGACATGGTGATTATCGAGGAGTTCACGAAGGATTTCGCGAAGGTCACCCCCCAGGAATTCCTAGATAATTATATTCTGAAAAACCTGCATCCTAAGACTTTGGTTGTCGGTCATGATTTTACTTTCGGTGCTGATCGCGCAGGCAACATTCCATTCTTGGAAAAATATTGTGCTGATAAAGGCATCCGCTTGATTATCATTCCGCCATTTCAGTTGAACTCACAAGTCGTGTCATCGACAAAGATTCGTGAAGCCCTTAAAGAGGGCAACGTTGAAAAGGCCAATGAACTTTTAGGTCGCACTTACTATTTGCGTGGTCATGTTGAAAAAGGTTTCCAACGTGGTCGCACGATCGGTGTGCCGACAGCGAACGTACATCCTGATATCGAATTTGTTCCCCGCAAAGGTGTGTATTTTACGTACACGAAAATTGGCGGGCACATGCATCCGTCAATCACGAACATCGGTATCAATCCGACATTCCATGAAGATAAAAAATCGCCCATCAAAATTGAAAGTCATATTTTTGATTTTGATGCGCAACTTTATGGCGTTGAAGTGGAAGTTTTCTTGATGCGCTTTGAACGTGATGAAAAGAAATTCAACGGCATCGATGAATTAAAAACGCAAATCATGAACGACATGCAAGCAGCACGCAGGTATTTTGATGAGCACAAAAAAGATTCTTGAGTTCAATCCTGAAGGCCAAGGAATATTCTGTCGTTATCTTGAAAACCTAGCAAAGCAGCAGGGTTGGGATTTTACATTTGAAACTCATCCTGAATTCAAGATGGAGCTTCTGGATCAAGCTGACATGGCGAAAGTGGAGTTGACGTTATCAGATGCGGTGCTGCCGCAACTGCATTTGTTATCAACGGCAGTCAGAACCATTCGCTGTGTAGATGCTTTTGCACCTGAAGACGGCAAATGGCTTCCGCGTTTGTATACTTACGAAGCGATTCGTAAAGTTCTGGTCGATTGCGCTCGCGATTTGGACGTGCGTCTGCCTGCCTTCGTCGTCGGTCACACCGAGCTTGCGCGTGTGGTGGCTTCTGTTTTTGCAGAACTTGGTTTTAGTGAAATTTACGTTGTCGGCGAAGATGCTGAGCAGCTTGCAGTGCAAATGGATATCCTTCGTCGTGCGCACTTTGGAATTAAGTTTAGAGATTTACTGTCTGAAGAGCTGACGATTCAGTCCCTTAGTGCAGCGATCATCGTTAACACTGTGGATCTGTCTCAGAATAAAGAACTTTTGAATGACCTTTCATATTTTAATTTTATGAAGGTCAATGGTTATGCGTTAGACTTGAACTTGTTGCCTTATCATAACTCTCTTCTTGAAGAAGCAGAGCGTGCTGATCTTCGCGTTCTTCATCCCGCACTTGTCGCTGCATCTCTGACAGAGATTTGGTTGCAACGCCTTCAAGTAGGGGCCTCGTTAAAGGTCGAGGAGCTTCGCGAAAGCTGGAAAAAGTTTTTGCAAGAAATCTCTCCCTCGGTCTAGTTACAAAAAATGGCACCCTGTATTAAGGTAATAAAGGGGAGCCACAATGTCTTCACTCAAAATTGGTGAAATCTTAGTTAAGCAAGGTTTGCTGAAACCTGATCAATTTGCTTTGGCTGTTGAAGAGCAAAAAAAATCAGGACAGAAGCTGACGAACGCCATCGTTCAACTTGGATTTCTTAAAGAAAATCAAATTCTTCGTGCGCTCGAAAAGAACTATGCCGTCCCCGGTGTAGAAGTAAATACTTTTGAAATTGATGCTTCTGTTATTGCTATGATTCCGCGTGATATGTGTGAAAAACACACACTCATTCCTTTACAACGCGCGGGAAGCACCTTGGTCGTGGCGTTCGCTGATCCTAGTAACATCATGGTCAAAGAAGATTTGCGCTTCATCGCTCGCTGCCGCATTCAAGCGGTTGTGGGAACTGAAAGTGCGATCAGTGCCGCGATTGAAAAATATTACGGCGGCAGCATCAGCATGAAGCAATTGAACTCTATGTCGATAGCAGGGGAAGACGATGAGTTTTCTTTCTCGGGCCCGACAGCAGAGATCATTGACCAAGAAGGTACGAATGACGACGCTCCTATCGTTAAATTCGTAAACTCTATTTTGGGTGATGCGATTCGTAAAAGAGTTTCCGACGTTCACTTTGAACCGTATGAAAAACGTTATCGTGTGCGCTTCCGTATTGACGGTAACTTAGTGGAAGCAACGGCGCCTCCTCCAGGAACGGCCGCAGCGATTGCTTCGCGTATTAAAATTATGTCGAAACTTGATATCGCGGAAAAACGTCGTCCTCAAGATGGTCGTCTGAAAGTACGTACCATTAAAGGTAAAGAGATGGATTTCCGTGTCAGCGTCTTGCCAACAATCTGGGGCGAGAAAGTCGTACTGCGTTTGCTTGATAAATCAAACTTGCAGCTCGACATGACGAAATTAGGTTTCGAGGAAGACGATCTTAAAATTTTCAAAAACAATATCAACCTTCCGCAAGGAATGGTGTTGATCACAGGTCCGACGGGTTCTGGTAAGACGACAACAATCTATTCTGCATTGGCGGAATTGAATAAAGCAGACGTGAATATTTCGACGGCGGAAGATCCTGTCGAGTTCAACTTGGAAGGTATCAATCAGGTACAAATGAATCCTGACATTGATTTGAACTTCTCAAGTGCGCTGAAGTCTTTCCTTCGTCAAGACCCTGACATCGTTATGGTCGGTGAGATTCGTGACCTTGAAACGGCAGAAATTGCATTTAAAGCGGCCTCAACAGGTCACTTGGTTGTAAGTACTTTGCATACCAACGATGCTCCGGGAACTGTCATTCGTCTGACAGAGATGGGTGTTGCTCCCTATATCATTACTTCTACAGTAAACTTGATCGTGGCTCAGCGTCTGGTGGGTCGCGTGTGTGAATCGTGTAAACAGCCGATCGAAGTTCCAGCACAAACGCTGATCAACCTGGGTGTTGCTGCGAATGATGTGGGTGAATACAAACTTTTCCGCGGAAAAGGTTGTGCGAACTGCGCGGGTACGGGCATTAAAGGTCGTGCCGCAATTTATGAATTGATGAGCATGACTGAAAAGATGAAAGAAGCCATTTTAAAAGGCGCTTCAACAGGTCAGCTTCGTTACCTCGCTCGCGAGCAAGGTATGAGAACTTTGCGTCGTTCGGCTTTGTTAAAGTTAAAGCGCGGTATTACGACAATTGAAGAAGTTTTAAATGCATCAGTGAAGGACGTCTAATGAGTTTAACAGAACTTCTATTGCAGGCTAAATCTAAGAAGGCACAAGAGTTTCTATTCATCGTAGGCAGCGAGCCGCGTGCGCGTGCAGCCACAGGATGGGAAAGTCTTCGTGCTTCTCCTGGTTTGATTACTGAGTGGAATCTTCTTCAGCAAAGCTTTTTAGATAATACCCAAAAAGCCGTGCTTGAAACGACAGGCGTCGTACAGGGTGAGTCTTCGTTTGAAAACTTACGTATTGGTTTTTCATTCTTTCAACAAGACAGCACGATGAAAGCTGTTTTGGATTTGGATATCGATGGTTCACGCCAAGATATTCAAATTCCAGCAAGCGTCCTTGAAAGCTGCATGCGTATGAAAGGACTTGTGTTGATGTCGGCTCCTGGCGAGTCGGGTCAAGTCACTTCCTTGCATAAAATCCTCCAAAAAATGGGTGAAGAAAAATCGTTCTTGGGCGTCGTGTTCTCGAACAAAGCTTTTCCACAAGTCCGTGAAGAAAAAGCAAGCTTCATTTATCACTCGGGCCAATTCGCTCGTCATGAAGAACGTGAAAGTCTTCTTGCGGGTGCGGATATGGTTGTCTTTGACGGTTACGCTGATGACAACAGCTTCATTGAAGCCTTGGCACTAGCAGAGCGTGGCGTGTTTGTTATTTATTCTATGAAAGCTCCGTCATTACCAAATGCACTTCGTCGTTGTCTGGCTGTGTTGTCAGAGCGTTTTGCTGAACACGGGGCGCCTCGTCTGGCGGAAGTTCTGTCAATGGCTTTCGGTCAATATGCGATGCCGGGTCTTGGTGGCGAGCGTGTTCATGCTCATGAAGTTTTATTGGTAAAACCACAAGTTCGTGAATTGCTTGAAACGCAAAATATGAAACAAATTGAAAGTCTGTTACAAGTGGCTCCTGAAAATTCGGGTCTTTTGACTTTGAATCAATCCCTGCTTCAACACTTGATTCGTCGTCGTGTGGATTTGAAGACTGCTTTTGAGTCTTCGCGCGATCCAGATGGCTTAGACTTGCTTCTGAAGAAGGTAGGAATCTAGGATGCCAAAGTTTTCGTATCAGGCAAAAAACTCTGCGGGACAAATGGTGAATGGCGATATCGAAGCGGGCTCTCAACAAGAGGCTGTGATTCGTCTTCGCGCACAACAGTTGATTCCTGTACGTGTCGGTATGGCCTCTGCAAAACAAGGTGTCGGCAAGTCGACAGGTTTGTTCGCGCCGAAAGTAAAAGGTAAAGATCTGCAAATCTTTACTCGTCAGTTTGCGACGTTGATCAATGCCGGTATTCCTGTCGTGGATTCTTTGAAGATCTTGTCGGAAGGTCTGCGTCCTGGTTTGTTAAAAGAAGCCTCAGCTCAAGTTAAAACTTCCATCGAAGGCGGTCGTCGTTTGGCCGATTCAATGGCGCAAGTGCCGGGTGTATTTGATAAACTTTATTGCAACATGATTCAAGCAGGTGAAGAGGCCGGTATCCTTGATGGTATCTTGCAACGTCTTGCCAGCTATATGGAAAAATCGGAAAAACTTAAAGGCCAAGTAAAAGGTGCCTTGGTTTATCCGTTAGTGATCATCATCGTAGCGATTCTGGTCATTGCGGGTATTTTGATTTTCATTATTCCAAAATTTATGGAGTTCTTCGCTTCTTCTGGTCAACAGCCGCCGGCATTGACTCAGATGGTGGTGAACCTCAGCCACTCGTTGACGAATAATTGGTACGTTTATTTGGGTTTGTGTATTGGTGGTCCGATTGCACTTGCTCAATATGGAAAAACGCCGGAAGGTCGCGACACGTTTGATCGTTTGATCTTTAAAGCACCTATCTTCGGTGAAGTGGTGCAGAAGTCAGCGATTGCTAGGCTGACTCGTACGCTGGGTACTTTGTTGTCTTCAGGTGTGGGGTTGATTGAAGCAATCGACATCTCGGCTAAGACTTCAGGTAATATCGTAATCGAACAAGCTCTTCTTCGTTGTAAAGAGTCTGTGACTCAAGGTCGTACTTTCGCTGCACCTTTGGGTCGCGAAAAAGCATTTCCAGAGATGGTTGTGCAGATGATCTCCATCGGTGAGCAATCAGGTACACTGGATGTGATGCTTGGTAAGATCGCCGACTTCTATGAAGACGAAGTTGAAACGGCTGTTAAAGCAATGACTTCATTGATTGAGCCACTTTTGATGGTGGCCTTGGGTGGTATTATCGCAATCCTAGTAATCGCGATGTATCTTCCGATCTTCAACATGGCAGGAACGATTCAATAGATGCGTCTTAGTTATGCGCTTCAGAATAGCAAAAACAATGGACTGGCAGTGGAATTTGCCCGCGTCAGTCTATTCGTACTGATCCTCGGGGTCAGCCTTGTATCTACATTGGTACAAGGAAGCTTCATCAATTGGGTGGTGCTGGGGCCGTTCTATGCGATTTTAACTTTGGCTTTGGGTCTGCATATCGTGTGGATCGCGAAGTGGAATCAATTGATCGAACGTCCGCGTTTATTGTTCGCAGGCTTCGTTCTTGATTCGTTCTTCATCTCGCTTTTGATTTACTATTTCGGTGTCAATCAATCGCTGTTCTTGTTCTTGCATCTTGTGAACATCTTGCTTGCGGGGATTGCGTGTCGTGGTGTCGGGGCATTGACGTTGTCATTGTTCACAAGCATTTTCTTTACGGCGGCAGCGTTGTTTTCACCGGAAATGAAGGCGTTGAATTTCTTCTTCTTGCTGGTTTTAAATAACGTCGCTTTCTTTTCAGTTGCAGGTCTTGCAGGTTATTTAAGCGAGCAATTGCAATCGGTTGGTAAAGAGTTAAAGAAGACGGGGGCAAGTCTTCGTTCAGCACAAGAATTGAATCAGGTTCTGATCGCGAACATCCCATCAGGTATGACTTCGTTTACAGATAACGGTGAGATCATTCAAGCGAACTCGTCCGCGTCGGCGATTCTAGAAAAAGAAAATCTGACTCAAACAAATTGGTTTGAGCTTTTTCCAGAGGCGAAAGCGACGGAAAACAGTTTGTTTAAAGCGGACGTTCGTTACGCTCCGTCGGTAGATCAGGAACCAAAAACTTTGGGGATGACAATTTCCAAAGTGTACAGCCCGGAACTTCAATCAAACGTGTCGATCGCATTGTTTGATGATTTAACCAAAGTTCGTCAGTTGGAATATGCGGCAAGACAAAATGAAAAGCTTGCGGCAGTGGGTGGCTTGGCAGCAGGTATCGCGCACGAGATTCGCAATCCGCTTGCAGGTATCAGTGGCAGTATCGAAATGCTGACGCAAACTGTGACGAACGATGACGATAAGAAGTTAATGAAGATCGTTCTTCGTGAAATTGATCGTTTGAATAATTTGATTACTGAATTCCTTGATTACGCTCGCCCAGAAACTCCGCCGACAGACAAAGTAGATTTGTCTCCGTTGATGAATGAAGTGCTGGATGCAATCAAGGCCGATAACAAACTGCGCGCTGATATCGAACAAGTTCGTGAGCTGGGCTCGGAACTAGTCATTTTGGGTCGCAGAGATAAGTTGAAACAAGTGTTTTTAAATATTGTTTTGAACTCTTACCAAGCGATGGGCGAAGCTAAAGAGCCGCGTCTGATCGTGAAGGCAATGAAAGCTCAAGACAAAGTTGAAGTTCGTATTCGCGACACGGGTTGCGGTATGAGTGAAACGACGAAGAAGAAAATGTTTGAACCATTCCATACAACGAAGCCTAAAGGTACGGGCCTTGGTCTAGCTGTGACTCATAAGATTTTAGAAGGTCACGGGGCGCAAGTGTTCGTTGAGAGTGAACAAGGTGTAGGGACTGAGTTTATTTTGACATTTCCAAAAGCTAACTGAGAGAATAACGTCTATACACAGGACGTGGGAGCGCACACATGAAGTCGAGAATTCTGGTCGTCGATGACGAAGAATCAATACGCGAGTTTTTAGAGATCATGCTCAAGAAAGAAGGGTATGAAGTCACTTTGGCTGAAGACGGCCAAAAAGCGAAAGACCTTCTTACGAAAAAAACTTTCGACATGATCATCTCAGATCTTCAAATGCCTCATGTCACAGGTATTGAACTTCTTAAGCATGTTAAAGAGACATACCCAGATACAGTGTTCATGTTGATCACAGCTTTCGGTACGACTGAAACTGCGGTTGAAGCCATGAAGATGGGTGCCTACGACTATTTGACAAAACCATTCAAGATCGACGAAGTACGTTTGAATATTCAAAACGCTCTTCGTTCGCGCAACTTGGAAGTTGAAAATAGAACGTTGAAAAAAGAATTGGTGAAAGAATATTCCTTCCAAAACATGGTCGGAAATTCTCCAGCAATGCATTCAATCTATGACATGGTTAAACGTGTATCACAAACGCCAACAAACGTTTTGATTACAGGGGAATCTGGTACCGGTAAAGAGGTCGTTGCAAAAGCGATTCACTACAACGGACCATTGAAAGATAAACCTTTCGTTACCGTGAACTGCGGTGCGATTCCTGAAAACTTGATGGAATCAGAAATGTTCGGTCATAAAAAAGGTTCCTTCACGGGCGCCGTTGCTGATAAAGCCGGTCTTTTTGAAGTTGCCGATGGCGGTACATTGTTCCTGGATGAGGTCGGCGAGTTGCCGTTAACGATTCAGGTTAAATTACTTCGCGCGATTCAAGAACGTGTTATCCGCAGAGTGGGTGCGACAGAAGACATGAAAGTCGATGTTCGTATCATCGCTGCGACAAACAGAAATCTTGAAGAGATGGTTGCTAAAGGCGGCTTCCGTCAAGATTTGTTCTATCGTTTGAACGTTATCAACATCAAGACTCCAGGTTTGCGTGAGCGTCGTGAAGACGTTCCATTGCTTGCGAACCATTTCTTGAAAAAATATAACGAGCGTTTGAATAAAAATATTGGTGCAATCAGCACTGAAGCGATGGAAATCCTTAAAAAGTACGACTACCCAGGTAACGTGCGTGAGCTTGAAAACTTGATCGAGCGCACAGTGGCTTTGGAGGGTGGTGCGACAATTCTTCCTGAATCATTGCCACCAATGGTGAATACGTCTTCAGGTCGTAAGATGGCTTCTTCAAACGAGATCGAAATCGGCGATGACGGTGTTGATCTTGATAAGGTGATGGGCCAAATCGAAAAAGAATTGTTAGTAAAAGCGATCCACGCCGCGGGTGGTGTAAAGAAACGTGCAGCAAAACTACTTCATATTTCTTTCCGATCTATGCGTTATCGCATTGAAAAATATAATCTAGGCGTAGTCGGCGACGACGAGTTGGACGACGAGTAAACGGTTTAAATACGGCAGCTGCCGTGTTTAAAGCCGTTTCCTTTTTGCTAAAAAACCATTGGAGACTTTATGGCTAAAGATAATAACAAAAAAGTAGTAGCGCTATTGAACGAAATCATCGAGATGGAAATCTCGGCGGTTGTTCGTTACCTGCATTATGCGTTGATGATCAAAGGACCTAATCGTATTCCAATCGTGAAGTGGTTCCACGATCAAGCGAATGAAGGTTATGCGCACGCTTCGTTGATCGGTGAAAAGATCACGGCGTTGGGTGGTCACCCTTCTTTGAAAGTAAGCCCGGTTCCTGAAACTAAAACACACAAGGTTTTAGATATCTTGAAAGAAAGCCTAGAGTTCGAAGAAAGAGCTCTAGCAAAGTATAAAGAGTTGCTAGCGGTTGTTGAGCCAGATGACGTAGCACTTGAAGAGCTTGTGCGCGAACAAATCCGCAACGAGACAGAGCACATCGAAGAATGCATGAAGATGCTTGATGTGAATTAAGAGTTCATAAAAACAAAAAAGCCAGGTGATGAACCTGGCTTTTTTTGTTTTAAGCGCTAGTGAGTAAAATTACTGAGCAACGTAAACAGGGATTTCCAAGTGCTGATGCTGGCCATTCAAATCGAAGTCCACACGGATCAACCACGGACCTGACATCACGAACCATGCATTCGTAATTTTCGCGACATTAGCAGAAGTGTTTTCAATTTCAACCGGTGCAGAACCGTGACCATGACTGCCCATTTTCATCCACAAATCGACTTTCAAGTTATAGATCTCTGCATTGTTGGCAGTTGCGATATTCACGATGAAAGAAGACTCTGATGAAGAGTTCACATCAGCCAAGAATTGCAATTGTACGCAAGTTTGTGCGTCGTCTGTTGCGCAAACAACGGCGCTTTTATCACCAGCTTTGGGGCTTGTGCCGGCAAATGCTGAAAAGCTCAAAAGCAAAGAGGCTGCCACGATAAGTGCTTTCATTAGGATCTCCTTTGGATGCCAATCGATTTATTGCAAAGGCTTGATGTTGTCGAGCGAAGATATTTGAATGCAACAATCGGATGCATCGCACTTGCTAGTGATGCAAATCAGTCCCAAAGCGGAGCGCGGTCACTATGCAGCGAACGCTGTGCATACAACCCCCTGTTCACATCTGATCATGAAAAATAGTCCCAGAGCGGCTTCTGAGCGTTCTCAGAGTCAATTAACAGATGTTATAAAAAAGTTTCGCTTGTTTCCTTTTATTATCGGCCCATATGGGCTAAGATGCAGACATATGAAAGTACAACAAATCAGTAAGTTAATTAAAGACACCGGTTTAAGCCCTGAAAGATTGGCTGTATATTTTCAAGTTTCCAACATGACTTTGCGTCGTTGGTTGAAAAAACCAGTTGGATATAAAATTCCGGCTCAATATGAGACGAACCTTCACCAAGGTGTTTTGACCCTTGTGAAGAACGGAATGTTGCCTAAAGAGAACGAAATCGTTCTTGAGTCCTACGACTTCATGCAAAGCTTGAGCACGAAAAATTCATTTACAATGATGGATTTGACGATGGAACAGTTCGAGAAAACGTCACAGGACGAAGAAGGCACAGTTGATTTGTGCTTGAAGCTTGGTCAAAAAGACGAAAGCTTGGCTTACGTTCAACAAAACGAAGAAAAACTTCGTGAGTACGAACAAAAAGGCTCAAGCATCGGCGAGAAAGTATCCACACTTTGGAAAGTTTTGAACGGCAGCGACGTGCAAAGAACAAATAAATATGTCGCTATTGGCGCCTTGTTTTACTTGTTGTTCCCATTCGATTTCATTCCAGATGCGATCCCGGCTGTGGGGTTCCTGGATGATATCGCGGTTCTTGGGGTAGCAGTTGACTACTACTTGAAATTAAAACCGTTTAAAGGCTAATTTTGATTCAATAAAGACAAATTAAAAAGGGACTCGATCGAGTCCCTTTTTTTATGCCTACTTTTTAAGAGTGGCTTGGTAAAGCGGCATTACTTTCGGCATCAACGAAGCGATGTGTTCCAAACGCTTTTCATCCGAAGGATGGGTGCTTAAGATTTCCGGTGGTTTTTCGCCACCAACGGCGCCCATTTTTTTCCATAAGTTCATGGCTTCATGTGGGTCGTATCCAGCACGCGCCATAAGTTCAGTGCCGATCACGTCGGCTTCAGATTCTTGGCCACGACCGTGCGGCAACGAG
Source organism: Bdellovibrio sp. NC01 (assembly GCF_006874625.1). NCBI lineage: Bacteria > Pseudomonadati > Bdellovibrionota > Bdellovibrionia > Bdellovibrionales > Pseudobdellovibrionaceae > Bdellovibrio > Bdellovibrio sp. NC01. The sequence continues at coordinate 1,469,693 of NZ_CP030034.1, forward strand.
ATTGCCACATTCGTCAATTGGCCTAAAGCGCTTGCTGAATTGGCGCTGACTTTTCCGCTCAAAACCAACAGCTCAAGACCTTTTTGTTTTACGAGCTCTTCGGACATTCTTTCGCGACCATGTTCACGCAAAGCATGGGCGATTTCGTGACCCATGATTGCTGCGATCTCACCATCTGTGAGTTTCAATTGTTCGATAATGCCGCTATAGAAAATGATCTTGCCACCAGGCATGCAGTACGCGTTCAATTCTTTGCTGGTGATAACGTGAACTTCCCATTTCCATTCAAGGGCATCTTTGCGGAAAGCCCCTGTTTGCGGAATGATTCTGTTCGCAACAGCTTGCACACGACGAACTTGCGTTGGGTTTGTATCAAGAATCTTTTTAGCAGCAGCTTCTTTCTTAGTTTGTTCATAGCTTGCGGCAGAAGCTTGATTGATTTCGTCAGAAGAAACCAACATCAATTGCGAACGATTGACGCCAGTGGCGCCTTGGTCGGTCGTTGTCGCGCAAGAAGTATAAATGAAAAGAGAAGCGAGTAGGGCTGAGTATTTAAATGCGTTTTTCATAGCCCCAGAATGACAAGGAAGGCTGGGATTGTCAAAATCCGAGCCTTCCAAGGTCTACGCAACATGCTGCGTATCAGCGATTACTGCTTTAGAGTCAGAGGGATCAAGTCGACAGCGAAACGCGCGCCTTCTTGATATTCGTAATTGATATTACCTGACAAATGAACCGAGTTGTTTTCAGGGTCATACAACCAGCCGCCATCCGCTTTTTGTGGGATGATTTGTCCTTTGCCAGCTGCCAATTGTTTGTCTGTGCCGTAACGTACGCGAACTTTCAAAACACCTTTATCGTCAACACGTGGACGTTGGCTTAAGAAGATTTCTTTTTCCAAAGTCTTAACAGTGATGTCGTTACCGATTTTCGCTAAATCGCTACCAAAGTTTTTGCTGACGATGCTCATGATGAACTTTGAACGAATTTGTTCAGGAGTTCCCGCTTGTGCATTTGCCGCAACGATCAACTGATCCAAACGTTCCGGACCGAAGCCAGTACATTTGCCAGTGTTCTTCGGAGTTTTTTGAGTCATATCAAAACACTCTGGGTGATATTTTGGATGAATACGCAAGTCCCAGTCTTTGTATTGATCTGGATCTTGAGGACGAACTAAAACACCGAACACTGATACTTTTTCTTCTTTGCCACCTTTGAAATCAATCAAAGTTTTAGCCATTTGTTCTGGGCTAATACGACTTGTTGAATCGTCAGCATCCGTCATGATCACAACAACAAGTTGTGCATTATCACGGAAGAAACCTTCATTTGCAGCACCACGGCCTGTATTTTCCAAAGCAGCCGCTAGGGGAGAGAAGAACTCCTCAACCTCTGGACCACCTTCAGCGTACGGAGTTACACCAATCGCCAAAGTTGAAGCGAGTGACAATCTTGAACCGTCAGTCTTCGTGTAATAGCGTTTGTTAACAGCTTTGCCGTTTAAGTCTTTCACATAACGAAGATCGCCGATGTTGAAAGAATCTTTTTTCATTTTCGCAAAACGCTCTGAACTATCCCATGTCGACACAACGCCGATATGGTAGTCGATCATTTTGTTCTTAACGATACCCGCAGTAAAACGATCGATATTGCGATTCAAGTTTTCCTGCGCAGACTTCATAGAGTCCGAGTTGTCCATCACAAATAGAATGTCTACTTGCGGATTGAAGTCCAACTGACTTTGACCGCCATCTTCAGTGATCCAGTCGAATTTTTGTGGTTCAACTTTATCGTAAGTTGGGATCTGTGGTTGTTCTTGTTGTGGCAATGGCATTTGCGCTTTGATTTCGCTTGATTCAGGAGAACAAGCTGATAGCAAAGCAAACGCTGCTAGGTAAATAGAAAGGATCGTGATGGTTCTCACATTTTCCTCCTGATGCCTTGAGGACAAGATTTCGCAGAAACTTCGAATTTATCCAATTCGTCGATCCATGGGCGACCGTCGTCCATGAAAACCAATTTGTCTTCGTCTGTTTCTTTGAATTTGCCTTTTTTGTAAAGCTCGTCATTCAAAGACAGATCAGTATGAATTCTTTGAATTGCTTCAACTTCGATCAAGTTCAATTTTTGAACGATCTTAGTGTTTTCTTTTGTTTCATCTGAAGCCAACTCAATCATGCGCGATTTTAATTTCGCAAAACTGTCTTGGTTCAACTTAGTCAAAGTCGCTTGAAGTTTCGCAAAACCTGAATCCTGAGATTTCAAGATGTCCAAAGCTTTTTGCGATACTTTAAACTTCAACAACGCTGACTGAACTTCCAAGTCTTTGTAGTAAAGAACTGGCATATGCAAAAAAGAATCGCCAAGATCTTTAGCCAAAAGCGGGAACTGATCTGTCGTATTAATGACTTTGGCATAAGCTTCGTTCATACCGGACTTAGCCAAGTTTTGAACGTCAACAATGCGGTTCTTTTGCTTTTCTTTAAACATCTGGTGTGTTGCAAAGATGCCTTTGTAATCACAGATTTTTAATTGTGTTAAAGATTGCAAGAAGTAAGCTTCTGAATTCACAACTTCTGAAAACTGTGGACTCAAAAGAGTTTTACTTTGCGCCAATGCTTTTTCAGAGTCCTCTTGACGGAAATAAGTCCAACCTTTTTCCTCTACAGCATTGAACCAATAGTCCGTGCCTTTAGGGACTTGGTTGTACAAAGCCATCGCTTCAGCGAATTGTTTTTTCGCGAAAAGCTTACGAGCTTGTTCCAATTTGTCTTTGCCGTTTTCAGCAGACAAAGTCAGAGCTTGCTTTTCAAGAGCCTTCATATCAAGAAGGTTCAAAAGGTCTTGTGATTTATTATTTTTTAAAGCCGATTTAAATGACTGGCCCCATGCTTCCACTGAGAAGCGCTCTTGTGAAGCGGCGTTCTCAGCTTGTGCCTGGTCTGCTGCCATTGCCGAAGAGGCAATCGCAAGCATGCAAGTCACGAAAATTGAAGTGGCAATCCAGGATTTACGACTCATAGAATCCAACCTAAACCAAGTGTCGCAACACCAGTGTCAAGTTGACGTGAACCAGTGACTGGGCTGTCTTTATAAGTTTGGTAACGGAATTCTGCACGCGCAGACAAATGTTTAGAAATCCAAGCAGCAACACCAATACCTGCGGTTGCAAGACCTGTCGAACCACTTGAAAGAGTGATTTGACCGCCACCAGCAAGCAAGTACATATCAAATTGTGTTACGCCCATATCAAGGAAGCTTGTTTTACCATAGATTGGGTACCAGTTCACAACGGCAAGCATTGCATTTTCTGGGTAGTCGATATCAACTGCGTAACCAGTACCACCAGCTTGAACGTTTTTACGAGCATTGTCGTAAACGCGTTTACCTTCGTCAGTTAAGCTGTTGCCGTAATCGTAATAACGAGCACCTATAGACCAACGGGGAGTGATGTGGTAATCCATCGCGAAACCAGCGCTTTGTGTTTTCAAATAAGAGTCACCGCCGATAACGCCGCCATAAGAAAGACCGAATTCAATGCGGTTTCTTCTTTGTACAAGACGCTCTTGAACAACGCGTGAACGTGTTTCAGATTTGATGTTTTGAGCCATCTCTGCCAACTCTTGGTTACCACCTAAAGAGTCGATGTCTTCGCTGACATTCAATTGTTTTGAAGACGCTTTGCTGCCAGCGGCTGAAGAAACAGATGACCAGGAAAGAGCAGCAAGAACTAAAAGACTAATGACTTTAGCGGTTTTCATTATTTCTTCTCCACGTTTTGCTCAGCAGGCTTTTGCTCTGTTGAAGGAGCCGTTGCACCTGTGTTGCAAAGGTTTTGTTCAGTCGAAGCGTTCACTACTTTCAACGAGTAAGCAGTCGTTTCAGAAGAACGGCTGTTTACTGTGCTTGTCGCAGTCATCTCAATCTGCCCCGCCACTTGGTCAAGAGCTGCGTCACAAGGAACATTCCAACTTAAAGTACAATCTTGTTTGTTAGCGCCAGAAGCTGAAGCTTGGCATGTCACAGAAGGTGAGCCCGCCAATTTTGCTTCTTTTGTTTCAACAGCAACTGCTGCCGCTGAATCAGGAGACGCCACTGTGAATTTCAAGCTCACAGCTTGACCACGAGAAACTTCCAAACTTTGTTGCGCTAAACCAGAAAGGTCAAAGCGAGGAGCCGTGATCGTTTTAGTGTATTTGATTTTTAATTGCGTCAAACTCTCTGGAGTCGACAAACCAACCGGGCTGAATACTTTAAAGCTCAAACGAACGCGTGTGCCGTCAGAGTTTTTAAGAATCGTACCGTCTTTAGCCAATTGTGGTTGGACAGAAATATTCTTTGTATCGAATAACAAAGAGAACTTCCATTTTGAATCGCCAAGATATTCAGGATCTTTTTGATTCAAGTCAGCAACAACGTATCTTGAACCATCAAGTTCAAGGAAGTTGTTACCCGCTGTGTAAGACACACCGTCATAGCTGATAACCAAACGTGGTTTTGCAGATGCAGAACCGTCAATGCCAGGAACCGCTACAGTAACCGAGAACGGAGTCAATGCGCCTTCAGAAAGTTCTGTTGGCAAGCTTTCCACTTTCAAACCAGAAGGAAGCTCTTGGTTTCTGAAAAGGAACAAGCTGATTTCTTTTGAACGAACCAGACCTTTCAATTGCGCGGCATTTTTAGCATCGTCAGCAACAACAACTTCAGCAACTAGCTTGACGTTGTATGTTTTCATGCTGGCATTTGAAGGAACCGTGTAAAGAGCTGGAGTCCAAGAAAGAACATAAAGATCTTTTTCAGTTTGCGAAGCTTTCAATGTGGCACCGTCTGGCAAACCTTGAGCACTCAATTTTACTTGAACACCTGGAACCAAGACGCGCGCACGAACTTTAAAGCTCGCTGCTTGACCTTCATTGAAAGTCATTTGTGAATCAGGAGTGATAACGATGAATTTATCATCGATGCTTGATTCTTCTTTAACGATAACTTGCGGTTTTTCCACGATCACAGTGTTTGTGATCACGCGTGGTTTTTCAGGTCCTTGAGTCGATTGCTCTTTCGCGTATTTGCGATAGTCGGCAAGAGTCACACCATTCGATTCTGGAACTGGATTTTTCTTCCACTCTCCGCAGCCAGTCAAAGCTAGGCCCACAGGGATAAGAGTCAAAAACGATTTAATGTGATTCATAACAACCTCTCAATTAGCGACTGCTTACGCGAGTCAGCTCAAATGGATAGAGAACATCAACATTCACTTTGCCTACAGGGCGAGGGAACTGCCATGTACGCATTCTATCAAGCATGCAGTTTTCAACCATGCGCGAACCTAAAGACGACTGCGATACTTTCGCCGTTGTGATACGACCTGCTGGACCGATCACGAAATCGACTGCCACGCGACCACCAAGAGTTGGAGCCGCTTGCAAACCTTTTTCATAACAATAGATGATTTGACCTCTGTTGCGGTTGATAACAGCGATGATTTGGTCACGATCTAAACCGCCTTCAACAGTTGCTTCTTCATCAAGAGGAAGACTGACTGCGCTTGTGCCGCCAACCATATTCAATTTGCCGTAACCAGCTTTACCGCCACCAACACCACGAGTACCGTAGCCACCCGCAGATTGGGCACGACCGCCTTCACCCGCGGAACCTGCGATCAAACCAGAACCAGGCATATAACCTTTGATACCACCACGGCCTGCTGAACCAACGCCGCCACCGCCGCTGCCTGTACCGGCTGCACGGATTGCTTTCATTGAGCGAGGATCCAAACCTTCATAACCTTTAGCACCAGTTGGGATACCACCCAAAGCGGCCAAAGCACCAACGCGTTCAACGTTTACGGCTTTCGCTGTATTCACTTTGTAAGGTTTTGTTTTAAGTTTATTCGCAACCGGGCGATAAACTTTGTTCGTTTGTTTCAACTTATGCTCTGACACTTTGACGTGCGGAGCCGGTTGAGCTTTTTCAGGTTTTGTTTCGTCTTTAGGAAGAACGATCGTCACTAATTGCGGCTCTTCTTTTTTAGAGAAGTAATGAGCAATAACCCATGAACCAAGCATTAATGCAAACAACGCCGCCAAGTGACCCAACGCTGTTTTTTGCATGATGATTTTAAGATCTTCTTTATCGTTTTCTTCTGGAAGGTAATAGATCGGGCTGTTGTCGACTTTAGCGCCGGCAACACGCACTGAACCAACACCCGGAATCACCATACCAGCTTCAGAAATTTCTGAAAGATTGATGGTTTTAAGAAGACGATAATCAACCTTGTTTTCATCAAGTGATTCAAGACGGGTATACGCTTCAACTCTGCGTTTATCAGTCAGATAAACGAGATTCAAAGCTTCAGCTTCAACCGAGAAGGTACGAACCTTCTGGCCCAACTGATTTTGTAAGATTAAAAGCTTTGTTGTTCCCATTTCTGAATCCTAGTTTCTTTCTTGATCTTGTTGGATGCGGTCTTCGAACTGTGTTCTTCCGCCCAGAAGATCTTCAAGTAATTTATCGTTTTCTACTGCGGCCTTCGTACTAAGTGAGGTCTGATATTTCCCGCGAAGGGCAGAACCGTCGAACTTAAACGAAGTGCCAAGTTTTGGCTTAGTACCCTCGACTTTTTTCCCTTCATTAGGGCTTGTTTTCGCGAGGGCGCTAGCTCCAAAGCTGCTAATCAGAGTTAGCAAAAGGGAGGCCACTAAAACTGCTGTTTTCATAGGCTTTTTCCTTTCTGGATGTGATTTAAACGCGCTTCCAGATAAGAGGGCATTAACGGATGGCCAATTTTTGTCTCGATAGATTTCAAGTTTTCAAGATCCTTCACGCTATCAGGGTTTTCAGACACTGATTTGCGAGCCGAAGCAAGATCACGAGCCGACAATGATGAAGAGCCATAAGCATCTTCGACCGCCGTCTTCATTTTGCCGCGACCTGGAAGCTCTTCCAACATCTGCATTTCACGAGAAAGCAGCTTTTGGATCTCTGGGCGCGCCATACGGTAGTCGCGAGCCAAAGAGGCAAGAGCAGGGGATGAATTCCATAATTCGTTCATTTTCGTCTGAGCCGTTTTCGCCTTCATCAAGAACGGTCTTGATTTGGCTTTCAAGGCTTCAACGTATTGCTTTTGTTGAGCCGCCGTCAGACCCTTTGGCATATCAGCGCCTGACAAATCCTTAACAAAGCGTTGATTTTCAATCGCTACGATATTCAAAGCGACCAACTGAGCTGTGATGTCTTTTGTTTGAATAGACTCAGTCAAAGTTTGGTCTGCTTTAGCCAACAATTTCATACGTTGAGTAATACCCTTCGTAAGATTTTTGTCAGAACCATCGTCAATTTTGTGCTTCGCGATCTGATTTTGGAACTCATTAAGCTTGTTGTAGAACTCTTGTTTGCGAATGAAAGAGTTCGCAGATTGTTTGCGCATCTCTTTCATTTCTAAAATCGATTGCAAGCCTGCTTTGTTTCCAGTTTTTGCGTAAACCAACAAAGTCGTTTCATTCAACATTGAAGGTCTTGCACGCAAGTCAGCAGATTGGATTTTCAACTCTCTAACAGGGTTGCTTGAAAGAAGAACCAAACGCTCGCGGATAACAAGAGCACGTTCACCAGAAATACCTAAAGCCAAAGCTTCTTTATAGTGTTTTTCCGGATTGATATCAGCCAAGTCAGCCAAAGTACCAAGACGGAAAGCTTTTTCTTTCGCCGATACTTTTGAATCGTTCATTTTCAAAGCGGTATTATAAGCGTTTTTGAAATCAAGCTTACGTTCGTAGTAACCAACAAGTTGTTCTAAATACTGCTGCTTCTTCGCTTCTGGAGTTTCAGGAGTATTGATCAACGCATACAAAGATTTTGCATAAACGTCGTCTTCGCCCAGTTTTTTCGCAACGACGCTTAAGTTTGTGAAAATCAAGATGCGTTCGTCTGGTTTTGCACCATCCAATTTCGTCTTCAAAACTGTCTTCATCACTGATTTCAATTCTGATTTTGTCGAATGCGGATTGTTTGCGACGTCAGCCACTTGATTCATCAAAGCACGACGAGCCACACCTGAAAACTCAGGGGCGTTTGCCGGCATCATCTCTGCGTAGTCATTTGCATTTTCTTGGATGGCTTCGTCGTCTTTCAACTGAGCGTAAGAATCCAAGGCAAGGTCCGCGGATTTTTTACGAAGATCTGCTTTCGTGTTTTTATCACGAGCCAAATCGTTAAACATCTTCGCCGCGTCTTTCAACTGCTTAGCTTGATAAAGCTGGTAAGCTTGTTGGTAACGAACTTCGTAGTATTTTTCGTCTTTTGCGGAATTCTTTAAGAAGTAAGCGTAAGCCTCTTTCTTAAGAACGGGATCGCCAGATTTTTCAGCAGCAGCAACTTCATTCAGCATCGCTTCGTTTTGCTCTTTAGCTGAATAAGTGCGGCCTTCGGCGATTGTGCGGTAAAGTTTGATAGCGGTTGGGTATTTACCCATGTCCATCGCAACTTGTGAACCACGTTGTACCATTTCCTTGTCGCCAGGGAATGTGTTTGCGTAAATGATATACGCGTTCAAAAGGTCTTGGTCAGGTTTTACTTTTTTAGAGCGGTGAAGTTCCGTTACATAACGCTTCATCGTCTTTTTCAATTCTTCGCACTTGTTCGAATCGTCGCAATCAGTATTTTTGAAAGCTTCAGCAGCTTTCGCGAAGTCTTGCGTTGATTTGCCAGTTTCACCACGGTCGTAGTTCACTTGTGCCATACGAACAAAAGCTTCAAGACGTTCTTGTTTTGTCAAATCAGGTTGATCCATATAACGCGTCAGGATCAAGTGTGCCGCTTGTTTTTGACCAACGCGGTCTGCTTCCTGAGCGAAATTCAAGATCAATTCTTTGCGTTTTTCTTTAGGAGTCAAAGTTTCATAACGAGCGATTTCTTTAATCGTGATCTCTTTACGAGCATAGAAAGTACCCAGGTCGCGAACGATATCAGTGTGGAAAACTGGATCGTAATTGCTGCCAGCTTCCGTGTCTTTCGTGATTTTAGTAGGGTCTTTCAACAAGCCCTCTAATGTGTCGATAGCAGAAGTCAGCTTGTCTGTGTTGAAGTCACACCAAGCCATGTTGTAGATAGCTAAAGATTTGTTTTCAAGATTTTTGTCTTTCAACGCGATCACGTAGTGTTCTTTAGCTTCTTTGAATTTGCCTTTTTGGAATAGCAAATCGCCCAATGAAGCGTGAGATCTAGAAACGATACCAGCATCGATAGACTTCGCTTTAGCTTCTTTAATAATACGTTCAAACAACGCAATAGCTTGATCTTGTTGACCAGCCATTTCGTACAAGTGAGCCAATTGGAACAAGATCGGTCCGTGCTCGTTCAATTTCACTTCAGTCAAAAGAGTTTCATAAATTTTGATAGCGCGTTGACGGTCGTCTTTAGAACCTTTGCAGTTTTCGCAGTTCGCTTCAACTTCAGCCATGAAACGAGTACGTGCGCGTTCCGCCAAAACGTCAGCAAGACGTTGTTGTGTTGGAATCCAAGAAGGGTCTTTGCGATCCATCAAGTCCAAAACACGGTCCATCTTTTTGATAACCAAGTCTTGCGTGTCTGCATTCATCTTCTCTGCATGAACCGGATGAGAGAAGAGCATACCCGCAAGAACCACATTTAAAAAAAGGAGGTGTTTTGTGTTTTTCATTATTTTGGTACTACCGCGAATTTAAGTTTTTCAATGCCAGCTTGAGATCCCGCTTTAAGCAATGGATCGAGATCGGCATATTTCATCTCGGTATCGGCTTGGATCATCAACTCAACTTTGTCTTCTTTGGTTTTTTTCAACTCAGCCAATTTGTTGCTTAGTTGTGAACCAGACACAGCTTTATCGTTCAAGAAGTACGAACCCTTCTCGATACGCAGGATCGCAGTTTCTTTATCGATACCTTGGCTGTGTGAAGCTTGAGGAAGATTCATACGCGAAGGAACGGAAGTTTCGATACCGCTGTTTTGCGTTCCGATAAGCAAATAGATAACGATGATTGAAAAAGCGTCGATCAAAGAAGTTAAAGGCAATGCGATCGCAAGGTTGCTAGCGATGCCTTTTTTCTTTTTATTTCCGTTTTTCAAGACCATCGCATCCATCAGTGGAGAAGCTTTTTGGTCTACTTTTAAAAAGCTCGTTTTCATAAAATTACCCAAGAGGGGACAAGCCCACACCTTCAAATTGAGATTGTTTCAACTGATCCATGATTTTGATCACATCGCCGTAAGAGCTTTGAGCTCCGGGGCGAACGATACCAGTTTTCAGTTCAGGGAATTTTGTTTTCAAATCGGCTAATTTGGCTTCAAGGCCTGCCCAGTTCACACCTTTCGTAGTTTTAGCTACGCGTGTTTCTGATGTTTGAAGCTTCGGAAGGTCGCGCACAGAAAGTTGTACGCTACCATCTGCATCCAAAGTCACCCACAAAGACGGAGGATTTTTAGCGCCTGATGTGGAGTTGTCTCCAATAGCTTGCTTTGTATCCAATGTGCCGATTTGAACCCATACCGCTGTCAACAACAGAAAGCAGATCAACACAGACAAGATGTCCAGGATCGGCAAAATGTTGATATCAAAATTCAACTTATCGTTGTTGTTGCTGGATGCGCTCATAGCTTACGCCCTTATCTACTATTGTTTCTTGTCTGAAACTGGTTCGTAGTGGAAACCCAATTGGATGAACAAGTTCAAAGCCGCTTTGTTCAAATCGTCAGTTAAACGAGATGCACGGTTTTGAAGAACCGCATACATAATCAAAGCAGGAACTGCCACGATCAAACCGTACGCCGTTGTATTCATCGCTAATGAGATACCTTGAGAAAGGATTGTCGCTTTTTCTACTGGGTTCGCGTTGGCGATACCTGCGAAAGAGTGGATCAAACCTGTGATCGTACCTAATAGACCCAACAATGTCGCAACGTTAGCGAACATCGCAAGGAAACCAATGCGTTTTTCTACGCGCGAGTTTTCTTCTAATAGGATTTCGTCCATTTTAAGTTGGATTTCTTCTTTTCCGCCCATATCAAGAGCCGCTTGGATACCTGCAGAGGCAACAACACCCAATGGTTCTTTCATGCCCAATTGCATAGAGCGACGAAGAGCTTTATCGAGGTGACCTGCACGGATATCTTCCGCAAGAAGTTTAGAAAGCTCTTTTTGATTCGTTTTACGAGAAACGAACAAAGCGTGAGAGCGTTCCAAGATAATAGCTACAGATACGATCTGAGCTGCCAAAATCGTCCACATCCAAATTGCATCGCCAGATGTGAAGCCAGAACCAAGTGACATTAGGAATTGCATATAAAATCCTCCAGTTAGTTTTCCGGAAGTCTTATGAGCAACGTTAGTGCCACGATTTGAGACGCCTATTCAGGCCTAAAACTGATTAGAAAGTGAAGAAAGTAAACAGGGGTGACACTTTACGGCGTCACCCCTGTTAAAGATGGATGGAAGATGGAGCTTGCTAAAATGCGATTAGAAAACGCCGTTTACGGACGCTGCGATCCAATAAGGGTTGTCCAAACGAACGTCATCTTTGTTGATGGCATCGCGATAGAATGAAACGCCAGCTTCAGCACTTGCATTCACACCGTGGTAAGAAGGACTTGTTAGCTTACCAACAACTTCAGTGTCCCAGTTGATTTGTGGCGCGTGATAGTATTGATGGCCGTCGCCGTGAGCAACGTTGTTCCAGTCATTGTGCAACTCGTATTTATCATCACGACCTTGAACGGCATCGCGCGCTTTATAGTTTGCGACCACACCAACTTCAGCCCATTTTGCTGGTTGATATTTGCTGCCCGCTGAAAGAACCAATTGATTGCCTAGGGCCCAGCCGTTTTCATTGCGACCACCACGAACTGTTGCTTCGGCACGAGCACTTTGCACCCATGCTGGCGTCGTCGTGTAAGAGTATGTGCTACCGATGACCAAGTCTGTCGTTCCAGAACCCAATTGCATATTGTAAGCGGCGTTTTGCGTTGGAGCGCTTGTGAATTTTTGATTGATGTCACCAGTAGGCAACGTCACGCTGATATCAGTCAGAATCAGGTGGCTGCCTTGCACAAGAGTTGGTGTCACAGCCATCAAACGAATATCGCTAAGGCCCTCTGTGTAGTCGCGGGTTTTGAAGTTCAAACCACCTGGTAGTGGTTCATACACTGTTTCAACCATGTTTTTGATGTACGGAACGAAAGCAAGCAAAGTCCAGTTGGGGCTTAGCAAGTAAGTCGCAGTCACCATGTTCATATCAACAGTCGCAGCATCGAATTTGTAGATGCGTGTGTTGGCTGAGTTCGTGCCTTGCAAATCGTATTTGTAGTAACTGTAAGTCAGAAACAATTTCGGTTGTTCTACTTTTGTAGAAATAGTTCCTTCTTGAGCCCATGCAGATGTCGAGCAGGCGATCAGTAAACTTGCGACAATACCATAAGCAATCAAAGTCGATTTTTTCATAAAAAATCCTTCCAGAGTGTTCGAGTTTTTCTTTGAAGTCGCGATAGGAATTCCGCGAAAGGGGTGAATGAGTCAATCATAATAGCGCTTTTGACATTGGAGCATATACTCTAGTTTCACTCTGAAAAACGCGGATTTTTTGCGCTCATTTTGTGATTCTCGAATGAATCTCGAGAGATTTTCATGACGACAAAACGGTCGTGGCGTCAAAAAGTTGGGCAGTTAAAATCCGTTAAAAGTTCTTAAGATTGAATTGGGAGTGGAGTGGAACTTGTAATGATCTGGGGTGAACACAAACCTGATAGTACCTGGAGATTTTATGAAAGCCGCATTGAAATACATGGCTCTTGCTTCAACACTTGTTTGCCAACTGGCGATTGCCGGGAACAACAAACACACAGATCCTGTGGGCGATATCGACTTTTCACCGATGCCTTGTTCAAATCAAACTTATACGGATCTTGTCAGCACAGACATCACAAAAGAAGGCAGTGAATTTGTTGTGCGCATGGAAGTGACCGAAGACATCAAAAAGACAGGCGGCTATAAAGAGTATTACTTCTGGCTTGATTTAACTCACGATAAAAGAGCGTATCAACCCTACGATCCAGAATCGGTGGCGTGGCCAGATCTTTATGCGAACTATAGAATCTTCTATTCGCTTGATTCCAATACTGGCGGCAACTGGGTTTCTGAAAAGATCGCCGTACAAAATTGCCTAACGTCAAACTGCGCAGTCGATACAGAGCTGAATAGAACCGACGCCGTGAAAGTCAGTATTGATAAAAACGTGGTTGAGTTCAGATGGCCAGACGATATGTTGCCAGAGATGAAGAACTTGAAGAAGTTCCGCATCGGTTATACAACTTATTTTGATAGACATTACTGTCACGGCGAAGACGACAGCCCACAATGGGGTCAAAAAGCTTGGCGCGTAAACTTGGAAGAAACTAAAGTGGATAAAATCAAAGGCCAGACAGAAAAATAATGAAAGCGGTTGTTCAAAGAGTTTCAAAAGCATCAGTCACCGTAGATGGTCAAAAGGTCTCGTCAATCGAACGAGGCCTTTTAACTTTATTGGGAGTTGCAAAAGGCGATAGCGAAGAGCAGCTGCAAAAAATGATTCAAAAGATTTTAGCCCTGCGTATTTTCCCCGACGAGCAGGGGAAGATGAATCTGTCCTTAAAAGATATCAAAGGCGAACACTTGCTTGTATCGCAATTTACCTTGTTGGGTGATGCCGCCAAAGGCAATCGTCCTAGCTTTATTGGTGCTGAACATCCTGATGTTGCGAAAGTACTTTACGAAAAAGCTCTGCAACTGAGCGGTCGTGAAGTTCCCACATACGGTGGCATTTTTGGTGCTGACATGAAGGTGGAACTTTTAAACGACGGGCCCGTCACATTAATCATAGAGATATAAAAAAGGATCTGCCACAACCAGATCCTTTTTTCGCGGTTGATTTATAAACTTAAGCGGCCTGAAGTTCGCTTTTATAATCTGCGATTTTTTCATTGGAACGGGGAGCCTCTTTCGTCCCGTGAACCGTCTCAATCAATTGCACCACCATACGCGATAAAGAGTCTGCTTGCGCTGACAACTCTTCAGCCGAGGCTGCAGCTTCTTCGGATGACGCCGCATTCACTTGCGTGGTTTGGTCTAATTGATTCATGGCTTTGCTAATTTGTGCAATACCATTTGATTGTTCCTCGCTGGCGGATGCGATTTCGCGATTCAGTTCTTCCATCTTTTTAACAGCTGAAAGAATTTCGGTTAGAACCTGACCGCTGGCATCGGCTTCGATACTACCGCGTTCGATTTTATGAACGCTCGATTTAATAAGATTGTTGATGTCTTTCGCGGCCTCGGCACTTTTTTGCGCTAAAGTACGAACAGCATCGGCCACGACGGCAAAACCTTTGCCTTGCTCACCAGCGCGGGCCGCTTCGACGGCGGCGTTAAGGGCCAATAAGTTTGTTTGGAAAGCGATGTCATCAATGACTGAAATGATCTCTTCGATTTTTTTAGAATCGGCCGAGATTTCTTGCATTGAATCAATCAGTGTTTTCATGCGTTCTTCACCCTGAGAAGCCACAGTGCTCGCACTGCCCGAAAGTTTCGCAGCTTCGCCAGCGTTATTTGAATTCACACGTACCATAGATGTCAGCTCTTCTAAGGTTGCAACGGTTTCTTCCAGGGATGAAGCTTGTTCCGTCGTCGCTTGAGATAATTCGACCGAGGCATTCGCAATCTGTTGTGCCGCTTGTGTGACCTGTTGAGAGTTGTCATCCAAGTTTTCAATCACCGAATTAATTGATTTTGAAAGCTTTCTTAAGACGACTGTTGCGATACCAATACCAAGCAATGTCGCAAAGACACTAACAAGAATCATCGTCATGCGCGCTTTTTGATACTGCTCATCTGCCAACGTGACTTCCTTAGCCATGTTCGCTTCGTTGCGATCAATCAGTCCCGTTAGAATATTTTCGATGCTCTTTTTAAGCTCGCCCCCTTTGGAGCCTAGCAGTTTATAGGCGGCGGCATCGAACTCCCTGCCTTTATTTGAAACTTCACGGACCTCTTTAGAAAGTTCCCACCATTTCCCGTAAGTGTCTTTATATTCGGTCATTTCCTTACGACCTACCTCTGTAGAAATATCATAAAGAGTTTGTACGAGCTTCAGCATTTGCTCGTTACGTTTCTCCATCAGAAGATTCAGATTTTCGTGTTCTGCTTTGTCATCTTCTAAAATGTAAGAGCGAAGATTAGACATTTGCACATAGAAGACGGACTGCAGTTGTTTCGCTGTAGAAACGCGCGCTGATTGGACATTGACAATCATATTTAGGGATTCTTTCAGCTCTCCCATCTTCGAGAGGCCGATGAAGACTATCAACATGCTGCCAGTTACAAGGATTGCGATGATGGATGTTACTTTGAAATTTAAGCTTCCGATTTTCATAATTTACCTTTGCTCGAAAGTTGGTCGTGACTCTTTGTCGGGATTTGAACGAATTCTCTTTATTAATTTTACTTCAAGATATACTGAAAAATCGCGAATGAACTTTTGATAAATTCGAGATGTGAGTAGTGAAGAGTAAATGCAAACTCGCTGAACGAAAAATCCACATGGCGGTGGATGAGTTTTGAATGGAAATTCATTTTTAAAATTGCATAGATACTAAATAATGTGAAGTTTATTTATATTGCCGTGAGGACTTCGTCGCCTAGACCTAGTGGAAAGTCGCTTATAAGAATTCTTGAAAAGAGATGCATGTTTCTCGCTAATGACCGCAGTGCTGAAATGTCCGCATTTTCCAAATAGCACCACTTGCACGCGAATCATTCTTGGGGTGATATAGAAGACGATATGACACTCACTGAAAAAATAAGAAAATATTGCCCCGAGCTCGTCAGTGCTGGCTTTAACCTCACTGAACTTGAAGAGATGATGGACGGGCGATTCCTTGGCGACTTTACGATTTTTGCGGCGGCGGCTGGAATTTTTTTGGAAAGTTATGAAGCGCAATTAAACGACATCAGATCCGCAATCATTTCAGAAGATCGTAAAAAGATTTATGCAGCGGCTCATAAATTTAAAGGTGCCATCGCGAATTTTCATGACTCCAGCGTGGCAGACACAGTGGAGCGTATTGAGATGGGCTCGTCTGATTGGGATCGTCAAAAGTTTGAAGCCCAGTACGGTGTTCTTGTGAAACAAACCAAAGACTTCGTAAAACAATTAAATCAATTAGTGGATAGTTTCGGAAGGATTCAGGAACTTGCATGAAGCTTGGTCATTTAGCAGCTCTGATCTTCGTGATCACAGTCTTATCGAGTTGGTTGATTGGTCGTCAGGTTCGTTCTCGCATTGAGTTTGAACAAGGCCACACCTTGGCTGATATGGCCTACAATATCGCGGATAAAATCGACATTATTATCGCGGCTCGCGCGGGAGAGATCAAAACTCTTTCAACACTTGACGAGATTTCTAATCCTAAAGTTGCCCTCGAACATAAACGTCGGGTTCTAAATCAACTGACGCAGTCTTTTCCAGAATTTGCGTGGGTGGGTATCGCATCGTTGGATGGTCATGTCCTGGTTAGCAATAAAGGTCTTCTAGAAGGAGCCGACATTGCGAAAAGGGATTGGTTCATTCATGGTCAGCAAAAGGATTATTTCGGCGATGTTCATGATGCCTTGCTGCTTAATAAAATCCTTGGCGGGACTGAAGCAGAACCAATTCGTTTCTTCGATTACGCAACTCCATTAATATACAACGGCAAGCCGGTTGGCGTGTTAGGAGCGCATTTAAGCTGGCGCTGGGCTCAGGATATCAGTGAAGCGTGGCTTGCGCCTTTGCAAAGCCGTTTCCCAGTGCGTTTAACGGTGTACTCGAAAGAGGGTAAAGTCATTCTTGGCGATAAGACACTTCCAGACATGAAAGCGTCTGATATGCCAGCGGCGGGAGAGCGCAATCACTATCACGTTCAAGATCACGGTAACGGTGATGTGTTATTGGAAGGCCAGGCGCGGACTAAAGGTTCTGGTAGCATTGATAGCGATGGTTTTGGTTGGATAGTCGTTCTAGATCGTCCTGCTAAAGAGGCATTTGCAGAAGCCGTTTTGCTTGAACGTCAAATTCTTGGGGTTGGTTGTTTTATCGCTGTTTTGTTCGCGGTCCTTGGAATGCTTTATCGTTTGAACTTATTGCGTACCCATGAACTGGAAACGAAGGCTGACCGAGCTGTCAAATCGAATGAAGCAAAGTCCCGTTTCCTGGCGACCATGAGCCACGAAATTCGCACGCCAATGAATGGTGTGATGGGGGTCACGGATTTACTTCTGGATACAGATTTGAATCTTGAACAAAGAAAATATGCGGAGCTGATTAAAGCTTCAGCGGAAAGTTTGTTAAGTGTCATTAATGACGTTTTAGATTTTTCTAAAGTTGAAGCCAATAAGGTTGAACTTGAAAAAGTACCTTTTGGCTTAAGTTCGGTGATGCATCAGGTGATGGGCTTAATGAATTTTCAAGCCCGCCACAAATCTATTTACCTGCGACTTCATGAAGCCATCAATCCCAACCTTCAAGTCATGGGCGACCCGGCACGGTTCCGCCAGATTATTGTTAACCTTATTAGCAATGCTTTGAAGTTCACTGAAAAAGGCGGTGTCGATGTCTTTTTATCTGTCGAACGGGAAACCGATTCGCAAGTGACATTGAAAGTTCAAGTCAAAGACACAGGCATCGGGATCAATAAAGAAGTGCAACAGCGCATCTTTCAACGCTTCGAGCAAGGAGATATTTCGACAAGTCGTCGTTACGACGGCACTGGTTTAGGATTATCGATTGCAAAATCGCTGGTAGAGCTGATGGGCGGAACAATGGGTTTCTTCAGCGTTCCTAATGATGGTTCAACTTTTTGGTTTTCTTTGACTCTTGAAAAAGCCGCGACGATTGATACTCAAGCAGCACACGTTGTACCAAAAGACAAAACGGGAAAATTGAATATCCTTGTGGCAGAAGATAATCCCGTTAACCAACTTATCATTCGCGGTATGCTTGCAAAAATGGGTCATGGCTTCACGGTGGTTGAAAACGGTAAACTGGCTCTCGAGGAATTGGAAAACGCCAAATACGATTTGGTGTTGATGGATTGTCACATGCCTGAAATGGATGGTTATCTTGCGACTCAAAAAATTCGCGAGATGCAAAAGTTCAAAAGCACACCGATCATTGCAATGACGGCCAGTGCGATGTCAGATGAAAAAGATCGTTGCTTACAGGTGGGAATGACAGACTATATTGCAAAGCCACTGAATCTTGCGACCGTCGAAGCGATCCTACAGAAATATATCGTCACGTAAAAAAGAGGATCTGCCTTCAGCAGGATCCTCTTTTTAAATTCTAAATATTAGTGACCTGGAGCATAGATCGATTTGCACACAGTACCACAGCGATACCAGCTACCATTGTGATCGCAGCAGTAATTGGCGTGAGAGAACTCATAACCACCTGGACAAGTGCTGGAATTGCTCAAACACGTTTCATTGTTGCCAAGATATGGGGAATCGCAACTTCTTAGGTAAGGTTGTACAACAACATCTTGTGGCTGTTGCTCTTGATTGACGTAGCTTTGGTTGTCTGCGAATGCAGAAGACAAACTTGCGAACATAACTAGAACTGCTGTAACGAAAACTTTTTTCACGATGGCCTCCTTGCCTGAAAGTGATCTCGTAAAAACCTAAAAGAATTCGTCGGAAGAATCTGTTTCTTTATTTTCCATGTGCGAACAATCACCATTGCTTGTTCTAAGTACAGGAACAACGTGCTTGTTTATTTCAACTATTCAAAATTATTTTTAGTCCTCATTGTAAGAGCACAGCAAGGACGCGCACGGTTCTATTTCGTCAACGCCATCGCTGCGGAAGAAAGTGTCGCGGTTTTCCGTTTGATGAATTTCATTTTAAAACTTAAGTGCTCGTGCGGGTAAATATCCGACAGCAAGCCTTCTTTGATGTCTTGGCCGACAATAAAATCCGGCAGAACGGCAACACCTAAGCCTTCTAAAACCATTTGCCTGTGCGCGGTGATATTGTTGCTGGATATTTTAATCTTCGCGTTCGGCCAATCTTGGCGAAGCTTCTCAAGAGTAGGAAAGCGGCGAGTGGAGGTGTCGTCGATCTCGCGTGAACCGATGAACGTTTCTAAAACCTCTTTCTTACGGCGTAAATCCTTGCGGATCACGACATGAAAGCGAATGTCTTTAGTTTTAAAGAGCGTCAGCTCATCCGGAATATCAGGAGTATGAAAGAACATACCTAGCTCGATTTCGCCATTTTTAATTTGCGTAAACAGCATCGAAGCGGGACCCGAAAAAATCTGAGGATGCACAAGCGGGGACTGTACTAAGAGATCTTTAATCAGGGCCGGTAAATAATGGGTCGCGATTGGCTCTGCGGCCGCGACAAGCAAAGGCCCTTTGCTTTCACCTGAAATGCGTCCCAATGACTGCTGCAATTCCTCAACGGTGCCAAAGATCCGTTGGCAATACTCAAAAACTTCCATGCCCTGTTTGGTAACCTGTACATGGCGGCCCACTTTTTCAAAAAGCTTAAAGCCAAGATCATCTTCTAGCAGCTTCACCATACGACTGATTGCCGGTTGCTGAATGCGTAAACGCTTTGAAGCATTGGTAAAACCACGCTCTTGAGCTACCACATAAAAGTATTGCAAATGCAGAAGATTCATATCCATACCTAAATAGCATGGATTGCATACAAATTATATATTTTTATTTAATTAAAACTCGGTTTAAACCCTTTTTCGATTCAGAAAGAACATGAACTAACCAAGGAGATCTAAATGAAAACGTTAAAAGCTGTTATTGCTGCTACTTTTGTTTTTGCCTCTACCGCGCATGCTGAACCTCAAAACTGTCAAGACAGACTCACGAAAGTAACAACGACGTTGCTCGAGCAAGAGGGTTCAAATCAAATCACGTCTTGCCCAAATCTTGGTTCGAAAGCAGTTTGTGAGCTCGCGTTTGAAGGTTGTAAAACATCGGAGATTGGCATCCGTGAATGTTCTTTACGATATGACTACGGCGGTGCGTACTATACGTATACCAATTATACTTTTAAAGTTAATGACCAGTGCGACGTATTCTCTATTCAAATTGATAGATATTAAGAAGGTCCGGTATGAAAACGTTTAAAAGTCTTATCGCCGCGATTTTTATTTTTTCCTCTATAGCACAAGCAGAACCTCAAAACTGCGAAGATAAACTGACGAAGGTGACGACGACGTTGCTACAGCAGGAAGGGATGAATGAGATCAATACGTGCTGGGGGGAAGGTTCCTCTTATAATTGCCAACTGGTGTTCAGCGGTTGCAAAGCGGCAGACACCGGCGCCCGCGAGTGCTATTTGCGATATATTTACGGTGGGGCTTATTACAATTATAACGACTATACGTTTAAAGTAGGCGAACAGTGCGAAGTGTACTCTCTTGAAATTGAGCGGCTTTAGTGTAAAACTGCCGCCATCGACCCTATAGCTCAACTGGATAGAGCATGCGTTTCCTAAACGCCAGATCCCCGTTCAAGTCGGGGTAGGGTCAATTTTTGAATCCACCATTTCTTCAGAGACGGCATAGATATTCAAATTCATTTGAAAAAGTTGACGATCACGCAGGTCTTCGACGTCGAATTTTCGGATCATATCTTTTTTGAATTTATTAAACTCTTCCCAAAAGGCCGCGAAGTCTTGTTGATTCAATGGCAAAATAAGGCTCAGGTAGCGGCGCTGTTCTTTAGGAAGACTTCTTGCTTCTATCGCTTCTCGCAATGACAGCGCATGATACTCTAATAGATTTCTATCACCAATGGCTTCAGGAACCTTGAAGGATTTTGGGACTGATTTCCATTCCTCGTCATCTTCTTGCGTGGCAAGATTGATTCTTTCTAAGATTTTCAACGCGTTCGTAATCTCTTCAGGCGACTTGCGTAAAAGAGGTGCCAAGTGCTCTGGTGTTTTACGGACATCTTTAAAACTTAAAAGCGTCTGCAACTTTGGATATAAAGTCGCCGAAACAAATTCGCAATAGTCTTCGATTTCTTGTTGTGAATGCTCTGACTTTAAAAGACTCATAAGCTCTCGTCCAAGCAAACTTTGCTTTTCAAGGGAGCGCGCACGGGAATATTGAACAAGAAGGTCAAAATACTGGCGTTCGATGCCTTGAAAATTCAGTCGCACAGCTAATTGTTTTGCGGTGTCTGAGGTCAGCCCGCGACGACCCGTGACAATCTGTCTTAAAAAAGAACGATTTTTGAAATCAAGTTCTTGTGCCCACAGTTCGTAAGAAAAATCAGGTTCTGTTTGTTTGCGATACTTATAAAGATCATTCAGGTAATGGTGAACACTTAGATATTCGGTGACGCTGGGTTTTTTTGGCATAAAATTATCTGAACAAAATCGTGAGTCGTTGTAAAGCGACTTCCTTGAGTGCATCTGCACACGCAAGTTACGAACTTCTTCCAAATTTGAGTGGCATGGCTAATCGCTGAACACCTCCACTGAGCCCATTGTTGATTTAAGTGAAAATGAATGAGTCTTAGGATTGCAAATAACTATTTTGACTGCCGAGCATTCCGCTCTATTGCGATGACCTTGGGGTTTAATAAATAGGAGTCTTTATGAAAGACATCAAATTTGCTTCGACCGCTCTAATCTTATTTGCTTCTTTGAACGCCTTCGCAGGTGTTGGTGAAATCGGTTCCGGTAGTATTGGGAAAACAGAAATTCCTGCGGCGCGAATGGCAGAATATAAAT
This sequence comes from Bdellovibrio sp. NC01, assembly GCF_006874625.1. Lineage (NCBI taxonomy): Bacteria > Pseudomonadati > Bdellovibrionota > Bdellovibrionia > Bdellovibrionales > Pseudobdellovibrionaceae > Bdellovibrio > Bdellovibrio sp. NC01. The sequence goes on from NZ_CP030034.1 coordinate 1,491,498, forward strand.
TGGCGGCGAAAACAGCTTTGCAAAAGGCAAATCTGGATTGTGTCTCTTACAAAGCAGATGTTGTTCTTGCGGGCACTCTTGAAAGTGTGATTGACGGCGCGACTTCGGGAATCATCGATACAACGACCCAACCATTATTAACTTTTTCTAGCGTTGCTCATTATAAGATTTCACTGAGTCTTTCGACTTCGGCGGATTTGAAAGAAGTGACGGCTGGTTCTTTGGTCATTAGCGAACAAGTTCCTGAATATAACAATCAAGGTAATCTTGCTGACCCATCCGTATCTGCAAAAAATGCGTGGATCGAAAGAACAGTCTTAAACTGTAAGAAATAGGAAATATTATTTATGAAAAAATCTTTGCTTATGCTTTTGGTTTCGTCTGCTGTTTTGTTGGCACAACAAGCTGTTGCTAGTTCTTCCTCATATTGGAGGTTTAAGAGTTCGTTGGATCCGGCAGAAATTCAAATGTTGTCTGCGGCTGAAGACATGAAGAATAAGAATGCAGAACCTTCAGGGATTTCGGCTTCCGCTTTGGTCGGAGTTTACCGAACGCTCAGCATTCCCAACGATCAGCTGCAAGCCCATGGCATTGAACAGCGTAATATCGAACAATATGCGACAGACCCGCGCTTTGAGGAGTATTCAAAAGATATCGCAGTCATCGAAAAGAATGGTTCTCTTGAAGTTGTTTTTGTTCGCCAAGGTCAGATGTACTATAAAACGGGAAACGGTAACGAGACGTTTATTGACGTACTTACTGGCTTAAACTCGACTCAAGCTTTATCTGTAGATCACGATCTGGAAAAGAATAAAGAAGTACTAGGGGACTGCGTCTCGACTCCTTACCGCGTGATCGACGCGGGTACTGCTGAAGGAACACAAGCAGCACTGTCGTTCTGTTCAAAAGGAAAAATCATGCGCAAACAGTTTGATTTTAAACAGGCAGACGACGGATCTTTAAACTTTACGTCATCTAAATTTCTTAATGTTTCGACTTTCTGGACAAAAATTAAATAAAAAAAAGGTCGCTTACCAGAGCGACCTTTTTTTTACATCTTACGTTGCAACGGCGATTCAGTGACAGGCCAGCTTGATTGCAAGACAACGGGGCGGCCTTTAAATACCAAAATACCCGAGCTACCATAATGTAATAAGCGTTTCGCCCACTCTGCCGGTGGATTGTCACGTGTCCAACGCACCCAAATAACGGGTTGTTGAGGTTTGCCTTTAAGACGAGTTACCAAAACTGTACTGTGTTCGTTCAAAGCAAAACTTTGATCATCAATTTGCAGTGAAGTATCCGAAACAGAAAACTTCTGATCCGCCAGTTGTGTTTTCATAAAGTTCGCAAATGCGGTTTTATCACCCACCAAAACCAGCGCGCCAGTTTCAGGAAGTTCTATCGAGTCGCCTACATTGTGCAGAGTGCTTTTGCCTTCGATAGATTTAGACCACGTCTGCACGAACTGTTGCGCGCCACCATCATTGCCATCGAAATAGAAATGAACTTGCGAACTGCCAACAACTGAAGAAATCGTCGCAGGACGTTCTTCTGTATAAAGAGAACGGAATACGTGGAATTCAGGATCGACAGAGATTTTCACCGGACGACTGCGTGACACCAAAGTAAAGATTTGTGATTTTTCAGTGAGCTTTACTAGCTGACGAACTTCTTCGCCAGACTCTAGCTTCCAAATTACAGGAACTGCAAGGTCGTATTTTTCGTCTTGTTTCTGGCTTAACACGTAAGACGTCGCATGCGAACCATCCAACCAGCGCATCAGCTTCACGTCAGTCAATTCAAGGACAGGAGCCCCTTTGCGATCCAACCATTGAGTGAAGAAGCCTGAAAGATTTTGTGTCGTTACTTTTTCAAAACTTTTTTGAATCTCTTCAAAGCTCACGCGTTGGTAAAGATTCGTATTGTAGAAGTCTTGCAAAGCCTTTTCAAAAACTTCTTTACCGAAGCGGAACTCTAGCATGTGGAAGATCATCATCGATTTGCCATAACCCACAGCTTGCGAACTTGAGTTGTGACGACCGCGGAATTCACGAACCGGGAAGTCGTTCGCAGGATTGCTTGCCACAAAATCAGCAAATTGGCTCAACGTTTTCATGCGATAAGCCGTATCAGCGCCGATTTTTTCCTGTTGCCAGTAATCAGCCATATAGGTCGTCAAACCTTCGCTCCAATTGCCTTTTTGATAATCAACGTAAACGCTGTTACCCCACCAGTTGTGCAGGATTTCGTGCGGTAGTGATGAATTTAAAATGAATGGCAGGCGAATGACCGTTGGACCAAGCAGTGTGAAGCTTGGCATACCGTAACCTGTTTCCCACATGTTTTCGACAGCGGAAAAACTCGCATAAGGATAAGGAGCGATGGTTTCAGAGTAGTGCTGAATATATTCAGGCATTAAAGCCCAAAAAGACTGCGCCAAAGGTGGATCGTCTTTTCGAAGCAAAACGCGCAGCTTTTTTCCTGACGCCGTTTCTGTTTCATAATTTTTAAAAGGCCCTGCGACCAAATAAATATCTTCTTGCGGATAAATTTCTTTGTAACGAGTGATAGCTGTTGAGCCATTCACTTCTTGCGCCACAAGTTGACCTTGCGACAAAGTTTTCCACTCGGCCGGTGCACGAATTGAAATGTCGAAGCTTTTTTGAGTATCAAGAATAGACGGGTACCAGTAGGTACTACCAAACAGTGTCGCACCTTCAGCAGAGATCAAACCATTGGAGTTATCATTCACCACCGGATCATAGATAACGCCAGAATATAACAAGGTTGCGGTTTGATCTTGGCTGCCAAGGCTTAAGCCATATTCGGTGAAAGATTCGTCAGAAGTTGCAGGGTGAAGAACAATCAAGGAGTCGTCGGGACTAAGAACAGTGACTTGCAGGTCTTTATGCAAAAGGAAGCTTACTTTGCGAGGAGAGTCTTTAGGAAAAGTGATCTTGTCTTGAACCTTGATCATTTTCAAAGTTGGAAGTAGTTCGACATCCAACTTGTGATTCAAAGTCTGTGCGGGTGCCTGCACTGTCACTAACAAAAAGAACAGAACTCCGATCACAAACATCAGCCTGTGAAGGGCTTTAGCCTTAGACATTTTTTACCTCTAAAAAGAGGCCGATTTCTACGCCTGGTGACGTTTCTGGTCAAAGGGATTTGAGTTTTTACAATGGTAGCTTGCTTAGCCCTGTTTTAAAGTGAAAAGGCTTTGAATTTTATTCCATTTTTCGCAGGGAGGAGCCTCGATCTTCAAGGGTTCCAAAGTCCACGGATGGATCAATTCCATTTTAATCGCTTTCAGGCACAACCCCTCAATACCCAGTTCATTTCTGAAGAATCGGTTGTGGTGGGAGTCGCCATGATAAGCATCGCCCAAAAGAGGATGTGAAATACGATTAAAGTGACGACGAATCTGATGATAACGACCTGTGTGAGGATAAGCTTCTACCCACGAGTAGCGCGCGGTGGGAAATTTTTTGCCGACAGCGACGGGAAACTCAATGGTGCTAAGACGCTTATAAGACGTTTTTGCGTCGACAAGGGCGCCGGTTGAATCCAGTTCCAGTTGCACGTCGATAGATCCCTCTGCCGGGACATAGCCGCGAACGACAGCGTGATAAGTTTTTTGTGGAGCACGCTCTTGAAACATCTTACCGAATTTTGAAGCAGCTTCCGAAGACAAAGCGAATAACAACACGCCACTTGTCGCAGCATCAAGACGATGCACGGGATACACGTGCTTCTTCATCATGTTGCGCACTTGATATAAACAGATTTTGTCGCGGGGAATTTTGAACTGTGAATCCTCAGGCGGATGAACATGATAGCCAGACGGCTTATTAATCGCGATAAAATGTTCATCTTGGTAAATCAATTCCATCGGAGTAGCTTATAACGAAGCACCTGCCGAAAGTCCAAGTCAAAATGTGTTCATTCACAGCTAGCCCTTGGGAAATTTGTATTCATGAAACCGTAGAGTGATTCTAATCCTGAGCCAGGAGGCCCTATGAGACCCAAAAGAATTCTGACGGTATTAACAAGCACCGATCGCCTCGGGGATAGCGGGCACACAACCGGAGCATATCTTTCCGAAATCACTCATCCTTATGACGAATTTTCACGTGCCGGTTATCAAGTGGACATGATCAGTTCACGCGGTGGCAAGGTGCCGTTAGATGGTGTGAAAATGGATGATCCCATCAATGCGACGTGGATGAATGATGAAGAGTTTCTTGCAAAAATTGAAGACACTTTGCAGCCGTGGCAAGTGAGTGGTGATGACTATTGCGCGATTTACTTCGCCGGTGGGCACGGGGCGATGTTCGACTTTCCTGATAATTTAAGTCTGCAAAAACTGGCTTCGCAAATTTTTGAAAATGACGGTGTGGTCGGAGCCGTCTGCCATGGGCCTGCGGGTCTTGTGAATGTCAGACTTTCTGATGGAAGTTATCTGGTTCGCGGTCACGAAATGTCATGCTTTACGAATGAAGAAGAACGCGCCGTTGGTTTTGAATCGGTCGTGCCTTTCTTGCTGGAATCAAGACTGAATGAACGGGGAGCCAGCGTGGTTGTGGCGCCAAGTTTCACTGACAATGTTATTAAAAGCGGTCGCCTTGTGACGGGGCAAAATCCGGCATCAGCGGCCGGTGTTGGAAAAGGAATTGTTGAAGTTCTTGATTTTGTAAGTCGGGGACGAATCGTGCCGGAACAAAATTGGTGCGAGTGGCATGCCCGATAAAATATTTTTTTAAAACGAGTTCTGCGGGTTCTTTTCCTAAAGGAGAGAATCCGCCATTCACAGTTTCATCAGAGTTATCGTCAAGCAACACCTGCCAGATTCCAATTCCACGCATCCAGCTTAAAGGTTGACTCCAAAACGCTGACAACAAAGAATCCCAGGCAGCAGCTTGATGTTCATAATTGATTGGCGTGTGATCATCTTCATACAAGTAGGGCGCCACAAAACACTTCTCGACACTGCGATAGCCCACTTCTTGAATGGCGATTTGGCTGATGGTTCCCAATTGTCTGTCGATGTCGGAAACCATGCCATTCAAAGTTTGTGCATAAGTGAAAGAGTAATCGTTCAGTTGCGTGACAAGGGCTTGATACTCTGCGGGATAATCGACATTGGCACTGCCGAGAGCACGATAGAAATCCAAACCGATAAAATCAAGCGAGTGATAAAATTGACGAAGATTTTCCTGATGATTCGTTTCTTCATCGGTCTTTGGAATGAAGGTTAAATCATGATACCACTGACCGAATTCGCCACCCCAAGTTTTAATGCCATCTTCTAAAACATATTGATCGGTGTAATTCGCACCATAAGTTATTTGCACATTATCGCCCAAGATCGTGCGAGCTTTCGATACGAATTGCACCCACAATTGCGGATAACCAAAACGCCAGGTCATATCACGACTGCCAAGACCTGAAGTCATGGAATGCATTTCTGCTCCGATCGAATACCACTTGGCGCCGACGTCATGGGCGATACGCATGTAGCGTTGATGATAATTGAAATAAGCTTGAAACCATTCTTCAGGTTTTTCCGGGCGAATGTTGCCATGCCACCACGTGAAACCATTTTCATCGACGTAAGGAAATTCGGCATTGGGGCCGACGACTAAAAGAATCGGGCGAAAGGCAACAGCAAGCCCTCGTTGTTTTGCGAACGCAACGGCATCTTTAAGAAGACGCTCTTCCTCGGATTGATATTCGGGTAAAACGTCAGAGCGAATGTCGGCTTTGGTTCCAGTCACCATGCGCGCGCGAAAATTAAAGATGACAGTATTGGCACCTAACGCCTGCATTTTCAGTAACAAGCGACGCACGCGCTGTCCTTGAGCCGTGTCATCAACGCGAAAGCCAAACGGATCATAAGTGATGATGTTAAAGGCTGCTTCCGAAGGCATTTGTGCCAACACAGATTGCCCCACAAAGAGGCCGCCCAGTGCGAAGAAGAAAGAAAAAAGTAACATCTTCATACAATCATTTGGCCGCGACTTTCATTCGAGGTCAATCTGAGTGGCAACACTGGGCTTAGCTCTTCGCGAAAATATGTTATTTGTCGTTGGCCTTGTGTGCTCAACAAGATTTGCTAGTTTGAAGAAGAGGTAAAGGAAACTTTATGAAAACACTTATTGCCTGTCTTCTGCTGGGCACAAGCCTTTCAGCACATGCTTTTGATAAATCCACAAACTTCGTAGCCGCATTGAAAGAGTGGAATGAAGCCAACACCACGTCGGCACCTGACCTGGGTGGTCGCTGGATTCGCACGGGCGTTGTCGAGCATGCAAGTTGTAAGAACGTGATGCGTGGCTCGGCGTTTATGCCTGAAGGAATTCCCAATCGTGATGGTTCGATCTTCACTTTAAACTTTAGTGGACGCCAAGTGACGTTTGAAAATGTCGGCGGCGTGAAACACAGCCAAGGTCCTTACGAAGTAAAGTCAGCGGACGCTGTCTTTTCGTCATGGGCTTATGACGAAGCACAAGGCGGAGACAAAGAAATCACGGACCAAGCGTATGGTGAATACAGTTGCCGTCTATTAAACGATAAAGATCAGATGATTTGCGCGGTGGGTGCACGTTTGAAACCTGGTGCTGACTCGGATCAGATCTTTAAGTCGTGCAGTTCCTTAACGACGGGATTGGTTTTACTATTTAAAAAAGAAAATTAAAAAAAAGCTCGAAGGACATTCGAGCTTTTTTCTTTAAAACAGACGTTTTGGTTTGTGTGCTGTTGCCAGGCGAATGCCATCGTCATCGACAGTGATCAAACGTTTTTTATATAGACCGCCAAGTGCGATCTTGTACTTCTTTTTGCTGACGCCGAAATAATCGTAAATCAAATCAGCCGAAGTCTTGTCGTTGATTTCAACAAATCCGCCTTGTTCTTTCAAAAGATTCAAAATCTTTTGGCCAATTTCATCGGCATCTTTGATGCCTGTTTGATGAAGGCTTAAATCGATCTTACCATCGGGACGAACTTTTTTGATATAACCTTGAAGGCGTTGACCTGGAATAAGCTGTTCAAAGATCTCGTTGGCGAAAAGCATTCCCAGATGTTTGCCGTTTACAATCGCGCTTGTTCCAAGATCCGTTTTGCGACTGATGATCAAATCAACAGTTTGACCCTCTTCATATTCAGGCTTGTCAGTGTTTGTGAATTTCTCTACACGCATGGTTGCTGAAATACGATCGCTTTTATCAACGTACAGATACACCAGAACCGTTTCACCAACTCGCAACGGGCGAGTTTTTTCGGCGAAAGGCAAAAGCAAATCTTTCGCCAAGCCCCAGTCCAAGAAGGCGCCCACGCTCGATAAAGACACAACTTTTAAAGTCGCGAATTCACCCACCTGGGCAAGCGGCTTTTGTGTTGTCGCGACAAGACGGTCTTCAGAATCCGTGTGCACAAAAACTTCAAGTTCCTGACCGACTTCAAAGTCCGACGTGACGAAGCGCTTTGGTAGCAGAATTTCTTTACCTTCGCCCGCATCGAGAAACAGACCAAATTCAGAATTTTTTAGGACTTTAAGTTTATTGAATTTGCCGAGCTCGATCATAATTGAACCTTTGTTAACGTCAGGCCCTTGTTTAATTCATCTTGAGCAAAATTCATAGCTGATATTGACCCTGCGTGAAAAAAGGGCAGGATGACTTTCCGAGGGAAACGCGCTAGAATACCTCCATGTCGAATTTAAAGATCTTCCTGTCTGAAAGCCTGAATCCGCACCTGAACTTAGCCACAGAAGAGTGGATTTTTCACAATTTAGATCCTTCAAGTCAGGTGCTGTTTTTATGGAGAAACGACAACACGGTGGTTATTGGTCGTAACCAAAACCCGTGGTCTGAATGTAACTTGGCGAAGATGAAAGAAGACTCTGTGCACTTGGCGCGAAGAACGACGGGTGGGGGCGCTGTATTTCATGACATGGGTAACACCAACTTTACGTTCCTTTCGCCAAAAGAATCGTATCGCCGCGAAAACAACATTCAAATTATTTTCAACGCACTTAAGGAATTTGGCATTCAAGGTGAAGCTTCTGGTCGCAATGATTTACTAATTCCATTTCAAGATGGTCCAAGAAAATTCAGCGGCAGCGCTTATCGCGAAAAGAAAGATCGTGCCTTTCATCACGGCACGTTGTTGTTGCATGCAGATCTAACTCGCCTGGGAAATTATTTGACTCCGAATCCAAAAAAACTTCAGGCAAAAGGCAAAGAGTCTGTTCGCGCCCGCGTTGCAAACCTGAGTGAGGTCGCCAAAGATATCAATCACGATCAGATCGTGACCGCGATGGTGCGCTCTTTTGAAAACTTCTATGGCGGTAAAGCTCAGACTGAATTTTTGAGCATGAAGACGCTTCAAGAAAACCAAGAATTGAAAACTCAGTATGAAGGCTTGAGTTCTTGGGATTGGTTGTACGGGAATACTTTAGAGTTCAATCACAAGTTGGATGAGTATTTGTCGTTAGGGTTCTTCGACTTCAACTTCAAAGTAGAAGAGGGAACTATCGCCGATCTGCAAATTTTTACGGACTGTTTGTATCCACAAGTCGTTGAAGATTTAACGACGCTTTTGAAGGGCAAACCGTATAACGGCGGGAGCATTCGTGATTCGTTAACTTATGTTAAAAGTCGTTTGCCGGACTTGCAGACGGGTCTGCAAGAGTTGGAAAATTGGCTGTGCAGTCAGGTGGAAGTGTAATCCTCGAAATGTGAGGAGCGCTGTTGCCATGCGGTCTTTTTAGACTTGTTATTTGTGATCCCAAGAAAATTGTTTTGACGGAAACTTTGCACAGTTTAGCCTAAATACATCTATGAAGATGGATTTAGTCGAAATCGACGCCAACTTGTTAAGAAACTTTATAGAGGCGCAAGGTCTCTCTCATTCTTCACTGGCGGGCACACTTAAAGTTACAACAAAGACGATTCAACGTTGGTTGAACGGTTCAGTTCGTCGTTTAAAGCCCGAAACTTTGCAAAACCTAGCAAAGGCCCTTGGAGTCTTGCCTGAACGCCTTAGTCGCTCTCAGGTTGTCTTATCGAATCGTCCTATCGATCGTTCCCTGGAAGAGTTGTGTTCGGAGCATTTTTATAAGCGAGTGCGGGCTTCCAATGAATGGGAAAGCTACAGTCGCATTTTAAAATCGTATTTACATAAAGATCTGCGTTCATCACAACAAATGGTTTTGCATAAACATCTTGGGCAGACATCCCTGTTTTTAGGTGAATTGCGTTCGGGCAAAAGCCATTTGGATAAAGCCTTAGAGATCGCTCATGCTTTGCACAACATCGATGAGCAGATTTTTATTCTGAATTGGCTGGCGATTCGTTCTGAATTAGTCGGAAACATTATGCTAGCAATGGACTACTTCAAAAAATCCGAAGAGCTTCTGCCTAAAACAGATAATCTGGCATGTGTGGCCGACCTGTATTTCAAAAAAGGTCGTGTGTTGTTTCATTTGGAACATCAAGAAGAGTCCGTGCGCCTGATTCGTGAATCAATCTGGCTAGATTATAAACGTGGCAGCCAAAACCAAGTGATGATTTCCGTCAAATATTTTCAGTTAGGTGGAAACTATCTGCGAGCCCGCGATTTAAAAAAGGCGAAGGTCGCTTTCATGCGCAACCTCCGCTGTGCTGAAAAAGCGGGGTGGGTGCGTGGTCAGGCTTATACGTATTTCTGCCTAGGTATCATTCGCCTGCTTGAAGGGGACGACTATTCAGAAGTTCGTGCCCACGTCGGTAAAGCAAAGCGTTTGCGCGATAATTCGCACTTTCATCGCCTTGATACGAAGGTCGAACAATTTGAATTCTTTTATTGCATGGCAAACGATTTACCCGAAGAAGCGAAAAATTTGCTGGTGAAGCGCATGGCCTTGGTTCGTCCAAGCCGTATGCACTTCGCCTTTGCAGTTTTGGATAGTATGTTTCTAGGACGCCGTTATCCTGAGCACTTCCGTATTCGTCAGACGCTGGTTGAAAAAGCCAAAGAACTCTTCATCAAAAATGGACTTAAAGAGGCATTAGCCTTATTGGAATATTTAAATTCGGTGAAAAGTATTTCCAAAGAGGACTTTATTAAACGCTATCGTTTCTAATGCGTGTTCACCGTCTGTGAACAAGTGATGAACCTCCAAAAAAGAGCTGCAATTTTTGACGTTCTTAAAGGCTGCTAGGTCTTCGTAAACAATATACAGATTTTGGGATTTCAGAAACTTAGGCATGGCCGTTGCTTTAGGGATCTTCGTTATTAATTATTGAAACGGAGAATCCCCATGAAGAAAATCTTATCGATCGTTTTATCATCACTATTAATTTTGGGAGCAACAGCGAAGGCTGATTCGTTAGTACCAGAATCAACAAGCCTTTCAGAAAAAGTCCAAATGGAAGGCTTCATCTGTGTCTATTATGGCGGATGTATTATGCAGGCGATGAAGTACACGGGATTATTTTATGTCATGCACCTGCTTGATATCCGCGATTCAAAAAAGCAGATGGCAAAAGCGGTTGAAGATGCAAAATTTTATCGCTCGCGTGTGATCTATGCTGAGCCACCACAAAATGAAGAAGGCATCGACGGCAAAATGTTATTGATGATCGAGCCGGGTGATAGAATCACAAGTTATCAGTCAGTCGATTATGGCACTTATTCGACGAAAGAAGATGTCGAAGTGAAGTTGCCAGCGAATACATCAGTGATTGATCCAACAGCAATGGGTCTTCGTGGAATTAAAATCAACGGTCGTCCTTTGGTATCGCACGAGTTAGGTAAAGCGTGGGAGGCAACAACAGCTTTGGTTTATGACGAGGTCATCACGGTGCCGGCAAAATACAAAGTGAAGAAAGAAAATGACCACTACGCCGTGACACATCCATTGATTTTAAATGAGATGCTTCTAGACTTCATGCACGCCAACTAAAATATAAGCGTTTTCAAGGCCCCTGAAAAAGGGGCTTTTGTTTTTAAACGAGCTCGCGTATACTGTTTTTGTTCGGCTCCTAAACCGAACACCTATGAGAAATTAATAATCCGTCACTATCTTCATTTTTATCAACTCTCTTAGGCCATTCATCAGGCCTCGGACGGATTTATCTATGCACAATAATATATTTCAAGTCAGCGCCCAGGCGCTAGGCTTTGAGCTTCCGCATGGGCGTAAGCTTTTTAGCCACTTAACATTTTCATTAAATTCAAAACGCTATGCTTTAGTGGGACCCAACGGCATTGGCAAGAGCACGCTTGCGCGAATTCTTTGTGAAGAGTTATCGCCCACCGAAGGTCATCTGGAACTTTCCCATCGTGCGGTCTATGTACCCCAGCACGAAGAAAGGCCTGACACGGATGTTGCGACTTTTTTGGCAGACATTTGGAGCTTAAATTACGACGCAACGGTTTTGAATATTCTCATTCAAGACATTGCTTTTGAGCGAAAGCTTCAACATCTGAGTGGCGGGGAATGGACGCGCTTAAGAATTGCTAAAGCGCTAGCGAACTTGAATGGCTTGCTGATTCTGGATGAGCCGACAAATAACTTGGATCGAGAAGGGCGCACCTTTATCGAAGAGTTTGTGCGCAATTTTCACGGACCGTTATTAGTTATTAGCCATGATCGTGAACTTTTAAATCGAGTTGATTGTGTTCTGGAACTTTCCAATCAAGGTGTCAGCACCTATGGTGGCAACTTTGCCTTTTACGAAGAAGAAAAAGAACGTGAACGCGCCATTGAAGCGCAAACTTTAGATCGTCTTCGTCGTGAAAAGAAAAAACTGGAACATGAACACGTCGAAAAATTGGCGATGCAAGACAAACGTATGCGCCAAGGAGCGAAGAAGGCTGCACAAGGTGGTATTCCAAAAATTCTTTTAGGTGGCAGAAAACGTCGCGCCCAAGAAACCATGGGCCGAATCAACAGCCATGAAAGCGATCGAGTCGAAAGCAAGCAGGCAGAGTTTTCTGATTTCTTTTATAATATGAAACAGGAATCGCGCTTAGGGTTGCAGCTACAAGAAACTTCGATTCCTTCAAGCAAGATGGTTTTTGAAATTCAAGATTGTAACTTTGCATATGGTGAAGGCGAAAATCTGTGGATTGAAAACTTAAACCTGACCATGAAAGGGCCACACCGTTGGGCCTTGGCTGGCAGAAATGGAGCGGGCAAGTCGACGTTGTTGAAGTTATTGCTCTCGGATGGATTGAAGCCCGCAGGGCGTCTTCAGGGAAGTTTAAAACTCGGATCTGTAGCTTACGCAGTCCTTGATCAAGAATATGCGATTCTAGATCATGAATTAAGTGTGATTGAAAATGTGCAGGCCTCGTCGACACGCAGTGAAATTGAGATTCGCAATGAACTGTCGCGCTTTCAATTCACAAAGGAATTGCCGCTGCAAAAAGTAAAACACTTAAGTGGGGGAGAAAAACTGAAAGCCGCGTTAGCGAAGATTTTGTTGGCAAATCCGGCACCGCAGTTTTTGATTCTTGATGAACCGACTAACAACCTTGATTTGCAAAGTCTGGATGTTTTGGAAAAAGCCCTGTGCGATTTCGAAGGCGCACTGCTGGTGATTTCGCATGATCAGTATTTCTTGCAGGCCATAGGAGTCGAGCAAGTTTTTGAACTACAAAATAAAGAGGAATAAAAGAAAGGCCTGTCTTAGGCCTTTCTTACAAATTCCGATTTCAAATTGATGGCACCGATGCCGTCAATTTTGCAGGCGATGTCATGACCATCACCACCGTCAACAAGACGAATGTTTTTAACTTTCGTGCCGACTTTGACGACGTTTGATGAACCCTTGATACGAAGTTCTTTGATCACAGTCACAGAATCACCGTCGGTTAAAACATTGCCATTGGAATCGCGGATCAAGCCGTCATCGACTTCTTCTGTTGCTTCAACAGCAACGGCGTGTGCACTCCATTCGTGCCCGCACTCGGGGCAAATCCATAGGTTGCCGTCAGAATAAATATTTTCAGAATTGCAAGTAGGGCAGTTCGTTGGATTTGTCATGCCCTACGTATACGATTAATTGATCTTTTTGACTAGTACGAAGGCGTCAAGGACTCCGGTCAACGGCTGTCCTTCCAGGGAGGATTTCGTTACACCAACGGCTTTTAACCAGCCATCTGATGTGACCTGAAAATCCATGATAAGAGCAGTGGCTGCGGAACTTGAGAATTCATCAACGAGAGCTCCGTTACTAGAATTAAGGCGTTTTACGGACCAACCAGTCGTGTCTGTTGTGTTGGCGTCGGTGCCACCACCAATCAAAACTCGGCCAGAACTGTCAAGATGGATGGCCGATACTTGAGTGCTCGCATTAGCGACACCATAAATTTTGGTCCATTGGCGAACGCCTGAAGAATTATATTTTTCAACGAACTGATCGCTATTGCCGATCATCGTTTGGCCGTTGATGTCTGCTATAGTGGTGCCTCCAATATATGAATTGCCACTGGCATCGACTTCAATATCATAAATTGCCAAACGGTTAGAAGCTGATCCCGTACGTTTTGCCCAAAGCTTATTTCCATTAGAATCAAACTTTGCGATAAAACCATCAAGGTTCCCAACCGCAGCCTGACCATCGAAACTTGCGCCGATTGCACTGCCGCCGATATAGACATTGCCATTGTTATCTAAGCCGATTCCGGATGCTTGAAAAAACATTCCGTTTTCATCCAAATAGCTTGTCCATAATCTGTTGCCGGATGAATCCAATTTCATAACGAAGCTCGGCATATTGCCAAGAACCGTGTAGCTATCAAAACTCATGTTGCCATAACCAGTCACGTAAACGTTTTCAGAGCTATCAACAACCAGTTCAGCCGTCGCCATTTGCGTGGAAGGTTGGCCAAACATTTTCAGCCAAATAACGGCGCCGGTATCGATATTAAGTTTTGCAACAAACATATCGGAATTGCCGACAGCAGTTTGTCCTTCAAATACGCCACCTATCGTGTAACCAGATGCATACAGTGAACCGTTTTTATAATAGAGGCGATTCACCAGGGTGCTCGAGCCGGAGCTGCCAATCGCTTTGTGCCACAAGTATGTTCCGTCCGGAGCATACTTCGCAATAACAGCGTCAACACTTCCAATGGCACTGTCGCCTAAGACTCCACCCGTGGCGGCGCCTGCGGCATAAATATTATTATCCGAGTCCGAGGTAGCTCCCGCCATCAGCACCAAGCCAGATGGTGTGCCGAAGCTTTGGTAAAATTCCTGCAAGGCTACAGAGCCACCGGTTCCCCCGGTGTTGCCGCTTGAAGCAGAATGTTTACTTGATGATCCCCAGAGAGAGACAGAAAGCCCGCAACCCGCGTTGATAGCGAGTACAGACACAAATGCAAGAGTGTACAGGAGTCGTTCCAAAAGGTGCAGCAATGTTCCCATACTCCGTTTTCGGAGGAGGGATCACGACTCTTAAAGAATCCCTCATGATTTACAGAGGAATTGTTCCATCATGTTTTGGGAGCATGAATATCGCCTCATAGTGAGACAAATTAAAAACGTTCGTAGAGTGCGCGTGGAACCAAACGCATGAGTCCCGCAACTAAGATCCAGCGTTTGGAAATATAGACGATCTCTTTACGTTTATGAATGGCTGCGATGATCTGTTTTGCCGCTTTGTCAGTAGAACTCATCCACGTTGTGCCGCCAGCCATTTGCGTATCAACGAAGCCGGGGCGAATATCGACAACACGAACTTTGCCAGCAGAAGTTTTATTCTGTGAACGCAACGACTGACATAAATTAATGAGATAAGCTTTTGAAGCACTGTAAACGGGAGCTTGGCGCAAACCACGAAGACCTGCCACTGAAGTATTCACAGCGATGACGCCCTCAGAGTTTTTCTGTTTAAAGTATGCATTGGCATTGATTAAAAACTCAGTCGTTCCTGTGACGTTGGTGTGGACGGTGCGAGCAGCATCATTCCAGTCATCCAGTGAGTGCCCCGAGGCGACGCCGGAATTTAGAAACACAACGTCGATGGGGCCCATGTGTTTTTCAGCTTCCGCGATAATCGGTTGCGACTGCAAAGTTTGAATATCGTAAGATAAGACAAAAAGATTTTTATGCTGTTGCTGTAAAAGGTGAAGGGCCTCAAGACTGCGCCCAAGGCCACACACTTTGTGACCTTGATTTAAAAGTTCACGCGTCACCGCGAGTCCGATTCCAGAAGATGCGCCAACGATCAGATAATTTGCCATAAGCAATTATGGATTGTGGCTTCGCGCTAGATCAAGAGCTTCGTTTTCTTGCTCGACGCGTTTACCCCAGAAATCCTTCAACCATGCATCGGCGCGATCTAGGTTTTTCCATGGATTTTCGAAATAAGTTCCGTGACCACTGACAACATACATTGTGTACAAATTCTTCGTCGTATTCTTTTTAGTTAAGAACATCGTCGGAATCAAAGGGAAGCCTGCATCATGATGGAAATTGAAAATCGTCAATGACACCGCTTTTTTCAAATTCACGTCTTCGATTTTGGCAATTTCAGAATTCAGCTCCACCAACCAGTCATCCATTTTGCTTTTCATACGATCAAATTGCGCGTCTGAAAGTTGATTTTTCTCGATATAGTTTTGCGCTTCATAATATTTGAAAGATTCATGGCGAACGTCATGCATCCAGAAATCACCAGCAGGGCGATTGTAACCGTCCGCCCAGATCGGTGCATCCGTCACACCCACCAAGTGGATTTTTGTATTCATCAAACGCATTAAGACTGAATTGCCCAGCGCTGCGTTGGTTGGAATCCATAATTGTTTTAATTCGTCAGTCGCTTTGAAGTCTTTCGCAAATATTTTTTCAGCATCGCGGTAGCCTTTGTAAACGCTCTTCATTTGAAAAACGCCGAAATCGCGATTTTTGTACATGCGGTATTCTTCAGCGATCGGCAACGGCTTGTAACCTTCAAGCAGGCGGTCCGTTAGCAACAAGAAACGATCTTTCATGGGATATTTATTCGTGTCGAAACGACCTGCGGCGCGATTGTAGAAGTACGAAAACTCAACAACGCGTTCATAGCTGACGTGGCCATCGTTCATGATTTCTTGCGATTCGCCACGCAGATCTTTGAGGTATTCAACGTAGGTTTCAAGATTCTTTTCTTTGGCATTATCGAACTTCGTACGCACGATTCGTGAAAGCTTCATGCGACTTGCACGCTTTTCTTTAAATTCAGCCAATTCTTTCGTCACAGAATCAATTTTAACTTCAAGATATTTATCGATGTCACGCACAAGCGGCATGCCCATTTCGCTAAAATCAAAACGATAGGGGTGATCCGGAGTCAGTTCTTTTTGGGCATGGAAACGCTGGCGGTAAGTTTCATAAAATGCATTGGGATCCTGAAGCAATTTATCAAGCGACGGATAACGCTTCGTCATCAGGTCATTTAAAGACTCGGTGGAAGTATAAAATACGGAAGAGCACTGTGGTCCTTCTGCATGCGCAAACGGTGCCGACATAAGAAGTGCAGTGAATACCAAAGCCGATATTTTTTTATACGAGCCAGCGTAAGTCATAGGGACTCCCAATTTGTATACATGGGAACACAGCAAGCGACGTGCCTTTAAGAAGGTGCTCTAAATAAATGTATAAGTTTAGAAACAAGGGGAGTTAATAAAAAATGTCTCAAAATGAGAGGGTGACAATTGTTAGTAAGGCTTGAGTATCTAGTAGTCGGAAAACTCACTGGCTGGAATGTGAAGGCTGCTAAAGCCATTGGTAATCCACGCATTCTGAAGACCCAGATTTTTGTTTTCATCCAGGTAGGTGCCGACATCACCGAATTCGTGATTGCCTGATGGAATAGTCGTGCCGCCAATGTCTTTACTGGGGTTGTCGAAATTAAATGGATGGTTGTGAATATGAAATTTGTAAGTATAGCCAGCGTCCAAAAACTTCTGCAGAAACTGACGGCGCGTTTTTGAATCGGGCACCATCGCGTCGCTTTCGTTCGAAGTGAAAATGATCGCTATCTTTTGTTCTTTGACCAAGACATTCGCGCCAAACTCCGAGTAACTATTAAACAAAGGCTTCTTCATCACCTGTGAATGAATTTCAAGAAGTGCTTGTTCCAGCAGCGACATGGAATAGATTTTTTTACTCATCACTAAATCAAAGCGGGGCAAAAACTCGGTATATCCGACTCGCACAAACAGATTCTGTTGGCGTTTGAGTAGGGCATAAGGATCGGTATCCACGACTTGCTCCCGAACCTTTTTTTGAAGTTCAGTAACTGCCGGCAGCGAAGTCTCGGGTGCTTCGTAAAAGCTTGTATTGTCATTGCCTTCAAAGACCAGAATGCGCAGTGACCCCTCGGTCGTATCGACCGTCTTCTGCAATTGGGCTTCAAGGTACGGCTTTTCCGCCGCGCCAACTTGGAGCGCCATTGTGCATAGAATAGACAGCAAAATGCCGCCTAAAGCATTAGGAAGGGACTTGATTCTCATGCTTCAAAGACAATGAAAGGACCGTGCCGGGATTATTAAGGATTGTATTAACTATTCTTAAGTTTCTTGTCTGTTTAAGGGCCTATATATATGATTCGAAGTATTGTTTAGCGAGGGACGTTTTTGAATCTAGGCGAAGAGAAGAAGACAATTGAATATTTCAGCTTCTGGAAGTTGCAAAACAAAATCACTTTGTTTTCGTTGATCGCCATCTTGGTGCTGTCAGGGCTATTTGTGATCGCCAGCATTATGCTGCCTGCAATTAGCACTTCTCAATTCATTGCGTTTATCGTTTTGATTCCGACGATTGCGTGCTTTGGAATCGCCACTTGTCATTCCTCAAATCTCGAGTCGGCGAAAGCCCAACGTGAATACAAAAAACTGCAAGAGCGCTTGAAGGATATTGAACACAGCCAAATTACATTGGATAGATTCTTTTCTATATCCAGTGATCTTATGGCTGTAGCGGGCCAAGATGGATTGCTCAAGAAAGCCAGCAAATCGTTGGTGAACACTCTGGGTTACAGTGAAGAGACAATCTTAACGACGCCATTTTTTAAATTCATTCATCCCGACGATCGCGAGGCCACGCGCAAAAACATTGAGGCCTTGAACATGGGTCTACGCACAGTGGGTTTTGAAAATCGCTATCGCACAGCGGATGGAAGTTACCGCACACTGAGCTGGAGTGCCGCTGCCGACCGTGAATTGGGAGTGCGCTTCGCTTCGGCTCGCGATGTGACAGATGAACGAAATTTCCAAATTCGTATGCAGCAAATTCTGGATGCGGCACCTTTCTTACTTGTGGTGACGGATGGTGATGGCATTATCAGCAGCTGCAATGCTGCCTATTCACGTTTTGTCGGTGTTTCTCGCGAATCATTAATTGGCTTGGATGCTAGAAAGCTTGTGGCCGCGGATTCAAAATCAATCGGGCTTGAACAGAAAGTCTACATGTCGAAGCAGCCGATGACATTCGAAGAAGTCTTGACCCACCATGGACTGGCAATGCGATACCTTTCCACAGTTTTCCCCATCGTCGATCAGGCGGGCCGAATCGTTTCGATCGGTAAAGTCTCTTTAAATATTACTTAAAAATATCACTTAGGAATTGCTGAGTCTGAAAAAGAAAAAGGCCATCTTGTGGATGGCCTTTTAAAAATCATATTTGGTGCGGGTGGAGGGACTTGAACCCCCATGCTTTCGCGGAAGATTTTGAATCTTCTGTGTCTACCATTTCACCACACCCGCAGTGAGGTAACCTTTGTAACGGATCTTGGGGTAAAACCTCAAGATCTTTTTTTAAATGCACCGCATTTTTTAGCGATTTGCTTAGTAATTAAGCGTTTGCACGGCTCTTTGAATCCAATCAAGTTGCGCACGTACGTCGACGAAGATCGAAACGCCATGACAAACCTTCGCATTCCAAGAATATTCCGCGTTGTTATCAGCGACCATTGAAGTCACACCGATCAACGTCAAAGTGCCATCTTGGTTTTTCGCATACAACGGACCACCAGAGTCACCACTGCAAACGCCGTTTTCTGGTTGCTCCATAATAAGAGTCTTATCAACTTGGATCGTCTTTTTTAGACCTCTCATATAGAAGTCTTTTTTAAGACGTGAAGGCTTCGCTGTCGTGAAACGCAAAGTTCCAGAGTCTTCATTTTTTTCATTCGTTATGCCGTAGCCGCTCATCACGATTTCAGTCGCTGTTGCTGGATCATAAGAGGCTGCTGGCAATGGACGAACAGAATAGCCTTTAGCCATGCCGCCTGAAAACTTAAGAACTGCTAAGTCATTTGTCGCATTCTCGACACTTTTATTTTGAGCATAGCTATAAGATGTATTGATCTCTTTAGCGACAACCGGGCGAGCCAGTTGTTTCACATTAGCTTGGCTTTTAGTTACGCAGCCAAAGCTGTTAGAGAACGCGACAAGGGTTTTTTCTGAAGAGCTGCGAGAAGTACAGTGAGCGGCTGTTAGAACTTTGTCGTTATCAATCAAAGTGCCTGTGCAAATCTCTGCGTGGGTGTCATCTTGGATATGGATAACCATCACTGTTGATTTTGAAAGTAAGTTGCCTGAAGAAAGTGTTTCGCCCTGAATAATACCGTAAGAGCTGCCTTGGATTTCACAAGCTGCTGCTGCGCTTTCGCCGCCGCCGGAGCCACTACATGCTGTCATCGTTGCGAGAGTACAAGTCAAAGCAAGGGCCTGAACCATCAAGCTGGTTTTCATAGAGATATTCTCCTATATATGAGGTGTTTGTTTTATCAGAGTCCAAATAAGAGCAGGGCAAAATGACTCCACTTTGCAAGAATTTCAGAAAGTGTTTCGAGCCTTGTCACTTCTTTATCCAGCGGACCTAACGACCTCCCATGGTGCAAAACCATGTACAGCTTAGATATCAAACACTTAGACGCTGGGGACGAAAGCGGCCAAGTTGGCACTGGCCTTGCTTTAGCGGATTCCTGATTAAAAAAGGTTTTATAACCACGACCATTAAACTGGAGACTTTATGAAAAAGTATTTCTATATCCTCGCGGCTTTGACTATCGCGCCTACGTTCGCTTTAGCTCAAAGTTTGGAAAGCGACGTTGATGCTGAATTGGATCAAATCTATTCCAATCAAGCAGCAGCAGCGCCTCAGACATCAGCGGCCGTTGCAGCTCCTGCAGCAGCTCAACAAGGCCAACCTCTTAATTTGAATGGCAGCCAGCCTATCTATATTTTGAATCAGGCTCCATCAAATGCAACTGCACAAGTTCAACAGTCACAGGTTCAAAAACAACCTACGACTGTGATCGAAGCTTCACCATTGACTGAGTCACGTGCGGATCAAATCCGTAAATCTCGTCAAGATGCTGAAGTTCAAACTGAGCAAAAAATCGTTGAAAAGCTTGAGCAATCTCGTATGGAAGACGAGAAACGCAGAGCTGACGTTTTGTTCGGTGATAAATTTAATCAAATGAATAACAGACAGCAACAGCAAGAAGTTCCTGTACAAGTTCAGCAACAAGCTCAACCAGTACAAGTTCAACAAGTTCCTGTACAACAAGTACAGGAGCCAAAAGAAAACACACGCGATATTATCCGTGAAGAACTTGCTGCAGCTATGAAAACTGAAACTGAAGCAGCACAAGCTCCAATCGAAACAAAATATGTTGCGGTTATGGCTGGTATTGCGGACCTTCCAGATGTTCGTAACGTGAAAGGTAACTACTCTTTGGGTGTTTCTTTCGGTAACAAATACGACAATTTGATTCTTGAAGGTACATTCTTGTATTCAAACTACACTGTGGATCAAGGTGCAGCGAATGGTTACAGCTATAGCTATGCTTACCCATACAGCAACATCTATATCCCAATGA
Organism: Bdellovibrio sp. NC01; assembly: GCF_006874625.1. Classification (NCBI taxonomy): domain Bacteria; kingdom Pseudomonadati; phylum Bdellovibrionota; class Bdellovibrionia; order Bdellovibrionales; family Pseudobdellovibrionaceae; genus Bdellovibrio; species Bdellovibrio sp. NC01. The sequence continues at coordinate 1,512,368 of NZ_CP030034.1, forward strand.
ACGTTGACGTAAATCAATACACTGGTCAGTTGGCTGGTAAACTTCAATTGTTCTCTGGTATCATCCGTCCAGTAGTTGGTGCGTTGGTATCATACTCTTACAGAACATTTGCTTGGGCTAACAACAACAACGGTTATGCTTACAGCAACGACACTTCTGCAAGCTCACATGCGATTGACGTAGGTGCTCTTGCTGGTGTGGATTTGGAATTCAATCCTAAATACTCTTTGGGTCTTGATTTCCGTTATATGTGGAATATGTCTAGCCGTATCAACGCAGACAACAACACATGGTTGAATGCACCTTCTTACGGTACACCAATCGAAAAACTCCAATACTACGTAATGTCAGTAGTTGGACGCGTTAACTTCTAGTTCCTGAATTAAAGTCTTTAAGTGGTTACACAATACCTGCTAGCAATAGCGGGTATTGTGCTTTGACTTCACCCTTCTTTTTGGTGAAGATCAGACCATGCATCTTCTTTTAAGTCTTTTCTTCGCAACAGTTTTATTTGCACACAAGAGTCAGGCTGCAACTGTCGTTACTGAAACAGTAGGGCAGGTGGCGGAGTATGTGACAACCAGCCGCGAAGTTCAGATTTCCAATGTCATCGAACGAATTCTTTATCCCGCGAAAAGTGCACCGCTAGAATTGCAATTGGATGCGCCTGAGTTCAATTCCATGATTACTTCTGTATTGCTTGAAACCGTTGTGGCGATGGAAGCAGAAAACTTCAGTGTTGCGACTGTCGGCGATAAAGATGTTGATGAGGCGATTGCAAAAGTACAAAAAGCGATGGCAGGCAAAAGTTTTTGGACGGCCTTGGAAGTTTCAGATCTGGAACTTCGTCGTTTCACGAAACGCAAATTTGTCGCAAAAAATTTCCTAAAATTTAAAACCAACTCTATGTCAGGCATCATTTCAGACCAAGAGGCGCAAGCTTACTACGAAAAAAATCGTTTGAAATTTGGCAATATGCCGTTTGCTTCATTCAAAGAAAACATCAAGACGTTCCTTGCTCAGCAGCAGTTGGAAGAGCGTCTGCGTTCATGGTTTGAAGTGATCAAAAGGAAATACCGAGTTCGCAACTTTATTTCGGGCTAAGCCTTATGCGCATTGAATCTTTGTACACGCCACATAAACCAGAAATGCGAGCTTTGATTGAAGCTGTGCTTGCGAATCAAGGATTGCAAGCGGGCTTTTACTGGCCGATGGACCTGTTGGGGGCGGAGCTTGCAACCGCGGAAGCTGTCGGTATTTTTGAAGATGAAAAGCTCGCGGGGTTCGTGCTTTATCGGGATGTGCCGGGAGCTTGGGAGATCTCTTTAGTGGTCACTCACCCTGATTTTCGCCGGCGCGGGTTGATGGAGACGCTTATAAAGCATCTTATAGCCGCGAAGGGTCAAAATCGTGAGCTTTGGCTTGAAGTCCACCAGGATAACGATGCGGCTCAAAAACTCTATGAAAAGCTCGGATTTAAGCTGAGCGGGCGGCGACCGAGGTATTATAAAGATGGGGCCACAGCTCTTTTGTACTCCTGTCCCTAAGAATTGAGATAACTCCTTGCACTGCTTCGATATTTTTGTTAGTTTAAGTTCGTTCGATGGGCCTTTAATAGGCCCATTTTTTTTGCCACTCGAACACGGGCCGATTCGCCAGATACGTTTTATGTAAGCGTTTGAGCAAATCCGGTGCACTTCACTTCACTCCACACATTGGAATTAAGTTTGAGCCACCCGTGCTATGGGCGGCTGTGTATTCGTATTAGTGGGGTTGATTTAAATGTCAGAAAAACAAGCTTGGATGGGAAAAGTTGAACAACTTGCCGAACAAGCCACGAAACAAGAAGGCTGTTTGCTTTACGATATCGAATTCGTAGGCGCAGGCAAAGGCAGAACTCTGCGTTTGTTCATCGATAAAGAACAAGAAGGCGCGATCAGTATTGAAGACTGTTCGAATGTCTCTAAAGCTCTGAATGTGTTCTTGGATGCAGACGAAGAATTGATTCCTGGGGGAGCTTACAATCTTGAAGTTTCCACTCCAGGTTTGGAACGTCACCTTGTAAAACCTTGGCACTTTAAAAAAGCTGTCGGTAAAAAAGTTTATCTGAAAACAACGAAGGCTCTAGAAAGCGCCGGTGTTGAAGATAAAAAATGGAAGGCCGCGAAGACTGTAGAAAACGTTATTGCTTCTGCAGACGACGAGGGCGTTCGCTTTGTGATTGACGATGTGGATTTCAAAATCCCATACGGCATGATCGAAAAAGCGAAAGTAGTATTTGAGATTAATAAAGGTCAGAAAAAGTAGATCCACACCCTGAAGAATTCAGGGTAATTGCAGAGAGGGAAACCATGGCTGAAAGTATGTTTTCAGATCTTTCCAGAGTGATTGAACAAGTTGGTAAAGACAAAGGTATCGACAAACAAGTTGTTATCGATGCTATCACTCAAGGAATGCTTGTAGCGGCTCGTAAGAAGTACGGGACATACCGTGAGATTGAAGCAGCTTATAACGAAGAAACTGGCGAAGTTGAACTTTTCGAGTTCAAAGAAGTTGTTCCTCGTGAAAAATTCGTGGATGAGGAAGTTGAAATTCCTTACGACGATGCAGTTAAACTAGATCCAAACGTTCAATTGGACGATTCTATTGGTATTAAAATGGAAGCCCAAGATTTGGGTCGTATCGCAGCTCAAACTGCGAAACAAATCATCATGCAAAAAGTGCGTGATGCTGAACGCAACATCATCTTCAATGAATTCGAAGAACGTAAAGGTGAGATCGCATCTGGTATCGCTCGTCGCGTAGAAAAAGGTGCTATCGTTGTCGATTTGGGTCGTACGGAAGCGTACATCCCACCTCGTGAACAAATCCCTGGCGAACAATACAAACCAGGTGACCGTATTCAAGGTTACTTGTCAGAAGTTCGTCAAACAACTCGTGGTCCACAAATCATCATGTCTCGCGCTGATGAACGTTATTTGATGAAACTTTTTGAAATGGAAGTTCCAGAAATTTATGACGGCGTGGTTGAAATCATGGCGGCAGCTCGTGAACCAGGTCAACGTGCGAAAATCGCAGTTCGTTCAAAAGACAACTCGGTAGATCCAGTAGGCGCGTGCGTTGGTATGAAAGGTTCTCGTGTACAAAACATCGTACAAGAACTTCGTGGTGAAAAAATCGATATCGTTCCTTGGGATGAAGACATCACTCGTTTCGCGTGCAACGCTTTGGCTCCGGCTGAAATTTCACGTGTCTTCTTGGATGACTCAAACCGTGAGATGGAAATCGTTGTTCCAGATTCGCAATTGTCTTTGGCAATCGGTAAACGTGGTCAAAACGTTCGCTTGGCAGCTAAATTGACGACTTGGAAATTGGATATCATTTCTGAATCAGCAGCGGCTTCTCGTACTGCGGAATCAATCTTCAACTTGATGTTGATCCCAGGCATGAATGAGACGATGGCACAAAACATCTTCCAATCTGGTTTCGGTTCATTCCAGTCTGTTGCGACTGCACAAGTCCAAGACATTATGACGATCCCTGGTTACGACGATCCAGAAAAAGCTGAAAAGCTTTTGAACGACGCAAAAGCTGTAGTTAAAAAATATGAAGCTGAAGGCATTCCAGTTCCAACAGCTCCATCTGCAGCTAGCAAACAATCAGGCAGTTCTGCAAAAGAACAAGCCGACGCCTTGTTGAAACAAGAGTTGCAAAAACTCAATTCACAAGAAGCGGATGAAGAATAGTAATTACTAAACTGTTTTTGGGAAATACACAGGAGACTGAGTGAGTAATCCAAAAGTTTTTGAATTTGCAAAAGAAGTCGGGATGACCCCGCTAGCCCTCATGGATAAAATCCGCGAGTGGAATTTGCCTGTGAAATCTCACATGGCAGAACTTGAACCTAGCGTTCTAGAGCAAATTAAAATCAAACTTAGCGGCGGTGGCGCATCCACTGAAGAAGCTAAGCCAAAGAAAGCGGCAACAAGAAAAGCTCCAGCGAAGAAAGCAGCTCCAGCAGCTGCTGCAGCTCCTGCTGAGGGCGATGCCGCAGCGGCCACTCCGGCGAAAGCCCCTGTGATCCGTCGTAAAAAAGAAGACGCACCGGTTGTAGAAACAAAAGCAAAAGTTGTTTCGAAACCAGAAGCGGCGGAACCTGAAGCAGAAGCAGCTCCGGCGAAAACAACACGTGTTGTTGTTAAGAAGACAGCAGCTGCAGCTCCGGCGCAAGCCGAAGCGGCTCCAGAAGAAGAAGCACCAAAAGCGGCTCCTGCTCCAAAAGCAGAAGCTCCTGCGGTTGAGGCGAAAGTGGAAGCTCCGAAAAAAGTCGAAGCTCCAGCGCCAACTCCAGCTGCTCCACAAGCAGCGGCACCAGCACCGACTGAAGCTCCGGCTCCAGTAGCGGCACCTGCTGCTCGTAAGAAAGAAGTAGTAGTGGGCACAAGTGGTGTAGCGAGTTCTTCAACTCCTGCGACAACTCCAAAAAGAAATATCATTGGACGTATGGATCTTTCCCGCGTTCAAACTCAAGCTCCACAACGTCAGGGTGGTGGTGAACGTCCTCAAGGCGGTTACACTCCTCGTCCTGCCGGTCAAGGAGGCGGTGGCTACAGTCCAGACCGTTCATCAGGTGGTGGCGGATTCACTCCTCGTCCAGGCGGCTTCAATCGTCCAGCGGGTGGTGCACCGACTCGTAACATTCGTCCTGGTTTCGTAGCGCAAGCTGCTCCACCGGAACCAATGCCAGAATCAGGTGGTCATTTCCAAAATCGTGACTTCGATAAGCGTAAACGCTTCGGTACTGCAGCTCCGGCGGCAGGTCCTGCTGGCTTCGGTGCCGGCCCAAGCACACGTGAGAAGGAAAAAGAAGAGGAAGTGAAGGACTTCAACGCTGTTGAATTCCGTAAACGTGAAATGGTGTTCCAACCGAAGAAGAAAAAAGGTTCTTTGGATCGTGACGCTATGAAAACGCAAATCACAACTGCAGCAGCTCACAAACGTGTTGTTAAAGTTAATAACACGATGAAGCTGACTGACTTGGCGATGGAGATGGGCTTGAAAGCTCCTCAACTCGTTAAGGTCTTGATGCAAAATGGTGTGATGGCCAACATGAACACGGACCTTGATTTCGATACGATCGCATTGATCGTTCCAGAGTTCGGTTGGGAAGCACAAAACGTCTTCAAAACTGCTGAAGATGTTGCGCAAGAAACAGCATTCGGTGATTTGGATGCAGAAAAAGTAACTCGTCCACCGGTTGTGACTATCATGGGTCACGTCGACCACGGTAAGACGTCGTTGCTAGATGCTATCCGTAAAGCTGACGTAGCTGCAGGCGAGGCCGGCGGTATCACTCAGCACATTGGTGCATACTCTGTAAAACTTGATGATGGTTCGTTGATTACGTTCCTAGATACTCCGGGCCATGAGGCTTTCACGGCTATGCGTACTCGCGGTGCGAATGCGACGGATATCGCGGTTATCGTGGTTGCGGCTGACGACGGTATGATGCCACAGACTCAAGAGTCTATTAATCATGCTAAAGCAGCGGGCGTACCAATCATCGTTGCTGTGAACAAAATGGATAAGCCAGGTGCGAATCCAGAACGTATCAAGCAACAATTGACTGAACTTGAAATCGTTCCAGAAGAATGGGGCGGTAACACGATCTTCGTAGAAGTTTCTGCGTTGAAGAAAACAGGTTTGAAAGAGCTTCTTGAGCAAATCAAATTGCTTGCGGAAGTTGCTGAACTTAAAGCCAATCCAAAACGTTCGGGTACAGGTCTTGTGATCGAAGCGAAAATGGAAAAAGGCAAAGGCCCTGTTGCAACACTTCTAGTTAAAGACGGAACTGTTGAAGTAGGCCAATACATCGTTGCTGGTGTTATGAAAGGTCGCGTTCGTTCTTTGATGAACGATAAAGGCGAAAGAGTTCAATCTGTCGGTCCAGGTCTTCCAGTGGAAGTTTTGGGTCTTGACGGTGTTCCAGCAGCGGGTGATCAGTTCGACATCGTTAAAGATGAAAGAACTGCTGAAGAAATGTCGACTCTTCGTAAAGAAAAAGCTGCTGCAATTGCAAATGCACCTGCGCAAAAACTTTCTTTGGATGAGATCTTCGCGAAAGTTAAAACGGGTGATGTGAAAGAGCTTGCGATCATCTTGAAAGCAGACGTTCACGGTTCGTTGGAAGCAATCAACGGCATGCTTGCTAAGATTTCCACTCCGGAAGTTAAAGCGCGTGTTATCCATGCGGCTGTTGGTGGTATCAACGAAAACGACGTAACTTTGGCGAACACTTCAAAAGGTATCGTTTTGGGCTTCAACGTACGTCCTGACTTGGGCGCACAAGCTAAAGCGAAACAATTGGGTGTCGACATCAGAACATACTCTATCGTTTACGAATTGATCGATCAGATGAAAGCGGCGATGGCAGGTCTTCTTTCTCCAGATGTGGTGGAAGAAGTTATGGGTCGCGCAGAAGTGCGTAACACATTCAACGTACCTAAAGTCGGCTTGATCGCTGGTTGCTTCGTTCTTGATGGTAAAGTTCAACGTAACAACTCGATTCGTTTGCTTCGTGAAAATAAAATCGTTTACGAAGGAAAAATCTCTTCACTTAAACGCTTCAAAGATGACGCGAAAGAAGTGGCAGCAGGTTACGAATGCGGTATCGGTATCGAAAACTATAACGACGTTAAAGTGGGCGATATGATGGAAGCATACGTGAAAAAAGAAGTTGCTCGTGAACTTTCTAGCGGAGCTCAGTAATGAAGAACATGGGTGATGGGCGCCGAGTCGCTCGCGTAGAAAAAGAGATTCAAGCTACCATCGCTCAGTTTTTGATCCGTGGTTTTAAAACGCCGTTGCCAGGTCTTGTGACTGTGGCATCGGTGCGTATGCCAGCGGATTTGCGTGCTGCTAAGGTTTACATCAGCGTTCTTGGTTCGGATGAACAAAAAGAAGAAGCGATTGAGCTTCTGCAAGATCGCGCTTTTGAAATTCAAAATTATATCGGTAAAGAACTCAAAATGCGCTATTGCCCAAAATTGACGTTCTTTGCAGATCACGCCACGGATCAGGTTTTAAAAGTAGAGCGCATTCTGCATGAACTTGCGGAAGAGCGTAAGGCGAGCGGAACTTCAGAGGATGAAGATACCGACGGCGACGCTGACTCTGACGAAAACTAGGATCTCTAATTAATGAACAATACATTTAACGGTCTTCTGTTGGTTGATAAACCATCAGGTATTTCAAGCCATGACGTCGTTTCACGACTTCGTCGTATTATGGGCACGCGCTCGGTCGGGCATTCGGGGACTTTGGATCCGATGGCTTCGGGCTTGATGGCGTGCTTAATCAATGAAGGCACCAAGTTAAGCCAATATATTTTGGAAGGCGATAAAGGCTATCGCGTGCGCATTCAGTTTGGAATTCGCACTGATACTTTGGACGTGACAGGGGAGACCTTGGAAACGTTGCCGGTGACTCACTCAAAGGATGATCTTTTGCGTGAGGCTTTTAAATTGTCTGGCGAAATGGAAGTGGAAGTTCCGATTTACTCTGCGATTAAAATTCAGGGTAAGAAATTGTACGAATACGCCCGTGAAGAACAAGAAGTTGTGATTCCGAAGAAAGTGATGAATTTCTGGGATATCAAGTTCTTGGATTGTGGGGCGGATTGGGCCGAGTTCGATTTACGCTGCTCAAAAGGCAGCTACATCCGTACTTGGGTCGATCTTTTAGGGAAAGCCTTGGGCTGTGGGGCGGCGATGAGTGCTTTGCGCAGAACCTATTCGGCTCCTTACCTGCTAGAGCAGGCGCAAACCCTGGAAGACATCGAAGATTGTGTTAAAAAAGGCACTTTCAGTTCATCGTTCGTGAAAATGGACATGGCTTTGCCTCAGATCAAACGAATTCGCGTTCGCGGTCAGGATCAAGTGCTTTTGGGGAATGGTCAAATCAGCCATGACCTGCGTTCGCAGTTGATAGCCCTTTTTAAGCCGGAAGAAGATCAATATATCCAAGTTGTTGCTCAAGAAACGGGCGCTTTATTGGCCCTTATTGGCTTAGAACCGGGTAAAGGATTCGTGCTTCGTCGAGTTTTTAAGTACTAAAGGCGTCTTTAAAGATTAGTCGTTTTGAGTACTTGACCGCCTTCGCGGGAACAGTTAGAACCTTATCTTCAAACCTACCTGGGTCGACAGCCATGACGATCTGAGGGTGGGAAACCTGAACGAAACATTTAAAACAGGAGACGTTAATGGCAGTCACTAAAGAACAAAAAGAACAAATCGTAAAAAAATTCAAAACTAGTGATCTTGATACTGGTTCAGCAAACGTACAAATCGCTTTGTTGACAGCAAGAATCAACGATTTGACTACGCACTTTTCTAAACACAAAAAAGACTTCCACGGTCGCCGTGGTCTTGTGACTTTGGTTAACCAACGTCGTAAGCTTTTGGATTACCTTCACCGTAAAGACGTTAAAGCTTATCAAGAAGTTCTTAAGGCTCTTGATATCCGTAAGTAATCTGATTCTAGAAATCACTAAAGGGGCGAAAAGCCCCTTTAGCTTTTTTAATCCAGTGCATTCTTATCAAGCTGCACAAGTGATTGAAATTCGGTCCCAAATACAAAAGAATAAAAAAGAATTAAACGAGAGAAACAATATAGCATTCGAAGGGTAGACAGCCCTTCACAACGGCACAGCATAAAGGCTCTGCCAGAATTCCAAGGAGACATAATGAAAACGACTGTGACAACTTCGGTAGGCGGAAAACAGATCACTATCGAAACAGGCCGTTTGGCAAAACAAGCAGATGGTTCTGCTCTAGTTACTTGTGGTAACAACATGGTTCTTGTTGTTGCGACATCTTCTAAAAAAGCCTCAGAACTAGATTTCTTCCCACTAACAGTTGAATACATCGAAAAATACTATGCGACTGGTAAAATCCCTGGTGGTTACTTCAAACGTGAAGCAAAACCAACAAACGACGCAGTTTTGATCGCGCGTTTGATCGACCGTCCAATTCGTCCTGTATTCCCAGAAGGCTACCGTCACGAAACTCAAGTAGTAGCGACAGTTCTTTCTGCTGACGGCGCATTCCCTCTAGAGATTCTAGCAAGTTTGGGTGCCTCTGCAGCTCTTCACACTTCAGACATTCCGTTCAATGGCCCAACAGCTGCGATCCAAGTTGCACGCGTTGATGGTCAACTTGTAGCGAATCCAACTCCACAACAAATGGAAAAATCAGACATGGATTTGATCGTTGCGGGTACTCGCAATGGTTTGTTGATGGTTGAAGGTGAAACGAAATTCATCTCTGAAGCAGACGTTATGGCTGCTTTGAAATTCGGTCACCAATCAATGATGCCTCTATTGAACGCGCAAGATGAATTGCGTGAAAAAATAGGTTCAAAAGCAAAACGTGCATTCGTTGCACCAGCTATCGATGCTGACTTCAGAACTGCTGCTGAAAGCATCTTGAAACCAAAAATCGCGGCGGCTCTTGCTATCCGTGAAAAACAAGATCGTTATGCTGCTGCAAATGCGGCGGCTGCTGAAGCTGAAAAATCTTTGTTGTCAGCTATCACTGATAAAGACTTGTTGAAACAACGTAAAAAAGAATTGAACACTATCGTTGAAGAGTTGAAATACCATGAAGCTCGTTCAATGATCTTGGATCGCAAAGTTCGTATCGATGGTCGTGACGTAAAAACTGTACGTCCTATCGCGAACGAAGTTGGTTTGCTTCCTCGTGCGCACGGTTCTGGTCTTTTCACTCGCGGTGAAACGCAAGTGTTGGGCACAGTAACTTTGGGTACTGGTGATGACGAACAAATGGTTGATTCATTGATGGGTCTTCAAAAACGCAAGTTCTTGCTTCACTACAACTTCCCTCCATACTCTGTAGGTGAAGTGGGTCGTATGGGCGGTTTGGGTCGTCGTGAAATTGGTCACGGTAACTTGGCTGAACGCGCGATCAAAGCAGTTCTTCCTGATCACGAAAAATTCCCATACACAATCCGTATCGTATCTGAAGTTTTGGAATCAAACGGTTCTTCTTCAATGGGTACAGTGTGCTCTGGTACTCTAGCACTTCTTGATGCTGGTGTTCCTTTGAAAGGTAACGTTGCCGGTGTGGCGATGGGCTTGATCAAAGAAGGCGACCGTGTAGCAGTATTGACTGACATCTTGGGTGACGAAGATCACTTGGGTGACATGGACTTCAAAGTTGCTGGTTCTCCTGCAGGTATCACTGCTTTGCAAATGGATATCAAAATTGACTCTGTTTCTTTCGAAGTGATGGAACAAGCTTTGGCGCAAGCTAAAGAAGGTCGTTCGCACATCTTGAACGAAATGGAAAAAGTGATCAAAACTCCTCGTGGTCAAATCTCTGAATTTGCTCCTCGTATCGAGACGATCAAAATTAAACCAGATAAAATCCGTGAAGTTATCGGTTCTGGCGGTAAAGTTATCCGCGGTATCACTGAAGCGACTGGCGTTAAGATCGAGATCGAAGATGATGGTACAATCCACATCGCGTCTGCAGATCCTGAAGCGACTAAAAAAGCTATCGGCATGATCAACGACATCGTTGCTGAAGCTGAAGTTGGCAAAGTGTACAAAGGCCGTGTTGTTAAGATCGCTGAGTTCGGTGCATTTGTTGAAATCTTGCCTAACACGCAAGGTTTGTTGCACATCTCTGAGATCGCTAACGAGCGCGTTCGTGCAGTAACTGACGTTCTTAAAGAAGGCGAAACTATCGACGTGAAAGTTCTTGAAGTAGACCGCGCTGGTCGTATCAAGCTTTCTCGTAAGGCGCTTCTTAACCAATAATGTCTATTAAGTTCAAAAAATCTGAACTATCTAACGGGATCCGAGTGATGAGCGAGTTTCATCCAGGGTCCCGTGCCGTTTCTATCGGTGTGTGGGTGTTGACGGGGACTCGTGATGAGGTTCCTGAAATCGCCGGCATGTCACATTTGCTTGAACACTTGGTCTTTAAAGGCACGAATTCTCGCTCGGCTTATCAGATTGCAAAATCTTTGGAAGCTTTGGGTGGAGATTTGAATGCTTACACAACACGTGAATACACTTGTTATCACGCGCTGGTGTTGAAAGATCATTGGGAAAAAGCTTTGGATGTATTGTCGGACCTTGTGTCGAACATGCATCTGAATCAAAAAGAATTCGGGTTAGAAAAAGGCGTGATCTTGCAAGAGATCGCGATGTCTGAAGATAACCACGAAGATGTGATTTACGATATTTTCTATGACCAAGTTTATGGCGCTCATCCATTGGGTCGTCCGATCTTAGGTACGCCAAAATCAATTGCGTTGATGAATCAAAAGCAAGTGATGTCGTATTATAAGAAGAACTATACGGGTAAGAATATCATTATCAGTGCCGCTGGTTGCTTGGATCATGAAGACTTCATGGCAGGTGTGCAGAAGCATTTAGGTCGTAAGCAAAAAAGTGCATTGAAAAATACGCGTAAAAAACCTCGCTGGTTGAAACGTCGTCACGTGGTTGAAAAACAAGCAGAGCAAGTTCATATGTTGATGGGTTTGCCGACAGCAAGTTTTAAAGACAAATATCGTTTTGAAGCTGTGATCTTGAATACTCTTTTGGGTGGCGGGATGACTTCAAAGCTGTATCAATCTGTGCGTGAGAAAAAGGGCTTGGTGTATTCCATCTTCTCGAGTCTGAATACAAATATCGATTCGGGGATGTTGAATATTTATGCGGGTACTGAAGCGAAGAACGTGCGCAAAGTCGGCGATTTGATTTCGGCTGAGTTTGCGAAGCTTCGTAAAAAAGGTATTTCGAAAAACGACGTTGAAATGTTTAAGACGCAGGTGACTGGCAGTATTTTGCTGGGCTCTGACGACATCGAAAATCGTATGACTTCTTTAGCGGTGAATGAGATGGTCTTCGGCCAATATCGGTCGGTTGAATCGGTGATTGAAGAGATCAACGAAGTGAACGTAGATACTGTGAACCATTATCTTCGACACGAGATCGATTTATCTCAAGCTTCTGGCGTCTTGCTAGGGCCTGGTGTGAATGACGTTAAAGACTGGTGGGAAGGGATTGAATTATGAATAAATTGACTGTGAAAATTAAGAAACTTGAAAACTTCCACGGGGAAATCCCTGCTTATCAATCTGCGGGTGCAAGCGGCGTTGACGTTCGCGCGCAATTGGCAGGACCGGTTGTTTTGAATCCAGGCGAACGCGCTTTGATTCCAACAGGTTTGAGCTTTGAAATTCCATTGGGTTATGAAATCCAGGCTCGTCCACGCAGCGGTTGGGCAGCGAAAAGTGGTCTGACAGTGTTGAACACTCCGGGCACGATCGATGCTGATTATCGCGGTGAAGTAAAAATCATCGTGATTAATTTGGGTAATGAATCTGTGACGATCAACGATCAAGAGCGTTGCGCTCAATTGGTGATTGCGCCGGTTTACCAAGCACACTTTGAAGTGGTGAATGAATTATCAGACACTGAACGCGGTGCTGGTGGCTTCGGCTCAACAGGTCGCGCGTAATAAAAAAAGGCTTCGGTGACGAAGCCTTTTTTGTTTTTAAAACGAAGAGTCGCTCTGGCCTGCTGGCCTATAATCTCGCGGCATCGATGCGGTTCCATAACCACAAGATGAAAACGATCGCGAACAGGATCGTAACCAAACGCAAAGATCTTCTTTTTTCCATTTGGAAATTTTCAGTTAAACCGACGGCCATCAATAGCGCTGTGAAGGCGAAGCCCACCAAGGTGATGGGTGGAATCAACTCGCTGCCAGTTTGGAAAATAAAGAACGGAATGTCAGCGAAAAGAATCAACGTGAAGATACGACGAAGTGAGCACGTTCTTTTTTCGAAAACTTGAAAGTAATAGTAAATAAACAAAGCACCCACGAAAGCCGTTACAATCGCAACCATTGGCGAAACGATGACGCCACTCATGATGCGGAAGAAGTTCGGTGGAACTAGGCCCGTGATCACTCCTGAAATCATCGAGATCACGATCAACGTTACAACAAGAGTTGACCAGTGCCAGTCGGGAAGAACTTTGATTTTGTGAATCGGATGGCGAAGATAATCGACAAGATATCCGATCACTTCTTTTGCTGTTTGTTTACCTGAAGGGGACTGATTAGGTGTGACGTCTCTGTAGTCGTTCATGTCTAATATTGCAGCACCAGACGTAAGATCTGGCAAGGCGAATTATTCGCTTCGCAAATCTGTTTCAGCAAGGTCGTGGGCGCGCTCTAATAACATCTTAGCATTTGTCAGAAAAGTTTCTGGGGCGGCTCCAAGAGAACTCAACGACAGCAATCGATAACGAGTCAGTGAAGCCAAGTGAAGCGTGTAAGAAAGTTTTGTAAAAAACGAAGCTTTGCCATCGGGATTTAATTCAATCAGACCCACTGGAAACGGAAAAGGTTTCAGCGAGGAGCTGGGATGAGATTTCCCGGCATCACTGATTTCAGTCACGCTGATCAGGCATGTGCCATTGTGGTTGCGCAAAAGGTCTTCCATTTCAGCAAACGTCGGGGAGTCTAAGAAGAGATGAAATTTCTGATGAGCTTGTTCTTGTTGTTTTAAAAACTCTTTGAAGCGTTCTTTACGTAACGTCGTTTTATTCCATGGTAGGCGCACATTGAAAACTTCATAGCCGTGTTCGGCTATGAAGGATGTGTACTGATTCCAATATTTATCGAAGTAAAAGAAGCTGCGCGGACCGGTTACGAAAACCAGAGGCCAGCGAGTCAGTAAACAGTTTGGTTGAAGTTCGAAATGGATTTCTTTACGGGCCCTGGCGCGATTGGAAAAGATGGCCAGGGCGAGTGTGATAACAAAGAGGCTGAGTAATATGACTATAAAATCCACTCTCTAATTATAGAGAGGTATTTAATCTAAATGCAAAGTCAAAGCTGTTTTGATCGGCTGTCTTATTGACCATCGCTGTACGACCGCTGATCTCTGCACCGATTGAAAGATTTCTGTGAACTTGTGCGTACGCACCCGTTGAAATCACAAGGGCCGGTGTTGATTCGTCAACATTGATGCCGCGAGTGTTGTCTTTGAAAGTCATAAAGCGATTTGAAACACCCGTGCTAATTGTGTAGTGCCAAACGTTTTGCAAAAGATTTGTGTAACCGATTTTGCCTTCAAGTTCGCGCAAAGAAAAATCTTCTGAACCGTTCGAGTTTGAACCGTAGTTTCTGAAGATGCCTTCTGCGTACCACTCTGGAGAAATCAAATCAGTGCCGGCATTTAACTGAATACCCGTTGCGTGGCGGCTGAATTTTTCGCCGTTTGTTGAGATGTTAGAGAATGAGTTTGCGTAACCGATACCCACATGAAGGCGAGGAGTGCCTGCTGTGTTATTCTCTTGTTGAAGCTTTGTCTTTTTAGAAGAGAGTTCATTCAGAAGGTCGTCATAGCTGACTTCCTCATAATCCTTACCGGAAGCCGCCCAGACCATAGTTGGGGTTAAAGCTAATAAAAGTCCCGCCAATACAAATTTGAATGAATTTTTGTTAGTCATTATTCAATTCTAGCAAGACTTTGTCATTTTTCATAAATTGATCTTTCAATCTAGACCATCCTTTTGGCACACTGAAGAGGATGTTTTCCTTATTCCAAGCCAAAAACAACTGCTACTGCGCTTTTTGCAAAACGCCTCGTCGCATTTATCGTAAGAAGAATATTTCTGTGATGAATGTCGTGGCCAGCGCTATGGCTGCGATTGTTCTGATGTTCGCGATCTGGCAAGAGTTCGATCCGCGCGCCATTATTGCTTTCGTTGTGTGTTTGGCGATCTCTGAAACCTTCGTGCAAATTCGTTGGCGCTTGTCTGTCGTGTGCAGAACTTGCGGCTTTGATCCCATTTTGTACACGAAAGATCCAGAGGCTGCAGCGACTAAAGTGCGCGCGCAATTAGACATGCGTAAAGAAGATCCTAAATATCTTTTAGCGAAACCTTTGAACCTGCCTGCGATTCCGGCCGCGAAAGCAAAGGCCTTGCAGGCTAAAGAAAAAGGCAAGCTCGTTTCTCGCTCTATTTAACGGCGGAGGCCGTTAGTGCTGGAGCAGCTTCTGTAATCATCTTAAAAACCAGATTTCGTTGCCTCATTGCTTCAGTTATGCGACGTTAGGGGCATGAAAACATTGGTCATTGTCCCGACATACAACGAGAAAGAAAACGTTCAAACTATTGTGCCTGCTATTTTTGCACAAAATCTTGGAGTCGATATCCTTGTGGTTGACGACAACTCTCCGGATGGAACAGGTGCGATCGTTCGCGAAATGCAAAAAAATCTTCCGCAATTGCATTTGCTATCTCGCCCAGGAAAACAAGGTTTGGGTAAAGCCTACATCGCTGGTTTCCGTTGGGGTATGGATCAAGGCTATGAAGCTTTGGTTGAGATGGATGCGGATTTTTCACATCGCCCCGAAGATTTGGGTCCGTTGTTGAATACATTGTCTAAGAATGATTTCGCTGTGGGCTCTCGTTACATTCAGGGTGGTCGTACAGTTAATTGGGGTCTGATGCGTAAGATTATTTCTCGCGGCGGCGGGATTTATTCGCGTCTGATTCTTGGTTTCCCGTTGAACGATTGGACGGGTGGCTTCAATGCGTGGAAGAAAGAAGTTCTTCAAGGTATTGATCTTTCAACGGTTGAGTCGAATGGCTACAGCTTTCAAATTGAATTGAAATACAAAGCGATGAAACGCGGATTTAAAGGTGCAGAATCACCAATCGTGTTTGAAGATCGTCGTGTTGGGCAAAGTAAGATGTCTTTGAAAATCGTGATCGAAGCCTTCTATCGCGTCTGGATCATGCGCTTTAAATAAGAAATGAAATTCATTGCGCTGATTCTTTTTTTCATCCTCCCTGTTCAAGTGTTTGCGCAGACGGCGCAGCAGGGGACGATTGTTGCAGATGAAGCGCAGATTTATCGTGATCCAGATTTTGATGCACCGGTGATTGCGGTGTTACCTCCAGGTGGGGTCTACAGTATTTCTACTGGCAAAAAAGGTCCGTTTTTTAAAATTCGTGTGAAGCCGGGAACTGTCGGCTGGATTTCTGAAACGGATATTCGCCCCGGTAATTTGAAAGTTACTGCGGAAACAAAAAAAGAAGCCCAAAAACTCAAAGAACAAAAAGAGCACGAAGAAAATCGACCTGCTTTTTTTACGACTCGTCACTGGGGTCCCGTTGTGGAGTTTCTAAACTACACGGAAGACACCATGGGTGAAGAACGTTCAGCGATGACGATGTTTTATGGCTTTAAGTGGACGGGCTTTAATACTCTGTTCAGTGGCGAAGTTTATACCGATGCCAATTTGATTTTTCATAGTGGCGCGCCTTCGTACTACGAAGATAAAACCGGTGAGAGTGCTGGTGGTTTTATCGTGAATGCGAATTTTCTTTTGCAAACGGTGCGCACCTTAACAAAAGATTGCCTGATGTATTACGGGTTCGGTCCGACGTGGCGTTATTCGCATTTTGATTTGCACCTTAATAATGGCGGCGTTTCGCAAGGCTACTCTGCGGATGATATGGCGCTCGGTATTTTGTTTGATGTGGGACTTGCTTATAGAATCAGCAAAACGGCGATTCGTTCCGACGTTAAGTACTACTGGGAAAAAAACAAATACCCAGGAATAGGCGTCAGCTGGGGCTTCGAGTTTTAACTTTGACTTCGGGCTACCGCTCGGGCAAAGCCTTTCACATGATTTTACGTTTTACATTATTTCTGACTTTGGTTTTCGTTACTCATCAATCTTTTGCGGGCGACATCCAAGCTGCATTTCAATCTCTACAAAATGTGGGTGAGAACTGGGAACCAGACGGTGCTGTGTGTGAACAATTAGCGCGTCTTAAAATTCGTGCTGCGTATCCGGAAAATCAATACACAATCACAGGTGATATCGAATACGACACGGGGGCCTTAACGATCGGCGAATTAGACGTGATCGTGATTGAAAAAAGCTCGAACAGAGTGATCCTTGTGCAAGAAGTGAAGTGCTGGAAAAACTTCGCTGGCGGCCTTGAAAAAGCGCAATCGCAGAAGCTTCGTTTCTTGTGGCATTTGGGTAAAACTCCGCAGGCAATGCGCTTTACGTCTTACGACGGCACAAAGCTTACGGCTGCCAATTTTGCGAGCTCTTTCCCGTTCGTATTTGTGTCGCAAGCAGGCGGTGTGGCAAAGGGCTTTGATGAAGAGCTGGATTTGAATTTAAGCGAGATTAAGCAGCTTCGTATGCAGCTTTTGAAATGCCAAGATCAAGGCCATTGCAAGAAGCCTGATCAGGAGTAGTTGACGCGCCGAGTAGGTTTGACAGCGATTAGGCCCTGATGCAGAGTCGCTGATTATGTCAGAAATCCACGTTTTATCCCCTGAAGTTGTCGACCAAATCGCTGCCGGCGAAGTGGTTGAACGGCCTGCCCATCTTGTCAAAGAATTGGTTGAAAACAGTATCGATGCGGGTGCTACGCGCGTGCATGTGGAATATTTTGACGGTGGTCGCAACGTCAAAGTGATCGATAACGGTAAAGGCATGGCGCCAGCCGATTTGCCAAAAGCTTTAGAGCGATTCGCGACAAGCAAAATCAAAAAAACAGACGACTTGTGGAAGCTTCGCACTTTCGGGTTTCGTGGGGAAGCGCTTGCGAGTATCGCGGCGGTTTCAAAAATCACTTTGACGTCTCGTCGTAAAGGCGATGAACAAGCTCATCAACTGATCAGTGAATTCGGCAAAAAAAGCGAGATCAACAAAATCGGTGGCTCTGAAGGCACGACGATTTTGATGGAGAATCTTTTTGAAAACACTCCGGCGCGTTTGAAGTTTTTAAAATCAGACGCCGCTGAACACACTGCGATCAAGACGACTTTAAAGGCGATGGCGCTTTCCCATTTTGATGTGGAATTTCGTATTCAAGAAAACGGCAAGCTGATCAACTTCTGGCCTGCATGTAATAATCGCAAAGACCGTGTTGAACAGATCTTAGAAATCAAACCGATGTTTGAGGGTGAAGCGGTTCGCGAAAACGTGAAAGCGTATGCGGTGTTTGCGGATCCTCATAACGTGGCGAAGACATCAAAAAATATTTGGCTGTTTGCACAGAATCGTTGGATTCAAGATCGCAGTCTGCAAGCGGCAGTCAATGAAGCCTATCGCAGTCTGCTGATGCACGGTGAGTTTCCGATTGCTGCGGTTTGGGTTGAGTTAGATCCAGACTGTGTCGACGTGAATATTCATCCAACAAAATCACAAGTGAAATTCCAAGATCCTTCGCTTGCATTCCGTGCGGTGGCGGGTTCGGTGCGTTCGACGCTGGAGCAAGCTCCGTGGATTCCGAAAACTGCGGGAAGTGTTTCCTCGGCCGCTGGTAGAATGGCTTCCGCAGACCCGAGTGGTGCTGAAGCGACTTCTGAATTTAAAACGACTCAAGGTCTGCCGAACTTCGCGAAGTCGATGCCGAAGGAAAATCTTTCTTTCGAAGATTCCTCTTTGCAGGTGACTCAATTCCAGAAAAAAGATTTCTCATTCCCAACCACGTTTCAGCAAACGAAGTTGGATTATCAAACGCTTGCGGATTCCGCAGCCGCTCGCGAAGAGTTGATGACGCCGACATCTCCGGCGCAACAAACTCCGCTGACGGAAGAAGCGACACCACAAACTTCTGGGGGTGGCTACTGGTCATCGCTTGAAGTTTTGGGACAGGCGAATTTGACATACATCGTGACACAAAATCGCGACAAGATTGTTTTCGTCGATCAACATGCGGCCCACGAGCGTGTTGCTTTTGAGCGCCTGATGAGTGCATGGAAGGGTGGAAAAATTGATATTCAAGATTTCCTATTCCCACTCGCGATTGATATGTCTCCGGAAAAAGTGGAAGGCATTTTATTGCTCGCAAAAGATATTGAACGCCTAGGTGTTCATATCGAAGCCTTGGGCCCGGGCACTGTGGGTGTTAAGGCCGCACCGTTGTTTATTAAAGAATCAATCCTAGGAAAAGTTTTGGACCGCATGGCCGGCGAAATCGTCGAGCAGGGTGGCAGCTATTCTTTGGAAAGAGCAGTCGGTGATATCTGTGCAACAATGGCGTGTCATTCGGTCGTTCGTGCAGGACAGGCGTTAAGCATTGAGCAGATGAAGAATTTGCTGAAAGAGATGGATCAATTCCCACTTTCAAGTTTCTGCCCGCATGGCAGACCGGTGAGTGTTGAATATCCGTTCTATAAATTGGAAAAAGATTTCGGTCGCATCGTTTAATGGGAAAAAAGAATCCTGTGATTTTTGTTGTCGGCAGCACGGCCACTGGGAAATCCGAGTGGGCGCTGAAGCTTGCGCAAGAATTTAACGGGGTGATCATTAACTGCGATTCCGTTCAGCTTTACACCAAAGTCGACATCGGTTCGGCGAAGCCCAGTAAAGAAGAACAGGCCCTCGTAAAACATTATTTACTCGATTATGTGAATCCTCCGGAAGAAGTGACGGCTGGTAATTATGCCCGTGATTTCTTTCAGGTGATGGAACAACTTCCTGAAGGTCAGCCCGCATTTGTTGTGGGTGGTACTGGTTTTTATTTCATGGCGATTGAAAAGGGCATGTATCCGGTCATGAAAGTGGCGCCGGAATTAAAAGCGCAAATCGAAAAAGAACTTTCTGAACCGGGCGGTTCGGAAAAACTTCACGCGGAACTGACAAAAATGGACCCCGAGTATGCGGCTAAAATTCATTTAGCCGATAAGTATCGTATCGGGCGCGCGATCGAATTGATTCGCAGCGAAGGCAAAAGTGTTACGCAAATCCAAAAAGAGTTCGAAGATCAACGTGAAGAATTTCCGTTTCCGCTGTTAAAGATTGGCCCAAGTTGGGACCGTGAACTTTTGCGCGAGCGAATTGCGAAAAGATCGGCGATCATGTTGCAAAACGGGTTGCTGGCAGAGACAAAAACTCTCCTCGACGAAGGTTTGGAAAACTGGGCTCCGCTCAGTTCGGTTGGTTATAAGGAAGCGATTGAATGTTTGAAAGGTGAAATTCCTTTCAGTGAATTACAAGAAGCGATTACGACAAGTACAGCTCAGCTCGCTAAAAGACAAAAAACGTGGTTTCAGCGAGACAAATCAATTCACTGGTTTGATGGCGGCACGGGTTTCGAGCAAGCGCGAGCACAGGTCGAGAAATTTCTGAAATCTTGACCCGAAAACTACGGGCGCGGAGAATGAAGGCAATATGAAAAGCATGACAGGTTACGGCAACGCGAGAGTTCAATCAAAGGATGTCACTATCGAGGTGAGCATTCGTTCAGTGAATGGCAGATTCTTGGAGCCTCGATTCCATTTACCTCGTGAATTCGTAGCTTTTGAAGGCGATCTTAAAAAAGTTTTATCTTCAACGCTTTTGCGTGGAACAGTTGATGTGTTTATTTCTCGTCGCGTGAAAAACGTGGGCGGCAAAACGCAGATGACGGTGAACGATGCATTGGCGAAAAAATATCTCACGGCATACAAACATCTTTCCAAAGAGTTGGGCGTTCCATTTCAAGTACATCTTGAAGCTATGGCGCGTTTGCCAGATGTGATCAAGCTTGAGGAAACGTATGAATTGTTTGCTGGCGAAGAAAAAGTTTTGAAGAAAGCTTTCGCTGATGCTTGTAAGAATTGCGATAAAGAACGTGTACGTGAAGGAAAAGCCTTGCGTAACGATCTGACGGCTTTGCTGGTTTCGCTGGAAAAACAAGTGAAGGCAATCACGGGTTTGCGCGAAGAAGCTAATGCACAACTTCAAGACAAGTTTGAACAAAAAATTCGTGCTCGTCTTAAAGGCAATGAAATTGATCCAACTAGATTGTCGCAAGAAATCGTGATTCAGCTTGAAAAGGCAGACATCAACGAAGAATTGTCTCGTCTAAGTGAGCATATTAAAAACTACCGCCAATTAGTGTCGTCGCAACAGGCCGAGGGTAAGAAATTGGATTTCTACACTCAAGAGCTGCTCCGCGAGGTGAATACGATTGGTTCGAAGTCTCAGGTAGCCAAGATCACTCAGGCTGTGGTAGAAGCAAAAACCCTTATTGAGAGACTAAGAGAACAGGTTCAAAACGTGCAATAATGAAGACACGCATGATCATCGTCGCCGCTCCGAGTGGCGCAGGAAAAAGTAGCTTTGTCGAAAGATTGACCAAGGAAAACGATCGCTTGGTCGACATCGTTACTTATACTACGCGTTCAATCCGTAAAGGGGAGACGAACGGTGTTCAGTACAACTTCATTAGCCACGACGACTTCCAGAATAAGATCGAACAAGGTTTCTTTGTCGAGTGGGCGAAAGTTCACACGAATTACTACGGAACTTCTTACGCTTCGATTGAAAATGCCTGGGCTCAGAACAAAACAGCGATCATGGATATCGACATCCAAGGTGTTTTGACATTTAAGTCTAAGTATCCGGATGCAAAGACGATTTTCATTCTCCCACCCTCAATTGATGAGCTGCGTCGTCGCATTGAGAAACGCGATGGCGGTATGCCTCACGATATCGAAGTCAGAATGGCCAATGCCGAAAAAGAGCTGCGTGAGGCCTCTAAATTCGATTACCAGATCGTGAACGATAAGTTCGATCATTCCTACGAGCAATTCAAAAAAATCGTTGAAGAATTGCTAGGTTAAGGGTAATTTCACTCCCTGTATGTAGATTCGCCTGGAGGCAAAAATGGCTCGTGTAACCGTTGAAGATTGCTTGGAAAAAGTTCCTAACAGATTTGCTCTTGTATTGATGGTCGCTAAAAGAGCGAAGCAACTTCTTAAAGGTGCAGAAGCTACAGTTTCAACTAAGAGCAACAAATACATCGTTAGCGCTCTTCGTGAAGTGGCTATCGGTAACGTTGGTTACGCTGAAGCTTTGGATAATGCTGACGCTATCAAACAAATCGAGAAAGACCTTAATAAGTAATCCTCTCATTTGTTCATAATTCCCTCGAGGAATGACAAGAAAAGCGCACTCAGGTGCGCTTTTTTCGTTTCTGAAATCGAGCCTTTTTATCGAGCCAGTCCAAGGTCGCTAACATCCTAAAAACACTAATATTTCTGAATTCTTAGTTGGTTCTATGTAAACTTAGGGTATTCTAGTGGATATGGTTGAGACTCAGAAAGAGGACGGCCTTTCCCATAAGCCCGTTAAGACAGTTGAAGATCTATTGAACCGCATTCGCAGTTACTGGCCGAGCGCGGATTTGAAAGTCATTGAAAAAGCCTATTATTTTTCTGAGAAAGCTCATGAAGGACAGATTCGTCGTTCGGGTGAGCCGTATATTTCTCATCCACTTTCTGTTGCAGCTATTCTTGCAGATTTGCGACTGGATTTAGATACGATTGCGACAGGTTTGCTTCACGATACGGTGGAAGACACGCATGCGACTCTTGATGATATTCGTCGCGAGTTCGGTGATGTGATCGCGCACTTGGTTGATGGCGTTACTAAAATCGGTCAGATGAAATTTAAAAACTCGCACGAAAAACAAGGCGAAAATATTCGCAAGATGATCGTAGCGATGGGTAAAGACGTGCGCGTCGTTCTGGTGAAGTTGTGCGATCGTTTGCACAACATGCGCACGATGAACTTCATGCCGTTTGATAAGCAAGAGCGTATCGCGCTTGAAACTTTGGAAATTTATTGTCCACTTGCGGGTCGCATGGGTATCAGCTCTTTAAAGACTGAACTTGAAGATCTGTGTTTCCGTTACTATCGCCCAGAGATGTACTACACGCTTGTTCAACAGGTTAAAAAGACTGAAGCCGAACAAAGCCGTTACATCGAAGATGTGAAATCGAAAATTTCTAAAGAGCTGAATAAAGCTGGCTTTAAATTCGACGTCTATGGTCGCTCAAAGCACTTGTGGTCGATCTATAGAAAAATGCAATCACGTAACATCGATTACGATCAAGTCTATGACGTTCTGGCGTTCCGTGTGCTTGTCGATACAATCGCTGAGTGTTACGCCGTTCTAGGTTTGGTCCACTCGTTGTGGAAACCAATTCCTGGTCGTTTCAAAGACTTCATCGCCATGCCTAAAACCAATAACTATCAGTCGTTGCATACGACAGTGATTGGTCCGGGCGGTGAGCGTATTGAAATTCAAATTCGTACTCAAGAAATGAACTTGGTCGCTGAGCGCGGTATCGCGGCTCACTGGAAGTACAAAGAGCGCGGCAAAATGGAAGACTCTTCCGACTTGCAACAAGCGAACTGGCTTCGTGACCTTGTGAATCTTCATCAACAAACACGCAGTTCTGACGAGTTTTTGGATACTGTAAAAACGGACTTATTTGAGTCTGAAATTTACGTATTCACTCCGAACGGAGATGTGCGTGAATTCCCTGAAGGTGCGACACCGGTCGACTTCGCTTACGCCGTTCATACCGAACTTGGTAACAAGTGTGTCGGTGCGCGCGTGAATGGCAAGATGGTGCCTTTGAAGCATCAATTGCAAAACGGGGACACTGTTGAAATCGTGACTTCAAAAACACAACAGCCGTCGAAAGATTGGTTGAAATTTGTTGTTACGAATAAAGCCAAAGCAAAAATTCGTGCCTTCGTTAAAGAAGAACAACGCCGTCGTGCCATTCTTCTTGGTAAAGAGCTTGTGGAAAAAGAATTCCGCAAATTCGGCATGGCTGCTGCGAAGCACATGAAGGGCGAGCACTACGAAAATTATCTAAAGGATCACGGCCTTGCTGACACTGACGAGCTTTATGTCGCTGTCGGTTACGGCAAACTTGAAACAAGAATTTTGGTAGAACGCATTTCTCCAGAAGCGATTGCGAAAGAAGCCGCAAAAACTGAAAACAGTTCTTTCATGGAGAAAGTCTTCAAAGCAGCGACGCAAAAAACGAAGAAATCAAATTCTTTGGTCAGCGTTGATGGTATGGACGACGTTCTTGTTCACTATGCAAAATGCTGTCATCCGATTCCAGGCGATCCGATTGTTGGTTTTATCAGTCGTGGCCGCGGTATTACAATCCATCGCAGTGACTGTCGTAAAGCGTTCGAATTCGATCAGCTTCGCAAAGTCGATGTGACTTGGAATGTGAAACAAGCGGGCGAGGGCCAAGAGCGTATCGTGCGTTTGAAAATTATCTCTCAAGACGTTCCGGGACTTTTGAAATCTATGTCTGAGGCTTTTGCTCAACAAGGTATCAATATTCAATCGGCGCAAATTCGTACGACAAAAGATAAAAAAGCCGTTTGTAATTTTGAGGTCAGCGTTCGCGATGCAAGTCAGTTGAATCAGGCCATTTACGAAATTCAAAAAATTAAAGGCATTATCGGTGTCTCTCGCGTCCTTCATTAGAAAACTACCAAAACTCCATAACGTCCTGGCACTGATCGTGTTGGGCGTGGGACTGACTGTGATCTTCGGATGGATCGTGCAAGATCCTATGTTGATTCGCGTGCGCCCGCAGTTTGCGCCAATGGTGTTTAACAGTGCCTTTCTTTTGTGTTTTCTTTCTTTGGGAGTTTTATTTTCTGAATACAGTTATTTAAAACTCGGGCGCATTTGTTCCGTCATTGTCATGATTTTTTCTGGCGTGGTTTTGATTCAGTATCCGCTGAACATAAATTTCGGCATTGATACGTTTTTTGTAAAACCTTTCTTTGATTCGAATTATCCAGGTCGCATGGCTGCGAGTGTGGCGGGGACAACCGCTTTATTGGGACTTGCGCTGTTTTTCAATAAGCGCTCGACACTGTGTCAGTATGTGCGCAGTACCGCTTCCAGTTTGGCTTTCGGTTTTGGTGTAATTGGTCTTTTAGGATACGTCTTTAACTTCAACTCGGAGTATGGTTGGGGTTCTTTTTCTAGAATGGCCGTGCACACTTCAACGTCCATTATTTTGTTAAGTATCGCGCTGCTTGCGCAACTTCGTACGAAAGTGAAAGAACAGTCCGATAACATTGAAGGGCGTTACTTCATTCCGTTCTATATGTTGATCATCGGGATTTTGACGTCGTTGCTGATTTGGCAACTCTTAGTCGTCAAAGACTTCGATAGAAATCGCGGTATCACCGAGATTCGCGCTGAATCCTTGAAAACCAACATGGATAATACTCTTTATCCGGTGAAAACGTCGTTGGAAAATATGGCCAGACGTTTTGCACTTCATCGTTATCCAAACTATGAGGTATGGGCGTTGGACTCTGCCAGCTTCATTGAAGATTTCGGTGGAATTAAACGTGTCACATGGGCCGATGAAAACTATGTGACTCGTTGGGTTTATCCGTTAACTAATGGCGGGGAAAAGATCAAATCCGTCAATGTCTCTGAAGAACCTACGGTGCGCGATATCGTAAAGTATGCCGTCGAAAATCGCACCATGAGTATGTCGAGCACTTTTGAACTAAAAACCGGTGGAAGTGGCTTTGTTATCTTTGCACCGATTTTTCGTGAAGATCAATTTCAGGGAATCCTTTCTGCCGCTGTGATCGCAAAAGATTTCTTTGAGCGTATTGCGAAAGTTGAAAACTACGATCTAACTATTTATGAAGATGGCCGCGAGCTGATTTCGACTGGCAAAGCTCAAGGGACGTATGCGCGCGACTGGACTTATAAAACAACGTATAGGTATCTGAATGCAAAATGGGAAATCGAGCTGACGCCAAAGCCTGAATTGATCCGTGCCAACGCATCCGTTTTGCCAAGTTTCGTATTTATTTTCGGGGTGACGATTTCATTGCTTCTGTCGTTGGCAGTTCACTTCTTCCAAAAAGCGAAGAAAGCAGAAAGTAAAGCACGCCAATCGTTAGAGTGGCAGAACGCCGCACGCAATAGTATTTCCCTTATTGTGTTTACAACCGACGCCGATATAAAAATTTTGGATGTTAACGATGCGATGGTGAAGTTGCTTGGTTACAGTGTCGAAGAATTGGTTGGCACTTCGCCTTACGCATTCCACGATCACGATGAACTGATGATGAAACGTGGACAGATGGAAGCGCGCCTAGGTCGTCCGTTACCGACGGATCGCGATTTTGCGGAAGCTATCTTTGAATTAGGTTATAGCTCTGCATCTGAACGCACGTTACTTACTAAATCTGGCAAAAGACTTTCTACAGTCGCTTCTATCAGCCGCGTGGTTGGTGATAATGGAGAAATCGCGGGCTATATGGCGATCTTCGAAGATATCACTCAGAAAAAAGAGCGCGAAAATCTTTTGAAAGAACAAGAAAAACTTATCATGACGTCGTCACGCTTAGCTTCGCTGGGTGAGATGGCTGCTGGTATCGCGCACGAAATTAACAATCCGCTGGCGATCATCAGTGGTTACGTCAGCGTCTTGAAAAAGCAACTTTCGCAAAAAGGTTTAGACGGGGATGTAGAGATCAATCGCCGTGTCGATTCCATTGATTCAACAGTACAGCGTATTGCTAAAATCATCCGCGGCTTAAGAACCTATTCGCGTGAATCGCACGAGGGTAGCGATGAAGTTTCAAGTGTGGATCAAATCATCGATGATACTTTGGCATTTTGTACGGAAAAATTTAGAAACGACAACATCGATCTTGTCGCTTCCATTGAACCGAACTTGAAAGTTCGCTGTCGTCCGTATCAAATCTCGCAAGTGATTTTGAATCTTTTGAACAACGCTTACGATGCAGTAGCGCAGTCGCAAGTTCGTAAAGTTGTTATCGAAGCGAAAAAAGTTTCTGATGGAATCGAAATCAGCGTCACGGATTCCGGTCCCGGCGTGCCAAAAGAATTGCGCAGCAAAATCATGCAACCGTTCTTCACAACAAAAGAAGTGGGGCAGGGGATTGGTTTAGGCTTAAGCATCTCTCAAGGTATTATTCAAAGCCACGGCGGCAAATTCTATTTAGACGAAACAAGCAAACAAACAAGATTCGTCATCTGGCTCAAATCCTAACGGGTGTCTGCCATTTTTTAATTGGTGTTCCAAGCCCAGCCGGCTTTTAGGATGATGGATGTGGCCTTCACGGTGTCTGACGGTGGGAAATAATTGTATTCGATGCTGATCGGGATGTAGTTCTTACGACTGATTTGCCAGTCGGCGCCGATTGCTAATGTCAGAATTTGATTTGTTGCGATGTTTGATTCGTTGAGTGCCGTTGCTGATTTTGAAACGGCGACTAAGAAGCCACCGCCGGCTCCGCCCCAGAAGCGCAGGCGATTTTGTGTCAGATAGTATTTACCTAAACCATAAGCTGACAAGTACATGATGTTGGCAGAGCAGTTCGTTGACGTCTTGCCATCACAACCCAAAATGGTTGAAGTGCCGCTGGCATTGTATTGTTCCAAGGCAACCAAGGCACGCACCGAGATATCCGGAGTTGCGATAAATTCGTAAAAACCACCGGCACCAAAACTAGTTCCTTTTAAAGCAACAGATTCAGTGGCGTTAAAGTAGTCTTTGATTGAAACCGTCATCGTATTTTGCAAAAGCTCGCCAACAATACCGAATGAAGGTTTTAAATAGCGTAAATAAGAAGTGTCACGGGGAGTTCTGTCCGAACCCTCTGTGGGCTCTTCAGCGTGTGTTTCTTTTGCAGTTTCAGCTTCAGCCGAGCGTGCAGCCGCAACAGCGCCTGCGCCCGATGACGCCTTTGCACGAAGCGAATAACCGGCTTCAGCGCGGCCTTTAAGAATATCAGCCAAGGCTTTGCCGTTTTTCACTTGTTTAACACGGATGATGCCGACTTTTTTATTGTTCGCGGGATTGATCAGAAAGAATTCATCACCTTCAGCCACTTCATCGCCGTCTAAAGAGATTAAAGTTTTTCCGTTTTTGACGGCAGTGATTGTTGCAGCAGTGGCTGAGCTCTGGATGAAAAGGATCAAACTAAGAGCGACGATGATATTCTTCAAACAGTGTCCTAATCTTGAGTCATCAGGTTGTTTTCAAGCTCGCGAATGAATTGATCTTTATAAAGGTCCCACACCGCAGACGTGGCGAATTCATAATTGCAAGTCATGGTCGTGGCGTTATCAGTTTTTTGAATCGCTTTAACTTCGATCACGCCATTGGCGTTCATTGTGCGCCAGATTTCAAGATCTGTTTCAGACACTACAAGTTCATAAGAAGCTGCAGGGAATTCTGAATTGAACCATGATTCAATCGTGCCTTCTTTTTTGCAGTTTTTAAGCTTGAATTGCGCGGTAGTGCGCAGTGCTGGAGCGACGGCAGTCGCGGAAGCTGAAGCAGCTTTCAGTTTTCCAGGAGCGTCGTTTTCAAATTCTTTACGGCCATCTGATTTATACAGAGAGCAGGCACTAAGACTTAGAAAAAGGAGTGAAGTGAAAACATGCTTCATAACCCTTTTATTATAGAATCTGAGGGCAGAAATGACAAAGGCCCCGAGATGATCAGGGCCTTTGTGCAGTAAAATACATTTTTAGAGCAAACGATTAAAATGGAATTTCGTCGTTGCTGTTGAAGCTTGGTTCTGGACCGAAATCGTTGAAGTTGAAATCGTCGCCACCACCCATTGAAGATGAAGTCGAAGAAGATCTTTCGCCGCTTGCTGCGCCCAAGAATTGAACTGTGCTTGCTACGATTTCAGTCGTATAGCGTTTAGCACCTTGTTGGTCTTCCCATTGGCGAGTTTGCAATTTACCTTCAACATAAACTTGGCGACCTTTGCTCAAGTGCTTACCGCAGATTTCTGCAAGTTTGCCCCAAACAGTTACACGGTGCCATTCAGTCTTCTCTTGTCTTTGGCCATCTTTTACCCAAGATTCGCTTGTTGCGATATTCAAACGCGCAACTGTGCTGCCGCTGCCGATAGCTTTAACTTCAGGATCAGCACCCAAACGACCTACAATGATAACCTTATTTACAGACATTATTCCCTCCGATTTAGACCACTTCGTTTTTGGTCAGTTTAAGAGTGAAGTCAATAAGACTTCGGACTCTAATTTAAGATAGGAGGTGAGGTGAGCAAGTTTTAAGCACGCCCCTTGTCATTTTGGTTACCAAAGGGCTTATAATGCAGGCTAGAACTCGGATCTAACGCGCGGCCCCGATGCTTGGCGGCATCATAGGATTCGTCGCGGAAACTTTGAACTTATACTGAGAACCCTCTGCTGTCGGGGTTTTGAAGCCATCGATGAACGACAAGAATAAAGCAGCACGATCTTGGAAAGACTTCTTCGCTTTCAAATCGATACTGAAATCGTAAGCGCCCACTTGGTGAGTGAACATGCCGCCACGGTTATTGATCGTCAAACCAATCTTACCTTTGATCGTACCTTGCAACTCATCGCCAGGTTTGCCGATTGTTCCTGTTTCGATGATGAACTGACCAGCCGCTAAACGACCTTTCAATTCAACAGTGCTCAACTTCAAATCGGGAAGAGTCAAAGGTCCCATCGGAGTGTTCACGTTTGACGGAGGAAGTTCGAATTGATTGATCGTCAAATCGATATCCATGTCGGGTTGTTCTTGGAAAGTCAGATCTGCCAACGCAGTCGTTTCAAGATTCAACTGACCTTTTAAAATAACAGGCAAGTTCGCAAGCTCACGCAAGTCATGCAATGCAATTTTCTTCGCGGATACTTCGATACGTTGACGTTCAACACCGTTATCGCTGCGTTGACCTTTGCTCATGCTTAAATCAACGTTGCCTTTCAAGAAACCTTTTGCCGAGACATGGCCGTAAGGTTTTTGTGCCAGCATTCCTGATACAGAAGGCGTGATCGTCAATTCAGAAGCAGACAAGGCAGGAGTGCGGATGGATTCGATGAACACTTGGTCCATCTTAACACCTGGAGTAGGGAATAAGCTCATCTTCAAGCGTTCAAAACTGACGTAGACTGTGTTGTTAGAAAGTTTTGCTACTTGGGAAGTAACCAGGTCACTCAAGTCATCAAAAGGGAAAAGAACAAAAATGAAAATCACCGCCGATACGAACATGACGAAGATTTTGCCTTTGTTGTTTTTCAGAAGCTTGAAGAATTGAGAGATATTTTCCATGAACTATTCTTCCGTCGTTGGTTGCTTGTTGCGTTTACCTTTAGAAGGCGGTTCTTCAGGCGGTGGAGGAGGAGCTTGTGGCACCGCTAAGGCGACCATTTTGTAAATCACGTCGAAATAACGATTGTCGTCGCGATTCGCGGTTACAACCATGTCTTTCATTTTAACGCTTGAGTTGATGCTTTGGAATTTATAGCCCATGTCCATCACTTGACGAAGATTCAACTTCGCAAGTTTCACGTCCAAAGTTCCCTCTGCCAAGTTTGCAGGAATCAAACCGCCAGCTGCTGCGCCCGCGTCGATGCCTTTGACTTGTTCAGGAAGAAGATTGGCCATTTTAATTTGGTTGTCGATATTTGCACGAAGCATATCAATCGGCGGAGCCGGTTGAATGTTCGGCATTTCAGATGATTCACGGCTGACTTTAAGAAGTTCACGAATCGTCATGCGTTTGCCTTCGAATTCGCTAACCGCTTCGTTGCTTGTCGTGAAGTTTCCGTAGGGCACTGAAAGAATCAAGGCGGCGACTGCGGCAACACTACCAACCAATGTCAATTTCTGCATTGTTGGTGTCATGTTTTCATAGCGGTCACGCAGTTGATTGTAAGCAGCACTTTCTTGGATACGGTCCCAAGTTTGGCGAGCTTCCGTTGATATACGTTCTTTAAGATCGTCTAAATTCATCGAGTCACCTTTTGAATGCCGCGGTCTACGTTAAAGCTGAAAGAGAAAGCCGTGCGACCTGGTTTTGTACCGATCGTCGCGCGTTCTACTTTAACTTGGCCGTCTGCTGTAATACTAGAAAGTGATTTTTGCAAAAGACTGACTTCTTGCGGAGAGTTCACGTAACCTTCCAAAGTGACTTTTGCATCTTGAACATTGAAGGATTCTACATCCATCGTCACAGCCGATTTTGGCGGAGCCGCATCGCTGACTTTTTTCAATACGTCCAAGGCTGAATTCATATTCGCAACACTTGCCAGAGTTTTAAGATCTGAAGCGCGCTTTTTATTTTCACGGATGTATTTTTTAATACCGGCTTCCGTTGCATTTTTACCTTTAAGGTTCGCAACATTTTTCGCCTGAGTTTTCAAAACTTCTTGGCCGCGTTCTGCAAGGCTTGTCGCAAAGTCAGAGCGTAGGGATGTGTACACGAACAATACCACCAACGCTGCGGTTGCGATTTTGAAAGTGTGACCCCATTTTTCCCAGAACATTTTCATCTGGTGATTTTCACGAGCGAATTCACCACGCATGAAATTCATCGGAGGATTGCGCGGTTTTTTGAAACCTTCGATTGCAAGACCTAAAGCAACACCTGCTTTGGCAGAGATCGCAGGGCTTCTTTCAAACATCACATTTGGAATTTGATCCAACGTGGACATTTTATTAACTGGAACCTCAAGGATCTGAGTCAGGAACGGTCCCAAGTTTTGAATTTGAGAAGTACCACCAGTCAAACCGATGCTGTCGATTTGAACATTGAACTCGCCTTTAATTTCAAGAATTGAAAGTTGCAAGTCGCGAGCCATCTCGCGAACACTTTTGCCGATTGTCTCTGAAAAAGTGACTTGGTCAAAAGTAGCACCTTGTTTATTCGTTAAAATGAACGCTTTAGTTTGCAGTTCTTTCAACGCTTCCACATAAGGGATTTCGTATTTTTTTGAAATCGCTTCCGCGATATTTTTTCCGCCCCACAATAGCGAGCGCAGACCGATCAACGAATGACCTTCAAACGCCGCGACGATAGTGCGCGTGTGGCCCATATTCAAAACAAGCTGAATATGGCGAACTGGTTTTTCCATGTCGTCAAAGACAGGGGCTGCTGCCGCAAGAGCAGGGGGAGCTTCATTCCATCTTTCAAAGACGTTTGCGAAAGCGATACCTTCAACAGAAACAAGGTGTGGTTCAAAGCCCGCATCTTGTGCGCGTTGAATACAATTTTGCACATGCGTTTTCGGAGCCGCACAGGCAAGAACTTCTGCACCACCGCCAATTGTACGAATAATTTTAGAATCGTAGATGGCATTTTCAGACGAGAAGGGAAGATCTTCTTCCAATTCGAACGGCAAACTTTTTGCGATTTTAATTCTGTCGTTGAATGGGAAAAATTTATTACGAATTGCGACTCTGTCTTGACGAAGACCGACGATGAAACGGGTAGAGTCATCGTATTTGGAAATCAAATCGCGAATATACTCAATCACTTCAAGTTCTTGATCACTGCCCGCGATGTTACTGAGGGCGTGCTCATAGTATTGAGAGACTTGAAAGCCTTTAGATGACGACTGCATCTCGACAATTTTGATACTGCTAGAACCGATGTCTATACCTAGAGATTTCAACGTTCCTCCGTGAACGAGATAATGGTCTAAGTATAGGATGTCTTTTGGTTATGTACAATTTTTTAGTGACCTAAGGTCGACTCGACCAAGGTCTATCTTTCATTCCAGTACACGATGCGTGGAGGACCTTTGCCGACAGGAGTGGAAGAAGTTTTTGAACCGCTGCCAGTACCGGTGCCTGTTCCCGTTCCACCAGTTCCTGTGCCACCGCCGCCACCTGCTGTGTCAGCTGCCTTTTTGTCTTTGTCTTGGTAGGACTTAATTTTTGCTGCCGTTTTGTTCAAATCCATTACGATCGCAGTGATTTCTCGAGTAGCCCCCGCGAATTCACCCGTACTGCGCACTTTGAAGTTGAATACTGATTCGAAAACAAGCGGAACTTGATCCGTTTGTCCTTCCGTACGCACACCTTTTTGTTGAACGAAGTTCCAGAAATCTTGCGCATCTTTGAAGGGGCCACCTTCGTTCGCATCATCACGACGTTTGATGATCGCTTGCACGGCTTCTTCAGTCATCGCAGGGTCTAACGATTTCAAAACTTCTTTAGATGCAATGTTCGGGTTGATCCCTTTCATTCCGTAAATCGTGATTCGTGGAGCTAGCAGGTCGTAAAATTCATCCGTCAAACCTGGAACCATATGTAGTTCAGCAATACTTCTGAAGGCGCGGTTTGGCGGGAAGTTGTCACCTTGAGATTCACGATTTAAATCTGCGTAACGAGATTTCTTATCGCCACCGTTTAAAGATTGCGATTTTGAACTCATCCAGTCAGCAATGTTATTCACGATTTCTTCAAAACGCACGTTGCTGTTACGACGTGCGAATTCTTCGTCTTCTTTCATTTTTTGCAAGAAGATGTTCAGAACCTGTGTCTTTGTGATGTCAGCCAATGTTTTCGAAGCCGAACCCAGATCGTTGATGTCGATTTTGGAACCTTCATCTTCGATCGTCACAAAGTAGCTGGCGTCCATTGAAGATTCTTTGACCAATTTTTTGAATTGATCTTTGTCGACGGCGGTCATTTGATCGGGAATCGGCAAAGGCCATGCAAAAGGGAACTGCCAGATTTGATCTAACATGGGATTATTGGCGCCAAGTTGTGCGCCAAATTTAGATTGTGCTTGTTGGTAAATCTTAATGCGCAAAAGACTTAACTGCATGCCAGATTTCGCCGCGTAATAAGCTTTCACGCGATTTAACCCTTGCGAGTTCACCAAATACTCCACGTTAGAGTCATAAGAGACTTCCATCGCAAAATACATAATCAACATCACGCAAGCGATCGCCACCATCAGGGCGATGCCGCGATTGTTATTGAGTGGGGTTCCCAAACGACGTAGGGCTTGACGCATTTGAAGACTCCTCTGGGTTATTAGGGAAATGGATAGGGACGACAACTTGCATAGAGTATTTCTTGCTGCGAGTGCCTTCTTTTTTATTTACAGTGACAGATATTTCAACGGCCTGTGGGAATTTGCCTTTTGTGGCACCATCGCCTTGTGCATCGGTGCGCCAGTCGCCAACCCAATCTTGCTTACCTTTACCGATATAGCGAAGTTTGAATTCAGTGATGTTTTCTAAAAGAACGATTTCATCGCCACCTTTTGTGACATCGGCATCTACGTAAGGTGTGCTTCGTCTCCACAAACATTTTGAAGAACTGTTGTCTTCACGAAGGTTTTTGCAATCTTTCAACGCATAACCAACTTCGATGAAGTCTGCTTGTTTGGTGTTGCGCACAGTGCGCGCATTATTCATCGTCACGAAATTCAATGAATCTGTTGTGCCGACTAAATTTGTTTCAGGATCAATGCGCGGAACTTCACGAGCAGCGCCCGTGATTAAATCTTGATTCGGTCCCACAGCTTGCGGAGTTTGCACAACAGTGCCACCGAAACCGCCACTTGCAATACCGCCTGGCCCACCAGTGCCCGGGCCACCAGGTGTCGCAGGATTCTTGCCAGAATTTTTCACCAGTGTTGCCATCTCTTTTTCGATGTCGCGATAGTGATAGGCAAGGTTGATGTCTCGCTCCATCAAGCGAACGGCATCACGCATTCTAGAGACGTCGTCGATTTGGGTTTGCAATTTTGTTTTTGCCTTGATCGCTTGTTGAATGGCTTGCGCCGCAAGAACCGTTAAAGTTCCCAAAATCGTGATCGTGATCATCACTTCGATCAATGTAAAACCGCGATTGCGCTTCATCGTTAGCCGCCCATTCCAGGCACTGAAGGCATTGGGATTTCTTTATCGTAGTCGACAAAATACTGCGTGGCAGAGAAGTTCAAAGGCTTTTTGCCACCTTTATAGATAATAGTCACTTTGACTTCTTTGATTGTTTTCGAAAGATGCTGAGTGAGTGTCTTCATCATCGTCAGACTCAGTTCATCGACACCATTTTGTCCGCCTTTTTGATTGGCAGTTAAAGTGGCAGAGATGTCTGGAACTTCAAATTCTTTAGATTCCATTTTCCACGAATATTGAGGATAGTCAGAACCGAAATCGTCTTCTTTTTCTTCAGGAATGGAATCCAGAGGTTTGCCGGCGTATTCCATTTCAACTTCAGCCATCTTGCGTTCAAGCAGGGCGGTGACTTCCGTTGAAAGCTGGGTCTTTTTCACGCGCATGAAAGCGCCACCCCAGGAATTGGTAAGCAAAATAATTCCTGTAGATAGGATCACCATCGCGATCACTGTTTCTAAGAGTGTGAAGCCTTTGCGGGAACGAATCACCTTTGAATATCCTTTAACGATTGAGCTTTCTCTATGATATCAGCTTGACCCGTTAAAGGATTAAAAACAAGAGTCCATGTTAATTTATTTCCATCGGTGATCTGAATCGCCGCAGCTTCCACAAATCCCTCTGGGAAAAAGTGAATGTAGGCCGTTCCAGATGTCATCGCGGATTTGGAATTAACGGTTTCAACCTGACCGAAACGAAGACCTTCCGGTAGAGTTTGTTCTTTTTTAGTGAGTGATTTGTCGATTTGGAAAAGAGGCGGCGGAGCATCCTCTTTTTTGTCTTTATTTTTGCCTTCTTCGCGTTCTTTTTCTTGGGCTTCGATGTCGATGGCCTGAGGGCCGTTGGCGCGTTCTACCCAATATTTCTGCTCTTTATCGTCCATTTGCACAACAAGACGGTAAGTAGAATTATTAAGTCGAGCTTTATTGCGAATTTCACGAGAAAGGACGATGAAGTGACGAACAGCTGTTTTGATATTCGTCTGCTTTTTGAAGAGGCGGGGAGCACCATAACCAATCAAGGCTCCAAGCAGAGCCAAGACGATCATTACTTCAATGAGGGTGAACCCCTTTTTACCCATAAGGACTACTGGATGTCTTCCAGTGTGATGTCAGCGTCGAAACCAGAACCACCTTCTTTGCCGTCTTTACCAAGACATTTCAAAGAGTATTCACTGCCGCTGATTTCATAAACGAAGTCATGATTCCATGGGTCTTTCGGCGATTTTTTCAAGTAAGCTTCAGGTCCCCAGTTGTTACATTGAGAATCTTGAGTCACAAGGCCTTCAAGTGATTGAGGGTATTTGCCGCAATCAGTGTAGTACATTGAAAGAGCATTTACGATTTGCGACATTTGAATGCGCGCTTCTTTAACTTTTGCTTTTTCCATTTGTCCCGTCAAACGAGGTAATAACAGCGTCATGATACCGCCCAAGATCGCAAGAACGATCATGATCTCGATCAAGGTCATACCTTTACGGTTGCTGATAGGTGACATTAATTTCTCCTTGGTTAACAACATCGTCAGAGAATAACACTGGCGAACTGTCAGGTAAAGGATTCGCGAGGGAATCTACACCGACCTTCGTCAAAAATCCTGAATTTCTTGAATTGATATGGTTCCGTTTTGGGTGGTGAGGAAGCAGCACTCAGTTCGTGCTGCATAATTTCACATTTGATATTTAAGAACTTACTTTAAGTCTGGTGAAGATCTACCCGGCAAGGTTCGTCATTTCGAACATTGGGATCATGACCGCGAACACGATCGCAGCAATTGCGAAACCCATGATCACGATAACAACCGGGCCCATCAAACCCGTCAAAGATTCTAACTTATTCTTAACTTGGAAGTCATAAGCTTCAGAAACTTGCATCAACATGTTTTCTAGATCGCCGGTTTTTTCGCCGATGTTCACCATGTGAATAACGATAGGCGGGAACTGTCCTGATTTTTTAAGCGGACCCGAAATCGTTTCACCCTCAGAGATATTGCTGCGGGCTTCATCAATCGCGACAGCCAAAACATGATTATCAACGACGTTTCTAACGATATCAAGAGCCGTCAACATTGGAACACCACCGCTAAGAAGTGTACCCAAAGTACGAGTAAAGCGTGATACCGCAACCATGCGCACTGTCGGACCCATCAGCGGCAATTTCAAAGAAATCGCATCCCATTGATCTTTACCCGCTGGCGTTGATTTCCAATTTCTAAACAGAACAACAACCAAGAAGATACTACCGAAAATGATGTACCAGTAGTTCACCATGAACGTTGAAACATTGACCAACGCAATCGTGTACCAAGGCAGGACAAGTTGGGGAGCGGACTCAAACACTGTCACCATTTTTGGAATTAAGAAGATGAACAAGAATGATAACAAGCCGCCGGTTACTACCAACATGATAATCGGGTACATCATGGCGCTTGAAACTTTCGCGCGCAGTTCTGCTTGGGCTTCAGTGAACTCTGCCAAGCGCAACAACAAGATGTCTAAGCTACCTGACATCTCGCCGGCCTCAACCATTGAAATGTAGATGTTGGTAAAAATATTTGGATATTTTTGCAGAGCTTTATAGAACGGGGAGCCTTCATTCACCATGTTCTTACAGTCGGCAACAGCTTCTGCCAAAGTTGGATTTTCAACTTGTTCAGAAACGGCAGCAAGTGCATCGACCAGGGGAATGTTGGCCTTAATCAAAGTCGCCAGCTGACGAGTCATTAAGGCTAAGTCTTTCACGCCAACTTTTGCAGTCTGACGAGGACCTTTGGATTTTTTAGGATCCGCTTTCTTTTTATCTTTGATATCGACTACGAAAACGCCATCTTTTTTGAGACGAGTACGAGCCGCACGCTGATTTTCGGCGTCGATCGTACCTTTAGTATTTTTTCCGTCTCGGGTTAAACCTTTGTACTCAAAAATTGGCATGGGTGGTTCTCTTTATTAGATATCTAACTGAGTATTTGTAGTTAACTGTTCGATCGTTGTGATGCCGGCAAGAACTTTCGCGATGCCGTGATCACGGAATGTTTTCATGCCGTTTGCGACCGATTGTTTTTTGATCGTGTTACCGTCTTTACGTTGCATGATCAAAGAACGAATATCATCAGTTACGACCAGCAATTCGCTGATCGTCGTACGACCTGAATAACCTTTTTGCCCACATTGAGTACAACCCATCGCCTTACAGATGTGGTGACCTTGAGCATCGGCGCGTGAAATACCTAACAGACTTAATTCAAAATCAGAAGGGTTGTGCGGAGCTTTACAGTGAGGGCAAAGAACGCGCACCAAGCGTTGTGCAACAACGCCCATAACTGAAGTTGCGATCAAGAAGGGCTCAACCCCGAAGTCAATCAAACGCGGGAAGGCACCGGCAGAGTCATTGGTATGTAGTGTAGATAAAACCAAGTGACCTGTCAGAGACGCTTGAATCGCAAGTTCGGCAGTTTCCAAGTCACGAATCTCACCGACCATGATGATGTCGGGGTCTTGACGAAGGAAAGATCTTAAACCCGCCGCGAATGTCAGACCGATCTTGGCGTTTGTTTGCACTTGGCCTAAACCGTGGATACGTTGCTCCACCGGATCTTCTACCGTCAGAATGTTTACGTCAGGTTTATTGAGTTTCGTTAAAGCACCATAAAGAGTTGTGGATTTACCAGAACCCGTAGGCCCCGTAACCAGCAAGATGCCGTCATTACGCGATAACAAATCATCAAGGCGATCCAAGTTTTCGCGAGAAAAACCCAGTTGTTCAAGTTCAAGAACAACTGTTGATCTATCTTGAATACGCATAACCAGACGCTCACCATGAGCAGTCGGGACTGTAGAAAGACGGATATCGATATCTTTACCGCCGACTTTCAATGGAATACGACCGTCTTGAGGAAGACGCTTTTCCGCGATGTTTAAGTTCGCCATAACTTTGATACGGGAAGTGATCGCGTTCTGAAGTTTTTTAGGCGGTTTAATAACGTCATTCAAAACACCGTCAGTACGGAAGCGGACAACCATGTCTTTTTCGTACGGTTCGATGTGAATATCGGAAGCTTTTTCTTTTACAGCGCGGAACAAAATTGAATTCACAAGTTTGATAACCGGCGCATCATCTTCGCCAGCATCAAGAAGATCCACGATAGGATCGTCAAGATCGTAATCCTCTTCGTCGATTTCATCGAGACCTGAAAGATTCGAAGTGCTTTTTTCATAGACACGATTGATCGCGTCTTGAATACGGCTTGTTGTTGTCACAAGCGGGCGGACTCTTTTACCGAACAAAACTTTCAAGTCATCCAAAGCTTTCAAATTCACTGGATTGCTTGTAAGGGCCGTCAGTGTGTCAGCTTCTTCTTTGTAGGGAAGGACTTGATGTTGTTTGGCGTAGTTGATTGGGACATCTCGGATCAAGTCGACGTTGATATCTGCAACAGGAATGTCTTTGATAAAATCCAAACCCAGTTCTTTGCAAAGATCAGCAACGACTTCATCCGCCGTGGAAAATTCCTTCGAGTTCAAAGCTTCCCCTACAGTGACCGGGCGGACCACTGAAGGGTTGTTAAGCACTGACTTGATTTGATCAGGAGTCAGTGAAGTTGCTTTTGTTAGAATCGTCTGAACATCCACGGAGGCCATTTAATTCCTATTCCTTTTCTGTTGCAGGAGGGTTGACTACATCAGCAGCGTTCCCTTGCACCTTGCGGGTAATCTCATCAAGTTTAGACCCAAATGGATCTTTACCACCCTCGGATTTGATGTATTCCAAACGTTGATCTAGCTTTTTCGAGATAATTTGATTCGAATCAGCAACGTTTCTCACAATTTTCGGCGTTAAGAACACAACCATGTTTGTTTTATTCTTCACGCGAGTTGAAGACTTAAACAACCAACCGATAATTGGAATATCACCCAAAAGTGGAACTTTGATGATGGATTCAGTGTCGTCTTCTTTAATCAAACCACCAAGGATCGCCGTGTCACCGTTGTTAACGTTGATCATTGTTTTGATCGAACGTTTTGCAATCGGCTGAGTAGAGTCTTGGAACGCCTTCGGAGTTGAAGCCGTCGACAATTGCGAAACCTGTTGTTTGATTTCCATACGGATCGAATTCGATGTCGGGCTAATGAACGGTTTAATGTTCAATTTGATAGTCGCATCGTCGAACGTTGGCGTTGTAATTGTCGTACCGCTTGTACCAGTCGAAGACTGTTGCGAACCAGTTACAACTTTATCACCCACTTCGATCTCTGCTTCTTGGTTATCTAAAGCCATGATTTGCGGAGTTGAAAGGATGTTCGCTTTTTTCGTCGTCTTCAAGAAGTTGATGAAACCAATCAAGCTTGGGATTTTCAATTCTTGTTTCGTCGAAGGATCTGTCACTGTCACTGTTTTACCAGAACCGAAACCGATGATCGCACCGTTACCGCCAGTTGGGCTTAACAAGTCCGTCAAAGTAGGGCTGCCAGTGAAACCGTTGAAACCGACTTTACCGTAACCAGAGCTGCCGTATTGGTAGTAACCAACACCCCATTGATTACCGTCATTCGCACTCATCTCCATGATGATTGCTTCAACATAAACTTGATCACGCGCGATATCGATCTTATTTAAGATATTCAAGATCACGTCGTAGTCTTGTTTGCTTGCAGTGATAACCAAGCTGTTTGTTGTTTTATCAGCAGTGATTTTTACGTCGCCACCGAAGATTTCTGTCGGAGCTTGCATCGCACCAGAAGGACCCAAAGGAGACAACAAGCTTCCGCCCGTTGCTGGTTTTGGAGTTGCGTCTTTTGTCACGCCCGTCAAAGTTTGCGCGATTTTTTCAGCATCGCCATTTTTTACGTAATAAACGTAAACGCCGCCTGATTCTTCAGCGCGGATTTTGAAATCCAATTGCGAGATCAATTTTTTTACACGAACGATACCAGATTTGTTACCAACAACGATGATTGAATTCGTTCTGTCATCTGGAATCGCCATGAAGAAGCTTGCACCTTGTTGTGATGAAGCACCTGTTGTACGAGTGAAACGAGGAACACCCGCAGTGAATGTGCCTGGGGCGCCACCTTGAGTTTTATTTCCTTTATTTACGATTTTATCAACAAGGTCAGCAAGGTCTTTGGATTTTGCGTACTTAACTGGGATAACTTCAAGTTGTTCTTCAAATCCCGGAACGTCCAATTGGCTGATGATTTTCATCACGCGGTCAATGTTTGAACCGTAGTCAGAGATGATGATCGAGTTTGTTGGCTCGTAAATATTCATCTCGCCATCTTTAGAAGGTAAAATACGCAGATCACGATTTACTTGAGCCGCAGAGATGTGCTTCAAGTGAATAATTCTTGTGATCATTTGGTCGCTGTTTGGATAGTAAGCGCCAGAGAAAGTATCGATATTGTCACGTTGCGCATTTCTTGCTGATTTAACTTTTAAGAAAGCACCTGATGGAACCACTGTGAAACCGTTAATCGCAAGGGCAGACAGGAAAGCTTTGTAAGCTTCTGCCACTGTGATTTTAGAAGGTGCCACGATCGTGATTTTGCCACGCACGCCCGGATCGATGATAAAGTTCTTACCAGTCAATTCGCCGATCGCTTTGATCAAATCTGTGATCTCTACATTCGGGAAGTCGAATGATTCAATCGTTTCTGGGAAGTTTTCGCTTGTGATGTCTTCAATAGACGCCTTTGCGAATTTATCTTTTTCTTTTTTAGAAAGAACGCCAGCCGTTGAAAGATTTGATGAACCACCACGCGAGCCACTTGCAGAAGGGCCTGATGATTGTTGCATCGATGGAGGAGGTGGGAATGAATCTGCAGGCGCACTTTCAGTGCCACCAAAATCTGGTGGTGGCGGTGGAGGAGGGAAGTCCTCGAATTGCGCTTTTGCTACCGGGCCTATAAGTTGGGCCGTCATCAATGAAGCAAGTCCTATGCTGACCGGTTTTTTCATTTTTCTCTCTCCTCCTGAGGAGTTAAACGTTCTATCTATCTCAAAAATAACATCACTTACTGGATGTTATACGTCATCGTCTCGGTTTTGCCGTTACGCTCAACTTGGATGCTGACTTTTGGAGAATTTTTTAAGCTGTTGTAAAGCTCCATTGCTTTCGCTGGAGAATCTACTGGCGTACCGTCAACAGACTTGATGACATCCATTCTTTGGACGCCAAGCTGTTCATAGATACTGCCTGGTTGCATATCAAGGATACGGAAGCCATTGATGGCGCCCGTGCCTGGATCACGATTCGGAACTGCGCGCGCTTGCATCAAGATGCTTGAAAGATCATTTGTATATTTCAACAAATCAGAACGCTTGATCGCAAACGTGTTGTCGCCGGTTTTCATAACTTCTTTGCCGCCACTCGCAGCAGGGCGAGCACCGCCGAAAGCAACTTTATTGCCTTCTTTTTTCATCTCTAGATATTCAAGACGATTTGAATTCAAGTTTCTGAAAATAACTTTTTGGCGTTCCACGGAAATAATATTCGCCATACCTTCAACATCTTTACCTGGAGAGTAAGAGATCACTTGGTTTTTACCGCGCACTTCAATCGCGGCAATTGATTTCGCAGGATTCGAATGCACCAGAGTGCCAATCAAAGTCAGAGGCAATTGTGAAGGAACAGGAGCGGCTTCTTTTTCCTGATTGCCTTTAGATTTATCAACTAAGGCATCAGGAATAATTCCACTTGAAGCAAAGATGTTACGTGACGTGATGCTGTTGTAGGCGCCACTACTAACATAGTTATCTGGAGGTGGAGCTTTCGGATGAGAAGGCGGTGCAGACTGCGGAAGCATCAAATCGCGATACGACAAAATCGCAAGGTCAGCGATGCAATAACCCACAAAAGCAAAAAGCAAATAGGAGTACCACTTCTCAAAAGGAGGGCGCTGATTTTTGGGGTTCTTCGAACTCACGATAACAATCCTTTGTTTTCTACGGCCCTAGTCCATAGGCCTTGAACAATCCTATCAAAAAGGCGAGGGGGGTGCACCAAAAAATACATACTAGACCATGGTCTTGAGAGTGAAATTTTCTGCACACATTTTATAAACTTAGGTCATGATAGAAGTATGAGAATTCTCTACTTCACGGATGGAGCAGGAATTGATCTATCAGGAATTCGTGAGTCCCTTTTGCGAATCCCTGAAGTGCTTACCTCCCTTCGTCGCGGCCAGGAACAGGCTCGCTACGTAGACTTGATGCAGGTAATGGCACTCCCTGATGATGAATTTCGTCAGGTGCCAAGCGTTTTACGCACACTACTGATCAACCTCGTGCAAAGAGGCTTACACCAACGATGGGTCAATCGCGATCATCGTGCGGATTTGATTCTGAGAAGAATCAATCATCGATCATTTTTGGATATCAAAAATGAGGTGCTGAGCTTTATCAATGCAAAACGTGATGGCAAGCAGGTCGCTACCAAAGATCTTCATCTTTTGCACTTCATGAGTCATGTTGAAATCACAATCATCGGGCCGGGCTACGACGAAATCGAAATGTGGTTGCGTCGCGAAGTTTCAACTCGCACCGATATTAAAGTTCTTATTAAGGATGTTATCGCCGCAGACCCACAACTTGATTGGTTCTGGCCTCAGGTGCGTGAAACGTTCTTTGATTCAGAAAATCCGTTGATCTAAAAATGCGTAACATAAATTAATTTCCGCTTAAGAATCTTGTCTTAAGCGACTTTGCTGTCGCTAGACTTTTGTTCATCACAAAAAGTGCGAAATAAACAAACTTAGCTGCTTTTGTTACCTAAGGATAATCCGATGAGTTCTCTAAATTTTTTAAGGGAACCTCCATGAGCGTATTTGCCAAAGTTAAGTTTTTTAATTTTTTATCAATCTGTTTAATCGGCGCACTTTATCTGTGCATCGGAAGTGCATTCTACTTCCAGAAAAAAGCGGACTCGGCCCATCGCAATCGTTTTGAATCACAACGACTTGCCGATGAGTTGCGTAAAAGTTCACGCGACTTGACTGAAAACGCGCGTACTTTCGTTGTGACGGGTGAAAAAAAATATCTAGATACTTATTGGGATATCGTAAAAATTCGTAGCGGCGAAAAAGCTCGTCCTGATGGTCGTACGATTTCTTTGAATCAAATGATGAAAGATGCGGGCTTTACGGATCAAGAGTTTGCATTCTTGGACGAGGCAGCAAAACGTTCCAACGATCTTGTGCATACAGAAGAGATCGCGATGAATGCAGCCCAAGGATTGTTCACTGATGAAAGCGGCAAGTTCACTGTGAAAAAAGAAGCGGACACAAAATTGGCCCGCGATCTTATGCATAATCAAAAATATCAAGACAACGTGGCGTACATCATGGAGCCCATCAATAAGTTCGAACAAGCGATGAGCAATCGTACCTTGGCCGCGGTGGATAATTATTCTTCTTATGCCAACTGGTCATTGGGTTCGGTTGCCATCATGATCATTGGTTTGTCTTTGACGATGTTCTTCTCTTCTTTCTCTTTGAAAGAAGGTATCCGTATGCAAACAGAATCTTTGTCGACTGCGTATTCGCAAATTCGCGAATTGGTGGCAAGTTTGACGGGTTCAAGTGCGGATCTTTCGACGGCGTCGACGGAATCAGCCGCTTCGCTTGAAGAAACGGTGGCCTCTTTGGAAGAGCTGACGAGCATGATTAAGTTAAATGCCGAAAATGCCAAATCGGCCTCTGATCTTTCTAATATTTCTCAGGCTTCAGCAGAAGAAGGTACGCGTGAAATCGCAGCGTTGACGCAATCAATGAATGAGATCGCGCAATCTTCTAAAAAAATCGAAGAAATCATCGCGGTTATCGACGATATCGCGTTCCAAACGAATTTGTTGGCGCTAAATGCAGCGGTTGAAGCCGCTCGTGCGGGAGAGCAAGGTAAAGGTTTCTCTGTCGTTGCAGAAGCAGTCCGTGCTTTGGCGATGAGAAGTGCGACGTCGGCAAAAGAAATTTCTGGCTTGATCAAAGAAAGCGTTGAACAAGTTGAAAAAGGTCAAGATGTTGCGCAATCAAGTGCCGAAGTACTAAAGAAAATCGTGGATTCAGTGAATAAAGTTGCAGCTTTGAATA
Organism: Bdellovibrio sp. NC01; assembly: GCF_006874625.1. Lineage (NCBI taxonomy): Bacteria > Pseudomonadati > Bdellovibrionota > Bdellovibrionia > Bdellovibrionales > Pseudobdellovibrionaceae > Bdellovibrio > Bdellovibrio sp. NC01. Next base: position 1,557,052 of record NZ_CP030034.1, read on the forward strand.
ATGAGATTGCAACAGCAAGTAACGAGCAAAGCACAGGTGTTTCGCAAATTACGCAAGCGATGAATCAATTGGATCAAGCGACGCAAACCAATGCAGCCTCTGCAGAAACTATTTCTGGGGCTGCGGGCAGTTTGAATACCTCAACGATGGGTTTAACAAGCACGATTTCAAATCTGGCGTTGTTAACGGGTATTAAGCAGAAAGCAGGCTAGGGCGGTTATCGCCTTAGCGCGCGTATTTTTTCAAAACGGAAGCAATCGCTGAAAGTTTAAATACGCGCTCACCCATGCAGGTGCCTGAAGCGCAGACTTTAATGTCGTTGCAGGCATCTTGCGGGTTGTAAACGAAATCACTTTCACCACCAGTCAGAATACCAATCAAAGCTCCCGATTTTTCATCAAATACAGGCGAGCCTGAATTTCCAGAAAAAGTATCGATCGCTGTCTTATAAGTTGTTTCATTAAGATCGACACGCACCATGCCGTGCGCCCATTTCATGGCGATTCCTGTTGGGAAACCCAAAGTGAACACGGGGTCATTTGGTTTCAAAGTTTTATAGCTAGGGCTAACAGGTTCGCGACCTTGTACAGGGCGATCCAATTCAACAATAGAATAATCATGCGTTGTCCAGCCAGGTTGTGAAACACGGGCGACGACTTTTTTGCATGAATAAACATTGTTTGAAGGAATGCGATAGTTTTGACGGTCTGATGCATAGAACGGTGATTCGTGTTTAAAGTCGAAGACCATTTTATAAAGATAACAAGTGTCTTCGTTGATGCAGTGGCCGGCAGTCAAAACATGTTTTGGCGAAATCAAGATACCGGAACAATTCGCGACGCTTTGTTGGTCCGCATAGCGCTGATTGCTACACATGTTAAATTCATCTTTCAAAGTACGCGCAGACATAACGTACTCGTCACCGCGTCTTTCCATATTGTTATAGTCGATAAATGCAACCGCTGAACGCGCGATCTTTAAAACCGCAGGAGTTTTAACTTCTGAAATCTCTTTACGTGAGTCAGACGTGTAAACCACTCCTTGAGTGTTTTCTGTCGATTGAATTTGCTGCTTTGAAGGAACTCGTCCACAAGCAGTGATTAATAAAGCCGGCATCAATAGGGGAAGGGCAATGTGTGCTTTTTTCATAGAAAACAAACCTATGTGTTTGCTAAGCAAAAAACCAATTTCAATTGCGCAACCAACATTAGAGTTGCTTTAGAATGTTCCGCGGAAATCCGACAACTCTTTTAAATGCCGGCTTTCGCCGAATTAAAAATTAAAAAACGGTTCGATCTCGATCGATTTTTCGTTCGATGGATGCAAGAACGCCGGCGGTTCGCTGTCTGGTGGTTGTAAAAGATAAACGCCGAAAGGCATTTTCGCAGAAATCCATGTGCGAGGTCTGCGATAAATGTATTCTGAACGCATTTGGTTGTAGACCAAAAATTCGTTTTCTTCAGCATCATCAAAAGCTTTCCACAAAAGACTTTCGAAAATATCACCATTATCAGCGTGTAAAAAGCTTAAGTACTTAAAATTCAGACTGGCTTCAACCTTCAGACGAGAAAAGGGCTTCGTCAAAGTGCGAGTCCACCCCAGCATCTTGCCGAATTTTAAGAATTGACGGAAATTATGCGCCCGCAATCCATATTGCATAGGAATGAAGTCTTGCAGGCCACCGGAACTCCACGGCGCCACACAGCCAACAATGTTTTCGTCTTTATCAAACGCAATCAGGAAGTCTTCAAGTTTAAGACCTTTCCAACGATCTAATTTATCGCGGAAGCTTTGTGCATCCCAAACTGTTGCTAAATCCTTATCGCGAGATTTCTGACAAATATAGTAGATCAAGGCATCGACATTGTTTTCATTGCCATGGCGAATTCGCATTTTCGGCAAAGGGTTGCTTGCCCACGGCAAACGACCATGTACCGAAATCATGTTGAAGCGACGAAATAAATGATACTGCGGTAGGGGGCGCTTCAAGGTGCGAGGACGCACAAAGGCATTCAGTGCCTGCACTTCACCCATGCTTAAAATGGAAAACAAATATTTAGTGCCGAAGGTTTGAAACACCTCGGTCATCACCGGCAAAAAGTGCTGGGACCATTCGATGACGGCTTTGCGATTTGAAGTGATACGCAAGTCGCGACCGAAAGCGACGGGCTGAACTTTATCATCCAATAAAACATCACGCAGAACGAAGCTTGCCATGCCTTCGGGCTTGTCTTCTTCTTTCAGAACATAAGTGATGTGTTGATCTGATTGAATATCATAGGGCATGAAGAAGTCGTTGTTACGATCAATCTTCATTTCGACTAAACCGCGAACGGGGAAGCCTTTATAAAACTCTGCTAAAAGAGCACTGTCCTCGGGCTTTGCGATTTCTAACTTCATCTAAGTTTTTTTCCAAACAACGTCAGCTTGGCCGGCTGTTTGATTCGCAAATCGAGCCGCCACAAACAAGTAATCGCTTAAACGATTTAAATACTGCAAAGCCAAAGCATAGCGGTCGTCTTTCACGGCAATTTCTGCGGAACGACGTTCACTGCGACGGCAGCACGTTCTTGCGACGTGCAAGTGCGCAGCAACAGGATGACCCGCTGGCAGAATGAAATTGCGCAATTCAGGCAAGCCCGCCGTTAATTCATCGATTTGGTGTTCGATGAATACGATTTGTTCTTCCGTGATGGCAGGTAACATCTTAAAGACTTCGTCTTTTTCAGTCGCAAGTAAGCTGCCAATATTGAAAAGTTCATTTTGAATTTTTTCAAGCACGTGATCCATGGCCACAAATTTAGCGGCGATGGCAGAATCTTGTTTAAGCGCACAACGAACCACGCCCAAATAGCTATTCAATTCGTCAACAGTGCCATAGGCTTCGACGCGTGGATTGAATTTTTCAACGCACGAACCATCAACAAGACGAGTAGAGCCTTTGTCGCCTGTGCGCGTGTAGATTTTTGCTTTGGGAGGTGTTGTCATAAGATTTACCCTTTTCAAAATAATTGTCGCGATTTAGTCTGCTAAGGTCAACTCTGATCCGGCGGGGAGCTAATATGGAAATCACTGCACCTTTGATCGTTACCATTCCTCACTCGGGCGAAAAAATTCCGCCACAAACTCCGTGGTTGAATACTCTGCCTGAAGAAATTTTGATGTGCGATGTCGATCGTTACGTGGACTTTTTGTATGAGCCCGCTTTACACAAATTGAAAATCCCACTTGTAAAAACAGAATGGCATCGTTATGCCGCAGATATGAATCGTATTCCTGAGGATATCGATGAATCGTCAGTGATTGGCAATGCTAACAAAGCGGGCATGTTCAATCGTGGTTTTCACTGGGTGATTACGACTTACAAGCATCAATTAATGCCAGCACCGATGACTCAACAAACTCACGATGAATTGGTTAAATTGGTTTACGAACCATTTCATTCAAGCATTCGTGATATGTATAGCAAGGTGCATGCAGCAGGTTTTAAAAAGACCTTTCATATTGATGCCCACAGCATGCCGTCGGTAGGAACAAGCGAACATCGCGATCCAGGTGAAAGACGCGCTGATATTGTGGTAAGTGACAGCAAAGGTAAAAGCTGCGATCCAAAATTCAAAGACTTGGTGATTGCGGCGTATGTGACGGCGGGATTCAAAGTTGGCTACAACTGGCCATATTTTGGCGGTCGCGTCACAGAACAGTACGGCAATCCATCACGCGAGCAGCATACTTTGCAGGTGGAGATGAATCGTGAGCTGTACATGGATGAAAAAACGAAGAAATTGAAGCCTGAAGAGGCGAAGAAGGTTCAAGAAAAAGTGTTCTTCGCGTTGGATTATATCCGAAAAAATCTCCATTCCCTTTACTAATGAAAGGTGTCCGCAACCAAATGTTGCGTGATAACACGAAGTGTTGAGGGGTTAAAAAGCGTGGTCATCGCAAGCGTTCTAAATTATTGATAGCAGTGAATAAAAATCACTCTATCGGGGATGCAGCTTTGACCACTTCTGGCGCACCAAAAAAATCTTTGCTGAAAAGGCTGAACAAGCCTTTGGCTTCTTTAAAACTGGCCGTAGTCATTATTATCGCAATTGCGGCCATCACTGCGGTCGGAACGATCATTGAATCGAAATACGATGCGTATGCCGCAAAAAAATGGGTTTACGACACTTGGTTCATGTACACGATCATGATCGTGCTTGCGATCAACTTGATCGGCGTGATGGTGGATCGTTGGCCGTGGAAAAAACGTCATGCGTCTTTCGTGCTTGCGCACATCGGGATCTTGTTCTTGCTTGCAGGTGCAGTCATCACAGCGAAGTTCGGTCTTGATGGTTCGATGCGTGTTGGTATTGGCGATCAAAATAATTTCGTGCAAACGGCTGATACAGATCTAGTTGTGTATTCGTCATTCGATGGCGATCGCTATTCGAAAACTTATGAAAGCGAAGTTGATTTCTTCGTGAAACCACCAACAGCGCAGAAGTCTTTGGACATTCCCGTGGTTGAGGGTGCCATCAAAGTTGTTGATTACAAAAAGTATGTTCTGCCTGCGAAAAAAGTGATCGCCGATGAATCGGGTAAAGCGGGCGCGGGGCTTCGTTTTCAAATTCAAAATCCAAACGTCAATGTGATCGAATGGCTGGTGCAAAGAAAAGCCAATGCTTTGGCGATTCATGATTTCGGTCCTGCGCGCATCAACTTGGGGCCTATTCCTGCAGAGGGTTTGGGGAAGAACGAAATTTACTTGAATCCTGAAAAAGACGGCGTTCGTTATGCTGTTTTCTATAAAGAATCTAAAAAACCAGGTAAAAAAGGCTTCCTTAAAGAGGGCGAAGTTTTCGATCCAGGATTCAAAATGAGTATGGATTTCCGTGTCCTTCGTTATCTGCCGTCAGCAGTTGAAGACTGGGATTTGCAAGAGCTGGAACATCCAACGCCGTTGACGACATCAGCGATCAAAATTCTTTTTGAAGGCAAAGAGCACTGGGTGCTTTTAAATGACATGGTGAAGCTGTTCACGAATCAAGCGGTGTATTTGCTGACTTACGGCAATCGTCGCATCGATATCGGTTTCCCTGTGAAGTTGAAGAAATTTGAAGTGGATCGCTATCAAGGGACAATGCGTGCGATGGCTTACAAGAGCGTCGTTGAAGTTCCTGAATTGGGCGAACATTTGATTTCTATGAATGAGCCTTTGAAATACAAAGGTTTGACAGTCTATCAAGCAAGTTTCCAAGAAGAAAATGGCCAACCTGTGGCTTCGATCTTTTCGGTGAACGCCGATCCGGGACGTTTCCTAAAATATATGGGTTCATTGATCATGAGCTTGGGGATCGTTCTGTTGATGTGGTTCAAGCATCTTGATTTTAAAATTGCGAAAAAAAGTGGAGATAAAAAATAATGAAATCTCTGTTAGTACTAATTCTAACATCCGTGATCTCTGTGTCGGCTTTTGCTAAAGCGGGCGATGCTTTGAAGTATCTTCCTGTGCAAGATGGCGGACGTATTAAACCTTACGATTCTTTCGCGCGCGAGATGCTTGAAATCGTTTATGGGAAATCAAAATTTGAAGGTCGTGCCGCGACTGAAATTATTTTAACGTGGATGTTGTCGCCACAAGCGTGGCAGAACAAAAAAATCTTTGAAGTGCGCAATCACCAAGTTTTAGAGGCGATGAAGCTGCCAAAAGAGCAAAGATATTTCTCAGGCGATGAGTTGTTCGCCAGCGATCGCTTCACGTTGCTTCGTCAAGAGTTGCAGTCAAAGCGTGAAACAAAAGAAAAACTAAATCCGTACTTCCAAGCGTTGCAACGTTTGGAAAATCAATTCTTCGTGTTCCAAGAAGTGGCTTCAGGTCGCATGTTGAAATTGGTTCCACCGAAAGAAGGGGAGAACTGGATTTCTGTTGCTGATATGCCTGCTGCACAACAAGAAAAATTCTTGGACGTCACAAAAGCATTCGTAAATCATATCGGTGCTGTGGCTCAGGGAGCCGATGCGGGAGCGCTTGAAGGAACTGCCAAAGCTTTGGATGAAGCGGTTTTGAAGTTTGAAGATTCTGCGCGTGCGGAAAATCCTGCTCTATATAATCACGACACAAAAATTAAAGCAGAAGTTCATTATAATGACTTCCACCCCTTCCGTTGGGCTTATATTTTCTATTTCATCACAGCGACTTCAATCTTGCTTGTGTGGGTCTTGAACAAACCAGGCCTGATGAAATTTGCGTGGGCGATGTTGGCAATTGGTTTTGCATTGCACACGTATGGTTTCGGTTTGCGTATGTACATCATGGATCGCGCGCCGGTTTCAAATATGTATGAGACGGTCATTTGGGTTTCGTGGGGAGCTATTTTGTTCTCTACAATCTTAGAGCGCATCTATAAATTCCGTTTTATTATTTTCGCGGGCACGCTTGCGAGTTTGTTTGCGCTTGTGATTGCTGACTTCGCACCAGCCGTTCTTGATCCGACATTGACGCCGCTTGAACCGGTTTTGCGCAGTAACTATTGGTTAACGATCCACGTGATGACAATCACTATCAGTTACGCTGCTTTCTTCTTGGCGTTCGGTCTTGCAGACATTGGTCTGTTTTACTACCTGCGTGGTGAAGAAAAGCATCACGAAAAAATTCGTGCGATCGTCATGGGAATCTATCGCGCCATGCAAATTGGTGTCGCGTTCTTAGCTCCCGGAATTATTTTGGGTGGTATCTGGGCGGATTATTCTTGGGGCCGTTTCTGGGGTTGGGACCCTAAAGAAACTTGGGCTTTGATCGCGCTGCTTGGATATTTAGCGGTTCTTCATGCTCGTTATGCAGGCATGATTCGTAACTTCGGCATGGTTGTGACGGGGATTGTGACGTTCTCACTTGTGATTATGGCGTGGTATGGCGTGAACTTCGTGCTTGGCGCAGGGCTTCATTCATACGGATTCGGTGCGGGCGGTGTTGAATACGTGTCCGCATTTGTTGCTGCACATCTATTAATGGTTGTGTACGTCGCTATGATCCGCAACGGGAAGAAGAAAGCAGCTTAGACCAAAGAGCTAAAGTGACTTTAGTAGTCGGGTGAGAATGATTCTCGAAGCTGCATAGTTTTTGAGCGAAGATCGCGGAGTGTCTTCCTTTTTCAATATGCTTGCAAAAAGAAAATTGACCACTGGACTTTAAAGTCTTTAAATAAGGGCAAACTAAATTTAGGACAGCATTGTTGGCCTCAAACATGGCAACCATAAGTTGCGGTGGAGAACAGGCTTGGCAAAGGGATGATTATGCATCGGGTATTCAAAAGTACGGCGGCGGGCGCGATGGCCTTCTTGAGCGCGCTCATGGTTACAACACTTCTAACGGGTTGTAAGTTTCAACCAGGTTGGGGATACAACAAAGGGTATGCACCTGAGCAACCAATTGCGTTCGATCACCAATTGCACGTTGGAACGAACAAAATTCAGTGTCAATACTGCCACAACCAAGTGGAAAGATCGAGACACTCAAACATTCCAGCTCTTTCAACTTGTATGAATTGCCATTTGCAAGTTGCAACAGACAAACCTGAAATCCAAAAATTGCGTGAAGCATATGATAGCGGTGGATCTGTTGAATGGGTTCGCGTGCACATGCTTCCTGACTTCGTTCACTTCAATCACAATGCGCACATTGCTAAAGGCGTGAACTGCCAAACATGTCACGGCCCTATCGAAACAATGAAGCGTGTGGAGCAATTCTCTGATCTATCTATGGGCTGGTGTGTGAACTGCCACCGTCAACCAGAGAACAAAGCACCTCTTAACTGTTCAACTTGTCACTACTAAGAGTTTCGGAAGGTATCATGTCTGAAATGCATCACGATCACGAATTAGAAATGAAAAAAGCTCTTCGTCCAAAGATAGAGCATGACAACACTTACTGGGAAACGATTGAACAGCTAAACAACAACCCAGAGTTCGCAGCGAAAGCACAAACTGAGTTCATGTCTTCACCTCTACGTGAAGAAGATGGCCAAGATGGTTTTGCACGTCGTGAATTCTTGAAGTTGATGGGCGCGTCACTAGCGATGGCAACTGCAGGTTGCATCCGTCGTCCAGTACAAAAAATCGTTCCATACAACAAAATGCCAGAAGAAGTAACTTTGGGTCTTCCAAACTACTACTCATCTGCGTATTTCGACGGTTCTGACCCCATCGCAGTTTTGGTTAAAACGCGCGAAGGTCGTCCGGTTAAAATCGAAGCAAATCCTGGTCACCCATTCAGCATCAGCGGCTTGAACATCCGTTCACAAGCTTCATTGTTGAATTTGTATGATCCAGAAAGAGCGCAAGGTCCTAAACGCAATCTTTTCAATGAAAAGAAAAGCAACAGCCAATTGGTTGATGTGAAGTGGGAAGATCTTGATAAAAAAGTCGTCGAACAATTGGGCCAAGGTGGCGTAGTTATCTTGACGGGTTCTATCGCGTCTCCTGCAACACGTGCAGTGATTGGTGATTTCGCACAAGGTTTCAAAGCAACTCACGTTGTTTGGGATGCATTGACGAATGCTGACGTTGCGGCGGGTTCTAAAGCTGCTTACGGCGAAGAACTTGTTCCTAACTACCGTTTCGATAAAGCGAAAATGATCGTTTCTATCGATGCAGACTTCTTGGGTACATGGATTGCTCCAACAGCATTCACAAACCAATTCGTTGAAGGTCGTAAAGACATCAAAAAAATGAACCGTTTGGTTTCATTTGATTCAAACTACTCTTTGACTGGTGCGAACGCGGATATCCGCGTGAAAATCAAACCTTCGCAACAACTTGATGTTGTGATGGGTCTTCTTCATGAAATCATCGTGAAAAAAGGCAACTCTTCTTACGCTGGCAACGCTGGTGTGAAATCTGCTTTGTCTTCTTACGGTGATGTTGCGAAGAAATTGAACATTGAACCAGAATTGTTCGCAAAAGTTGCTGCCGATCTTTGGGATAACAAAGGTCAATCACTTGTTGTTGCAGGTGGTTTGGCGACTTTGACTGACAGATCTTCTGAACTTCAAGCCGCTGTAAACATGTTGAACTCAGTTCTTGGTAACGAAGGTTCGACAATCGAAGCGAAAACGGGAACTCCTGCATTGAAGGGTTCTTATGAAGACATGGCGCAATTGATCCAAGATATGAACGCTGGCAAAGTGAAAACTTTGATCATCCACCGTGTAAATCCTGGTTTCGTATTGCCTGCTGAAATGGGCTTCGCAGACGCAGTTAAAAAAGTAAAAATGGTTCTGTACACTGGCGACCGTGTTGATGAAACAGGCGTTCATGCAGACTACTTGATCCCAGACAATCACTTCCTTGAGTCTTGGAATGATATGGAATTGGCATCTGGTGTTTACACGATCTGCCAACCAGCGATTCGTCCTATGTACGACACGCGTTCATTCCAATTGTCATTGATGAACTGGGCATTCATGGCGAAAGCGGGTCCTGCTCGTTTGCGCGACTATGAAACATTCTATGACTACCTTCGTGTATTCTGGAAATCAGACATCCACCCGAAAGTTGGCAAAGGCCAAGCCTTCGAAGACTTCTGGCAAGAAACTCTTCAAAAAGGTTACGCTGGCGAGATGGCGAAAGGTTCTTCTGCTCGTTCATTCAAAGCAGATTCTTTCTCTGCAATCAAACCTGCTAAATCTTCTGAAGGTTATGAACTTGTTCTTTACCCAACTTCACAAATGGGCGATGGCTCTTTGGCGAACGTACCTTGGTTGCATGAACTTCCAGATCCTGTAACTAAAGTGACTTGGGACAACTACGCTTCAATCTCTATCGCTACGGCAGAGAAGCATAAGTTGAAACAAGGCAACGTTATCGAAATCAAAGTAGGCGACAAGAAGATCTCTCTTCCAGTTTACATCCAACCAGGTCTTCATGACGAAGTTGTGGCTGTAGCTGTTGGTTACGGTCGTTCTAAAGTTGGTAAAGTAGGTAATGGTGTAGGTCAAAACGCGTTTGCGATGATGACTGTCTCTAAAGATGGAAAAGTGACTGCTTCTGGTCAGCCAGTAACATTCACTAAAACATCTGAGCACATTCCTCTAGCAACAACATCTGGTCACTTCTCTATGGAAGGTCGTCAGATCGTTGCTGAAGCGACTTTGAAAGACTACAACAAAAAAGGTGCTTCTGCGGGTATCAAACGTCACGAGACTTGGTCCATCTGGTCAGGTCACCAATACTCTGGTCACAAATGGGGTATGGCTGTTGATCTTCACACTTGCACAGGTTGCTCGTCTTGCGTAGTTGCCTGCCAATCTGAAAATAACATTCCAGTTATCGGTAAGAAGTATGTTCTTGAAGGTCGTATCATGCACTGGTTGCGTATCGACCGTTACTACACTGGCGATATCGCGAATGCTGAAGCAGTCTTCCAACCGGTTATGTGTCAACACTGTGACAACGCTCCTTGTGAAACTGTTTGTCCGGTTCTAGCTACGACTCACTCTGATGAGGGCTTGAATGACATGGTTTACAACCGTTGCGTTGGTACTCGTTACTGCGCGAATAACTGCCCGTACAAAGTACGTCGTTTCAACTGGTTCAACTATGCGAAGTTGATTGAAAAACCAATGCACATGGCTTTGAACCCATCAGTTGGTGTTCGCGTGCGCGGGGTTATGGAAAAATGTACGTTCTGCGTACACCGTATCCAAGAAGCGAAAACAATCGCTCGCAATGACAAACGTCAGTTGAAAGACGGCGACGTTAAAACAGCCTGCCAAACTGCATGTCCTGCAGGTGGTATCGTGTTTGGTGATTTGAATGATCCAAACTCTGAAGTGGCTAAGATCTTTAAGAAGGAAGAGCGTGGTTATGCATTGCTAGAAGAATGGCATGCGAAACCTTCAGTTCGTTACCTTTCTAAGATCCGTAACAACGATAAAGAAACTGCTGGTGGCCAAGAAGGTCACGGAACTGCGAAACAAGGTGAACACTCATGATTAAGCGCAATCCATTAGTCCTTGGAAATAAGACACTGAAAGATGTGACTGACGACATCTGCGCGCCAGTGGAAAGATTCCCATCTAAAGGTTGGGTAGGTCTTTTCCTAGCAGCAAAAACGTTGTTGTTGTTCTACATCGTAATTCTTGGAACAGTTGTGGGCGTCGGTATCGGTTTGCTGGGTGTTACTCATCCAGTTTTCTGGGGTACGATGATCGTTACTTTCGTATTCTGGATCGGTATCGGTCACGCCGGTACGTTGATCTCTGCCGTATTATTCCTCTTCCGTCAGAAGTGGAGAACATCGGTTGCCAGAACTGCGGAAGCCATGACCGTATTTGCCGTAATGACGGCGGGTCTTTTCCCGTTGCTACATACAGGTCGTCCTTGGCTTGATTACTGGTTGTTCCCGTATCCGAATCAACGTGGTCCATTGTGGGTGAACTTCCGTTCGCCACTTCTTTGGGACGTTTTCGCGGTATCAACTTACGCGACTGTATCAATGGTATTCTGGTACATCGGTTTGGTTCCTGACTTTGCAACTATTAAAGACCGCGCGAAAAACAAACTTCGCCGTTCTGTTTACGGTGCTTTGTCATTGGGCTGGAGAGGTACTGCTCGTAACTGGTCACACTATGAAATGGTGTACTTGATTCTTGCAGGTCTTTCGACTCCGCTAGTTCTTTCAGTTCATACGATCGTATCGTTCGACTTCGCGGTTTCTAACTTGCCAGGTTGGCATACGACGATCTTCCCTCCATACTTCGTTGCCGGCGCGATCTTCTCTGGTTTCGCGATGGTTGTGACGTTGATGACTCTAGTACGTATTGGTTTCAAAGAATTCCAAAACTACGTAACTTTGGATCATATGGAAGTGATGAATAAGATCATCATGACAACAGGTATGCTTGTTGGTTACGCGTACGCGTCTGAGTTCTTCATCGCATGGTACTCTGGTAACCAATACGAGCGTTTCGTGTTCGTGAACCGTGCGTTCGGTCCTTACGGCTGGTCGTACTGGGTGATGGTATCTTGTAACGTTTTGATTCCACAAGTTTTCTGGTTCAAGAAAATGCGTCGTTCAATCCCAGTGATGTTTATCGTTTCTATCTTCGTAAACATCGGTATGTGGTTTGAACGTTTCGTTATCACTGTGACTTCATTGCACCGTGATTTCTTGCCGGCCAACTGGGGTATGTATCAATGGTCATGGTTCGATACGGGCGTCCTTGTCGGTTCGTTCGGTATGTTCCTGACTCTGTTCTTGTTGTATTTGCGTTTGTTCCCTGCGGTTTCTATCGCAGAAGTGAAGCCCGTATTGCATGTAGGCTACGACGATAAAGGAGGGCACCACTAATGGCTCAATATACTAAAGGTATCGCTGGTATCTGGGATGATGAAGGCATGATCTTGAAAGCCGCTCGCAAAACTCGCGAGATGGGTTTCACGAAATTTGACGCCATTTCTGCTTACCCTGTGCATGGCATGGAAGAGGCGTGTGGTATCAAAAGATCTTGGATTCCATACGTAACTTTCGTTGCAGGTCTTGTTGGTTTGACGGCAGGTCTTCTTTTGACTTGGTGGACTTCAGCAGTGAACTGGGCAGTGAATGTCGGTGGTAAACCATTCTTCTCTTTGCCTGCGTTCATTCCAATTATGTTTGAATTGACAGTTTTGTTTGCAGCTCTTTGCTCCGTAGGCGCTTTGTTCTACATTTGCAAAATCCCACGCATCGATCCTCCAGTGATTGATCCGGATTTGAGCTCACACAAATTTGCGATCTTCATTCCACAAAACGATACTGGATATGACGAAGCAAGAATTGAGAAAATGTTCAAAGAGCTTGGCGCTCTTGAAGTGAAGAAAACGGAGTACTAGAATGAGAAGCATCGTGAATATCTCCATGGGTGTAGCGGCGGCAGGCCTAGCAGCTCTAGCATTGTCTAGCTGCGGTCCTCGCGGTAACAACCCGAACGTTGAAATCATTCAAGACATGATGGAATCTCCAGCGATCAAAGCGCAGGAGTATGATGAAACTTCTCCGCACCATAGCGGTATGCGCGTACCTCCAGAGCACACAGCTCCAGTAGGTTTCGAACCATACAGATATGCAACGGATCCAGAAGGTGCTGCTAAGAATTTGAAAAATCCACTAGCAGGCAAAATGGATGAAGAGACTCTAATGACAGGCCAAAAATACTACGAGACAAACTGCGCAGTTTGCCACGGGTATAAAGGTGAAGGCGGCGAGGCTGCGAAGTCTGTTGTCTCTGCTAAAATGGCTTTGAAACCACCTGCATTGTTGACTGATAAAATTAAAGGCTGGCCAGATGGACACGTTTACCACGTGATCACTATGGGCCAAGGTGTGATGGGTCCTTACGCATCTCACATTCCACAAAAATATCGTTGGCAAGTTGTTAACTACATTCGCTTCCTAGAGAAGCGTGATGGCAAATAGGAATTGGTATGGGCGATCATAATCACACAAACCTCCATGTCTCTAAATTTGAAGCTCCAGCAAAACTTAAAACTTTGAGTTTTGCTTTGGTAGCAATCGGTGTTTTGACTTTCATCATCGGTTTGATGAAAAACCAAGACCGTCTTTGGACTTCTTACCTAGTCGCATTCTTCTTCTTCTCTTCATTGGGTTTGAGCGGTTTGTTCTGGGTTGCAATCAACAATACAGCTAAAGCAGGTTGGTCAGTAACGATCCGCCGTTTTGCTGAAGCAACGACAGCGTTCATCCCTTGGATTTTCGTTGGCGGTTTGGTTCTGTTGATTGGTTTCAAAAAACTTTATTTGTGGGCTGATCCAGCTGTGGTTGCTTCAAACCCAGTTGTGGCTGCAAAAACAGGTTACTTGAACACAGGTTTCTTCGTAGTTCGTTTGTTGATCTTCGTAGTGGGTTGTTTGTTGTTCCGTTGGGTTATCGTGGGTAACTCTTTGAAACAAGATCAAACTGGTGACGCTGAGTTGACGAACAAAAACGTCGGTCCTTCAATCGGTTTCATCGCATTCTTCGCTTTGATGTTCTCATTCTTCAGCGTGGACTTGTTGATGTCATTGTTGCCAACTTGGTACTCTACGATCTTCGGTGTTTACACATTCTCAGGTTTGTTCCAAGCGGGGCTTGCATTCCTTGCGATCGTTATCGTTTTGATGAGAAAACACGGTTTTGTAAAAGGTTACGTAACTGTTGAGCACCAACATGACGTTGTGAAGTACCTTAAAGGTTTCACAGTATTCTGGGCTTACATCGCATTCTCTCAATTCATGTTGATGTGGTACGCGAACTTGCCAGAAGAAACTGAGTTCTACATCGCTCGTTCATTGGGTGGTTGGATGTCAGTATCAACGGCATTGTTGATCTTCCGCTTCATCGTTCCGTTCTTGGCGTTGCTTCCTCGTGCAGCAAAACGCTCTGACACGAATGTATTGGTTGTTTCAACTCTAGTGCTTGTTATGCAATACGTAGACATCTACTGGTTGGTATATCCAAACTTCTTCGATGGCCAAGTAACATTCGGCTTCTGGGAAATTGGTATCTTCGCAGGTTTCGCTGGTCTATTCATGCTTTGCTTGTTCTCTTTCTGGAGCAAACACAGCTTGGTTCCTTTGAAAGACCCACGCATGCACGAGGCTCTAAACCACCACGTAGCATACTAGTTCTTTAAAAGAATTGGATATATTGAAAGCCACTCTTCGCGAGTGGCTTTTTTTTTGCCTTTTGCAGTTCTGCATTTCAGCTTGTTTGGTGTTTGTCGTTCCACACACTGTGTTTTGTTTTTTCGATTAAAAGGTTGAGACCTCCAGCCACTCACGTTGAAGTAGGAACGTGGAGGGGATTATGGCTCAGGGACTTGTGTTCGCGTTGGTGACTGTGTTCACGTCACTTTGTCTTGCGGCTTCGCCCGCGAAGATAAAAAAATTAGTGGACGATTTCGATAAGCTACAGACATTTAAAATGATCATGGCAGGACAGGGGCCGATGCCTTTGCCGGATGATCCGAATATGCCAGAACAGCCAACAAACCCATCGAATCCTCCAGGACCTCATCCTCCACAACAACCGAATTGTCCTCCGTCGACGGGATACCCGAAAGCGTGCGTTGAAGCCGTGTGTTCGCACCTGTCACGTTTTGATTGTGATGAACAAGGGGAGCTTGCCGAAATCACGCGCAACTGTCGTAACGTCACAAGTGCTTGTGTGAATACCGTTTGCAATCGCGTTTCGCGCTTTGATTGCGATGAAAAAACGGAACTATTTACGGTCACACAAATGTGTCGCGGGCTGATGGATGTTTCGTGCATCGATTACGTGTGTTCACGTTTGTCGCGTTTTGACTGTGATGAGCTCTCTGAACTTCGCAAAATCGCGGATCAATGCCGTTAGCAGGAAAACTGTTTTTCCTTGTCGCTTTGATGCTTGCACTTGCTTCCGTCGCGCAAGCGGAGCCTTTATTTGCAAAGCCAGCAAATGAAGGTGATGTCAGTGATCGTTCAAGTTTAAAAGACGCCGATGCGATTGAGCCACCCGAAGCGCAGGACCCTACAGAAAAGACGCCACTTGAAATCTCCTCGAAGCCAGAGTTGACGAAAGGGGAGTGGGTCTTTGCTCCAGTGCCGGGATATAATCCATCCCAAGAATTTTCTTTGGCTTTGATGATGCAAAGAATTTTTGCGCATGAAAAAGATCAGAAGCCGTCGATCTTTGCAGGCGCTGTTTTTGGGACTGAAAAGAAATCTTACGGCGGCATGTTGGGGTATATCGGCCGATTGAATGAAGACAAACTTCGACTGAACGTCTTCGGTGGTTATGCAAAAATCAATTCTGATTTCTATGGTGTGGGACGTGATACGGGCGAGCGCGATATTTCTGTCTTGCTGGAGCAAAAGGCAACGTTCTTTAGTGCTCAACTGATGCCGAAGTGGGGGCCTGTGTATTTAGGGCCGACGATTGGTTATAAAAAACTCGATAATAAATTCGATGTTCCGAATTTGCCTGCTGAAATTAATGTGAACGACAAACTTGATAGTGAAACCTGGGTGCCCGGATTTAAAGTGCAAATGGATGAACGCGATAACTCTTTTTATCCAACCAAAGGTTATCTGGCGAATTTGAATTTGCAGTTTTATATGGAGTCACTTGGCAATGTGACGAACTTCCAAAGATATAAAGCGGACTATAATTATTATCACTCTTTAGATGCGAATAAGGTGCTGGCGGCGCGTGCTTATTTTCAAGCAAACGTTGGTGATGTTCCATTTTATGATTTGGCGATGTTTGGAATGGGATCTGACTTGCGCGGGTATAAAGCCGGTAAATATCGCGATAAAGTTATTTGGGCGACGCAGGCGGAATATCGTCAGCGCTTTACGGATCACTGGGGCGCCGTTGCATTTGCAGGTGTTGGAGACGTTGCGCATTCTGTTTCGGATTTGGAATTAAAAGATCTGTTGTGGTCGGGTGGTCTAGGTGCGCGCTATCGAATTGCCGCGCGCAATCCCATCGATTTTCGTGTCGACGTTGCCTATGGCGATGAGTGGTCATGGTATTTTTCAGTGAATCAGGCATTTTAAAATCTCTTAAAACGGACTGTATGAAATCGTCGAAGAAAATAAGAACCCTAAGGCGTCACTGTCTAGGTTAAAACCGGCTTCGTTGGTGGAATCGATGCGCTTATATGTCACGCCAAAAAGAAACTCGTAAGTGTTGCGTTTCACGACCAAGCCGCCATCCAGAATGTACTGCGCATAATCGCGTGTGCGAAAGTAATTAAACCCAGAAAGTAAATGCACGGGGTTTATCACCGGCATTTTTAAACCCAAAGCCGCCTGCCAGGCTGATTGGTTAAACAGGGGCTCGTGTTCGAAATAACTAAGGTCGGTGGAAAAGGTAAAGCGGTTCGTGATGAAGCTTTGGCCCAGACTGACGCCAATAAGTTTGTCCAAGTTGGGACTATAACGGCGGGTGTCCTGTTCACCTGTTGGCGAGCCTGAATTTTGTCCTTGTTGAAAAGTGGTGCCCGTCGAAAAAACTTCCAGTGGTGTCAGATGAACGGCCATTCCCAAATACAGCTCATCCGTCGCTTTCCATAAAAGTCCCGGCATCAACTCAATCTGCGATCTTTGTTTTTGATCGTAAGTGGAGGTTAACCGACTGGACCCGGCGCCTTCTTGCAGTTGGCTGGTGTGAATATCGGTTTCATTCCAAGTGACGCCCACGGAAAATCCCCACGCCAAAACATCGGGAATAAAAAAGCCAGAATAAGAAAGTCCGCCCAGGGCTTGTTTCAAACTGACGTTTTCAAACTGTCGCTCCCGGGTGCCAGAAGTGGTGTTGTCAGAATAACCGTAAAATTCACTGTTCTGTGGATACGAATAAAAAGGCGCGATGCGAATGCCGTAGCCGATCGGAAAACTCGCGACTGAAAGTACACTCTGTGAGGTCAGGGAGTTGTTACTTTTATCGAAAGCATTTGAAGAAGCGTCAGAACTAGATATTAAAGTACCACTTACAGAAATGTTGGGTAAGTCATCGGTAAAGTACGCTAATCCCGCGGCATTGAATAAAGGATTTCCCGGCGAGGCGGGGTGAGCAATACCCGCGTTGCCCATCAATGCCTCTTGATGACCGACGGGATTTAAAAGCAGGAAGGACCAGCCCTGCACACTCCAGACACTTAAAGTAAAATACAATAATCGTCGGAAGAACCACATGCCGGCCCCTTAGGTAGAGAGCGAACTATTTAGTCATCTCATCCATTTTTTCTTCAGTAGCTTTACTTGTTTCGTGAACTTTCTTTTTAGCTTTTTTAGTTGTTTTCTTTGCAGAGGCAGAAGCTTTGTCAGCCTCCATTTTTGTTTTATCGGAAGCTTCTTTTCCCGCAGCTTCCATTTTTGCACCTTGTTCATGAGCTTGTTGATTCATCTTATCGATGTCAGATTGTGCGAAAGCCATTGAACAACAGAACATTGCTGTCAGTGCCGTGATCATTAGTTTCATAAATTATTCTCCTTTAGGTTTGATTTATGTGACTAGATAGTTAATCAGCAAAAACAGTCGGTAAATCAGTAATTTAACAATGTTGTTTAAAGCTTTGTTTGCAGGTGTCCACGTTGTTAACAGCAGTTTCCACCACAGAGTCACTTTAGTTCGAGTTCACGTTTGGGCTTCAACTTTGCAATGTAGTTCTGTGATGCAAGACTCAATTCGAGACATCATTTATCTAAGTCCGATTCAAACTCTTCCGAATTATCTTCGCGAATTGCGTGGGGTTCGTTGGCGTTGGGTTCAGACACCGGAACAAATGAAGCAGCTCATTCAATTTCAACAAGGAGATATCTGCGTGATCGTAAGATCAGAATTCTTAAACCAGCGCACAGCTCAAGCATTCCTAACTTGGACTCAATTAAAGACAAGATTGTCCTTAATCTTTATCGCGCAAACTATTGAAAATGCTGTTTATCAGCTTGGTTTAAGTGATTCCCGTGTCTTGTTTTTAAGAGAGTCGGAAAGCGAGCAAATTGCCGGCATCGTGACGCGTCGCTTGCAAGGTTTGGGAGTGAAATCTCGCAAAGCCGAGCGCCACGCCGTTCAAGCTGAGGTCATGCTTAAAAAGTCTTCTTACTCTGCCACATCGCCAACGGGTGGTGGGGTCCAGTTCCTGCGTGAAGGTGCGATGAAGGATTTCTCCAATGGGGGCGCTTTAATCGAGATCAGCGAGGGCCTTTTGCACGCTAAGGACTTCGTTAGCCTGATGTACAAGGACCAAAGAGGAAAGTGGGTTTCCATCGAATCCCAAGTCCGTTGGATTGCCTCGACTGTGACTGGCCAACAGATTATTGGTGTGCAATTTCTTGCGGTGAGTGCTTGACCCTCTGACGGCTCCGGATTACTAATAATGTGATGCAAAATTTGCTTATTTCTTCATCACATCAAATCACGGAAATCGGTCGTCGCTCAACGACGACTCAGCAGTCATAATGTCACAAGTTACAATCATTTTGCCGGATAACTCTACGAAGGTGTTCGACCACGAACCGACAGCGCTTGAGGTAGCTCAAGCTATCGGTCCACGTCTTGCCAAAGAAACTTTGGGCGCGAAGCTCAATGGTTCTTCTGAAATTTCTGATCTTCGCACTAAATTGAAAGACCAGACGCAAGTCGCTTTGATCACCACAAAATCGCCTGAAGCTGTAGAGGTGATCCGTCACTCTTGCGCACATATCATGGCTCAAGCCGTTCAAGATATTTGGCCTGAGGTGAAAGTCACTATCGGTCCAGTGATCGATAATGGTTTCTACTATGACTTCGATTCTCCATTCCATTTCACGGAAGAACATTTCGCACAAATCGAAAAGAAGATGTCTGAAATCATCGCTAAAGATTTGCCGATTCACCGTGAAGACTGGCCGATCGCAAAAGCCATTGAAACTTTCAAAGGCATGAACGAGCGCTTCAAAGTTGAATTGATCGAAGACCTTGCGAAAAAAGGCGAAACAACAGTTGGTATCTACTTCAATGGGACTAGCTGGTTTGACCTTTGCCGTGGACCACACATTCAATCGACTGGTCAGATCAAAGCATTCAAATTGTTAAGCGTGGCGGGTGCATACTGGAGAGGCGACGAGAAAAACGCGCAACTTCAACGTGTGTACGCAACAGCGTTTGGCGATAAAAAAGATTTGGATCTTTACCTGCACAATATCGAGGAAGCGAAAAAACGCGACCATCGTAAGTTGGGTAAAGAGCTTGGCATGTTCTATTTCAACGAACTGGCTCCGGGTTCTCCATTCTTCACGGGTAAGGGTGCGACTGTGTACACAGCTTTGCAAACTTACTTGCGCGAATTGTATTTTGAAACGGGTTACCAAGAAGTGATCACGCCGCAAATTTTCGACGTGAACTTGTTCCATACTTCAGGTCACTACCAAAACTACAAAGAGAACATGTTCTTCACGAAAGTGGACGAGCGCGATTTCGCCTCTAAACCGATGAACTGTCCTTCGCACTGTTTGTTGTATAACTCAGAGAAATATTCTTACCGTGATTTGCCAATCAAAATGGCCGACTTCGGTCGTTTGCACCGCTACGAAAAATCAGGCGCGATGCACGGTTTGACTCGTGTTCGTACATTCTGCCAAGACGATGCGCACATCTTCTGCCGTATGGATCAACTTCAAGAGGAAATCGCGAAGTTCATGGGCTTGTTGAATCGTGTGTACGACAAACTTGGTATGAGCAAATACATCATCTATCTTTCAACTCGTCCAGACAACCGTATGGGCAGTGAAGAGTACTGGGACATGGCTGAAGGTGCGTTGTCAGATGCCTTGAAGTCTTTGAACCTGCCATTCACTTTGAATCCAGGTGATGGTGCGTTCTATGGTCCTAAGCTTGATATCATGTTCGTGGATGCGTTGAACCGTCCTTGGCAGTTGGGTACACTTCAAGTGGATCCAAATCTTCCACAGGCCTTCGACCTGAAATACACAGGCGAAGACAGTAAAGAACACCGCCCTGTGATGCTTCACCGTGCGATCCTTGGTTCTTTAGAGCGCTTCATTGGTGTTTACCTTGAGCATACAGCGGGTCATTTGCCTCCATGGTTGTGTCCGGTTCAGGTGACGATCTTGAATGTGACAGACCGTGTGAATACATTCTGTGAAGAACTTATGAACTCTTTGAAAGAGTCAAAAGTTAGAGTTGAATTTGATCGTAGAGCTGAGAAGCTAAATTATAAAATCCGTGAAGCTCAACTTCAGAAAGTTCCGTACATGATTATTGTCGGGGATAAAGAAGCTGAAACTAAAACGGTTTCATTACGTCTTCGTGACGGGTCAGAACACAAAGGTCTGACAGTTGATGAAGTGATGAATTTGATTAAAACTGATATTAATACAAGAGCACTACAAAGTTCATTGGCGAAATCTGCGCCAGTAAACACGTAGGCCTTAAATAAATTTAACTACTCCGGCGAAGCCGGAGTGTAAACAGGCGACCAACGGAGGTTTCCCATTAGCAAGTTTGAAGGTGGTAATTTTAGAGGCGGCGGTGCCGGTGGTGGTCGTTTTGATCGCAACAAGAAAGACTCTAAAGACTCTTTGCGAGTGAACCGCGAGATTCGTGCTCAACAAATTCGTGTTATCGACGATGAAGGTAACATGTTGGGCGTTATGACTGTTCCAGAGGCGTTACGTATTGCTGAAGATAGAGGCCTCGATCTTCTTGAGATTGCTCCAACTGCAAGTCCTCCAACTTGTAAAATCATGGACTACGGTAAGTGGAAGTACGAGAAGAAAAAACAGGCAACTGCTGCTCGTAAAAAACAAACTGTTGTAACGATCAAAGAGGTGCAAATGCGCCCTCGTACAGATCAACATGACTTCGAAACAAAAATGAATCACGCTCGTCGTTTCCTTTTGGATGGCGACAAAGTAAAAGTGTCATTGCGTTTCATGGGTCGTGAATTGGCCCATCAAGAGTTGGGTATGGAAGTGATGCAAAAAGCGATCGCTTTCGTAAACGATTTGGCTTTGATCGAATCAAATCCAAAAATGGAAGGCAAACAGATGTTCTTGATGCTGGCTCCAGATCCAGTGAAAATCAAAGACTACCAAAAAGCCCATCCAAACAAGTCGAAGCAAGATACGAAAGAACTTGCCGACCTGGAAGAGCTCGAAGAAGACGACGAAGAATAGAAAAAAAGGCAGCGGAAACGCTGCCTTTTTTATTTCAGGGGTGCCTGCTTCTTTTTTACAACCAACCCGCGTTATCAAAAGGTGTCTGGCACTTTTTTGGGCCCATCCCGCGTCATGACGCTGGTGGGTCGTAAAAAAGAAGCAGGCACTCTTTAGAGTGGGTCTTGGGCGGGTTGTCCGGAGAGGACTCTGCGGATGTTTTCTAGGGCGCGGTAGCCCATTTCATCGCGAGTTTCTTGAGTGGCGCTTCCCATGTGGGGGCACATGAAGATGTTTTGGTATTTCAGTAAGTCTTGGTTGAAGTTGGGTTCTTGTTCGAAGACGTCGAGGCCTGCGGCGAAGAGATGTTTTGAATCTAAAGATCTCATCAATGCCTTTTCGTCGACTAAGCTTCCTCTTGCGACGTTCACAAGGACGGCGTCTTTGGGAAGAAGCGCGAAGGTTTCGTCATTCATGATGTGTTGAGTTTCTGCCGTGCCTGGCGCGTTTAACGAGAAAATTTGGCAGTGCGGGAGCATCTCTTTGAGGTCTGCGAAGTAGGTTGCGCCTTTTTCCTGATCTGGTGGCAGGCGTTTACGATTGCAGTACAAGATCTTCATGCCAAAAGCTCTGGCGCGATCGGCGACGGCTTGGCCGATGCGACCCATGCCGTAGATGCCCAAAGTTTTTCCGCTGACTTTGATCCCCAACATTTCTGATTGAGAAAAACTTTTGCCCCATCCATCTTCCATGATGTGTTGGTATTCACGTCCGCGGCGACATGCATTTAGCAACAACAACATCGCAAGATCCGCCGTACATTCAGTTAAAACATCCGGAGTATTTGTTAAAACAATACCGCGAGCTTTTGCTGCGGGAAGATCTAAGTGATCAAAGCCCACACTTGAGGTCGCGATGATTTTTACTGAAGCGGGAAGTTTCGCAATAATATCTGCTGTCATCTTTTGACGAGGAGAAACCACGATCGCTTTCGGGTTGAGTTTCGCACTTTCAGCGGCGATGGTCTCTGCAGTCCACTCGGAAGTTGCGACGTGGCTGTCGAATAATTCTTTGGAACGACGAATGACATTTTCAGGAGCGGCGAAAGTTAAAAGAATCGTGTCTTTCATAGAAAACCTCAGAAGCTCGGCTACAGTCTGATACGAAGGTAGCGGAAAAATTCACAGAAGAAAATTATGTCTTTATTTTGATCCTGAGTGCGCGTGGTCGCAAGAAAATACTCTTTAAAGCTGTGCCGATGTGTGAGAAGATAAGGTCATCAAAGTTGCAGTTCTGCGACTTAAGCTAAAAAAGATTTTGGGATATACAAGTCTCCCTCTGTTCTTCACAGCAACGACTTACAAATAAATTTGAATAAGGATTTGCTATGACTACAACAACGGCATGGATCTTATTGGTTATTGCGGGAATTTTGGAATTTGTATGGGCGACAGGCCTTAAATATTCAGAGGGCTTTACGAAGCTTGGCCCTTCGATCTTTACGCTTATCACGATGGGGATTAGTTTTTATCTTCTGTCGAATGCTATGAAGGTTTTGCCAGTCGGAGTTTCCTACACAGTGTGGACGGGGATTGGCGCTGTGGGGGCGGTGATCATTGGCTACATCGTGTTCAAAGAGCCGATGTCACTGATGAAGATGGTTTTCCTGGCGATGATTATCGGCGGAATTCTTGGATTGAAATTCGTAGAGTCATAAACTCCATCGATTTTTTGGATAGATGAAGTCGAATGATGAGAGTTCGATAAAAATTATTTTCGATCGAACGGCATTGGACCGAACGACAAAAATTACTGACAAAAATCTTTCGTAAACTTTTGCAGATCCGGTGAAGCTGACTTCACTGGATCAAGCCCTTTGTTACCTTCAAGAGTGTAAACAAAGTCATTCACGTAAGTATTGTAGCGGGATTCGTAGATGAGGCCATCACAAATCCCCCATAAGCCATCGTCTTTGCCGAAGTAAGTTTTTTTATGGCGGGCAACGATCTTAGCTTCTCCATTGGGAGTTGAACACGTGTACTCACAAGTCCAATCACGCTTGCCGCCCCACCAATGGTTTTCGACACCGTTTGGCTCGGTATATTTTTTAGAGTAAGGATCGGCCTTGCAATAACATTGGGAAGCCTGGGCACTTAGACCTAGAAACAAAGCAAACACTGTGACAAAAAGCGACAGAAGACGCATAAAAGCCTCTCGTATAAACGAATAAAACTGACTTAATAAGCTTTAAAATCTCAGGCTTTTTACAAGAGCAATAGCTAAGCCAACGGGCAGGACTCAGCGGCGAAAACAGTTGCTAAGCCACTTCCAAACTTCAGGACGGCGCTCCCCAATATCGAAGTGATTGCCATCGAATTCTACGTAATCATGGACAATGTTTTCCTTCTTAAAGAAGGCAGAAATTTGGCGTGAACCATATTGCAAGTTGAACTGATCCTTCGTTCCAACATCCAAATAAATTGCATGCAATTTTTTAAGCGCAGGCAAACGCTTCGGCAAAAAGTGCAACGGATCTTTTTCTAAAAACAGTTTCCAGGTCTCGGTGATTTTTTCGCCATTTTTATTCAGCGGATATTGGAAATCACCGTGTTCCCCAGACGGAGCATAACAAGCTGACATACCAAAAGCGTTCAGCAAAGTATGCCAGTTGCGAATCTTTGTAAGTTTACCATTGCGAAGTTCTTCTAAAGCGCGCAGACCCGATTGATATTTTTCCCACACAGGCATGGCTTCATACAGATCTTTCAAGAGCGACGCTTCAAAGAATGAATCGGGCGCAATCGCCGCACACACGCCAAAAATATGCGGATGTTTTGATGCTAAGTGAAGCGCGCCATAACCACCACTCGAGCCACCCATCACACACCATTCGTTTGCAAGTTTAGAAACAGGGTAGTGCTTCTGCAAAGCCGGAACGATCTCTTCAACGACATAATCTTCGTAATTGCCGACGGCCGCTGAATTAATAAATTGCGAACCACCCCACGTCGTCATCGCATCAACGAAGACATACAATGCTTCAGGAGCTTCGCCGCGAGCTAAGGCCTGATCCAAAATCTGCACTGTGTTTTGCTCGTTAAATTTACCGTTGAAGTAATAGGGTGAATTACCGGTGAAGCCGCCTAAAACCAAAACCACAGGCCACGGCCCCTCGCCGTGAGGAACCAAAAGAGGATTGAAGCGCACCGCTGGATCTTTCAGCGGATTATTCTTCAAACACTGACTTTCAATTTTCAGTGTTTCAACTTTAAAGTTCTTCGTTTCGAAAGCGTGTAAATTTGGGAGCGTTTCTGTTTTGTGCATTAGAACAATATGACATTCCATCAGATTAAGATCAACGTCTGGGGAGAGGGAAATAGAGTCTTAAAATCATGTTAATCGGACGTCTCATTGAAAGAATTCACTACCAAAAGCGTCAATGTTTCCGCAATTAAACCGATAAGTTAGTCATGAATCTTCTTGCACGTCTCTTGTTCATAATGACTCTGTTCGGATCGCTGTTAGCCGCAGCAGCTCCGCAAAGTTTGACTTATCAAGGCCGTATTCTAAAAAGTGACGGCAGTCCTCTTGAAAGCAACAGCGTTTCATTTCAATTTCAAATTTTAGATCCCGCAGGTTTGTGCACGATTTATCGCGAGCAAGTGAACGGCATCGACATGAGCAACTCAAAAGGCGTGTTTGATGTGCCAATCGGCAGCGGCTCAGTGTCGTGGCCAACATCAGGTACGTTCTACATCTTAAGCGCCTTCAATAATGCGACACCTCTTTCGTGCGAGGGAGGAACTTCAACATACACGCCACTGGCAACAGATGGACGTGTGTTGCGTGTGCAATTTCACGACGGTTCAGGTTGGAAATTAATTACTCCGGATTCAATCATTCGCTCGGTTCCATTTTCGGGCTTTGCAGGATCTGCGGCGAAGCTTGGGAATAACGTTGCCTCTGATTTCGTTTTGAAGACTTCCTTAACCGCATGCTCTGCGGGCGAGTTCGTTACTTTTGATGGAACGAACTTCGCGTGTTCGCCAGTCAGTGGTGCAAGTGGTGGGACTGTCACGAATGTGACTTCAGCAAATTCCTATATTACGATTGCAAATGGATCTTCAACTCCAGCGATTACTTTGAATGTTGGTACGACGGCAAATACTGTGGCTGCGGGGAATGACTCGCGCATCGTCGGCGCTTTGCAATCAGGTTCTGCCGCTGGTGGAGATCTTTCGGGGACTTTGCCTAATCCAACTGTCGCAAAGATTCAAGGCACTAGCGTCAGTGCGGTCGCGCCAACGACAGCAGGTCAGACCTTGCGTTATAGTGGGTCACAATGGGTAGCTGATGTTTTAGCAATTGGTGATATCACTGGATTGTCTGCGAATTTATCAGCGAAACTAGCAACCTCGTCTTTTAACACGATGGTTGCGAGTGCGAACTGTACCCAAAGTCAAACGTTGTATTGGAATTCCGTTTCTGGAAACTTCTTATGTCAGGCTATCAACGTCGGTCTTGCGGGAGATGTCACAGGTTCTATTGGTGCTGCGAAAGTCGTAGCTTTGCAGAACCAACCAGTGGACACGACAGTTCCGACAGCGAATCAGGTTTTGCAGTGGAATGGTTCGAAATGGGTGCCGACGACTTTGCCTGCAGGCAATGCGGGAACGGTGACTTCTGTGACGGGATCAGCGCCGATTACGGTGACAAATACCACGACGACGCCAGCGATTTCGATCGCACAGGCGACTACGTCAACCAACGGTTATCTTTCTTCTGCGGATTGGAACACGTTTAATAACAAACAAGCTGCTGGAAATTATTTAACTAACAACGGTGGAACACCTTCGATCCAAACGGGAGTTGATGCGAGCAAGCCTGCTTCTCCGACAGCGGGTGCGATTTATTTCGCAACGGATACCAAAATTATTTATCAGTACAATTCGGGCGCCTGGGTTGCGATTGCTTCTGCGACGGGATCTGGTGGCACGATCACAGGTGTGACTGCGGGCACAGGATTATCTGGTGGCGGCACAACGGGTGCCGTGACATTGAATCTTGCAAATACGGCAGTGACAGCTGGCTCTTATACTCATCCTGCGATTACGATCGATGCGCAAGGCCGTATCACTTCGGCCGCTAATGGAACTGTTAATCTTTCAACGGACACAACAGGCACGTTGCCAGTGAATAAGGGCGGCACAGGGCAAACGTCATTTACTGACGGTCAACTTTTGATTGGCAATTCGTCTGGCAATACATTGTCGAAAGCAAACCTTACGGCCGGCACAGGCATCAGTATTACCAATGGCAACGGTTCTATATCTATTGCCACCACAGGGGCTGCACCAACAGGTTCAGCGAGTGGTGATTTGTCAGGCTCTTATCCGGGACCGACGGTCGCAAAAATTCAAGGTGTGGCTGTGTCTGCAACATCGCCGTCGTCGGGCGGACAAGTCCTTCGCTATGACGGTACAAGTTCTTACGTGCCAAAATTCTTAAGCTTGGGTGATATTCGTTCGAGTATCACACAAGCTTCAGCTGCATTTCCCGCAACAAGTTGTACGGCGGCACAAACACTAACGTGGGTTTCAATCACTGATACGCTTTCATGTACAAGTATCACGGGTCTTGATACGGCCTCAATCACGTCTGGCACCTTGGCAGCCGCACGTATGCCAGCGTTAACAGGTGATGTGACAACATCCGCTGGATCAACAGCAACGACGATCGCAAACGGCGCAGTTACTGCGGCGAAATTGGATTCAGCAATCGGTGTGTGGTCGGTTTCTGGTAGCAATGTATATCGTCCCATTACAAATGGCAGTGTGTGGGTGGGTAGTAGTGCAGCTCTCACAAATATTTATAATCCATATACGGGTCTTTATAATTTCACGCCACGCTTATCGACGTCAGGTGTGAGTTCTGATGCAGCATCAACTGCAAGTGTTTCCTACCAAAGCAATATCGCTGGCGCGAATTTGATTTTGGCTCACGCGCGCGGAGATGTTTCAAACGCGCAAACTTCTTTAGCATCGGGTGATGAGTTAGGAACCGTGTATTTCCAAGGAAGCGACGGCACAAACTTTTTGCCGGGCGCCCGCATTCGCGCTTTGGTTGAAAGCGCTCCATCAACAGGAGATTTACCGACCTATATGAGTTTCTTCACTCGTGGCTCAGGTGCTGGCAATATCGCAGAACGAATGCGCATCTCGGCAGCGGGAAATGTCGGTATTAATACGACTGCACCGAACAGTTTGTTGCACGTAAACGGTGGAGCCAACTTCCAAGCTACTGGTGCTGCAAGCAATGGTGGAGTCATCATTCAATCAAATGGTACGACCCCTTATCAAGGCGGTCTGTATCTAACGAACAACTCTAACTTTGCGTCAGGGACCGCTGGAGCTTACGCGTATAAAATATCAGCCGCTTACACGGGCTCGACGCAGGCGCAAGCGATTATGCAGTTGGGACTTGTTGATGCAGCGGCACCGAATACTTTCTTGAGTAACGAGCTGACAATTCAAAATGGGAAAATCGGGATTAATAACACGGCTCCGTTGTGGCCGGTCTCGATCAACATGAATAATACCTCGGCGGGTGCAACCGGTTTAGCAATACAAGCTTATGAAAACGGCACAGGCGGAGTCGGAAATGCAGTGCGCTTATTCACAGCACGCGGTACTGCAAGCGTTTCAACGGCGGTTCAGAACGGTGATAACATAGGAATGTTCAATGCCAGCGGTTATTGGACGGGAAAAGCCAATAACTTTTTTGAAAACAATGATTCTCGCGCGGGTATGGCGATTGCTGCGACAGAAAACTGGAGTAGTGCAACCAACAACGGTACGGCGATTTTCTTTTCTACAACCGCCAACGGAACGAATGCGACTACTGAGCGCATGCGCATCGATCAAAATGGTAAAATCGGTATCGGCACGTCGGCACCAGGATCGCAGTTGACTGTGAATGGAACAATTGAAAGCACAACCGGAGGCGTGAAGTTTCCAGATGGAACGACGCAAACCACAGCAGCCTTTACTCCGCTTGCATTTTTAGCGCACAGTTCGTCGCAAAGTATTCCTTCTAACTTCACGACGGTCGTGGTGAACCCAACTGTTTCGTACAATCGTGGAAATGCGTATAACGCCGCCACTGGATATTTCACGATTCCTGCTTCGGCTGCCGGAATGTACGTGTGTATGTGTCAGGCGGACTTCGAAGCAAATGGTGCAACGGCAGCTGCGCCGTTTGACATCTTCACGGGCTTTACGGGTACTGCACAAGGTGACTTGCCTGACATTGGAAATAGAATTGGTTGCAATCAAAACGTCTGTACCGTTTCAACGACGACGACATTCTATACGACGGGTGGAACGGTGGGCTGTACTGTCTATCAAAATTCAGGAGCTGCAAAAGTAGTGTCGGGCAGCCGTCGCACGCAGTTTAACTGCGCTCGCGTTAGCAATTAATGTTTCAATACGCTCATATATCGTTCCAAAGTCTAGTGCAGATGTTCCTGAAAATGGGTATGGCTTCCACACCTTTTTAACAGTCTCAAAATGAAATATTCACTATGGAATAGAAGTGTTAAGTCTGACGGTTTCCTCTATTCCTTCCTTACAAAAAAGCCGAAAATAATAGGACAGAGGTTCTAATGAATCGTTTCCTACGTTCCACCATTGTGATTGCAGCGACCTGCGCTTGGACGAATGCTCAAGCCGCAGCGTTAGGGGAAAACATCTCTTCCAATTCTTCACTGCAAGCAAAAGTCTCCGCGCAATCAACATCCAACATGAAGACGTCCTCAAAAACTTCTTCGTTAGGTGCGTCGTACACGGTTCGCGAAATCACTGAAGACGTGCGGGTGATCAAAGAATACGTAAACTCTTCTGGCGTTGTTTTCGCTGTTTCTTGGAGCGGGACGGGGTTGCCGGATTTAGCCGCGACCTTCGGCAGTTATTATGCGGCTTACAAAGAAAAGGTTGCTGCTAAAACGCCAAACCGCAATCGTCGTATTGCAACAGTTGAAACAGCAGATCTTGTATTTAGCAACATGACTGTCGGCGCTTCTATGAAGGGCATGGCCTATATCTCGAAACTTCTTCCAGCGGGTCTTGCACCAGAGGATCTTCAATGAGAATTATCTTTTTACTGACTTCTTTGATTTTTGCTCTGACGGCCTGTAGTGGTGGTGCTGGTGGTGGCGGTACTCAAAGTAACGTCGATGCTTTACCAAATGGCGCAGCGGTTTACGCTCCAACCATGAACGGGGTAAACGTGATCTCTGTCGATGTGTCTTGTGGCTATATGAACATGCCGTGCGTATCCGCGACTGTTTGTGAACCTGGGACGACACACTGTATCGTTGTCGATAAGTTATTGTTAGACACAGGCAGTAGTGGCCTGCGTGTCTTCGCTTCGAAGGTAAGCACACTGAATTTGACGAGTGTGATGAATGTCGGTGCTACGAAGCAATTGGCGAAAGTTACAAACTTCGCTGATGGCACCTGTCATTGGGGGCCCGTGAAGCTTGCAGACATTCAAATGGGTGGCGAGACGGCTTCAAATATTCCGATTCAATTGATCCAAGCCAATTACGCAACAGTTCCTTCAAGTTGTGCAGAAGCTGAGAGTGATCCGGTTGCAGCTCAGTATAATGGTATTCTTGGTGTGGGCGTTCGTGATCGTGACTGCGGAACTGATTGTGTCGCTTCTTCGAACAATAGTCTTTATTACGCATGTAACGCTGCTACTCAAGGAAGTGCATGCACAGGTTCTGTGGCTCCTTTGGCAAGTCAGGTTCGTAATCCCGTAGCGGGACTCGATACTCTGGGCGGTATTGATGACAGCAATGGGTCTGCTTTGATTCTTCCGGCAATTCCAGTGACGGGTGCTGTGTCTGCAAGTGGCTATTTAGTGTTCGGCATCAACACGCGCGCGAATAATCAGCCTTCAAATTCGTCGACCATGTTCATCACGGATAGCAACGGTTATATGAAAACGACCTATAACGGTTCAAGTTATACAGCGTTCATCGACAGTGGATCGAACGGGTTGTACTTCCCGCCGACAAGTTCGTCATTGCCGATCTGTTCAGGCACGGTGTTCTATTGTCCTGACGAGACGGTGCAGACTTCAGCGACAATGAAACCTTACTCGGGTTCAACTCCGTCAGTGTCTGTGCCGTTCAATGTGGTGAATACTTATGCTGCCTATTATAGCGACAATTACGCTTCTAACACGGGCGGCTATTTACGCATGAGTGGCACCTATGTGTTTGACTGGGGACTGCCGTTCTTCTTTGGTCGCACCGTCTATACGGGAATCTATGGGAAGAGCTCGACTGTGAACGGGACTTCGAACGCGACTCAGGCTTTCTACGCCTTCTAAGTATCTATAATCACATCACTTTTTGTATCGGATGAGGGTTTGGCCAAAGAATGTGGCTAAGCCCTTAAAAAGCTTGATTTTCCCGGTACTTCGACCTAAAACGATGAGTCCATAATTATAACTGGCTAGGGCATAACTAAGAGCTGTCCCCCTCGGGATAGACGCCTTATCGGGTAGAAGGTAAGTATTATGAAAATGCGCACACACTCTGGCGCTAAGAAACGCATGAAAGTTCTTTCAAGCGGTAAAATCAAAAAGAAAAGCACTCGCATGCGTCACTTGAACTCTCACATGAGCTCAAAGACTAAAAGACAACTAGGCAAAACATCATACGTTGAAGACGCAAACTTGCTTCAAGCGCGTCGTTGCTTGGTATTCTAATTTAACTCTCTCAAATATAGATAAGTCTGAGGTATAGAAAATGGCTCGTGTAAAAAGTGGTAAAACAAATCGTGCTCGTCACAAAAAAGTTCTAAAAAGAGCAAAAGGTTATTATGCAGCGGGTTCTCGCTCATACATCCACGCGGTTGAGAAAAATGACCGTGGTATGGCGTTCGCTTACCGCGATCGTAAAGCTAAAAAACGTGCATTCCGCACTTTGTGGAATCAACGTATCAATGCAGCTGCTCGTTTGAACGGTACAACATACTCTCGTTTGATCGGTGGTTTGATCAAAGCTGGTATCCAAGTAGACAGAAAAGTAATGGCTGACTTGGCTATCACTGATGCAGCGGGCTTCGCAGCTCTTTGCAAACACGCTTTGGCGTAATCAACCCAAAGCAATGGACGAATCAACAACCCAATTTGAAACAAGAAAGCGCGATCATATTCGCATCGCGCTGGATCCAAGGTCGCAGACTGAGGGACAAAATGGGTTGGATTCGATCCAAATGATTCATGAGGCTTTGCCTGATTTGAATTTTAAAGAGGTCGATATTTCGACCTCTTTCTTTTTTTCGAACACATCTCTGAAGCTTTCTTCTCCGATTTTTATCTCTTCCATGACAGCAGGACACGAACACGGTCGTTTCATCAACGAGGCATTGGCGCGTTTGAGTGATCGTCGTCAGATCTTGATGGGCGTGGGCTCGCAACGTCGTGAGTTGGATGATTCCAATGCTGCCCAAGAGTGGACGCAAGTGCGCAAACAAGCACCGAACGCGCGTTTATTGGGAAATATTGGAATCACACAACTGATTAAGACTCCGATTGATAAGATTCAAAAGCTTATCGAGGCCACAGAGGCGATCGCACTTTTTGTGCATTTGAACCCACTGCAGGAAGTTTTACAGCCCGAAGGAACTCCTTCTTTCAAAGATGGCCTTCATGCGATAGAAAATCTTGTGAAGTTCGCGGGCATTCCTGTGATCGTCAAAGAAGTGGGCTGCGGTTTTTCTACAGAAACTTTGAAGCGTCTGCAAAACGCAGGTGTTTTCGGGGTGGATGTGTCAGGTAAAGGCGGCACGCACTGGGGACGTGTGGAAGGTTATCGCTCTGAAGAAAGCCATATGCTTTATCAGATCGCGCAGACTTTCCAAAACTGGGGTATTAGCACAGTCGATTCTATGCGTAACGCCAAAGAAGCTCGCGTTTCTTACGAAGTGTGGGCTTCAGGTGGAGTTAGAACCGGCTTGGATGTCGGCAAACTGATCGCTCTGGGAGCGCAAAAGGTGGGGATTGCGAAACCTTTCCTTGAAGCCGCTCTGCAAGGTGATGAGGCACTAGAGAAATTGCTCGATAGACTTGAGGCCGAACTTAAGATCACAATGTTCTGTACTGGTTGTCGAACTCTGCAGGATCTGCAAACGAAGAAGGTGATTCTATGAAAAAACAACTTCAAGATGTTTTTAAAGGTTTCTCCAAACTTTCCCGTGAAGAAAGATTGAAAGCACTCCGTGAAGTGGGCGCTTTGCAAGACTCTGATATCGAATATCTTTCTAAGGGTGGTTTGCGCGATACATCTTTGGGTGAAAAGTTCATCGAAAACGTCATTGGTTACTTCCAAATGCCTTTGGGTGTTGCAACGAACTTCCGTATCGATGGCAAAGACTTTGTCATCCCGATGGCGGTTGAAGAAACTTCGATCGTTGCTGCCGTTTGTAAAAGTGCAAAATGGATCCGTGAATCAGGTTCAATCACAACGGAAGTTGTGGGCGCTGAAATCATCGGTCAAATTCAGTGTGCGAAAATCAAAAATTTCGCAGACTTTGAAAAACAAATTCTTTCTCAGAAAAACTACATGATCGAAATCTCAAACCGCGAAGTGGCTTTCGGCCTGGTTCGTCGCGGTGGTGGAGTTCGTGACATCCAAGTTCGCCGTGTGCCTCGTGGTGACGGCAGCGATATGGCTGTAGTGCACGTCTTGATGGACCCATGCGATGCAATGGGTGCAAACATCATGAATCAAGTGTGCGAATTCTTGAAAGAGCCGATCGAGCAATTCACTGGCGAAAAAGTGACGATGTGTATTCTTTCAAATCTTGTGGATACAAAAATCACAAGAGCGGTTGTGCACATCAAAGACATTGATGCTGAATTGGCTGAAAAAATTGAAGAAGCTTCTTTGTTCGCACAACAAGATCCTTATCGTGCGGCTACAAATAATAAAGGTGTTCTTAACGGTATCGATCCGGTGTTGGTGGCGACAGGTAATGACTGGCGCGCTGTCGAAGCGGGCATTCATGCTTACGCTTGCCGTGATGGTCAATATCGCTCGATCACTCGTTGGTACCGTGAAAATGGTGGCTTGACGGGCGTCTTCGAAGCGCCACTAGTTGTGGGCACTGTTGGTGGTGTGACGACTCTTCACCCAACAGCGATGTTGTGTATGAAGATGTTGGGCACGCAATCAGCCAACGAATTGTCGCGCGTGATTGCTGCTGTCGGCCTTGTGCAAAACTTGGGTGCTTTGAAAGCATTGACGACTGTGGGTATCATCGAAGGTCACATGAAACTTCACACGAAGAACCTGGCATTAGGTGCTGGTGCTGAAGAAAAAGAAATTCCTTTGGTGCAAAAGAAATTGGAAGAAATCTTGGCAATCCGTAAACGTATTTCTTTAAGCAATGCGATCGACGTCTTGAAAGAGCTTCGTTCTGGTTCTGGCCAAACAGTTTCTACAACGACTCATCATCATTCCTAGGGGTCTTCCTTGGCATTGGTGCTTTCTATTCCCGGCAAAACTTTTCTTTTAGGTGAGTACTTGGCTCTTCACGGAGGGCCAACTCTGGTTGCGTTGACTCATCCTAATTTCGAGTTGATCGTAAAAGAAAACGGCGCAGGTTTAGGCAGCATTCATCCGGATTCTCCTGCGGGAAAATTCGTGGCGGCTCATCAGGAATATTTTAATAAATTCGGTCTTGAATTCAAAGATCCTTACCAAGGTAAGGGCGGCTTCGGTGCATCGACGGCACAATTCTTAGGTGTGTATTCGTTGTGGCTTTATAAAGAAGCGCATCAACAAGACATGGAAAAACTTTTCGATTTCAAGCATCTGCTAGAGACATACAACAAGTATGCTTGGAATGGACAAGGCTTTCCACCCAGTGGAGCAGACCTTGTAGGACAACTGAAAGGCTCTTTAACTTTCTTTGAGAAAAAAAGAGGCTTCTTGTCGGTCGCAAGCTGGCCGTTCACGGATTTGGAATTTTATCTGATCCACACAGGTCATAAACTTGCGACGCACGAACATTTGCGTGCATTGAATGAGTTTGATTCTTCAGGTCTAGAGAAAAGTTTCGCGATGGCGAAGGAATCGTTTGAAACTCATCAAAGCGAATTGTTCGTTCAAGCGGTGAACCTTTATGCCATGAATCTTCAGGCGTTGGGTTTTACTTGCGATAATACTTTGAAGCTACTCAGTGAAATTCGTCCTTTGGCAGGTGTGAAAGCGGTGAAGGGCTGCGGAGCTTTAGGCTCTGACGTTCTATTAGCGGTGGTCGCAAAAGATCAATCGCTCGCTTTGAAAACTTACTGCCAGCAAAAGGGCCTGGTTATTGTTTCCTCTCACCAACAAATCTCTTCGGGTCTTCAGGTGAGTGTGAAGGAGAATGTATGAATTCAGTTTTAACTTCAGCACCGTCGAATATTGCTTTGATTAAGTACATGGGTAAGACCGATACGACGGGCAATAAACCGACGAACGGTTCGTTGTCGTATACACTTGAAAACTTGCGCACGTTTGTTCGTTTGACTGAAATTGAAGGGTCGCAAGATCAATGGAAACCCTTGGTGCGTGAAGACCTTGAAAAAATTGAATTGTCTGAAAAAGGGCAGCAGCGTTTTTTAAAACATTTAGCAATGTTGAAAAATCGTTGGGGCATCACAAAGTCTTTCTTGGTTGAATCGGGCAATAACTTTCCGTCGGACTGTGGTCTTGCAAGTTCGGCTTCAAGTTTTGCGGCTTTGACTTTAGCTGCCGCAGAAATGTTTCAGAAAATGAATCCACAGCCGTGGGGTGAAGATAAAAAAACTTTGTCTGAACTTTCGCGCATGGGTTCAGGCTCTTCATGTCGTTCTTTGTTTTCTCCGTGGGCATTGTGGCAGGCGGAGTATGCAGAACCCATGGGTCTTGAGGTCACGCACATGCACCACATCGTTGTGGTGGTTGAAGATTCAAAGAAAGAAGTTTCAAGTTCTGATGCGCATAAGCTTGTAACAACAAGCCCGCGCTTTGATGGCCGCCCTGAGCGTGCAGAGATCCGTTTAAAAGACCTGGTCCATGCTTTGCGCTTCAACGACTGGCACATGGCTCGTCAAATCGTGTGGGATGAATTCATCGATATGCATCGCTTGTTTGAAACAAGCACCCCGGCCTTTAGCTATATGACAGATGGTTCAAAGAAAGTTTTGGAAGATTGCCAAAAACTTTGGAACAAATGGCAAGACGGTCCGTTGGTGACAATGGATGCTGGTGCGAACGTGCACATGCTTTTCAGAAACGATCAAAAGAAATCTTTCGCTGAATATCGTGAACATTTCGGTAAAGACTTTAAAGTCTTGGCTTTTGAAGGTGTTAAAGAAAATGTCCACTAGTTTTTCATGCAAAGCATTCGGCAAATGGATTCTTGCAGGGGAACATTCTGTTCTTCGCGGAATTCCTGCGCTGGTATTTCCGATTCGCTCGCGTTTTTTAGAGCTTGATTATCAGGCGGGTCCACAAGCTTTGGAATTACATCTTGAAGGTGATCACGGCCAAGAGTTGCAATTACTAGTTTGGGGCGTTCTGGAAAAAGCCTGCGAGATGAAAAAGTTTTCGCGCAATGAATTGAAGGGTTCTCTTTCAATTAAATCTTCTTTACCTGTGGGCGCCGGTATGGGTGCTTCGGCAGCGTTGTGTGTGGCTTTGACTCGTTGGTTGGGATTTTTAGGTTATGTGGAAGAGTCTGAGTTCTATGAGTTCGCTCGTAACTTAGAAAATCTATTCCACGGCGAAAGCAGTGGTGTCGATATCGCGGTGGCCTTGTCGGGCACAGGTTTGCGTTTTGTTCGTGATGGCGAGCGCAAAGATTTGGAAACTCAGTGGAAACCACGTTGGTATATCTCTTATACCGGCAAACGCGGAGTCACTGTGGACGCTGTGAACAAAGTAAAAGAATTAATCGCAAAAGATCCAACACGCGGTCATCGCATTGATCAGGAAATGCGTGAAGCGGTCGAGCTTGCCCAAAAAGCTTTGCTGTGGAATTCACCTGAAGCCCAAGCGCAATTGATCGATGCCATCAATCAAGCCGGTCAATGTTTTGAACAGTGGGGACTTAACGAAGGCGCACCCGCGAAACATATTCAATGGCTGCGTGATAATGGCGCGATTGCCGTGAAACCAACGGGCTCGGGCGGTGGCGGTTATGTTCTATCATTATGGACTTCAGAGCCTTCGCCAGAAGTTCTTAAAGAACTGATTCCCTGTTAGTCGGAATCTTTCGAAAAAAACTAACTAAATTAAGATTAAGTATTTGAATTAAAAAGGGACCCAAAGGTCCCTTTTTAATTTTCAAAAGTTGAAAGCGAATTTAAGAAATATTGCGTAGGGCGGAGTGAACGTCTTGGCGATACAAGCGCCACAAAGGCGGTAAGCTTGCGATGGCAATAGCAATCAATGCTAATAAGCCTGTTACTAAGATCATCCATGGTGGCCATGTGCTTGCTGTCGCCGCCGGCAATTGTGAACCCGCGGTTGCAAGAATCACCGGACTCATAACGACATCAATCACTGCGGCAAGAACGATAGACGCAAGTCCCATCCAGAAGCCTTCAATTAATAATAAACCCGTCAAATCACGACGAGCCCATCCTAAGGCACGCAACACCGCTAACTCCAAAGAACGCGCTTCGATACGCGTAAAGAACACCGCAAGCACCGTCAAAGTACTTAAGACTAATAAGGCACCGACAACTAAGAATTGCAGCTCTTTGCTTGAACCCGTTAGTTCTTCCAAGTGTTTCTTTTCTTTATCGACGAAGACCAGTTGCGAAACAGTTCTTTGGTTGATCAAAGTTGCAAGCGAAGCTTCGCCGCCTTCTTTGATGTTAATCAAAAAATAACTTAAAATATGCGGGCCCCAGATTGTTTGATAGCCCGGAGTCGCCATCACGGCTTGTTGAGCCGTTTCAAGATTTGTATAGATACCTTGATCCCAGATTTTTCCAGTTGGCTTTAAAATACCGACAACTTTCACAGCAAAAGCAGAACTTTCTTGCGAAGAATCGTGAATACGCGCATGCACATAAAGCGAATCGCCCAATTTGAGATTTTCTTTTGCAGCAACCGCAGAACCAACGATTGTCTCTTTAACACCAGACGGAAATGCGCCTTCAGAAATTTGTGGAGCACTTGCAGAAGGCTGCAAATTTAAGAAACTTGCTTCGGTACCGATTAAGGTAAAGCCATTGTACTTTCCGAATATCAACATCGGAGCAATCTGTGTGATTACGAAAGACTCGCGGTAAGTCGTCTGGTCTTCAAAAGAAATATCTTTTTTAGCCTTCAACGTTTCATAAAGATTTTGCGGAACATAAGCGGGGATATCGCCTTCAAAATTCAAAGCGCCTAATAAAATATCAATGCCGCCTGATTTTGCGCCCACGATCACATCACTTTGTTCTGCCAAAGTATTAAAGCGCGAGTGCGAGAGGATTTCTAACTTTAAAAGAATTGTCACCGCGGCAATGGCCAGGGCCAAGGCAAAGACCGTGATTGAAGTCGCAAACAGATGACGACGCAAATACAAGAATGAAAGACGGAATGAATTCATCTTAGCAACTCCTGTACAGGCACGATGTCAGTAAAAAACTTTTCAATGCGGTGGTCATGACTGACCATAACCAGACTTTGCTCGCGCAAATCGCCGATTAATAAGTTCATCACGTGCTCGGCATTTTTATCATCTAAGCTGGATGTGGGTTCATCGGCTAAAATTAATTCAGGCTTTTGCGCTAAAACGCGGGCCACGGCGACACGCTGTTGTTCGCCCAGGCTTAATTGCTGAGTGCGGCGTGAGGTTTTCTCGGCCAAACCGACTTTACCCAGCAACTCATGCGCGACTTCGCGACTGGCGCCGCTCAGTTCGATATTTTCAGTCGCGGTTAGGTAGCTTAGTAAGTTCAAATTTTGAAAGACCAAACCCATCTTTGTTCTACGAATGTGACTGAGTTCACTTTCAGATAAGCTCTTAATGGATTTCTGATCCCACTGAATGTCACCCGCGGTAGGAGTATATAAACCCGCTAAGAGATGAAGGAAAGTCGTCTTACCAGTACCACTTGGACCTTTGATCAACAGACGTTTTCCTGGGGAAAGGCTAAAGTTCGAGACTTTAAAATAGGGTGTTTCGATGCCTTGAAGTTGCAGTTCCATGAACAAATGTTATTCTTTTAATGGTGAATCAAGCAAGCAAATCTCAATTTCAAGTGAACTGGTGCAAAGACGAATCAAGTCTGCGCGAAGTTCTTAAGCTGCGAAAGCTCTGCTTTCCTGCAATTAAAGAGTATTTAAGCGATGCTGATCTGCTTGCCCATCACTTGGTTATCAGAAACGATGAGCAGCAAATTATCGGAGCCTACCGCGTCACACTTTCCACGCAAACAGAACGCTTCGAAACTGAAGATGATTTCCTGATTGAAGAATTCAAGAAGAAGCCAGGAATCAAAGTTGAACTTGCCTGGGCCTGCGTGCATCCAGATTATCGCGATGGCCGAGTCATTCACTTGCTATGGCGTGCGCTCAGTGAATTCTTTAAGGAACATCAAGTGCGATACGTTTTTGGATTAGCGAGTGTCACAACCGAAGGTTCCGAACAAGTTCTAGATATCATGAGCTATCTGAAGAACGAAAACTACGTTATCGCACAGAATTCAATCACAGCTCGTCATGGGTATTTTTCTGAAAATGCCGTTGTGTTAGAGCGGGCCCATACGCAACCGTTACGCAGACGATTGTTGCCCAGTTTATTAAGGGCGTACCTGATGGCGGGGGCTCTGGTATGTTTGCAACCCGTGTTCGATGCAGATTTAGATTGTTACGACTTTATGACCGTTTTAGATGTCGACAGTGCGGCACCTGCCGTCGCAACTCATTTCAATTTCAAATAGGAATCGCGCACTGATTTTGGAAAGTGTTCGATGGAATAACGTAAAGCTGTGCGTGGGAGTTTTGTTGCATTTGCATTTAAAAACTTCTTAAGAACTGCGACATCACGTTTTCCCACTTCGCGCAACATCCAGCCGCAA
The DNA here is from genome assembly GCF_006874625.1 of Bdellovibrio sp. NC01. Classification (NCBI taxonomy): domain Bacteria; kingdom Pseudomonadati; phylum Bdellovibrionota; class Bdellovibrionia; order Bdellovibrionales; family Pseudobdellovibrionaceae; genus Bdellovibrio; species Bdellovibrio sp. NC01. Next base: position 1,596,841 of record NZ_CP030034.1, read on the forward strand.
GCTTTGTGAATCAGGTCGTGCTTATCGCTCATCAAAAGTTTTACGATCTTCAAGGTGTCCTTGAAATCATTATTACGAATGAAAGTGAAGGTTGAAATAATCGCAATACGTCGCTGCCACAGATTTTTTGAAGCAGCATACTTATAAAGAATCGCACGATCGCGATTTAGTAAATAATTGCCAACAATATTCGGAGCGGAAGAGTCGACCAGATCCCAGTTGTTGACCCGCTTTGAGTTCTTCAAAAAGAATTTATAGATGCGCGTGTGAACTTTTGAATCGTCCGTGCTTTCGTATTGTAAAACCAAAATGAGCAGCGCAATCAAACGCTCTTCATGAATTTCGGAATTCATCAAGATTTGCAGATCAGTGAAGGATAGATCTTTGTACTTGCGACTGAGCGCGCGGGACTGTCCTACTGTCAGGCCGTAAAAGATATCGCCTTCAGCGTATTGCCCTTTGCCAGTTTTAAAAAAGCCTTGTAGGAACGCAGCTTTTTTCGGTGATCTTTGCTTTAAAACGTCATTTTGCAATTCCATAAGACACAGATCCTTAACAAAGAGTGTGTATAAGCAGCGCTAAATGAGAAGAACTAATTTTTGACAGAGTTCGCGTAAGAAAAAAGCGCAATTGATGCTGCCACAGTCGCATTCAAAGATTCCACTCCATGAGTCGGAACGGACAGGCGTTGCAAGCCTTTGATACCGCTAAAGCCGGGGCCTTCTTCGCCGATCACTAGTTGCAAGTTTTTAGGCCAATTGAATTTTGCGACATTTTCGCCCTTCATGTCCAAAGCCCAAAGGCCTTCATGAGAAGACACATACTCTGCAAATTTTCCGATTTTAAACATCGGAAGTTTCAGCATCGCTCCGGCTGACGCTTTGATTGCTTTGGGATGGTAGGGGGAAACGCTTTCTTCCGTCAGGATCAGTTTACTTACACCAAATGCTAAAGCTGAACGCGCCAGTGCCCCCAGATTGCCTGGATCACCCAATGGGCAAACAAGTTCTAAACCTTGAACTTTGTGATCATTCGGCAAGGCAGGCAGAGCTTTCGGCTCAAGAACCAACAAGTTGTAATGAGTTCCCACCACATCCAACTCATTAAACATCGCTTTCGGAAGTTTGAATACGGGGATGCGACCAAACTGTGCCACCGAAGACGTTGGCGTCAGCGAGCGCAAGTCTTCGTGAATGATTTCAGCTTTTACTTTGAAGTTGGGATTTGCCAAGAATTCTTCGATCAGCTTTTCACCCATCAAAATGAATTCATTGTGTTTTTTGATTCCGCGAGCAGACGATAGATCACTCCAACGACGAAAGTGTTCGTTACTTTTTGAAGTGATCTCTGTCATGACTATTTTCCTTTTTCGCGTTTATACAGCTTAAGATCGTAATAGCCATTTCCGCCTGCGGCAATACGCAATTTTGTGCCGTCTTTATCTTTGAAGATCATGATTTTTTGGCTGCGATTTTCATCGACCAAAATTTCACCGATCAAAGCATTTTGATCCGGAGCTAACCATCCATCCACTTTGTGATTGCGAATCGCATTCGATTGAATGTGGATAGCAGCAAGGCCGCGACCGTTGGCGTTCAATTCAATTTGTAAGAACCAGATCGTATTGTGCGAGTATGCAACCCATTCGCCTGGAAGGGTTTCAATATCTAACGGCGCAGTCGAAATGCTCAGAGGCCATGGCGGAGTAATGGGACCACCAGGATGCGCCAATGATCCGGCTGTGAAGAATAGGCTCAAGATGATTAAGAAGAAGTGTTTCATACTTTTTCCTCTCGTGTTTTCAATTGGATTTGAGTTTGCGCATTCAAATAGTAACCTTGACGGTCGCGTAGGATGTATTTTGGACTTTCCGAGTTCGGTTCCATCAATAGACGCAGTCTTTTAATAGAAACGTAGATCAAATTGTCGTGGATATCTGGATCATAAGCTTGCTTCCAGATATTTTCGATCAAGTCTTCTTTGCTGTAGCGAGTTCCCGGATTTTTTAAGAACAAGACGGCAAGTTCCAGCAAGATATGCTGATTGCGGAAATCGATGTAACCTTTTTCACGCTCTTTCAGAACATTTTGTTCTTCGTCTAAAACGAAGTCAAAATTGCTTTGGGTTTTAACCAGATTTTTCGCGCAGAAATCAGAAATCTGACGATACAAACGCGGGTGACGTTGAGCGCTGACAGCCTTCAACGCAAGCTCGGCGTAAAGCTGGAAAAGATCCTGACGTTTTTGCGCCAAAAGTACGCGAGAAATTTGCACAAGCACCGTTGGCAATGCGAATTGATGACCGTGATGTTGCGCTTTTTCATAAGCCTGCCATGCAAGATCATGAGCGCGATCCAGGTGCCCACGATCCATGGCGAAGAAGGAGCGATACATCAATGAGTTTATAGACAGATCGAAAAGGCCCAGCTCGGCAATTAAAATATCTAACTTATCAAGATACTCTATCGCTTTGCTGATATTGCGTTGAGGTTCCCAGCTGTACCAGAAAGCCCCCAAAGCGAGGGAGCGTGCGAAGTATTCAAGATTCTGTGTCGCTGCTGCCGTATCAATAGCTTCGTGCAATTTTACTGCGGTTTCCGCAGATTCCCCACGTAACATCGAATAGTGTGCAAGCAGGCATTTTACGACGGCGCTTAAGGGGCCTTGGGTGTCTTTGTCGAATTGTTGAAGGCAAGCTAGTTGCGATTCAAACTCAAACATGCTGTCGAGTTCAAAACCTGATTGCAGAAGTAAACGACACGCCTCTAGCCACTCGGGGAAATTCTTGCTTTCAAGGGTTTCTTTAGCGGCTTTGCGCGCAGAAATAGACGCCTCTTGGAAATGACCTTTTTGGTATTCCAATTGAGTGATTCGAATAAGAGGATTCTGCGTCTGTTTCATCAAGGGGGCTAGAGATAGCCCCGTGAGGTAGGTGAGTCAATTCTTAAAATAACTTACAAAAAACTTTTAATGAGCAGTTATTTGTACTGAGACCAGCGACGTTTTTCATCGCTAGAAAGTTCATCCATCAGAAGCTCTTCGCCTTCATCGTCTTCTGGTAATGGCATGTGTTTGATCTTTTCATACACGACCAAGCGGCGCTCGTGAGGAGTTTCCGGCAACGTGTAAGGAATATTATCGACCAGTTTGTAGTACTCGCCCCAAGTTTTTTTGGCCATTTCGATTTCAGGATCAACCCCAGGGCCTTTCATGAAATACACACGGCCACCAATGTTCAAGCAACTGATCACGTTACCTAAAGTATTGCCGATATCCTCGACCGCGCGAGTGATCACACCATTCACAGGATAAACGAAATGCTTATTGATATTGCGACCGATGATGTCCAAATTTTTAAGCTTCATTTCTTGGCGCACGTGTTTCAAAAACTCCACACGACGTTGCACGCCCTCGCCCAAAAGAATCTGTTCGTTCGGGAACATGATCTTAAGAGGAATGCCAGGAAATCCTGGGCCCGTTCCGACGTCGATCAATGGAAATTTCAAATCCGTGTATTTCAAGATGATGATGCTGTCGATGAAGTGCTTGATCGCGATATCACGAAGCTTCAACAGGCGAGTGAAATTCTCTTTTTCCTGATTCAGCATCAACAAACGGTAAAAATGCGCAAGATTTAGGCGTTGTTCGTGGCTCACCATATCGAAGCGGTGATTGCGGAAAACATCGGCAATACGATCGTTGGCTTCGTGCAACTCATAGATCGTTTCAGGTTTTTTATGACGTCCCTGATTGGAATTCGCCTGAGCCGGGGCTTTGCCGTCTTTTTGACGTGCTTCTTGGCGAGCCTTATAGGGACTGTAGTTTTTTGTGTTCTTGTGAGCCATGGACGGAGGAAGATAGGGTTCCAGGACCCAAAGTTCAAGCCTTTTTTGCACTGTGTGAAAAAGCTCAAGTCCTTGAAAAGCCTTTATTTTCAAGCCATTATGGACGCCTATGTCATTACTGAAACTAGATTCCATCAAAGACAGCGCCTTAGCAGCTTTTAAAGCGGCTCCGAGCTCTAAAGAACTTTACGATTTGAAAGTTCAATATCTTGGTAAAAACGGCTCCCTTACAGAAATCATGAAAGAGATGGCTTCATTGCCGAAAGAGGAAAAACCTCTGTTTGGTAAAAAGGTCAACGAAGTGAAGCAGCTTCTTGAAACTGCTTACACAGAGGCTGAAGAGCATCTTAAAAAGGGAGAGATCTCTGCGAAGATGGCAGCGGAAGAAATCGATCTGACGTTGCCGGGTTTGACTCGCAACAAAGGCACGCAACATCCGGTGAACATGGTTGTTGAAGAGATCTTCACGGTGATGTCGCGTCTTGGATATTCTGTTCGTACGGGTCCACTCATCGAGAAGGACTACTACAACTTTGAAGCGTTGAATATTCCAGCCGATCATCCGGCGCGTGACATGCAAGATACTTTCTTCATTGATAAGTCGCATGTTCTTCGTACGCACACATCACCAATTCAAATTCACTCTTTGGAAACTGAGGAGTTGCCACTTCGTGTGATCGGTACGGGGCCTGTGTTCCGTTGTGACTCGGATATTTCGCATTTGCCGAACTTCCACCAGATTGAAGCTTTGTGTGTCGATGAAAAAGTTTCGATGGCGGATTTGAAGGGAACCATCAGTTTCTTCGTGCGCGAATATTTTGGCCCAGGTTTGAAAACACGTTTCCGTCCAAGCTTCTTCCCATTTACAGAGCCTTCTGCGGAAGTGGATTGCTCATGCCCAATTTGTAAAGGCAAAGGCTGCAGTCTTTGTAAGCAATCGGGTTGGATTGAAATCGGCGGTTGCGGTCTTGTGAATCCGAAAGTGTTCCAAGCAGCGAAAATCGAATATCCAAAATATCAAGGTTTCGCATTCGGCTTCGGTGTTGAGCGTATGGCTATCATCAAGTACGGCATCGAAGACATTCGTTTATTCCCTGAAAATGACGTTCGTTTCTTAAGGCAGTTTGTAAAATGAAGATCAGTCTAAAATGGCTCCAAGATTATGTTGATGTGACAGAGTACTTCCAAAAGCCAGAAGTACTTGCGGAAGCATTGACTCGCGCAGGACTTGAGGTTGAAGAAATCACAAATCGTGCGAAAGATTTCAATCACGTCGTGATTGGTCACATTCTAGAAAAAGACAAACATCCAAACGCAGACAAACTTTCTCTTTGTCGTGTTTCAACGGGTGACGTTGTTCATCAAATCGTCTGTGGCGCGCAAAATCACAAAGCGGGTGACCGTGTGATCGTGGCCTTGCCAGGCGCGGTTTTGCCGGGCAATTTTGCGATCAAAAAATCAGCAGTTCGTGGCGTTGATTCAGCAGGGATGTTGTGCTCTTTGAAAGAGTTGGGTCTTGCTAAAGAATCTGACGGTATCGCGATTCTTCCTGCGGATGCCCCAGTGGGTATGTCTTATGCGCAGTACGGTGGTTATGACGATATCACTTTCGAATTGAAGGTGACTCCGAACCGTGCGGATTGCTTAAGCCACTTTGGTTTGGCTCGTGAAGTTGCGACTTTAACTGGTAAAGAGTTGAAAGCTCCTTCTTCTGAAGTGAAAACTTCTTCGCAATCAACAAAATCAGCGATCGCTCTTGATGTGAAGGCTTTTGATTTGTGTCCTCGTTATACAGGTCGCTACATCAAAGGCGTTAAAGTCGGTGCTTCGCCTGAATGGTTGAAGAAACGTATTGAAAGCGTTGGTTTGAATTCTATCAATAACATCGTCGACGTGACTAACTACGTGATGATGGAATTGGGTCAGCCTCTTCATGCTTTCGATGCTAATTTTATTGGTGGTAAAAAAATCATCGTGGATCGCGCGGTTGCTGGTGAATCATTCATCACTTTGGATGGCACTGAAATCAAATTGACTGGCGAAGAGCTTACGATTCGTGATGCTTCTCATCCAGTGTGTTTGGCGGGTGTTGTGGGTGGTAAAAACTCTGGCGTGACTGATGGCACGACAGAAGTTTTTTTGGAGGCTGCTTACTTCATTCCAATGAGTGCGCGTAAAACTTCACGTACTCACGGTATCGATACAGATTCTGCTTACCGCTTTTCTCGCGGTGTCGATCCAGACGGAGCTTTGCGTGCGTTGAATCGTGCTGCGGCTTTGATTTTGGAAGTTGCTGGTGGCGAAGCGTTTGCTGATCACCATGATTTCTATCCAAATCCAGTGAAGAAATCTCCAGTCACTATTTCTGTGCAAACAGTTTCTGATCGTTTGGGTTACCAAGCGGAAGAAGCGAAGTTTGTTGATTTCATGAAACGCTTGGGTTGTCAGATTACGGCGGCAGCCGGCAGTGCTGGAGCGACGGCAGGCGCGCAAGCTGGAGCAACTTATACAATTCTTCCGCCAACGTTCCGTTTCGACCTTGAACAAGACATGGACTTGGTTGAAGAGTACGCGCGTTTGAATGGTTACGAACACATTCCTGAAACATTGCCGGTGTTCGTGAAGTCTCCATCAAACCACGACAAAGCTTTCATGTTGAATCGTTCAACATCTGAAATCGTTCGTGCGGAAGGTTTCCAACAAGCGTTCAACTTTGCCTTCGTGGGCTCGAAAGCTGAAAAGGCTTTCTTGGGTTCGTCAGCAGCGTTGAAAGCGGCGGGCTTTGCCGTGAGTGATAAAGAAATTCGCATCATGAATCCTCTGAATGAGGAAATGGACGTGATGAGATCTTCTTTGAGTTTTGGTCTTTTCAGAAATTTGAACACGAATTTCCATTACGGCAACATGTTTGGCCGTTTGTTTGAAATTGGTTCGACGTTCTCTGTAAAAGAAGACGGTGGCTACAATGAAAGCTCGCACATTGGTTTTGCATTGTGGGGTAAAAACGAAAATCTTTGGAATAAGTCTTTGGACTATCCATTGGTATTTGAGTTGAAGGCGACTGTTGAAACGCTTTTGAAAACTTTGAATATCTCTTCGTATACGTGGGTCTCTGCTAAAGATTCTAGCGAAGTGCCAGCGTTCATCCATCATGGGCAGTATGCGCAGTTGTTGGTTGAAGGCAAAAAAGTAGGCTTTATCGGAACTCTTCATCCGGTTCTTTTGGATGATAATAAGATCCGTGTGCCTGCGGCGGTGGGTGAGTTTGACTTGGATCAGCTTTATAAAGGCCAACCACGTCCTTACCGTATCCAAAGTGTTTCGAAGTTCCCGATCGTAGAGCGCGACTTTGCTTTCGTGATGCCGAAGACTTTGAAAGTCGGCGACGTTTTGAAAGACATCCGTAAAGCTGCGGCTGGTTTGCTTGTGAATGTTGACGTTTTTGACTTGTACGAAGGCGAAAAAATGGAAGCTGGGAAAAAATCCGTAGCGATCCGTTTGTGGCTTCAAGACAAAAATGCCACGCTGCAAGAAGCGCAGATCAACGAGGTAACTACGAAGGTACTTGAATCTCTCAAAAAGAATTTTGATCTTTCTGTGAGATAAATTCTTGATTGTTTTCAAATGCTTGCTAGGCTTAAGTTAAGTAGGCATTTTCCGGCGGAAGCCGGCAGAGCTGAAGCGCCGAACAACTCCTGCAAAGCAGGAGTACAAATAGGCGCGCAAGCTGAAGCAAGTAATTAAAGTGAAGGATCACTATGGCTGGCCAAAACTTAGGTAAATCAACTGTGACGAAGGCCGATATCGTCGAGAACGTGTATCAAAAGATCGGTTTCTCGAAGAAAGAAGCATCAGAGTTGGTTGAACTCTGCTTTGATACCTTGAAGACTGTTTTGCAAAACGGTGAAAAGGTTAAGATTTCTGGTTTTGGTAACTTCGTCGTTCGTGGCAAAAACGAACGTATCGGACGTAACCCACAAACTGGCGAACAAATCAAAATTTCTGCACGTCGTGTTCTCACTTTCAGACCGTCTCAAGTATTGAAGGCGATGCTGAATGGTGAAGAGTACGCTCACCTCAAGGATGATGACGATGACGACGACGATGACTACGGTGATGATGAATAATCCGATGACTGACTTGGATGAAACAGTTCAAGAAGTTGTTGAAGAGCAAATGAGTTTTGATAACACAGAACTTAATTTGGGCGATCAACATCTTGAATTCGTTGAAGAGACTTCTGAAGGCTCTACGGCAAACGCGAACGACATCGTTCCTGTTTCTATTCCAGCGATGCTTTGTGATGACAAACTTCTGGAGGAGATCAAAGCGATTCCAGATAAAATGGGTTTTAAAATTGGTGATGTTGCAGAAATTCTGGGCATCAAACAATACGTTCTTCGCTACTGGGAAACTGAGTTCGAAGTTCTAAAGCCTAAAAAAGCTTCTAACAACCAACGTATGTACACTCGTAAAGACGTGGAAAACGCGCTGTTGATCAGAAAGCTTTTGCACCGCGACCGCTTCTCTATCGAAGGCGCTCGCAACGCAATGAAAGAACTGAAAGCTCATGTCCGTAAAGAAAAAGACATGACTCAAGTTTACACTAAGATCGATCACTTGAATGAAGCGGTTGATGAACTCGTTATGGATATCCGCCGCGTTCGTCAGATGTTCTTGTAGTTTGTGGGTCCTCGGTAGTGCGGGGATTTGCTGGAGAGGCAGAGCTTTCTTTTTGCTTCTTCGGCACGGCTTCCTGCCTCGTCGCTTCGACGCCTTTGGCGTCGAGGGCCATCCAGGCCCCGCGAAGGCCTCATACGCAAAAATAAATCTCTACCTCTCCAGCAAATTTTGCCTTCGATGAATTGGCTACATGAACACTGATGGTGTGTTGGTGGTACGTTCTGTAACATTATCAAATTCATATCGTTGACCGACTTTCTTCTCTTGATAGCCTTTGCACTTCGTGGGGTTCTTCTATGAAGTGTTTTCTTTTCAGTCTTTCTTTGATTTTTATTTCATCGTTTTCATTTGCGGGTGAGTGCCAGGATTTTTCTGGGGACTATAAGCTTGTGAGTGCGGGGCTTGATGTTCCTGCTACTTTAACTATTCAACAAAGTGGTTGTGAGAAGTTTGTTTTGAAGTATCCATCTCGTGATGATGTGTATGTGCTTGATGGGGTTAAAGTTCAGCATGATGAAGTGGCTTCGATTGGGATGGTTGTTTTTACGACATCTTATGTTCGCGATGGGGATATCGTGATTGATATTGAAAATGTCTTCAAAGATCGGGAGCCTTTTAAGATTCGTCGTCGGTTTCATTTTTATCTGTCGGTTGGGGTGATGGCGGATGAATACGGTTACTTCAATGATTCCGGAGAGTTTGAAGCTAAATTACAGAATGTGTATGAGCCGAAGCGCGTAGAAAATATATTTTGACAGCCTGATACTTCCTGAAGCATAAGCTTGCTCCAACGCTAGGGGTGTTACCGATTGTCGGTGACTGAGAAAAACCCTTTGAACCTGAAAGAGATAATGCTCGCGCAGGGAAGGCTTATGAAAAAACATATTTCTATTCTTGTATTCCTATTCACAATTGCAACGTCAGCGCAGGCGCAGATTCAACTGATGCAGTTGGATATTACTGAAAAATTGCCGTCGTCTGATATCACCGGACTTTCTGAAGAGGCCGCTAAGACTTTGCCGTTGTCGACAAAACAAATTCCCGCTGCGGAATTGCAAGCGAAGCAAATTTATCATTTGTCTGATGTCACGAAAGTCGAAGCTTCAACGACTGACAGCTACAATGCCACGGGGTATTGGGACATGCTTTCGATTCGTGGTTACACGCTTGATAATCGCACGAATTATTTGCGCGAAGGACTGCCAATCACGGCAGAAACTTTCATTGCTTTAGATAATAAAGAAAAAGTTGAAATCCTGAAAGGACTCGGCGGTATGCAGGCGGGGGCCAGCAGTCCTGGAGGATTAGTCAATTACGTCGTGAAAAGACCGACGGGCAAAGCTTCACAGGCGATCACAACGGGTGTGAGTGACAGTGGTAATGCATTGATCGCGGCAGATTTTGAGTCTTCGCTGTCGCTTGCGCAAAATATTGATTACCGCATAAATCTCGCTCAGGAAAAATTAGATCCGCAGTTGAAAGACTCCAAAGGGGAGCGCTCCTTGGCTGCGATGGCAATGGATTGGCGTTTGCCGTCATCCTCACTTCTGGAAGTGGAAGCTGAGTGGTCTCGTCACTCGCAGCCCAGTCAGGCGGGTTTTAGTTTGTTGGGAAATAAAATTCCGTCAGTCCCTGATGTGAATTTAAATTTGAACAATCAGTCGTGGACTCAACCCGTGGTGTTTCAAGGTTTAACGGGCACTTTGAAATTTACGCAAGCTTTGGAAAATGATTGGTCATGGTCGGTCATTGCCGGTGCGCAAAGTCTTGGAACCGATGATCGCTTGGCTTATCCCTTCGGTTGCTCGGCTGAGAATAATTACGATCGTTATTGTTCTGATGGCACCTACGATATGTATGATTATCGCAGCGAAAATGAAAGCCGCGAAACGCAAGCGTTGAAAGCTTCGGTGCAGGGACAGTTTGCAACAGCAGATATCGCTCACCAGATCAGTTTCGGTGTTGTCGGCAGTCACATGAAAGAACGCTATCAGAATCAGGCCTACAACTATGCAGGTGTTGGTAACGTCAACGGCACGGGTGTAGGAATCGCAAATCCCGCGCAAAATGATCAAGCAACGAATCGTGATTCGGGAACAGCGGAAGTATTCGTCACGGACTCTGCGAAGTATGAAAACTGGCAGGCGTGGTTAGGCGCACGTGTAAGTTATATTGATCGCAGCAGTGTGCGCACGGATGGCTCGCGCTCGATTCATTACACGCAAACATTCCCACTGCCATGGGTTGCGATCTCTTATGACTTCAAAAGTTTTATTGCTTACACCAGTTACGGGGAGGGTCTTGAATCTTTTGTGACTCCAAATAAGCCTGCGTATTCTCACCCGGGTGAATATTTAAGTGATGTGCGCAGTCGCCAATACGAAGTGGGAGTGAAGGGTGGCGAGTTGATGCAATGGTCGCTTGCGGCTTTTCAAATCACGCGTCCTATTGTTGAAGATAAAGAACCGAATTATGAAATTGATGGCGATGATGAACATCGCGGTCTTGAGGCAAGCACTTCGCTGAATTTAAGTCGTTGGCAAGTGGATGTTTCAGCGATGGCACTGCAAGCAACACGCAAGAACAGTGTTTTGAATACGGCTGCGAATGCGCACACGCCAGTAAACATTCCCGAAAACGCAGTTCGTGTGAACGTCGTTTATCAAGTACCTGATGTCAGTGGTCTAAGTCTAAATGCGCGTGTGATGCATGAAGGGAAGCGTGCGATTGTCGCTGATAACACTTTGATGTTGCCAGCGTGGACTCGCGGGGATGTGGGCTTTAGTTACGTAAGTAAATGGTTTGGCAAAAAGACGACGCTCAGTTTTGCGGTTGAAAATGTGACAGACAATTCCTACTGGCGAGAATCGCCAACGCAGTATGGGCACATTTATCTTTATCCTGGCGAATCGCGCAGCCTCAGTTTGTGGCTAAACGCGATTCTTTAGGAGAGCTGTCGTCATTTAATAGTCAGTGTGCGGACCTTTTACATTTTCATCTTTCGTATTGCCCACAGGTTTTGCCGCAGGAACTTCATCATGATCATAAGTCGTACGAGCCGTACGTTTTTGATTTTGTTTTTTATTATAGGTACCGTGATAGTCGCGGTCGCTCGGATGTAAGTTTGTGTCTGACATCGGCGCATTGGGTGAGGGTTGTCCTCTTCCTGAATCCGTTGCTGCGAATGAAATTTGTGTTAATACAAGGCTTGCCAAAGCCATGATGAATGTTTTCATAGGGCCTCCTACGTCAGCTTTTCACAGCAAATGCGGGGCCCGTTGTATCGCAAATAAATCCATCAAGAATTGGCAAAAAGCCCCAATGTGAACAATGAAGTGGAACTCTGGCACGTCTGATTGAGTGGATTTTATTTATCAATTGTTAAATCGCACGGAAAAATTTCAGAGCGGCATTTCTAAACCTCAAAATAACAGGACATTTCCTGGGAATCAGGCTAGATCGAGCCATCAAATAGAAAAGGAAATAATATGAAGTCATTGGTACTTGTATTCGTGATGCTTACTTCTGCTGTCTCTTTCGCTGAAGAAAGAGTTTTTGATTGCACAGCAATTCAACTTTCTCGTGGTTTGCAACGCCCTGAAGATACGAACATCGAAAAAAATCCAAACGTAATCTTCCGCCAAGGTTTGAAACAATGGTCTTTGCAAGTTGGCGATCTTTACTTGAGCACAATCGACAAAGATGCTCCCGCTCTTGAAATGAAATCTGCAGCAGCGAACAAATACAGCGTTCGTTATGATTTCTGGGTTGATGCTTCTTATGAATATGAATTCGTAGTTAGCGTAAAAGACCACACTGCAAACTTGTACTGGTGGGGTTTGGGCGAACAAACATTGGTTGGTAAATTCCAATGTGAAGTGATCGAACAATAGTTCTCACTTGCAATGAGCAATATGAGGAAAGCCTCTGGTAAACCCAGGGGCTTTTTTGTTTTTGATTAACATAATTTCGTCAAGATGCTTATAGCTTAGGCGAATTCTCCATCCTCTTAAAAATGTAATGCTAAATATGATTTGTTTAGCTGCTCTGTAATGGAGTGTCTCCATAAAGTGACCGAAGAAGAATAAGAAGACGTCAAATGGAGTTGTTGGAATGGGACTTGGAAAATTAGCTCACTTCCTAAGAGAAAAAAGAGTTAGCGTTAAGATGACTCAAGCCGAGGTTGCAGAAGTGTTAGGATATGCTTCGCCGCAATTCGTATCGAACTGGGAAAGAGGTCTTTCCTATCCGCCAATTGAGACGCTCAAAGAATTAACCAAAATCTATCGCGCCGATGTGCATGAAGTGTTTGAGATATTATTGAAAGCTTCCATGGAAGATCTTGAACGCGATCTGCGGGCCAAGTTTTTTAACGACAAAAAATCGCGCCGCTCGAAATAGAATAAACATTCCAAACTTGTTTGTTTTCATAATCACGCAAAAGCCATTGTCTGCGTTTATGTCATCGCTTGAGAATTTCTGACAGCGAGGGATTTATGGCGACATTTTCTGCAGGGGATACGGCGTGGTTGTTGGTGGCTTCAGGATTGGTGTTGTTGATGACACCGGGGCTTGCCTTGTTTTACGGAGGCATGGTCAGTAAACGCAATATGCTATCGACCATGTTTCAAAGTTTTATCTCGATGGCGTTGATCAGTGTGTTGTGGGTGCTTGTTGGTTTCAGTCTTGCTTTTGGAAACAGTCTTGGCTTCGTCGGCAATCCTTTAACTTATTTAGGTTTTGCGAATGTCGGTTATGACGTGAATCCCGCGTTTGCAACGACCATTCCGTTTGCGTTGTTTGCACTTTTTCAAATGAAGTTTGCGATTATCACTCCGGCGTTGATCACGGGGGCTTTTTCAGAACGCATTCGTTTTAAAGCGTATTTGTATTTCGCGGTGTTTTTCTGTTTATTCATTTACTGTCCCATCGCGCATTGGACGTGGCATCCTGAGGGTTTTTTAAGAAAATGGGGAGTGCTGGATTTTGCCGGTGGAACTGTGGTGCATATCACGGCGGGTGTTGCCGCTCTTGCAAGTGCGCTTTTATTAAAACGCAAAAGTGAAAATGAACACAATCCCAGTCAGATTCCATTCGTGCTGACAGGGACGGGGCTCCTGTGGTTTGGGTGGTTTGGATTTAACGGTGGCTCGTCTTTAGCGGCCAATGGGCAAGCGGTGCAAGCGTTCTTAACAACGAACACGGCCTCGGCCGCTGCGATGTTAACTTGGGTCTTTCTTGATTGGCATTACCGCGGAAAACCGTCAGCGATGGGCGCTTGCATTGGCTCGGTCGTGGGTTTAGTCGCGATCACTCCTGCGGCGGGATACGTGTCAGTGATTTCAAGCTTAGCAATTGGTGTGATTGCACCTGTGGTCAGTTATTATGTCGTTCGCTGGCGCACACGCACAAACATTGATGACACTTTAGATGTGTTCCCATGTCATGGCGTGGGTGGCATGGTCGGAATGTTATTAACGGCTGTTTTCGCGCAAGAGGGTGGCGTTATCACGGGCTCGTGGAAACTTTTAGGAATGCACGTTTTAGCTTTGGGAATTGTTACGGTTTACACGTTTGTTGTGACGTCGGCGGGAATTTGGCTCATCAAAAGATTTACAGAGCCAGAAATCAGTCGCGAGGTCGCAGACCTCGGACTGGATCTTCATCAGCACGGTGAACGTGCTTATTGATTAGTGGCGGATCACTTCAGGAGAAGCCTCTTTGGCTAGTTCATTGAGGCAATCCACGAAGAATTTGCAGATGATGAACAAATGAATTTGTTCGTTAGCATCCAATGATGGTTCCAACTCTGGAGACATGAAGAGTTCTTCCAACATGTAGTTCAAGATTTCCGGTTGTCCGTCGCCAGAAGATTCTTTGTCTTGAAGCTCAACGATCATATCGTCGTTGATGTTCATGAATTTTTCGAACTCAGCTTCGGATTTCTCAAAACGTTGTACAACTTCATCTTCTGTCATTGCACGCATTGCTTTGTATTTGTCTTCGAAAGATTTATTTAAGATCAAAGCCATCATGAAGCCAAGGTCTTGTGCTGACTCGCTCATGTCTTCGATGAACTCCATAAAGAAGTTTGAAAGATCAGGTTGAACGTCAAATAGATGTTCTGATGCCTTTTCGAGGTCTGCCTCTTCCGTGATACTGCAGATCTTGTCGATCGAATCTTGAACAATTTGAAAAGGGATTTTTTCCATGATCTTCCTCGGCTTTGTGTTTACTATTGGCAGAGAATACAGGGGAGTCGGAAGCGATGCAATTTATTAAGATGTTGTTATTCTGTTTTATTTCACTTGTGATGACGGGCGTCTCAGTCGCGTCAACAACGGAAAGCGATCTCTACGCCCACAAAATTCAACCGTTATTTGATAACCGTTGTGTGGCTTGCCACAGCTGCTTCAATGCTCCCTGCCAATTGAATTTGCAGAACTACGATGCCTTTGTTCGCGGCGCCAATAAGCTGAATGTCTACAACGGTTCACGCACAAAAGCGGTTGAACCAACCCGAATTTGGGTCGACGCACAAACGACAGAAGAGTGGAGAAAAAAGGATTTCTTTACCGTCCACACCTCACAAAATCCTGACGAAAATCTTTTCTTCCGCATGGTGCATTTGCGTGTGAACCAACCGACGGCAAAGATCACAAAGCAAGTTCATGAGTCCGAAGTATGTTCCAATAGCATCGCCACCGAAAAAGCGAGCGAGACGGCGCAGCCAGAACTTGGGATGCCGTATGGTTTGCCACCTTTGAAAGCGGAAGAGTTGGCAACGCTAAAAGAATGGATCGAAAAAGGCGCGCCGGGGCCTTCGACAGAAATGAACAAAAAGTTTCATGAGCTTTCTTCGGAAAGCTTGAAGCAAGTGCGTGAGTGGGAAGTTTTCTTTAATGGCGACGACAAACGTCAGAAGTTGGTCAGTCGCTATTTGTATGAACATTTATTTTTAGCGCACATTCATTTTAAAGGTGGAACTGCACATGAGTTCTTCCGTCTGATTCGTTCAACTAGCGCCTGCGAAAAAGGTCCTAAAGAAATCGCAACGCGTAGACCGAATGATGATCCAGGGACAGAAAAGTTTTTCTATTGTTTAGTGAAGTTCCCAGGAACCGTGGTGATGAAAACACATTTGCCTTATGAGTTCAGTCCCACCAAACTTCAACGCTACAAAGAATTATTCTTAAGCGGTGATTGGAAAGTGACGGAGCTTCCGACTTATAAATCAGCAGTTGCGGAAAATCCGTTCATTGCTTTTAAAGATATTCCGGTGAAAGCGCGTTATCAGTTCTTGCTCGATGATGCGCAGTACGAAGTTGCGACTTTCATCAAAGGTCCCGTTTGTAACGGCAGCATGGCAGTGAATTCCATCCAAGAACAATTCTATGTGTTCTTCTTGGCTCCTGAATCTGACAATATGGTGCTGAATAAAGAATATGCCGATCGCGCCAAAGATCTTCTGATTTTACCAGGCATGTATGGTAGCGACGTGGGGCTGATTAATACGCCCGGGTTTTTAACCAAAGTCATTGATTACCGTGAAAGCTATCGCAAACTGCGCTCTCAAGAATTGGCGAAGCTTCATCCTGGTGGTTATACATTGAAAGATATATGGGATGGCGAACAAACGAATAACAACGCGGTTCTAACAGTTTTCCGTCATGATCAAAATGCCGTTGTTCTTAAAGGAGCCATCGGTGACCTTTCCAAAACAGCGTTTGTTTTGGATTATCCCTTGTTTGAGCGTTTGGTTTACAATTTAGTTGTGAACTTCGATGTGTTCGGTAACGTCAGTCACCAACTGATGACTCGTATTTATATGGATATGATTCGTATGGAAGCAGAAGAGTTGTTCTTAACATTCTTGCCTCCCGAAGCACGCCTGGCTTATCGTCGCTCGTGGTACGACGGCATCTTAGCGTCAGCAAAAATGAATTACATTTTTCCGACAGTGGGAAGCAAAGAGCCGACTGGCATTCGCTTTACAGAGTCGCAAAAAACCAAAAAACAACTCGTCGAAAAGATTTTGTTTTATCGTCTTAACGAAAAAGTGCGCGGTCCACTGGACGCTTTAAATTGGAAAAAGATCGATGTCCCTGAAAACTTACAGAAGCATTTTAAAACTCACGGCTATGAAAGTGAGTTTAGAAAAGTGGCTTCTATCGCGGCGGGAAGTAAAACTCCTTTTGCGCGTTACTTCCCAGATATTGCTTACGTCATGGTGAAAAACCGCACAGGATTAACGACTGTGTTCACATTGATTCACAATAAAGAGCATGAAAACATCTCGTGGATCACAGGTGAATCTTTACGTATGGCACCAGCAGAAGATACTCTGACTTTCAAAGAGGGTTATTGGGGCTCATATCCCAATATGATTTTCTCAGTGAAAGAGGCTGAGCTTAAGAAGTTCACAGATAAAATTCATGCCATTAAGTCAGATAGTGATTATCAGGCGCTGGTCGATGGATTCGGTATTCGCCGTCAAAATGCGGAGTTTTGGAATTACTACGATGAGCTTACTCAAATCTATAAGCAGACGTCGCCGATTGAAGCGGGCTATTTGGATTTAACCCGTTACGATCTTTAAACTTCAGACGGGAAGGAGAAGCCTTTGTCTTCTTCCCAATGAATCGCAAAGACGGAGCAGTTGGGTACGGCCATGGGTTCTTTTAAATCCGGGCGCAGTGAATGAATAAATCTGCGCATCATCAAACCGTGTGTGCAGAGTCCTGCCGCAGTAAAATCATACTCGCGGCAACATTTTTCCAGAGCTTCTTTAAAGCGTTTCAGTGCCGCAAAAGCGGGTTCGCCATCTTTAAAAGCGAAGTGATAATTTTCCGGTTGAATGGATTGCCATTTCTGCCACGCTTCTTCGCCATAAGCCGCTAAAATCTGATCGTACGTCAGACCTTCGATCTCGCCTAATTTCACTTCACGAAAAGAATTAAAATAAAATGCCGGAGCCTGCTGATAAAGATTGGCAATCGCTGCGGTTTCTTTTGCCCGCGAAAGATCGCTTGAGAAAATCAACTCAACAGGATTTTTTGCGAAGTACTCTTGCAAGGTTTCTGCTTGTTTGCGGCCTTCGCTGTTTAACGGAATGTCTGTGTGACCTTGCAGACGGCGACCGATATTCCAGTCTGTTTGTCCATGACGAAATAGATGAATGACTTTAGACATGATGGGCCTATTGAAGCACTTGCGCTTTTGAACTGGAAGGGAAAAGATCAGTTATGACTAAAATTCTTCAGGCCCTTCGTCAATCATTTGAAGCACTCCTCAGTTTAAGAATGTTTTTGTTAGTGATTGTGCCGCCGTTTGTGGCCGTACTGTGTGTTTTAGGATTTTTCTTTTTCGTATGGAATAGTTTATTCAACGGCGTTTCTGGATTTTTGCACGGCTTTGGCTGGCTGAATTGGATTGAAACCTCGACGGGCAGTCCTGAAATTTTATCAGTCGTCACTATTATCTTTTTGGTGTTGATGTTTATTCCGCTCGCTTATTTGTGCGCGGTTTTATTTACGTCCATCTTTGTGATGCCGATTGCGTTGAAGTGGATCAGTGAATCTGAATTCAAAGATCTCGAGAAAAAACGTGGTGGCTCAACCGTGGGCAGTGTGTGGAATGCGGTGAAAGCGACGATTGTTTTTGTGGTGTTGTTCTTTGTGACATTGCCCTTGTGGTTCTTGCCGGGGTGTCAGGTTTTGATCCCGTTGTTGCTGACGTCATGGCTGAATAAAAAAGTATTTATGTACGATGTACTTCAGGATTTTGCCACAGCCGAAGAGCGCGCGCAGATTGAAAAATCAGAATCCCACACACTTTGGGGGATGGGGTTGCTCTTGGGGCTTATGGCGTATATTCCTTTGGCGGTCTTTATACTTCCAGTCTTTTCGGCGCTCAGTTACTCCCATTACGCATTAAACGAGTTACGCACTCTCCGAGAGCCCCAAAGGGCCAGCTGACTGCGTTGCTCGTCGGCGGCGTACTGCCAGTACGCCTTCTCCTCGCGCCTTGCATCTGATCCTTTGGGACTCCCGGGGGTGTAAAAGGGTGGATTTATGTAACCAAATGGGTTACATATGTGCTGTGAGCAAATGTGGCAATGAGCGTAAAAATATTGATATTGATTCGCTAAACGAAAGGGTTCGTAAGGCGGGTATGAAGCTGACTGAGCAGCGTAAGCAGATGTTGAAGGTTCTTCTTCATCATCTTGAGCCTGTTTCGGCGGATGATATTTTTAAAGAAGTTGGCAGCAAAAAAGATGGCATGGATTTGGTGACCATCTATCGTATTCTAAAAAAATTCGAAGAAGCGGGATTGGTTTCGCGTCTTGAATTTGGGGACGGTGTTGCGCGCTTTGAATTGACTCTTGAATCGGGCCACCACCATCATCACGTGATCTGTCGTCAATGCCAAAAAGTAGAGCCGATTCACTTGTGCGATCTTGAGCCGCATATCAAAGCTGTCGAAGCGATGGGCTATAAGCAGCTTTCACATCGCTTGGATTTCTTCGGTCTTTGCGCGAATTGTTCTGAATAATATCCGACTAGACAGGTTGTTCTTGCAAACGGGGAATGCGAATCACAAACGTCGTATTGGCTGCTTTCTTATCTAAAAACAGTTCGCCGTGGTGACTCTTCACGATCCCTGAAGAAATGCTTAAACCTAAACCAGTACCTTTACCGACTTCTTTCGTCGTAAAGAATGGCAGCATCATCTTTTCAGCGTGCTCTGCAGGAATGCCTTTTCCAGAATCCATCACTTTGATATCGACGAAATTATCGTGCGCAACAACACCCACGCGAATCCATTTTTCTTCAAAATGTTGAACCGCATCGAATGAATTATTTAATAAATTCAAAAGCACTTGTTCGATCTGAATCAAGCGGCATTCGATTTCAATTTCTTCGTCGATTTCTTCCACGTCGATTTCAACGCCGTGATTGTAAAAGCGCGTGCGACAGAATTCGAGAGTTTCATTGATGATCTCTTTAACTTGCACGACATCGAACGGATCGTTCGTGCCTTCGCGCGAAAATGAACGCAGTGATTTAATAATTTTTGCGATCTTATCGGCGGTACGGCTGATACTTTCTGCGGCCTGTTTGATTTTGGTGGGCTCGGCTTTTCCTTGATCCACCATTTGTGTCAGTTGGAAGGCGCGTGCTTGAATCACTGTCAGTGGATTGTTGATTTCATGCGCGATACCGCCAGACATTTCGCCCAAGGCCGCCATTTTTGTACTGGCAATCAAAGTGGCGCGAGCCTCTTCCATTTGTCGTTCGGTTTGAATTTCTTCCGTGGAGTCCCAGGCAACGCCATAGAATTTTTTTTCTGTTTCTGAAATGCGATAGCGACCATAACAGCGGATGTGGTGAATCTCGCCATTGTCAAAGGTCACGCGGTAAGTGGTGTAAACATCTTGATGAGTTCGCGCGGATTCTTCGAAACGTTGTCTAGAGACGGCCTGATCCGCAAGATTGATGCGTTTATGCAATTCCTCAAGAGGTTTCGCGCCAGGGCCATTCACGGCACCGTGGATTTGAAACATGCGATCATCCCACGTTGTTTCGCGGGTGTCGTAATCCCACTCCCATGTGCCCATCTTTGCTGCGCCCAAGGACAGATTCAACTTATCGATCGTTTTTTTTAAAGTCAGCTCGTTGATTTTACGATCGTGGATGTCTGTTGCGATTCCCAATAGCGATTGCACTCCGCCCTGATCGTCGCGCGAAAAGACCGTCACACGATCACTCAACCAACGATAGTCGCCGTTACGTGCTTTGAAACGGTACTCAAGCTCGATCACTTCGCCGTCTTTCAGGTTTTGCACACGTTTTACGCTTTCCGCGAGGTAGGGGATGTCGTCGGGATGCATCGTTAAGGTCCAATAGTTTGAACCCATCTCGCGAATCTCTTCGACACTGTAGCCATACAGCGCTTGCACGCGTTCGTTGAACCACACCATGCTTTGAGCAACGACGTCGTAGATGTAGATGCTGCTTGGAATAGCGCGATTTATCTTTTCAAGAAGATGCTTTTGATCGTTCAGTGATGCTTGAGTCATTAAGGTTTAGTTTACTCGAAATCGCGTCTAACGCAAAACGGCTAAATCATAATAAAACCTTAACAATACACGGGAAGCTGGAGATGCTAGACCTTTAGCTAGAGGAGTCTTCTGATGCTGCTTAAAACCATTCTGGCTCTAGTGACCTCACTAGAAGTCACTGCTCATGCGCAAGTTCCTGTTGTCAGGATCGATGGTTCAAGCACGGTATTTCCAATTACCGAAGCAATGGCTGAGGATTTTCAAACATCTGTCCGCGGAAAAGTGCGTGTCACTGTGGGTGTCTCTGGAACAGGTGGCGGTTTCAAAAAATTCTGTCGTGGCGAAACCGATGTTCAAGATGCCTCTCGTCCGATTCAAGAAAAAGAACTGCAAGCTTGCAAAGACAAAGGGATCAAGTTCATTGAGATTCCAATTGCTTTTGACGCAGCGGCTATTGCGGTTCATCCCAAAAACACATGGCTGAATCAAATCACTCTCGCAGAGCTAAAAAAGATTTGGTCTCCAGAAGCACAAGGTAAAATCAAAAAGTGGAGCGACGTGAATCCTGCGTGGCCGAATGAGAAAATGAATCTCTATGGCCCGGGTTCTGATTCTGGAACCTTCGATTACTTCACAGAGGCTGTGGTAGGAAAAGCACACTCTTCACGTGGTGACTACACAGCTAGCCAAGATCACAATGTAACGGTTACGGGAATTTCGCAAGATCGTTTTGCTTTAGGTTATTTGCCGCTCGCTTATTACGAAGAGAACAAATCTAAAGTTAAAGTTCTAGCGGTTGTCGGTGGCGAGAAGTCGCCAAAGAAAAACGAAGGCGTTTTACCTAACCGTGAAACCGTGGAAAGTGGAACTTATTTTCCATTGTCGCGCCCGATTTTTATTTACATCAATGAGGCCGCGTTGAATAAAGACTGGGTTTCACAATTTGTAAAATTTTATTTAAAGCAAGCACCCCAAATCGTTCTTGAAGTGAAATACGTTCCGCTTCCAACGAAGCTGTATGTGTTAGGTAACGAACGCTTGCAAAAAAAGAAATTGGGAACCGTTTTTGGTGGACACTCTAAAATCGGTTTGAAGTTGGAAGATTTGTTATCCCAAGAAGGATCTTTGTAAACACACCGTGAGCAAAAAAAATCAACTACGCAAACTTTCTGAATTTACTTCTGCGGACCATCCGGTTCGTAAGATGCGCCGTTTGAAAGAGCGTATCATTGAAGCGATTTTGTTCTTGGCAGCAGCCTCTTCTGTTTTTGTCACAGTAGGAATCGTTGCGATTCTGGTTACTGAAAGCTTGCCATTCTTTGAAAAAGTAACTTTGAAAGAATTTTTAACGGATACAGAGTGGACGCCGTTATTTGAAAACGCGCACTACGGTATCTTGCCATTGTTGAACGGTACCTTCCTGACAACGATGATTGCATTGATCGTCGCTATTCCACTGGGCACGATTGCCGCTGCCTTCTTAAGTGAATATGTGCGCCCTGGTGTGCGAGAAGTTCTAAAACCGATTCTTGAGATGCTCGCTGCTGTACCCACGGTTGTTTACGGTTACTTCGCATTGTTGTTCGTAACTCCGATGCTGCAAAAAGTAATTCCATCACTGGGTGGCTTTAATACATTAAGCGCCGGTCTTGTGATGGGCGTGATGATCATTCCTTATGTCAGTTCCTTAAGCGAAGATGCGATGAGATCTGTGCCAGGACATTTGCGCGAAGCTTCGTTCGCAGTAGGTGCTTCACGTATGCAGACGGCATTTCGTGTTGTGATCCCCGCGGCATTTTCTGGAATCACATCCGCTTATGTTTTGGGTATCTCGCGCGCGTTCGGTGAAACGATGGTTGTGGCGATTGCTGCTGGTATGCAACCGAATCTGACTTTGAATCCGACAGAGCCTGCAGCGACCATCACAGCCTTCATCGTGCAGGTGAGTCTTGGTGATTTGCCTCATGGTTCGATTGGTTTTAGATCTATTTATGTTGCGGGTTTAAGTCTTTTGATTCTGACGTTGACGTTTAATATTTTTGGTTTGTGGCTGCGTAAAAGATTTCAGGAGAAAGAATAATGGAATCTCGTTCAGAGCTTCTTGCCAATATCAAAAAGCGCCAAAGAATGGACTTCTTGTTTGCATTCTTAGGTTTGCTATCGTTGATGTTTGCTCTTTTGACTTTGCTGGCTTTGATCGTCGATCTTGCGATGACGGGTGTGCCACGTATTGACTGGCAATTCTTCACAAGCTTTCCTTCGCGCTTTCCGCAAAAAGCGGGGATTTTATCTGCGTGGGTGGGTTCGTTTTGTATCATGTTAACAACGGCACTTTGTGCAATCCCGTTGGGTGTTGCTGCCGGCGTGTACTTGGAAGAGTACGCTAAGAAAAATTGGTTATCGCAAATTATTGAACTGAACATCATCAACCTGGCGGGGATTCCTTCGATTACTTACGGTTTGATGGCGTTGGGCCTTTTCGTTTATCAGTTGAAACTTGGTACCAGCATTTTGACTGCGGGTTTAACGTTGGGTTTGTTGGTGTTGCCGATTATCATCGTGACAACCCGTGAAGCGATTCGCTCTATTCCTAATACAATTCGGGAAGCCAGTTATGCCATGGGTGCAAGTAAATGGCAGACGATTCGTTATCACATCTTGCCGTATTCGACGGGTGGTATTCTGACGGGTGTGATTATTTCTTTATCGCGTGCGATTGGTGAAACGGCGCCATTGATTACGATTGGTGCTTTAACTTTCATTGCATTTTTGCCGACGGCTCCGATAGAGGGGCATTTTCCTTTTGTAAACTTTAAGTGGATCATGGACCCATTCACCGTGATGCCGATTCAAATGTTCAACTGGTTGTCGCGTCCGCAGCAAGAATTCCATGTGAATGCGGCGGCAACAGGTGTGGTGCTTTTGGTTATGACTTTGATTATGAATGGCGGAGCGATTTACCTGCGCTCGCGTTTCCGTAAGAAGATGAAGTGGTAGGCTATGGAATTAAACGTTCGTGCTGAAGTTAAAAATTTAAAATTCTCTTACGGAGAAAAATTGGTCTTGAAGGGCGTTTCATTGCCTATTCACGAAAACCGTGTGACGGCTTTGATCGGTCCATCAGGTTGCGGTAAAACAACTTTACTTCGTTGTTTTAATCGCATGCATGATCTTTATGCCAATGCGATTTATGACGGGGAAATTTTGCTTCACCCAGGTGGCGTGAATATTTTGGGTAAAGAAATTGATCCGATGGAAGTGCGCATGCGTATCGGAATGGTTTTCCAAAAGCCTAATCCGTTTCCGAAAAGTATTTACGAAAACGTTGCTTACGGTTTGAAAGTTCGTGGCGTTAAAAAGAAAAGCTTCATCGAAGAGCGCGTTGAAAAATCTTTGCAACAAGCGGGTCTGTGGAATGAAGTGAAAGATCGCCTGCATACGGCGGCGACGGCGATGTCGGGTGGTCAACAACAACGTCTGTGTATCGCTCGTGCTTTAGCGACAGAGCCTGAAATTTTGCTTCTGGATGAGCCAACGTCAGCATTGGATCCAATTTCCACTCGTCACATTGAAGAGTTGATTCAAGAACTTCGTAAAGATGTGACCATCGCTATTGTGACTCACAGTCTGCATCAAGCGGCGCGTGTTTCTGATTATACGGCGTTCATGTATTTGGGTGATTTGATTGAATTCGGTCAAAGTGATCAGGTCTTTACAAACCCTAAAGATCCTAAGACGGAAAACTACATTACGGGTCGTTTCGGGTAGAGGGTTCAAGTCCCTCGCGGGCGACCAAAGTCATTCTATTTGGGGCCTGTTTTGCATTAAGGATTATAAGAGCATTAAAACCGTTTATAGGGGCTTTTATGATCCGTTTGCGCACAATTTTGGGTGCTATGTCTATTATCTTGTCGGTGTCTTCAGTCGCCATGGCTTCGCCGACTCTGACGGAACAGCAAAAAGCCTATTTGATGGAAAACCAAAATAAGGTCGTCGCAGCGATTCGCGATGCTTCTTCAGAGAGTCCTAATTGGATGAATCTTGTTTCAATGAATAATTCCGAGATGATCTTTAACGTGAAATTCTACGCAGCCCCAGGGCAGTGCTATAAAGTCAAGGTCGGCGAAATCACAATCGGTGAGCGTTCGAAACTTATTATGAAGGATCTTGTGCGGGATCCTTCTTGTGATAAAAACTAATTAAGCCTTTTCAATCCTAACAACACGAGCGCAACCTTGGCAGATTTCTGTGATCGGCCAGTTCAACTCTTGTTTCTTGATGATCACTTGAGTGTGGCAGTGGGGGCATGTTGTTTCTCCACCCAAGACTTGTCCTTCGGCTTTGTAGCCTCTGCGTGCGAAGTAAAATCCTAAGAAGAAAAATAACGGCACAAGCACGAAATGGAAAACAGGAATCAAAACGCAAAGTAAAGCGATACCCCAAAAGATCGCAAGCTTCTTAATCGCAACTTGAGTCTTCTGTGCAGGGTTGAAAAATTCGATGTAAGCAAAACCAGGGCTTTGTCTTTCATCACTGACATTCGCTAAGATTTCAATTTTTTGTCCATCCATGGGCAGAGTGTGTTCCTCACAAATGTGACTGTCAAACTTCAGCTTAAGACCGCTTGCATCGAAACAATGTGTCATACTTAAGGCGGCGAACCTCTTAAAGCTGTTCTGCCAGAATATTCAGAATTCTCTCGCACGCCTTGCCATCGCCAAATGGATTTTTCGCTTGGGACATTTTATTAAAGATCTCGGGCGTATCCAAGACTTCCACGGCTGTTCTATAGAAGGCTTTTTCTTCAAGAGGAATCAGGCGCGAAGTGCCGGCGTGAATTGCTTCCGGTCTTTCTGTTTTTTCCCGCGCAACTAAGATCGGCTTTCCTAGTGAGGGAGCTTCTTCCTGAACGCCGCCTGAATCTGTGATGATCATATGCGCGCGATTCATCAAATATACAAACGGCACATAGTCGACCGGTTCACACAACCAGATTTTGCTTTGTCCCTCTTTAATATCCTGACCTTTATCAACCCAGCGAGCGGCTCCGCCGAAAACTTTTTCAGCGCTGGCACGCACTTGGGGATTCATGTGCAAAGGGATCAGCAGTTCGACGTCTTCGCGTTCTGATAAAGCGACAAGTCCTTTCATCACTTCTTCCATCGGTGTGCCGAAAGATTCGCGACGATGAACGGTGACGAGATTTAATTTTTTGCGCGGATTTAAAAACGAATAACGATGATCATACTCTTTCTTAAGGTTTGAATTTTCTAAGCGAGAGCTTACTTCAAATAAAGCATCAATGCCGGTGTTGCCAGTCACGTGAATGCATTCTTCAGGATAATGTTCGCGCACCAGATTGGCTTTTGACGTTTCTGTCGGAGCAAAGTGAAACTTTGCAATCAGTCCCGTTGCTTTGCGATTGAACTCTTCAGGGTAAGGGGAGTAGATGTCGCCAGAGCGTAAGCCCGCCTCAATATGAATGACCGGAATGCGATGATAAAAAGAAACAAGGCTGCCAATAAAACAACTTGTCGTATCTCCTTGCACCACAACTCCGTCGACTTTGTTATTTGACAGGTAATCGTTCAGTCCCTTCATCACGCCGATTGATATGTCAGCCAAGCTTTGTCCAGGCTTCATCAAATCAAGATCGAAATCGGGAATGATATCGAAAAAGTTTAGAAGAGGTTTAAGCATTTCACGATGTTGCCCGGTCGAGCCAACAACGACTTTGAAACGCTTGTCTCTGCGCGCTTGTAGGATAAAGGGTGCAAGTTTAACAGCTTCTGGACGAGTTCCAAACACAACAAGAATAGTTTTCATGCACACACGTTATTGTTTGGAATTATTACTTGGCAACTTACAGAGGTTTAACTCATCAAACACCGACGACTCACTTACCGTTTTGTCTGCGGAATCGAGGTTGGAATAATGTTCAGTACAAGCGTAAAAAGTCTAGCAGTTATGGTTTTCCTAGGGATGAGTGTTCAGTCTTTTGCACAAGAAGGAACTTCAACGACATCTATTTGGTTAAATCCAAAAGCAAAATCATATAAAGAGCTGTACTCAGAGAACAGTTATTACGAACAGTACAATCTCGTAACTGACACAAGGCTTCGTTATTACCAACCTTTATATATAGAAAATGTTTTAAGTCTTGATGCGTTTGCGGGAGCGGGCTTTCAATATCAATCCCCGAACGCTCAGCAAAAGTATTTTGATAACTCGGTAACACCTTATGTGGGAATGCGTGCCGGTGCTTTTCAAAAAATCTTTTTGCAATTTCAAGCTGGGGTGCGCGCCGTTTTAAACGATGAAAACTCGGGTCAAACAAATCGCAGCGCTGAGTGGGATCCACGTGTGATTTTAAGTGCTGGAGATTTCTGGCAGTGGCCAGTGGATAGTCATATCTTTACCGAAGGTTATGGCGAAGTGGCATACGTTCCTCGTCTTGATAGTACGCCTGTATCCACAGGATGGCTTAAACAAGGTTATCGCTTTAAGCCCATGGTGAGTGTCAACATCGACCCTTATGCGGAATTTTATTTACGAGAAAGTCGCAGCGCTGATCTTGGTCCTTCTATGAAGGAAGGGCGAGTGGGAGTGCGCACACAGTGGTTGCCGGGAAGCTGGAATTTAGCGGCACTCATTTATCATCCTATCAATCGTACGGAAGCACACGGAGACATCGAAGGTCTTTTAGTCATCGGAGGACAGTTTTAATGGATACATCATTCGGTCTTGAAGATCTTTTTGTTCTGTTCACTGTCGCTGTGATTGTTGCGACGTGCATCTTTACGTTCGATGACTTGTTCATTGATGCCGTGGCATTTATTCGCAAATTAAAACCCAAAGTCATCAGTCAAGCTGTGCTCGCGCGTATGAAGCGGACACAGCAAAAGAAAATCGCCATCATGATCGCTAATTGGAAAGAGGCGGAAGTTCTAGGGCCCATGATTCGCGGAAACATTCGTGGTCTTGATTATGATAATTACACATTCTTTTTAGGAGTTTATCCAAACGACACGGCCACTTGGGAGGAAGCAAGTAGACTTGAAAAGCTTTATCCTCACAAGGTGGTCGTGATCGTAAACTCTTCGCCGGGGCCGACTTCAAAAGGTCAAATGCTAAATGAAATCGCTCGTCAGGTTTTGGCGTCGGAAGAGTCGATTCGTAATCGTTATGATTTGTTCTTGATGCAGGATTCGGAAGATGTGTTACATAAGCATTCTTTGACACTGATGAACTACTACTCTCATGAAGCTCACTTCATTCAGATTCCGGTGTTTTCGTTTGATGTGCCGAAGACGTCATTAGTAGGTGGCGTTTACATTGATGAATTCAGTGAGGCGCATACAAAAGATTTGTTAGTCAGACAAGATCTGGGCGCGGCAATTCCTTCTGCTGGCGTGGGCACGTGCATGGCGCGCGAACTTGTGGTCGGCATGATGTTGCAGCAAGAGGGGCATTTCTTAAAAGAAGATACGCTGACTGAAGACTATCACCTTGGTGTGATGGCTAAACCCATGGGCTTTCGCAGTCAGTTTGTGTGCACTCAGATTGAAAATGAAAAAGGGGAGCGCGAATTTATTGCGACTCGCGAATATTTTCCTGCGAAATTTATGGCGAGCGTTCGTCAGAAGTCGCGATGGACTCTGGGGATTGCTTATCAAGGAACTGAAAATATTCAGTGGAGTGGCAGTCTGGTTGATCGCTATTTCCTCTTGCGTGATCGCAAGGGGCCGATGTGCAGTGTTCTTGTCGTCCTTGCGACGATTTTATTTTTAAGTTTTGTGATGATCCATGCGCTGGGATGGGCAACTCCAAAAGCGTTCTCTCATCCTCTTATTCAAGCCTTGGTTGCAGTGAATATATTAGGTATGACCGTGCGTCTGTTGCAAAGAATGCTCGCGGTCAGACGCGTGAATGGTTGGTCGCAAAGTGCGATGGTGCCGCTGCGTTGGCTTGTTGCGAATTTGATTAATGTCATGGCTTCTTATCGTGCTTATACGACCTACAAAGAAAGCCAACGAACAGGTACGCGCCCGGTGTGGGTGAAAACAGATCATACTCTGCCAGCGCATTTTGGTGCGCCGGAAGCGGTTGACCCCGTCGTCGTGGAGGCACAATCCCAATGAGATCTCCCTACTACTTTATTTTTGCGATAGCCTTTTGTGCGCTTGCTGGTGTGTTGAAGTTTGGATTTAACTCTGCACCCTTAGAAAAGTGCATTCAGATATTTCACGACTCGAAAAAAGAAGCTCGAGGCGTGCAGAAATATCTGCGTGGCTTTCCTGAATACAGTCAGTACGTAAAAGATATCGGCGATTATCACAAAGGTGACATGGATAAGTGCCAGGTTAACTTTTATGTGGGCGCTAAGGACGAAACCTTCGTGCCGCGCGAATTTCGGGAAGATTATTTGCGAACGTCTACGAGTGTTGCGTGGTTAGGAAATAATATCTGGCAATTAGGTGATCAATTAGAGCGGGTGTTTGGTTTGCGCTTTTTGGGCGTGGGGCTTGTCAAAGGTAACTTACAAAGTGAAGTGTATTATAAGGGACAAAGTTTTAAGACACGTTCTTTAGAGCATCGCCGTGTCGAGTTGTTGCCAGTGAATTCTGAAAAATTCGAGATCTTGGCAGAAATTCGTAGCGACTCTTCACGGGAAATTTTGCCCTACGCGGTTCGTGCGAAGAATCGCTATTACTTCGCGGGAACTCCGGCCGATCTTGCGGCTTACGCAGAATACGCGCCGCTATTTAACGATATTTTGGCCGAGATGACGGGGGTGCCACCGCACGACAGGGCCAGAAGTGTATCTGGACTTACGCACTAGCTTGACCGGTCTTCGTTAGGGACTTTAAGCTTACACACATGCCTTCATTAGACTCAGACAAATATTTTATCCGCGACAGTATGTACAACCTTGTTGAGCTTTCTTTGCTCGCACGCTTTTACGAAGAGTTCTGCGTGCCATCTGCAACATCGGGTTCATTGAACAAAGAATCTTTATCGCACACACTTTTAAAAATGAAAGCGACAGAAGGCAAAGGCCAATTACGTGTTGCCATTCATGGTACCGATCCGGTGGGTTTTCACTGGGTTTATGATGGGAAGGTGATGGCGACGTGGGTGATGCCGGAGCACCGCGGGCAGGGTGTGGAAGAGCGTTTGGCTGGGCACTAAACGCGACATGTAAAACGATGATGATATGATGACCCAGTAAGGGGAAACATCTAATCTTAAAATCATGTCATCATCCGAAAATGCTCAAGCAAAAAATCAATCACGCTTTTCTTTGTTTTTGTTCGTTGGTTCTTTACTGATTTTTGTCAGCACACTTTGGAAGCGAGTCATTCATATTGATGACGTATGGCTTGCCGAGTACTCCTATTGGTTAGCTAAGCTTGGTTATGTTAAGTCAGAGGCCATGCGCGGATTTTATGAAGCCGAGACCAAGCTTTATGTATATCACAAGTTATTCAATATTGAAGGTGCGTGGGTCATTAAGTTTTTTGGTTTTCACCCATATCCGCTTAAAGCAATCAGCATTGTCTATCTTCTTTTAAGCGGTATCCTTTTAGTTAAAATTTATCGTCGCTCTTCTTTAAAACCGCAATTGGCGTTTTTACTTCTGGCACTGTTCTTAAGTTTTTTCCATACAATGAATCTTGGTTTCACTTTTAGGCCTGAGATGCACTTAGTGTTTTGGGGTCTTCTTAGCTATCTATTTCTCGAGAGATATTTCGACACTTCAAAATTTTCCGAGTTATTAATTGCTGGTTTCGTTACGGGAATAAGCATTGCCACTCATCTGAATGGAGTCGTATTCGCCGGCGCAGGTGTTTTACTGTTGTGGTGCTATCGTCGTTGGCTCGCAGGATTTATATTTGGAGTTGTTGCCACGTGGGGATTGATATTTCAATTTACCTTTGATGTTCGATCCCTTCAAGAACTGCAGCAGATGTTTACCCAGTTGACTCACTGGCGAGATGTTGCAACAGGAAAATATGGATGGGATCTAATTTTCAGAGTTTTTGAAGAGCAGAGTCGCTATCTTCATAGCCCTCCTGAAATTATCTACTCCTTGATGCTTCTTTTGCTAATAGTACCAACTCGGAAATATCTATGGGCGAATCATCGTCGACTTGTCGGTTATACCTTGTTGTTGTCTTTCTGTATTGCTGAAGTCACTCATGGCAATAATACGAATTACTTGATGTACGCTTTTCCATTTTTAGTTTTAATTTCCATTCTGGCGTTTGAAAATCTGGTTGCGCAGGGAAGAAAAAAGTTAGCGTGGTCTGCTGTGCTGATTTTTATTTTTGCTTCGTGGGCCTATAATTTACAGGAATTTAACACCCGAGAATTCATGGCGCCCGAATATGCAAAGGTGACAGAGTTTTTGCCAAGTGGCTCAAATGTTTTGTCCCCAGCGCACCTCATGTTTTCTGGTTTAGATAAATTTCGCATTCAGTCTTTTATTACTTATCGAGATAAAGTTGAGGCCGGAACACTTCAGCAATCCGCCGATGCGTTATTTGCTGAAGCTCAGAAATTCAATATTCAATATGTCGTGGTGGATGATGGGAATGCTGCGTTCTTTAGAATTAAAGACATCGACTATGGGCCATTCCGTGTGATGTCAGACCAGCCCTCTGAGAAGTTTAAAATATATAAATTTATGAAGTAGAGCAGAACGCTCTACTTTTAAAAATTAATACGGCGATCTTCGACGACCAAAGGGCCTTTGCGAACTTGTGCGTGAATAGAAGCAACGTACTCTCCGACAAGTGCGATGAAAAATAACTGAATGCCGCTCAATAAGAATAGGCCAATCATGACGCTAGCCATACCTTTGTTTACGTCTGAACGGCCATTAAATAAAAATAAAGCCAATAAAAATGCTGCATAGGCAAGGCTCAGAATCGACATCAAGAATCCAATGACTAAACCCACGCGAATTGGAACTGTTGTGTTCGAAACAATGCCATTCAGTGCGAGATCAAATAGAAGAAAGAAACGCCCTTTCGCGACCCCTTTTTCGCGAGCTTTCATGAAATATTTTACGCCGATGGATTTGAATCCACACTGTGCAATCATGCCGCGCAAATAAGGCTCATAGTCATCGAAAAGCTTTAGTGCATCAACAACTTTGCGGTCAATTAATTGAAACTCTCCGGCATCAACTGGGATCTTTGCTTTGGAAAAACGAGTCACAAATTTATAGTAAAGCTTACGACCTGTTTCGATTAAAAATGGTTCGTCACGCTTGTCGCGCTGCCCGTAAACGACTTTGTAGCCCTTCTCCCAATAGTCTACGAATGTTGGAATAAGCTCAGGTGGATCTTGTAAATCCGCCGGCATCATAGGGATGACAGCGTCACCTTTGGCAGCAAGAACTCCATTGAACATTGAACGTAAGAAACCAAAGTTGTTAGCATTGATGATGACTTTCACTCGGCTGTCTTGCGCCGCAACTCGTTCAAGTTCTTTAACTGTGTTGTCCTCTGAAGCGTTGTCGCAAAAAATATGTTCGTAGTCGTAGTCTTTTAATTTTGTGGCAAACAATTCTTTGATGGCGTCATAGCAGTCCTGAATATTTTCTTCTTCGTTGAAGCAAGGTGTGATGACGCTGATTAGTTTTCTAGTTGACATGTTGTTTACCCAAACCTAAGTTTTTGCTGAATATTACAGGCACTTGTCAATTCATAGCAATCTTCTGTGCTGCCGGACAAGAAATTATTTGTTTAGTGGTTTTTTTCGTAAAGGACATTAATGAAAGCAGTTATATTAGCTGGCGGATTGGGTACACGTCTAAGTGAAGAAACTTCTTTAAGACCTAAACCCATGGTCGAAATTGGTGGAAAGCCGATCTTGTGGCACATCATGAAAATGTACTCACACTATGGAATTAATGAATTCATTATTTGCCTTGGGTACAAAGGATATTTGATCAAAGATTTTTTCATGAATTATAAGGCTCACATGAGTGACATCACTGTGGACCTTGCGAACAACGAAACGACGTTTCATAGCAGTCGTAGCGAGCCGTGGAAAGTGACTCTTGTTGACACAGGCGAAAATACGATGACGGGTGGTCGATTAAAAAGATTGAAAGACCATCTGAAAGATCAGGATACGTTCTGTATGACCTATGGTGATGGAGTTTGTGATGTAGACATCAATGAACTTATTGCTTGTCATATGAAGCATGGGAAGATGGCGACCCTGACAGCCGTTCAACCTGTGGAACGTTATGGTGTTCTCGAGTTGAATGCTAATAACAAGATTTCTTCATTCAAAGAAAAACCTGAAAACACTCATACGTATATTAATGGTGGTTTTTTCGTTTTATCAAATAAGGTTCTAGATCATATCGAAGGTGACTCGCAGATGTGGGAGCGTGAGCCTTTAGAGGCGATTGCGAAGAGCGACAACCTTTACGCATACAAGCACCATGGGTTCTGGCAATGTATGGATACCCTGCGCGATAAAACTCTTCTTGAAGATTTAATTAAAACCGGAAAAGCACCGTGGATCAGATGGACTTAAGATCATTTTATAAAGGCAAAAAAGTATTAGTAACTGGTCACACTGGTTTTAAAGGTTCATGGCTAAGTTGGTACTTGCTGGATCTTGGCGCCAATGTTGTCGGATATTCAAAGTCTCCAGTAGACTATCGCGGTAACCATTTTAATTTAACGAAATTAAAAGATCAGATGGCTTCGTATGAAGGAAACACGTTGGACTTTGCGAAGTTCGAAAGTGTAATCAAAACTGAAAAGCCTGAGATCGTTTTGCATTTGGCAGCACAGCCGATCGTTAATATTTCATACGAAGATCCCGTCGAAACTTTCCAATCAAATGCAATGGGCACAATCCATTTGCTTGAGATTATGAGAAAGACCGACTTCATCAAGACTGGTGTCTTCATCACAAGTGACAAGTGTTACGAAAATCAAGAATGGTTATGGCCTTATCGTGAAACTGAAACTCTGGGTGGACATGATCCATACTCAGCAAGTAAAGCGATGGCAGAAATTGCGATCTCAGCGTATTATCGTTCATACTTTAAAAAAACCGGTGCGGGAGTCGCATCGGCCCGCGCAGGAAATGTAATTGGTGGTGGTGACTTCGCCAAAGACCGTATCATTCCTGATATCGTTCAAGCCATTGATGACAATCGTCCCGTTGTTTTGCGTAATCCTCAAGCCGTCCGACCTTGGCAGCATGTCTTGGATGTGGCACGCGGCTATCTTTCACTGGGAATGCATTGCCATTTAGATCCGGTAAAACATTCGACACCTTATAATTTGGCTCCGCAAGGCGTGTTGAATAAGCATAATGTGTTGTACATCACAGAGAAATTTATTGAGGTCATTGGTAAAGGTGAGTTCAAGATTGATCAAGCTTCGGGGAAATTCCATGAAGCAAATCTGTTGCGCTTGGATCCAAGCAAGGCCATGGAGTTCTTGAAGTGGGCACCGACATTTTCTCCAGACGAAACTGTAGCATTTACGGCGGATTGGTATGGAGACTTCTTGAAGTCTAAGGAAAACTTAGCTTCTGTGACTTTAAAGCAAATTAAGCACTATCAAGATCTGTCTGCGAAGGTGAGTCTGTAATGAGAGTCTTGGTCACTGGTGGTTCAGGTGGTGTTGGTAGTTTTGTTGTCAAAGAATTATTGGCAAAACAATATCAGGTCGCTTGTTTGGCTCGTGATCCAAAGAAAATTACGGATTCTGCGGTTGCCATCATTCAGGGAGATCTTTCTGAGATTCCCGCAATTGAAAAGCAATTTGCGGAATTTAGGCCAGAAGCCATCGTTCACTTAGGTTGGATAGGAGTCGATCAAAAAGAAAAGTCCAATCCCGGTCAAATTCACAATCTGCAAACGGCGGTCGATCTTTTGCAGCTGGCACAAAAGTACCAGGTAAAATCTTTTATCGGGATGGGGAGCGAGTCTGAGTATGGTGTGCACAACAAAAAAATTGATGAGACAGCATCTAATAAACCGTTAACCAAATACGCTATCGCAAAATTTGCGACAGGTTTGATGATGGAAAAAATGTGCAAAGATGCCGGTATGAATTTTACCTGGCTTCGTCTGTTTTCTTCTTACGGCCCCGGAGATCGCCCAGGTTCATTGATGTCTTTGATGATCAAAACATTGTTAAAGAATGAGCCTATGAATTTGTCTGAATGCGTTCAGGTGTGGGATTATGTGCACGCTCGAGATATCGCAAGATTGATTGGTATGATTTTGCAAAACCCAAAGGAATCAGGCTTTTTCAATTTGGGTGGTGGGCATGCATGTGTGTTAAAAGAAGTTGTTCACATGATTGCAAACAAGATCGATCCCAATGCAGAACTTCATTTCGGTGCGATTCCTTATGGGCCTAATCAAAATATGCATTTGGAAGCAGATATTTCTAAATTAAAGAAAGTCTACGGTTGGGAGCCGCAAATTTCGCTTGAAGAAGGTTTGTCGGAAACAATCGCATGGCATCGTCAGCAGTTATTTTAAATTAATTCATGAATAATTTTGTTTGATCCTTGTTAGAGTTTTAAAATTCTTTAGGTCTAGATAATAAATTAAATTTTGTTTTTATTTTTTCGAGTGGCATACTTTGTCGACATAAACACAAAGGAGTGTACATGAGAAACAAAATAATTGTTATTGTGGCTATTGGATTGGCCGCTGCAGGTTTTACTTATAAAAATGACCTTCAAACGATGGGACTTCATTTTGTTGCGCCGGAAATTAAAGGACAAGAAAATATTCCTCATCCTGAGCGTGGCGAGATCATTTTAGATACGGCAGGCACATCACCTCAATTTTTCGGTCATAACGGCGACAGATGGGTTTTGCTATCGGCTGGTCAATCAATCATTCCGTCAGGCGTGATCCTTCCTTATGCTGGTGCTACACCTCCAGATGGATTTGTATTTGCTGACGGCTCAGCCGTGCCTAGAACTGGTGATTATGCGCTGTTATTTGCAGCCATTGGTACGACATTTGGTAATGGTGATGGTAGCACTACATTCAATCTTCCGGATATGCGTGGTCGTTTTATGCGTGGAGCGGATACAACATCAGGTCAAAGCAGAGATCCAGGGCCTCGTTATTGGGAAAATGGTGGTTCATCGACAAGCCTTCTTGGTTCCGTAGAAGACGATGCATTCCAAGGCCACTGGCATAATTCCTCTAACTATACTGGCGGAACGGGAAATATTGCGGGCGCTACGAATACGAACAATTCGTCTGGATACCAAACGAATTCATCTATTCAAGTTTCAGATCCACGCTCTGATGGGACTCACGGTACGCCAAGAACATCAAATGAAACGCGTCCTAAGAACGTTGCAGTTCATTATATCATTAAACTTTAATGAATTGATCATCGCCGTAAATTAATTTTGCGGCGATTTTTTCTCATGACCAAAAATAGTCATCAAGATATCTTGTATCATGGCTCAAAATTTTTGGTTTCAGAAGAAGGTTTTTATTACTGGCCACTCCGGCTTTTTAGGCAGTCACTTAGCACTTCATCTACAACGATGTGGGGCGGTTGTCTTTGGCTATAGCCTGTCTCCAACGACAACCCCTAATTATTTTGAAGTTGAAAATGTGGCTCAAGGGATGACTTCAACATTTTCTGATATTCGAGATAGTGACGCGCTCAAGTTCGCCCTTCAGTACTCACAGACGGATATCGTTTTTCATTTATCAGGTGGGGGAGGCTTAAAGGACTCTTGGAATAAAGTTTCTGAAGTGTACTCGAGCCAGGTTTTGGGAACAGTCAATTTATTAGAAGCTTTACGAGAAACAGCCACTGTCCGTGCCGTGGTGATTTTAAGTTCTGATAAAGTATATCGTTCTTCTGACACGTCGATGTCGTTTTCCGAAAACGATCCATTGGGTGGAAATGCGCCCGCATCTGCTGCTAAAGCTTGTTGCGAATTGATAGTCGAATCCTACTTAAATGGTATTTTTTCTCCTGAAAAATATAACAAGCATAAGGTTGCAATAGCGACAGCGCGACTTGGTGGAATAATTGGTGGTGGTGATTTTTCTGCAGAGAGTTTAATACACCAACTAGCTCAGTCATGTCGAGCTGGTGTGGATTTGCCATTGAAGAATCCCGACTCGATTCGTCCTTGGCTGCATGTAGATGACGCTGTTAACGGACTTGCATTGTTAGGACAATCGTTGCTTGAAAGAGGACCTAAAGTTGTTGGTGCTTGGAACTTTGGGGTAAATGCGGATGGACTAGCAAGTGTTGCGCAGGCAAAATCCTATTTCATTAGTGAGTACTCTGGAGTTCCCGCTAAACCAGTTGAAAATAGTGGCAGCCCTTCCTTTCATAGTGGGCTGGATTGTTCGAAAGCACAGGAGTTTCTTGGTTGGCGCCCACAATTTAATAGTGAGCAGTCCGTTCGAAGGACTGCGCAGTGGTTTAAAAGATTTGATAGTAAAGTTAATTAAGCAATAGTTGCAGAGGTCTGTTTTTTATAAGAAAAAATCCTCTGCATGATGTGCTTTTCAGAAACAAGTACAACCCAAGCAATTGCAATAGCTAGAATGCAAGCTAGTGCAACTATCAACGTTCCGGACATTTCTATTGGTAGGCTCTTCATTAATAGAACGCCAATATTTTGATGAATCAAATAAAGAGGATAAGTTAAGAGTCCAAGTTGGGTGATCGTTTTTGATCCTTTAATCTTTATTTTATCTGT
Source organism: Bdellovibrio sp. NC01 (assembly GCF_006874625.1). Classification (NCBI taxonomy): domain Bacteria; kingdom Pseudomonadati; phylum Bdellovibrionota; class Bdellovibrionia; order Bdellovibrionales; family Pseudobdellovibrionaceae; genus Bdellovibrio; species Bdellovibrio sp. NC01. The sequence goes on from NZ_CP030034.1 coordinate 1,634,181, forward strand.
TAAGATTAAGAACATAGAAACGACGAAGGACGCGATTATTATATTATAAACCCAGATAGAGAAATACTCTTGATGGTAATCGCGGTTCAAAACAAAAACTTCATAGTTTGTATTATAAACAGCTACGGCGTAAGCAATTGCAAAAGTTAAATATGAAATTACAGAAGCCCTTTTTTGCCACCATAAATAAAAAATGGAACCGATAGCAAAATAAGGTGCATAGTGCGCCAGCAAGAATTCCTGAGTCATCTTGTGATCACCCGGCAAAATTGAAAACAAACCAATTGCGCCGATCCAGAAGAAATAAATCAATTCGATTTTAAGAATTTTTTTGCAAAGTAAAATTAAATAAATAAGAAGATAAAATTTAATTTCGACGAAAATAGACCAATAAGCGCCATCAATTGCGTATTCCCGAATAAAATCCGTCATCAATGTCATGTTAACAAAATACTGGTACCATGTCGGCGTAAAGACGGGAGCGCCCCAAAGAAGGCAGGCAAAGAACGTAATTGTGCAACAGATCCAAAAAGTAGGGTAAATGCGCTGCGCTCTATTTTTAATAAAGTCAGTCGCTGTGCCTTTTTCGGCGGACATCAATATCACAAATCCGCTGATTATGAAGAATAATTGGACGCCTAAGAAACCGTATCGAGTCAGAGTACCTATAATTGGAAAGGTCACCGTAGGAATCTGATTCATCACAGGTTCACGAAAGGTAAAATGATAAAGCATCACGAAGCTCGCGGCTAAAACCCGTAGAATATCTAGTTCTGGTAATCTCCGATTTGTCATTGTGGCACGGCTCCTGGGATTCCTGGTCAAACTTTTCTCAGGTGCAAGAGTGGATTGCAAGAAATTTAGACAGGTAAGTTGATGAAACTTTTTGATAATTTGATGCAAAACGACCTTGAAACTGTTGATCTAAAGCTTGATGATTGTTGAAAGATGTTTTTGTGAATTTGTTAGGTGAGTTTTGTGGGTCAAAAAAAGCATTTAGTGTTTTTCTGTGAACATTTAGAATCTGGAGGAGCTGCGCAAGCGCAGATTGATTTCCTAACCAGTATTGACCCGAATAAGTACCAACTATCGCTTGTTTTGGAGCGATCTCCGTCTTCAGACAATCATCTTTTCTCTCAGATTCCAAAAAATGTGGCTGTCCGAACTTTATTTCCTGAAAACTCAAATTTTCCTCAAAAGTATAACTCTTTGTTTTGGAATTTCTTGAGATGTCGTTCAGAGAAGTTTGATAAAATATTGAGAATCAAAGAAGTGCTTTCAACTTTACCTAAAGCCGATTGTTTGATTGGCTTTACGTTGACGTATCCAAAGTATCTTCCGTTTTTCCGCAAGCAATACAAACTTGTGTACTGGGTGCATGGTCCCTGCACGAAATGGAGTAAAGGCGACCTTCGAAAGTTTTATCGACGTATTTTGCCATTTGATCAGTTGATCACTGTAAGTCATGTCTTAGAAGAGCACATTAAGGACTTTTTTCCTAGAGTCTCAAATCGTGTTCGTACCGTATATACTCCAATCAATTATGAAAAAATTCGCTCGGAAGCGGATGATTTTTCCGAGCTTACTGCTTTAGAGCAAAAATTGATTGGGCAGAAATACTACGTCGCCGTTGCGCGATTTGTTCCGGAAAAAGATTTTGTGACGGTTTTTAAGGCTTTTAAAATTCTTAAGGAGAAAAATTTTAACCTTAAACTCGTCGTTGTAGGCGATGGTACGGACCGAAAAAAACTAGAACGGTCGCTTGAAGACCTTAGTCTTCAAGGCTGTGTGTCTCTCGTCGGGATGAAAAGAAATCCCTATGTTTGGATGAAGCATTCGCAAGGTTTTATACATTCAGCAATTACTGAAGGTTTCGGCCTTGTGATGGTCGAGGCGATGACGTTAGGTAAAGCTGTCATTGCAACTGACTGTCCAGTGGGGCCCGCTGAAGTTTTAAAAAATGGTGAGTTTGGAATTTTAATCAAAGTTGGAGATGACCGGAATCTCGCTGAAAAAATTATTGAGCTTGAGAGCAAAGCTTCATTGAAGCAAAGATACGAACTGAAATCATTGGAAAGAGCGTCTTATTTTTCGAAAGAACGAATTCTTCCAGAATTTTATGAAATAATAGATTCTTTGTGACAAATCTCTGAATCATGTTGCAGGCAATAACCTACAGACAGTCCCACTAGCAAAAATAGGTAGTTGCGGGGGCCAGTGGAAAGCAATGGGCAATCTACGAGTGATCCTGTCATGAAGGCAATTAGTATCGCTAGTCCCGCAAGCGCCATGGAGCGGCTTTCAACATTCTTAGATTTATTAAACACACGATAAAAGTAAGTTAGCGCCGTGATCAAAACTCCACAGAACGCTAAAAATCCTACGAGTCCACTATCATTTAGAATTTGTAGATACATGTTGTGAGAGTGAAGAAGCATTTCCTGACCCTCGAAGCCTAAATTTTTATAGTAGGCAGGAAACAAGTATCTATTTTCAGTGAACCCGACTCCAAACGTTGGGAAATCCTTAAAAATAGCTACGCTGACCTTCCAGATCATGAGTCGTAGTGCCTGAGAGTTGCCGGCAGTAATATTCAAAGAATACAAAATCCGATCTTTAAATTGGAACAAGTTAAAAGCGTAAATCAAGATGATCCCAAAGAGCGAGATAGCCGATACGGTTAAGAGTCTTTTGGTTTTCCCTATGAGAGTGATAAATGCAATCACCACTAGCATGGCAAGCCAGGCACCTCTTGTATAAGTCTCGTAAATGATGACTGTCATGAACGCAAGAGGGGCAAGCATCCAAGCGTTTGATTTTAAGTCATTTAGCGCGGAAGCAAACCAACCAAAGAAAAACGCCCATAAAAATAGAACAGCCAACGCAAAATCATTTGGATTCGAGTAAAAGCCGCTGATTCTTCCGAATACATTAGGATGCTTTAGGTACCACAGGATGGAAGCGCCTAAGACGAGTGTGGAAACTCCACCAAGAAGCTTCAACAACAGTTTGATATTGGAAACCGATTTACCGAGATATACACATGCAAAAAAAGATAGGATCCATCTGAGATCTAGAGTGTCGTGCCAGCCTCTGTTGGTGAAAGATCCGCTCGCGAATAAGCCGGTGATATTTGCGGCAACCCAGATCATGATAAGAATATTCCAAGCAGAGCCATTGAGTTCAAAAGGTCTCAGTGTAAATGACCTGTTGTTGCGAAGTGTTAGGCAGGCGCCTGCTAGAAAAACTAGCACATAGATGATGTCGACCTGAAGATAGGCCACTACATTTAGGGCTATAGCCAAAATGAAAAGCAAATTCCAAGATGAAAATCGATGTAAAAATGTGTTCAAATCCGATTTAGATTGGAGGAAATGCTCGAGGAAGTCCACTTCTAATTCCGATTGAATCTGGCACATCGCGGAATTTAGGACGCCAAATGAAGGTTCTATAGATGTGTCGTTTGCAACTTGAGAAGGCTCGTCATACTATTTCTTGCATTTTGGCGTACTAGCGGAGGCAGACGTGCTCTTAGATACATTTAGAAAAAAGGTTTTAGATAAAGAACTTAAAGTCGGCATTGTCGGACTTGGCTACGTTGGACTTCCATTAGCTTTGCGATTTTCTGAGATGGGACTTCCAGTTCTTGGATTCGACATTGATCAAAATAAAATTTCCAAAATTCACGATGGGCAAAGTTACATCGAGCACATTCCGACAGCAGCAGTAGCGAAAGCAGCCCGCGCTGGTTTTTCCGCGACGACAGATTTCAAACGCATTGGTGAAGTGGACGCCATCATTCTATGCGTCCCAACTCCTTTAAATAAATATAGAGAACCAGATTTGAGTTTTGTGTTGGACACCACGGATTCAATTGTTCCACACATGAGAAAAGGACAACTCCTTTCACTAGAGAGTACGACTTATCCTGGAACTACGGATGAAGAACTTAAGCCAAGAGTTGAATCGCGTGGATTTAAAATTGGTGAAGATTTCTTCCTGGTGTTTTCACCGGAGCGTGAAGATCCAGGTAACCCCGATTTTACAACTCATACAATTCCCAAAGTGGTCGGTGGTCACACTGAAGCTTGCTTGCAGGCGGGTGTCGCGCTTTACGGAGCAGTTATCGACAAAGTTGTGCCGGTGACTTCAACAAAAGCCGCCGAGATGACAAAGCTTCTTGAGAACATTCACAGAGCGGTGAATATCGGTCTTGTGAATGAAATGAAGATAGTTGCTGATAAGATGGGAATTGATATCCACGAAGTCATCGATGCTGCTGCAACAAAGCCTTTTGGATTCGTTGCATATCGCCCAGGACCTGGCATCGGTGGTCACTGTATCCCAATCGATCCATTCTACTTAACTTGGAAAGCACGTGAATACGGTATCCACACAAGATTTATTGAGCTTGCTGGCGAGATCAATAGTGCCATGCCAAGCTATGTAATGAAGAAAATTGCACTAGCTTTGAACGATAGAGAGAAGTCAGTTAAAGGTGCCAAAGTTTTAGTGTTAGGAATCTCTTATAAAAAGAATATTGATGATATGCGAGAGTCTCCGTCAGTGTTTTTGATGGAGAAGTTGCGTGATGATGGTGCGATCGTAGATTACTCAGATCCGCATGTTCCGGTATTTCCGAAAATGCGTGAGCATTCATTCAACTTAAAGAGCGTAGACCTGAATGAACAGGTCATTGCAAGTTATGACTGCGTTGTTTTGACGACGGATCACGACAAATTCAATTACGATATGATTTTGAAAAATGCGAAGTTGGTTGTTGATACTCGTGGGAAGTATCGCAAGACGTCTGCCAATTTGGTGAAGGCTTAGCTATGAATTTTGCGATTATTGGTGTTGGTGGCTATATTGCCCCAAGGCATTTAGAAGCCATTAAAGACTTAGGCCATAATCTTGTAGCTGCGTATGACCATAATGACTCTGTAGGAATCATGGATCGTTATTTCCCAGACTGTCAGTTTTTTACTGACTTCGAAAGATTTGAGTCTTACGTCGACTCGTTGAAGGGCTCTAACCAACAGATTGATTACGTTTCCATCTGTACGCCGAACTACATGCATGCTTCTCATATTAAGTTTGCATTGAGCCACGGTGCTCACGCCATTTGTGAAAAGCCATTGGTGCTTCATACGAAAGATATTGATGATCTTTTGAATTATGAAAAAAAGTACGATCGCAAGGTTTACACTGTTTTGCAGCTACGTGTGCATGATGCGATTCTAGCCTTGAAGAAGAAGATCGATTCAGAAAAGAAGGGCAATCATAAGGTTGACCTAGTTTATATAACTTCACGTGGACAGTGGTATCATGAGTCTTGGAAGGGTGATGTTAAGAAGTCGGGAGGCCTCTCAACAAATATTGGTGTTCATTTCTTCGATATGCTGACTTGGATTTTTGGTAACCCGAAAGAAGTAAAAATTAACAAGAAAAGCTCAAGCTTCGAATCAGGTGAGTTAGTTTTAGAAAAAGCTCATATCAATTGGAGTCTGACTATCGATAGATCTCATCTGCCACCAGAGGCAGTGAAAAGCGGGAAGACAACATTTAGATCCATTAAAATTGACGGCGAAGAGTTTGAATTTTCTGAAGGTTTCACAGAGCTTCATAAACGTGTTTACACGGACGTCTTAGGTGGAAAAGGTTATGGACTTTCAGCTGCTCGGGCTGCCATTGAGATTGTTGAAATGATTCGAGAACAGTAATGGATTACTTTAAACATGAAACTGCAATCGTTGATGAAGGTGCGCAGATCGGAAACGACTGCAGAATCTGGCATTGGGTTCACATAAGCCCTAAGGCAAAAATCGGTGCCAAGTGCTCTTTCGGTCAGAATGTTTTTGTCGGCAATAATGTTGTCATCGGTAATAACTGCAAAATTCAAAACAATGTCTCGGTATACGACAATGTCTTCATGGAAGACGACGTTTTCTGTGGGCCAAGTATGGTTTTTACCAATGTCATCAACCCACGCGCTGCAGTTGTTCGTAAGGATGAGTATCTAAATACTTTTGTTAAGAAGGGTTCTACTATCGGAGCGAATGCAACGATAGTATGTGGCGTAACTCTTGGTGAATATTGTTTCATCGCTGCAGGCGCAGTTATTACCAAGGACGTGAAGCCTTACGCTTTGATGGCGGGAGTTCCGGCAAAGCAAATTGGTTGGATGTCGAAGTACGGAGAGCGCATCCCCTTGCCAACTGAAGGAGAAGGTGAGTGGGTTTGTCCAAATCAAAAAATCACTTATTCATTGCAAGGACATGTTTTGGTTGTCGATGAAAAGTCGTAATTGCCCACCGAACATTTAAAGAAAAATATTTGACGTGAAATAATGACTCAAAAAAAAATTCTTCTAATAACTAATTATTTTTCCCCATCGAAAAGTGTTGCTGCCTTAAGAACAGGAAGTTGGGTTAAGTATTTTGATAAAGAAAAATTTAGTTTTGAAGTAATTGTTATGGGTTCGGACTATAAAGATAGTGTTCAAGATATAAACGGTATTTCCGTTCATTATATTAACGATAGTTCATGTTTCAAATTGCAAACTTTTACCGGTAAAGAGCCTCGTCTAGTCCATTTTTTAAAAGCTGCTTATAATCGACTGTTTCAATATTTTATTTGGAATCGCGAAAGTGATTCGATTCAAAAGGTGGCGCATTTAGGGCGCAGGCTGGTTCAAGAAGGTGATTTTTCTTACTTGATGTCGACATATCCTGAAATCGGACCGTTATTGGCAGCAGAAAAGATAAAGAATGAATTTCCTGAATTAAAGTGGATTAGTGATTTTAGAGATCACTTAAGTTGGGATACGCTAAATACATTTTCTAGAAAGCATGCGGAAAGAAAGTTGGCTGATTCCCTCTGCGTGACGGATTTGATAACCGTTGTTTCAGATCCTATTGGCGATGAAATTAGTAAAATGAAACCCGATAAAGTTCATGCTAATTGGGTTAGAATAACAAATGGATACGATTTTTCACCTTTAAAGAACTTGAATGCTCTAAGTATTACTCCCATTAATATTGGATATGCGGGTAGTTTGTACGGCGATCGTAATTTAAATATTTTTCTCCGGGCTCTTGAAGAGTTTGATGAAAATATTAATTTGATTGTTATTGGTAATAAGAAGCCGTTGCCAAATTTATCTGAAAAAATACGTGCGCGTATTTCAAGTCAAGATCGAATTAGTTATGAGGAATTGCCAAAAAAATTAAGCCAAATGCATGCTTTACTTGTCACCCACCCAACAACGGACCAGAAAGGCATTTATACCAGTAAGTTATTTGACTATCTGGCCATTGATCGTCCGATTTTAGGTTTAGTTGACCCAGATGATGTTGCCGCTGAGTTGATTCGTAAATGCTCTGCGGGATGGGTTTCTAATAGTGATGATTTAGCTGGTATTAAAAGATGCCTTCGAGAAATTGTCGATGCGTATAGAACTGGATCTATGCCGAAAAGAAATTGGGATCTGATTGCTCAATACCATAGAAGTGTCGGTGTAAGATTACTTCAAAATGAAATCGAAAGTCTGACAAATGACCAAAAAAATTAAAATTTGCTTTTTTGGAGATGCTCAAAGTGTTCATACTCAAAGATGGGTAAGCGAAATTGCTAAGCGCGGTTTTGAAGTGGTACTTATTTCAAAAAACTTTCAGCACGTTCCCGGTGTTAAGGTCATCGTTTTATCTGGAAACAGAAATAAGCTTTCTTGGTTTTTAAAAATTTGGGAAATTCGGTGTTTGATGAAGCAAATTAAGCCTGACATAGTCCACGGGCATTATATTACTTCATACGGATTTTGGGCCAAGGCGTCTGGGATAAAGCCACTAGTTCAAACAGCTTGGGGATCTGATATTCTCGTGTCGCCTTTTAAAAGTAGGATGATACGTGTGTTAACTCAATGGGCCTTGGGTGAAGCAGCTTTAATTACTGCAGATTCGTTGGATACTTTGGATTTAACTAGAACATATTCAAATTCAGCGCGTTTTGAACAGGTACAATGGGGCGTTGATTTAAATTTGTTCAAACCTGCTGAGCAAGTTAGTGAGCCGGTAAGAAACATTGTGAGTCTAAGAGGGCTAAACCAAAACTACAATATTGATATAATCATAAAAGCATTCGCTAAGGTCAGACAAAATACGGATAATATTAAATTAACTATTGCTGGTTTTGGCCCTTTAAATGAAGAGTTGCAGAATTTAACAAAAAAATTAGGAATCGAGAAAGATATACAATTTGTAGGGCAGCTTGATGAAGTTTCGCTGGCTAGGTTACTGTCAACATCGACAGTTTCTGTGACGGTGCCATCATCCGATGCGACGTCAATGTCATTGCTTGAGTCTATGGCATCAGGGCTCCCTGTAATTGCGAGTGATTTGCCAGCAAATCGTCAATGGATCTTCGATCAAAATTGTATTGTGCCTGTTGGGGATGTCGATGCGTTAGCTAAGGCACTGGAAAAGATATTAGCCGATCCTGTAAACAGCAAAAGTTTGGGAGACAAAAATAGAGACCTAGTTTCTAAAAATGCTTCGAGACAAATTGAGATGGACCGAATGGCTCATTTGTATTTGTCTTTATTGTAGTACATCACCCACGGAAAACCCTAAGCGTTTGAGTACACGCTGTGCATTTGTTCGCAAACAAACTCCCGATTCAATTTTAGCTACAGATATAGTGCCTTCTGCAGTTGCCAAATAGACGCTGCCATTCTCAAATTTTAAGATTTTGCCAGGGACCCCGGCTGCGCCTGGCTGTTTTTTAATATGAGTTAAAACAACTCGATTGCCATTGACGATTGTCCAAATGGAGCCCGGAGATATTTTATCCGTCCAGAAAAAACGGCTAGCATGCCACGTATTCCAGTTAACCTTATAATCGGACTCCGTGGGTGGATAGTATCTAGTTGCCAAAGTGTGATCTTGAGAATGAAATTTAAGCGTATCATTCGATGCACATGTAATTATGTTTTCGACCAGCGTTTTGGTTTCGACACACGCTTGCTCTATGATCGAATCAAAAGATTGATCGTCAGAAATTACGAAGCTTCTAGCCTCAAAGATATCCCCAGCATCAAGTTCTTCATGCATTTTAAATGAAGTTACTCCAATTGTGGTTTCTCCATTTTTAAGAGCCCAGACTATCGGATGTGAACCGCGGTAGTGAGGTAATAAGGATGGGTGTATATTAAGAGAAACTGGTGCGATGTTGAATATTTTTGGTGGGACATATTCAGTATATGCAACGAATAAAAACAAATCTGCCTTTAAGTTCTTCAGAAGCGAAGTAAAGTCAGAGGTCGTTAATTCTGATTTAGTGGGTGAATATTGAGGGATTTGTCGTTGTTTTAACTGCTGCTCAATTGTGCCCCATTTTCCTAAGAATGATTTATCTTTAGGCTTTAACGATGAGTAAATTCTCTTTATGGCTCGTCTGAAAAGATCTTTTTTAGATAAGACTGGGCGACTCCAGCCTGTACGATTTTTTTCAAGCGGGGATGTGATAATGGCACACACTTCAACAGAGGACATCTTATTGGCTAAGATGAATTCCAGAGAGGATTGAAATAATGGATGCCAATGATCTCCCCAAACTACCAGCTTTATTTTATTTTTCATCGCAGTGTTCTTTTAGTAGGTCTTAAAATATTTTTAATAGAAATCGCAATTTTGTTTACGTCTTGTAATAGCATTGCCATGTCGGGATGTAAAATGATCCCCCACGACACATGTGAGTTTTTGGTGAATAAGAATAGGCCATAAATTATGGCGATGATGTATGCAAAGCTAGAGGCAAAAGCAGCACCAATAAGTTGAAAGTTTGGGATCAGAATTAGTGAAAGTATTAAGTTTGTTGCGAATGAAAAAGTGGCGACACGTCTTGAAAGATTAGGTTGTCCCAATTGGTTTGTAAAATAGGTAGACAATGTGCTTGCAGCGCCAAACAGCAATACGCCAGGCAATAGAATCAACAAAGGTATTAGAGACTCCTCATAAGCTTTGCCAAATAAAAATGGCACTGTATACACAAATCCAATAATAATCATAGGTGCCGCGAGTAAGAGGCATAGGAAATTTAAATGAACGAGTCGAATAACAAATAAACCTGAATCGACTTTATTATCTCGACCAATTCGCGAATACGCGGCAGCTGTAACCGACGACGAAATGAACCAGAGCATTTCAGCGATCGAAATTGAAATGGAATATACACCAGCCTGGCTGAGGCCTAAGAACGACTGAACCAGGAATAGATCGATTTTATAATTAAGCAAGCTCACGATGTTAGTGATGCCAATTTCGATGGCGTAGACACGGTATGGGATAAGTGACTTGAAATCCCAACCATCAAACTTGTGTTCTTTTAGGTAAATATAAATAGACAAAACTGCTGAAATCACTTGCGAGAGGGCCCAGCAAAATAAAATTATTTCTATAGTGACATTTACCCTAAAAACGTAGAGTAGAAAAATCGTGATAAGTACGAATGAAGAAGAAAATGAATTGATGAAATTCATTCGGAACATATTTCCTGATCCGAGATATACACCACTGAGTAGCGGAATAATCATTAAAAAGGGAGCACTGAGCCCGACGATCCAAAGATTGACTAAAGGGGGTGATTTGAAAAAGTAAGAAATTGAAATCGTCAGAAATGTAACGATACTTCCGATGATTCCAGATAAGAAAAGGCAAGTGGAGATATATTTACGATTGAAGTTGCCTTCTCGAGAAATTTGATAGGCTGCTGCAGCCCCAAAGCCCGCGAATATGGTAATATATATTTGTGCGCTTGTGATTAAAATAGAATATTCACCTCGATTGTAAGTTCCGAGGCGTGCCGTAACTGCCATTATTCCTAGTGCTAATAAAAGATTGAATATCTTATAAAGAAAATTTATGGCGGAACTGCGTACTAAATTACTCATTATGCTTCAAACCAGATGATTTTTTTGTGATTACCAAATATCCAACATTCGTATTCAAAATACGAAATGTTGTGAGTAGTGGAATTAAGAAATCAAGATGAACTAATGACAATAGCTTTCCAAGACGTAAATTTAAATAAATTCTAAGCTTTTTCTTTATGCAGAAGTCTCCTTGCGTCGTATGTTGCATGACTTCGGAAATATCAAGAGCGCGGTAATGATCACTCTTCAACGGAGACCCTTTTTTATAGTAATCAAAGATAAATAGACTGCCATCAACCTCGAGTTCGTCTAAGCACTTCTTGATGATCTTTGCTCTAACTTCAAAATTAACGACTGATGTGAGTACGGCATTCAGAAATATCAAATCAAATTTATTTGAATTTTGTAGTGAGCAGTAATCGCCTAAGTAATTATTCGAAGAGGGAGATAGTACTCGCAATTTTTCGAATCGCACTGGGTTAAGCTCGCACGCATAAAAGTTTTGCGGAGTGGCGCCAAGCTTGTACATTAATAACGAAAAAACACCGCTTCCAGCGCCGACATCTAAGATTTTTTTGTTTTCTAAATTTCGCTCGCTAGTGATCCCAATCTTTTTAAAAAGAGCAACAAGATGGTGTTGTTGTGTGTAGGCCATATAAGCAGGAAAAAAATTGAACGAGCTCCAATAAGATGGCGAGCTATCACGTGTCGTATAATAATTGTTAATTCGTACAATTTCTCTATCCATATTATTTTTGATGACCTAACAACTCTCTAACAATTTTTTCGCCAGCAAGTCCATCGCCGTAAAGCGAGGGAAAGTTTTGCGGTTTGATTCTATTTTTCATTTCGTTAAATACGCTCAGCATTTTATCTACGTTGCTTCCAACTAGTGAGTTAGTTCCTGATGAGATAAGCTCAACCCATTCGGTTTCATCTCTCAAAGTAATGCATTGCTTTTTGAAAAAGTATGCTTCTTTTTGTAAGCCACCGCTATCGGTGACCACAAGTTGGCATTCTTTTAAATAAGAAATCATTTCAAAGTAACTCGCGGGAGGAATAATATCTATTCCTGTCGTGGAAATATTTAAGGTTTCCACAATTTTTTTCGTTCTTGGATGTAAAGGTAAAATGATTTTTGTACTCTTCGCTATCTCAGTCAATCCTCGGAAGATGTTTTTTAAGCGTTGCTCGTCGTCAGTATTTTCTGCTCTATGAATTGTCGCTAGGACAAACGATTCTTTTGGAGTAATATCAGGAGCCATTTTTGAGTAAAAGATAGCGGCATCTAACATCACATCGCCTACATTAATAGTTTTTGAATTGATGTTATCGTAGCCCTCATTTTTGAGATTTTTGATGGCGGTTTCTGTCGGGCAAAAAAGAATATTTGAGATGCGATCTGTTAGAATGCGGTTGATTTCTTCTGGCATTGCCATATTGAAACTGCGCAATCCCGCTTCGACATGTGCAATTTTAATATGGAGTTTGCATGCGGCTAGAGCTCCGGCTAGAGTTGAGTTTGTATCGCCGTATACCAAAACCCAGTCTGGTTTTTCCTTTATCAAAACTTCTTCAATGCCTTTAAGCATTTCACCTGTCATCGCTCCGTGACTAAGGCCCGAAATTCCTAAGTTATACTTTGGCTTTGGAATTTTCATTTCTTCAAAGAAGACGTCACTCATATTGGCATCGTAATGTTGACCAGTGTGAATGATAATTTCTTCGATTTGATTGTGTTTTAAAAATGCGCGGCTAACGACCGCCGCCTTAATAAATTGTGGCCGAGCGCCGACAACGGTTACAATTTTCATTTTTCCATCACCTGCAAGAATTTAGTTGCCAGTTTTTTATAGTCATTTTCTTTAGATACAAATTGAAACCCGTATTCACCCATTTGGCTCAATTCTGTTTTCGAGTTATTCATCAATTCTTTGATGGCGTTTGCGAGAGCCAGTGGATTTTCAGCCGGAACACTAAGCCCACATCCTGATTCAGCAACAGGATTATTGCCAGCTTCGACAGCATTAATGATTGGACGTCGAGACGCCATATAATCCATCATTTTGTTTGGACTAATGCCAAAGCGGAAAAGGGGCTCTTTTTTCAACCCAATATAATTCACATCGAAAAGACCAGTGATTGATGGAATGTCCGGTTTTGGAATCGCATCAAAAAAAACTGTATTGGAAAGTTCTTTAATTTTGCATAAGCTTTTTAAGCTTTCTTTTTCTGGTCCGGGACCAATGAAGAAGAATACAACCTTTTCATTTCTTAAAATCTCCGCTGCATTGACAAGATTTTCAAGACAGTTCGCCAACCCATGTGTACCCAAGTAGGCCACCGAGAAATAATCTTGGTTCTTATATTCCAATACTTTCGCGGTGATTTGCTTAGCCTCATTCGAAGTTACTGGTTTTGGGTTAAGCCATTCTTGAAGCTCAATTCCATTGGGAATATAATTAAACTTTTCTTTACTCATTCCTCTTGAGGTCATGTAATCCAAAGTCTTCGGAAGCATTGAAACAACTTGATCGGCATGCTTATAGGCGAAGTCTTCAGCCATCTGAATCAATAGAATAAAGGGATGCATTCTTGACATTCCGCCTAGCTCGATCGGTGAAAGCGGCCATAAATCGTGAACTTCAAAGATGAGTTTAGCTTTCGCCTTTTTTGCAATGAGCCAAGCTGGGAAAATGTCTAAAGGATAAGTGCTTGAGGCAATAACGACATCCGGTTTTTTTATAGACGTTAGTTTAAAGCTAAATTGGAAGGCGCGCGCTACAAATGCTAAGATATTAACAAACCTTTTGATTCCATTTTCTTTGTATGTCGGCGTTTTACACCAAACATAATTAATGCCGTCAATATTTTCTGTTGTAAAGGAATCGGTGACGGTTGGTTGTTTACCTCGAACATGAGAGTGCGATGCAGCCAAGATTGTAACTTGATTTTGATTTTCAACCCAACGCTTGGCTAAATAATAGGGACGAAACTCCATTCCATAAGATGGTGAGCCAGCATAATGGTTGATATATAAAATCCGCACGTTCTTCCTTGTTGTATTTATCTAACTCGCTTTTTGCGAAATTGGCTAACTCTTGTTTGAACTCCGTTGTTGAACTTCTTTTTTAGGTTCACCTTGGATAAAAGTTGTAATTTTCGTTGCGAATGTAGTCAACCCATCTTAGCTTCTTCCATTATGAATAAGTTTCTTCCATTCGCTCTTCCTGATATCGGTGAAGAGGAAATTCAAGAGGTAGTGGACGCATTGCGTTCGGGATGGGTCACGACTGGCCCTAAAACAAAGCAATTTGAGGCTGATTTTGGGGCTTATCTTGGTGGTGGTCTCGAATGTATTTCGGTCAATTCAGCGACTGCGGGATTGCATTTGGCGCTTGAGGCTTTAGGAATTGGCCCTGGCGATGAAGTGTTAACTACGCCTTATACTTTCACGGCGACTGGTGAAGTCATTCGCTATCTAGGCGCACATCCTGTGTTCGTTGATATCGACCCAAAAACTTTCAACATTGATCCAAATAAAATTGAAGCAAAGATCACGGCGAAAACCAAAGCCATCATTCCAGTTCACTTTGCAGGCTTGTCTTGCGATATGGATCCAATTATTCAAATCGCGCGTAAGCACAATTTGAAAATTGTTGAAGACGCAGCTCATTCCTTACCAACTCGCTATAAAGGAAAACTCATCGGGACGTTGGATTCCGACATCACGGTATTTTCCTTCTATGCCACAAAAACAATCACGACAGGTGAAGGTGGTATGATCGTCACGCGTAATCATGAGCTCGCGAAGCGCATGAAAGTCATGCGCTTGCATGGAATTAGTCGCGATGCTTTTGATCGTTACACGTCAACAAAACCTGCATGGTTTTATGAGGTCATCGCCCCAGGTTTTAAGTACAATCTTACAGATATTGCTTCTTCGATGGGGATTCACCAATTGAAGAAGTCAGATCGTTTCCAAGCACGCCGCGAAGAAATGGCTAAAATCTACCTCAATGAATTAAAAGACTTGCCACTTGAAATGCCGCCAGTTGCGACAATCGATAATAGCACGCATGCATGGCATCTCTTTGTATTACGTTTGCGTACAGACAAGATCTCCAGAGATGAGTTTATTGTTAAAATGGCGGAACAAGGGATTGGCTGCAGCGTGCATTTCATTCCGCTGCATTTACATCCTTATTGGAAAGAGACTTATCACCTTAAAGCCGAAGATTATCCGAACGCCCTTAATACATACAAGGATGCGGTCAGTCTTCCTCTTTATACGAAAATGACTGACGAAGATCAAAAACGTGTTATTGCCACTGTTCGCGAAATTTTATGTGGCTAGGAAAGCGCATTTTTGATTTTGCTTTTTCTGCGATAGGTTTATTGGTTCTTTCGCCGTTATTTTTATTTGTCGCGCTCTGGATTAAATATGATTCGAAAGGGCCTGTATTCTTTAAACAACAAAGAGTCGGCTTGAACGGAAGAGTGTTTTGGATACACAAATTCAGAACGATGAGTGTGGCAAACGATGGTCTGCAAATTACTGTCGCTGGAGATAGTCGAATCACTCAATCGGGTGCATTTTTGCGTAAATATAAAATTGATGAACTTGCACAGTTGATTGATGTTTTTCTGGGCAGAATGAGTTTGGTGGGGCCTCGTCCCGAGGTGCCGCGTTATGTTGAAATGTATCCCGAAAGTTTAAGAACGGCCATTCTTTCAGTAAAGCCCGGTATTACTGATTGGGCTTCTGTTGAATTCAAAAACGAAAATGAAATTTTAGCAAAGTCGACGAACCCAGAGGTGGATTATATTAAAGTGGTCCTGCCGGAAAAACTTCGTTTCCAAATGAAGTATATCGAGTCGGCTTCACTGATTGTAGATTTAAAAATTATTTTTCTAACGCTCAAAGCGATTGTATTTGGAAGTTGATCTTTAGGGCTCCGTAAAGGTTAAATGTTCCTTTAGGAAATCGTATGTTTGAAAAGGTCGCGGGTCTTCCACGTTTCGTAAAAATTATGATGATGCTTTTGTGCGACGTTGTGTTGTTGCCGTTAGCATTTTGGTCAAGTGTTGCGCTTCGCCTTGGTACTTTTCAACCCGATGTCTCTGCTTTTTATTGGCTCTTTTTAATTATTCCTGTTGTTACGGTCCCTATTTTCGTTCGTATCGGTCTTTATCGAGCAGTTATCCGTTATCTTGATGATAAAATTATTTATACAGTCGTTTACGGTGTAACTTTATCTGTCTTGTTATTAATGGCAGCTGTTGTTATGGGCCGCGCAACATCGGTTCCAAGAAGTTCAATCTTAATTTATTGGATCATCGCTGTCGCATACATCACAACAAGTCGATTTCTAGCGCGTGGATTGTTGCGCAGCCTTGAACGCTTCGAAGACTTCCGTCAACCTGTCGCCATTTATGGTGCTGGTCGCGCAGGCATGCAAACAGCTTTGGCGTTGATGTCTGGTGCAGAATATCGTCCAGTCGCATTCTTTGATGATAGCTCCCAATTGCAAGGACGTAGTGTCGCGGGCATCAGAGTGCATTCTCCTGATAAAGTTATAGAAGTTCTTCAGCAAGAACGTTGTCGCCAAGTTTTACTGGCAATGCCGTCAGCGTCTCGTACACGTCGTCGAGAAATCATTCAAAGATTTGAGGGTATGGAAATTACTCTTAAAACACTTCCAGGTATGGGGGAGCTTGTCGACGGACGAGTGAGAGTTGAGGACATTCGCGAAGTGGGTGTTGAGGATTTGCTTGGCAGAGATCCGGTACCGCCATTTGCTGATCTGATTTCCAGTTGTATCATGGGACGTTCAGTTCTTGTTACCGGAGCTGGCGGTTCCATCGGTTCTGAATTGTGTCGTCAGATTGTATTGAACTCACCACAAAAGCTGATTTTGTTCGAACAAAGCGAATATGCTCTTTATAAAATTGAACAAGATCTCAAGAGGTATCGTAGCAATATTTCAATCGTTCCTGTTTTGGGAAATGTTCTTGATCAGCCGGTGCTTGAACGCGTTCTGCACGCTCACTCTGTAAACACCGTTTACCACGCGGCCGCTTATAAGCATGTGCCATTAGTGGAATCTAATATTTCGGCTGGGGTGATGAATAATGTGATTGGTACAATGTGCGCGGCGCAAGCAAGTATCAATCAAGGTGTTGAGAATTTTGTTTTGATCTCAACGGATAAAGCGGTTCGTCCGACTAATATTATGGGCGCTTCCAAAAGGATGGCAGAGCTTGTGTTGCAAGCTCTGGCTAAAGAAGGTGCGCAAAGAACACGTTTCACGATGGTGCGCTTCGGTAACGTGTTAGGATCTTCGGGATCAGTTGTTCCTTTGTTTAAAGAGCAGATTAAAGCCGGCGGTCCTGTGACAGTCACTCATCCTGAGGTCACTCGTTATTTCATGACAATTCCTGAGGCCGCTCAGCTCGTATTGCAGGCCGGAGCCATGGGTCAGGGCGGAGATGTCTTTGTTTTAGATATGGGTGAGCCAGTTAAAATCGCCGATCTTGCTGCGAAGATGATCCAATTGAGTGGTCTTGAGGTTCGTAATCCTATGACTGGCGCTGGTGATATTTCTATCGAATTCGTGGGTCTTCGTCCGGGTGAAAAGCTGTATGAAGAATTGCTGATCGGCGATAGCGTTGAAAAAACTCGCCACCCTCGAATTATGAGAGCCGTCGAGAATATGATCGAAGCAAAAGAGCTCTTCCCTAAATTGTCGGCTGTTAAAGATGCTTGTGAAAAACAGAACGACGAATTTGTTCACTCTGTCGTGCGAGAGCTGGTTAAAGAATACAGCCCTAGCACGAACTCTTAATTATTATTTCGACGCCGCAGTTACAGCAGCAATGACTTTATCCTGAGTCGCCTCATCCATGTCTGGATACAATGGGATGCTGATGACATGATCAGCCGCCCAGCGTGATTTGCTTAAATCGACATTTGGATCAGCTGTTTTTTGGTAGAACGGTTGATCCGGCATAATACGTGGATAATGAATTGAAGTTGGAACGCCAGCTTCTTGAAGTTTCTTTTGGAAATCTGCACGGTTTGAGACTGCAAGAGTGTATTGCGCCCAAGCGCTGTGGTTGTGAGACTCTAAAGTTGTTACAGAGAAACCAGGTGCGTTGATCTTTACAAAAGCATCTGTGTAGCGAGCCGCAACTCTTTCGCGTTGTTCAAGCTCCCAATTGTATCTTTCCATCTTGGCAAGAAGAACTGCGCATTGAATTGTGTCTAAGCGTGCGTTCAGGCCCAGGCGCGTGTGGTAGTAACGCACTTCAGATCCGTGCTCGCGAATCTCTTTCATCACTTTATAAAGATTTGAGTCATTAGTGAAAATCGCACCGCCGTCACCGTAACAGCCCAATGGTTTTGCAGGGAAAAAACTTGTGCCTGCTGCGTCGGTCATGCTGCAGCTGCGTTTGCCTTTGTATTGCGCTCCAAAACTTTGCGCGGCATCTTCGATGACTTTGAGATTATGCTTTTTTGCAATAGCGTTGATCGCATCCATATCGGGAATTTGACCGTACAATGACACCGGCATGATGGCTTTGGTTTTTGGTGTGATCGCGGCTTCAATTTTAGTCGCGTCGATGTTGTAAGTTCGTGGATCAATGTCTACGTAAACGGGCTTTGCTCCTGCGAGCATGATCACTTCTGCTGTTGCGATGAATGAAAAGGCCGTCGTGATAACTTCGTCGCCGTCACCAATACCCATTGCCATCAGAGGAACAAACAAGGCGTCAGTTCCATTGGCGATTGTAAGGCAATGCTTCACACCCACGAAGTCCGCGAGAACTTTTTCAAGTTCTACAACTTCAGGTCCGTTGATGTAGGCGCCATGCTCAAGAACAGCCTGAATGCGAGTGTCGATCGAAGTTTTTAGAACTTTGTATTGCGTTTTCAAATCAATAAATGGAACTGTCAAAGTGTCTCTCCAAGAGTGTGTAAACAGTTTGGAAGTATTGCGTTTGTAAAATAGTTTGTCCACCGATGGAGAATATTTAAACTGTGGGTCATCCGTTTCGAATGCAGTTTTTTATCTGGAGGTGGGAGAGTTATTGCCGGTACTTGCGTGAAGTAATAATGCATCGACTTAACATTTGGTAATGATTCGCAAATTTGATATCGTACTGTCCCAATCTTTCGTTAACCTAATCTTCTGATTGTTGCCTTATCGTAAATGATTTTGTACCAATGGAATTTCGTTTTTACTGAGGGAGTTCGTGTGGTCAAAATTTCTGTTTTCGGTACTGGTTACGTTGGTTTAGTAACCGGTGTTTGTTTTGCCGATATGGGCCACGAAGTCACTTGCGTTGATATCGATTCAAGCAAAGTTGAATTGCTTAAAAGTGGAAAGTCACCGATCTACGAACCCGGCCTTGATGAGATGCTTACGACGAACATCAAAGCGTCGCGCCTGAATTTCACAACTCAAGCACAAGAAGCCGTTCAAAATTCTGAAGTCGTTTTCATCGCTGTAGGCACGCCTCCGCAAGAAGACGGATCTGCCGATCTTCAATACGTGTTAAAAGTCGCGGAAGACATCGCAACACACATGAACGACTACAAAGTGATCGTCACAAAATCGACGGTTCCCGTTGGCACTTGGAAGAAAGTGAAAACGAAAGTCGAAGAAGTTCTAAAAAAACGCGGCGTGAATGTTGAGTTCGACATCTGCTCAAATCCAGAATTCCTCAGAGAAGGCTCTGCGATCGAAGACAGTTTAAAACCAAATCGCGTGGTCGTGGGTGTTGAAACGGCGAAAGCTGGCAATATCATGCGCGAGATGTATGAGCCTTTCTTAAACGGCAATCCTTTGCTGCTGATGGACCCTTTCTCAAGCGAAATGACGAAGTATGCGGCAAACTCAATGCTTGCGGCACGCATCAGCCTTATGAATGAATTTTCGCGCGTGTGTGAACAAGTGGGAGCCGACATTGAATGGGTTCGTCGTGGCATCGGTGCTGATCATCGCATTGGTCCGCATTTCCTATACGCAGGTGTCGGTTACGGTGGAAGCTGTTTCCCTAAAGACGTGCGCGCACTGATTCAAACGGGTGATGAGCTTGGCGAAGATCTAAAAATCTTAAAAGCCGTAGCAACCACAAACAATCTTCAGCAAAATAACTTCTTCAAAAAAGTAAAAGCATACTTTGAAGGAAGCTTGAAAGGTCGCAAGATCGCTGTGTGGGGCGCAGCCTTCAAACCAGGCACCGACGATATTCGTGAGGCTCCGGCTTTGACTATGATCGAGTCGATCTTAAAAGAGGGCGGCGAAGTCACATGCTTTGATCCCGTGGCTGCCGAATCTGCAAAAAAATATTTTGCGACTCATTCACCCGTAAAAGCAGAGGCTGCGAAGCACTTGCACTTCATCGCAGACCAATACGACGTCATGAAAGAAGCGGATGCTTTAGTGATCATGACCGAGTGGAAGTCCTTCCGTGAGCCGGTATTTAATAAAATGAAAGAGAACTTAAAGAAACCAGTCATCTTTGACGGCCGAAATATCTATGCGCCGAAAAAGATGAAAGAGAGAGGTTTCACTTATACGTCCATTGGACGTAACTAGAAAGCACACCATGATTTACGATTGTTTTTCATTCTTCAACGAACTCGACCTTTTGGAAATGCGCCTGAACATCATGAACGATGTGGTGGACCGTTTCGTTCTTGTTGAAGCGACTAAGACTTTCCAAATGAAAGACAAGCCGATGCTCTTTGAAAAAAACAAAGAGCGTTTTAAGCCGTTTCTTCACAAAATCGATCATATCGTTGTCGACACGTATCCAACGTTCTGGACAAAGTTCAGAAAGGTTAAAACGTGGGATTATCATGACAATCAAAAAGAAGCGAAGATGCGTGGTCTGAAGGATGCAAAGCCTGATGATACAATCATCGTTTCGGATCTTGATGAAATTCCTCGTCCAGATCTAGTGCTCAAATACGCGAACACGCCGGAAATTAAGGTGTTTCAGCAACGTCTTTACTATTACTACTTGAACTGCTTCATCAAAGACTATCCAGAGCCTATCGAAGTCTACAATGGCTACAAGCCATGGCAGGGCACTGTGATGATGAAACGTAAGGATCTTAAGTCGATCAAGAAGGCGCGTCTTTACCGCGGCATGCGCCAGGACACGGACAAAGTTAAAATCATTCGCGAAGGCGGCTGGCACTTTAGCTACCTTGGTGGTGTAAAGACGGTGATTGAAAAGATCGAAGCGTACTCGCACAAAGAGCATAACGTTGAGTCTTTCAAAGATCCAAAACGTATCGAAGCCTTAATCAAGCAAGGTAAAGGTCTTTACGGTCAGAACATCGAGTCTGAATTCGTAGCGATCGACGAGACATTCCCGCAGTACATTCGCGACAATCAAGCTCGTTACTCTGATTTGATTTTGCATCCGTAAAGTAGAGCAACCACGTCTTCGTGGTAATTGATGAAAACTTCAATCTGCAGTCTCTCGGCTCAGATTGGAGCGGACATAGAGCAATAAATCTAACCAGCTACAATATAAATTAGATGTTGATAACTTTCGTTCAAGGCCCATAATAAAATGAATGAAAGTCATCGAACACATCAACAGCGCTAAAGACCCTTTGTTCAGTTATGAAATCGTGCCGCCACCGCGTGGTCGCTCGTATAAAGATATCGTCGAAATCGTCGAGATCCTTGCGCCTTTGAATCCTCCATGGATCGATGTGACGTCTCATAGTTCGACAGCGTACTTTCAAGAAAAGACAGACGGTTCCATTCAGAAGCGCACTTTGAAGAAGCGCCCGGGCACACTGGGTATCTGTGGTATCATTCAAAACAGATTTAAGATCGATACTGTCGCGCACGTTTTGTGTTTGGGTTTTTCTCGAGAGGAAACAGAAGACGCACTGATTGAGCTGAGCTATTTGGGTATTGAAAATGTCCTGGCATTGCGTGGTGATACGCCAAACTTTCAAAAACAAATTCGCAATGACCGCACAACGAATAATTTTGCAGCAGACTTGGTGACGCAAATCAAAGACTTGTCTAAAGGAAAGTTCTTGGACGATCTCGAAGATGCACATCCGCTTGATTTCGGTGTCGGCGTCGCTGGTTATCCAGAAAAACATTTTGAAGCACCGAACTTGAAACTCGATATCGCCAATCTGAAGAAAAAGGTCGATGCAGGTGCTGACTACATCGTCACTCAAATGTTCTTCGATAATCAGAAGTATTTTGATTTCGTGAGCGAATGCCGAGCTGCTGGTATCACAGTGCCTATCGTGCCGGGTCTTAAAATTTTAAAATCAGCACCACAGCTTAAGAGTGTTCCAAAGAATTTCTATATTGATTTGCCAGATGCTCTGGTTGATGAAGTTCATACTTCGCCTCAGCATGCTGCCGAAATTGGTAAACGTTGGGCACACAAGCAAGTTCAAGGCCTTCTTGAAGCGGGTGCCCCGGGTGTGCATTTCTACGTTTTGAATGACGTGCAATGTATCGCTGATATCGTAAAAAGTTTTAAGTAATCTCGTAAAAAATTAGAGGAAGTTCGTCACGATGATGAAAAATCCGGTTCTTATTGAACTTGAAGATCTATTGAAGAAACGCTTGATGTTTTTGGATGGCGCGATGGGCACCATGGTGCAACTCCATAAACTTAGTGAAGCCGATTATCGTGGGGAGCGCTTTAAAAATCATGGGAAGGATTTAAAGGGCAATAACGATCTTCTAGTCATTACGAAGCCTGAAGTTATTTACGATATTCATTATAAGTATCTTGAAGCCGGTGCTGATATTATTGAAACCAACACTTTCAATGGTACGCGAATCGCGCAAGCCGATTACGGCTTAGAAGATCTGACTTATGAACTGAATGTTGAAGCAGCAAAATTAGCAAAAAAAGCCTGCCATGATTATCAAGCAAAAACCGGAAAGCGCTGTTATGTCGCAGGCGCAATTGGGCCTACGAACAAAACAGCTTCCTTAAGTCCTGATGTGAATAATCCCGGCTACCGCGCCACAAGTTTTGACGAACTTAAAGCGGCCTATAAAGAACAGATCTTGGGTTTGCTAGAAGGTGGCGTTGATATTCTTTTGCCTGAAACAATCTTTGATACGCTCAACGCCAAGGCCGCTTTGTTTGCAATTTCGGAAGTGGAAGAAGAGCGCAAACAAAAATATCCACTGATGATTTCAGTAACAATCACGGATCTTTCAGGTCGAACTCTTTCAGGACAAACGGTCGAAGCGTTCTGGAATTCAGTCAGACATTCAAAGCCTTTGAGCGTTGGTATTAACTGCGCACTCGGTGCCAAAGAAATGCATCCCTATATCAGAGAACTCGCTCGCGTGTCTGATTGTTACGTGTCGTGCTACCCAAATGCCGGTTTACCAAATCCATTAAGTCCAACGGGGTACGATGAAACTCCAGAGTCGCTAGCGTATCAATTAGGTTTGATGGCGGAAGAGGGGATCGTGAATGTTCTTGGTGGTTGTTGTGGAACAACACCGAATCACATCAAAACCGTCGCTGAAACTTTGAAACAAAAAGCGGTTCGTCCTAAGCCAACAAATTTAGCCCCCATGATGAAGTTGAGTGGTCTTGAACCGTTCAATCTTTCGCAAGAAAAAGTTAGAAACTTTGTGATGATCGGGGAGCGTACGAACGTCACGGGCTCGCCAAAATTTGCGAAACTTATTAAAGAAGACAAATACGACGAGGCCTTGGAAGTCGCGCGTAGCCAAGTTAATACTGGCGCCAACATTCTTGACGTGAACTTCGACGAAGGCATGATTGATGGGCCAGCCGCCATGACAAGATTCCTAAATCTTCTTGCGGCAGAACCAGACGTTTCTAAAGTTCCCGTGATGGTGGACTCATCAAAATGGTCAGTTCTTGAAGCGGGGCTGAAGTGTTTGCAAGGTAAAGCGATTGTAAATTCAATCTCTTTAAAAGAAGGCGAGGCGGAGTTCTTAAGACAAGCTCGCTTGATTCAGCGCTATGGTGCGGCTGTGGTTGTGATGGCTTTCGATGAACAAGGTCAGGCCGCAACGAAAGCTGATAAAATCCGTATTTGCACACGGGCCTATAAGCTACTTACTGAAAAATTAGATTTTGATCCATCTGATATTATCTTTGATCCAAACATTCTAACGGTTGCGACCGGCATGGATGAGCATAACAATTATGCGGTCGATTTCATTGAAGCTGTGAGTGAAATTAAAGCTCTGTGCCCGCACGTTTATACATCGGGTGGTGTTTCAAATTTAAGTTTCAGTTTCCGTGGAAATAATAAAGTGCGTGAAGCGATTCACGCGGTCTTCCTTTATCATGCCGTGAAAGCGGGCCTGGATATGGGGATCGTGAATGCCGGCATGCTTGAAATTTACGAAGAGGTTGAGCCCGCACTTCGTAAATTGGCAGAAGCCGTGGTTTTGAATTCGTCACCGAAAGCCGCTGAAGATCTTTTAAAAGAGGCAGAAAAATATAAAGCCGAAAAAGGCAGTGATAAACATGTCGTTAATGAAGATTGGCGTCATCTTCCGCTGCAAGAGCGTATTACTCATGCGCTAGTTAAAGGCATTGATGCCCACATTGTCGAAGATGCTGAAGAGGCCCGTCAACAATTAGGCCGCCCTTTAAATGTCATCGAAGGCCCATTGATGAACGGCATGAAAGTCGTCGGTGAGCTTTTTGGTTCAGGAAAAATGTTCCTTCCCCAAGTGGTAAAAAGTGCGCGCGTGATGAAAAAAGCCGTGGCCCATCTTGAGCCTTTCATGGAAGAAGAAAAGAAAACTCGCACCGGACTTCAAAGCCAGGGCACAATGGTGATCGCAACTGTGAAGGGCGACGTTCACGACATTGGTAAAAACATCGTATCTGTCGTCATGGCCTGCAACGGTTATAAAGTCGTCGATTTGGGCGTGATGGTCCCTGTGCAAAATATCGTGAAGGCTGCCCGCGAAAATGAAGCAGACCTTATCGGTTTGAGTGGTTTGATCACTCCGTCACTTGAAGAAATGGCATTTAATCTTGGTGAATTCCAACGTGAAGGTATCACCGTACCCGTACTTATTGGTGGGGCTACGACGAGTAAGGTTCATACTGCGGTGAAGCTGGCGCCTCACTATGAAGGTGTCGTTGGGCACGTTGCCGATGCGTCGCTTGTGGTGGAAGTTGGTAACAAACTTTTAAGTCCTAATTCAAAAGAGTCTTACGCAAAAGAAGTTAAGACTTTGAATGCCAACTTAAAAGAACAATACGAAGCATCTCTTAATTCTGGAAAACAGATTTCGTTGGAAGAAGCGCGCGCTAAAAAATATAGCTGCGACTGGCAAAAAGCGGATATCGCTAAACCGCAAAAGACGGGGATCATTGAATTTGCTCCAACCGTTGCGGAATTACGCGATTATATCGACTGGGGCCCGTTCTTCTGGGCGTGGGAGATGAAAGGTCTTTATCCGAAGATCTTTGAATCAGAAAAATACGGTGTCGAAGCACGTAAACTCTTCGACGATGCGCAAGCGTTGCTTGATATGTTGATTAAACAAGATCGTCTTAAGCCGAAATCGCTCGTTGGGATTTTCAAGGCGCATTCGGAAAATGAAGAAGTGCATGTTTATTCGCAAGACAAAAAGCTTTTAGAAAGACTGCATTTCGATCGCCAGCAACGTGAAAAAGTCGTGAATAACGGCATTCATTATTCACTAGCAGATTTTATCGCGCCGAAAGAGTGTCAACGCGAAGACCATATCGGTTTGTTCGTGGTCACGGCAGGTGATGAAGTTGATGTCATTGCTAAAGAATATGAAGCGCAATACGACGATTACAATTCGATCTTGATGAAGGCCGTGGGTGACCGTTTGGCTGAAGCCTTGGCTGAGTGGACACATAAAAAAGTCCGTGCTTTGTTTGGTATCTCTGAAAATCTAACGAACGAAGATTTGATTGCAGAAAAATACCGTGGCATTCGTCCAGCCCCTGGTTATCCAGCGTGCCCGAACCACAGTGAAAAGAAAAAAATCTGGAATCTACTGGATGCCGAAAAAAGAACGGGTGTGTCTTTAACTGAAAACTACGCGATGACTCCGCCAGCAAGTGTATCTGGATACTACTTCATGCACGACGGAGCCAAGTACTTCGCGATTTAAGAATTAGAACCTCACTCGAAACCCAATCCCCGCATCCAAATCCACATCGGTTTTGGGTGCGATATCTAACGTCGCAGATAACTCTGCGAAGACTTCGATATTGGGATTATGAAAGTTATAGAGCAAACCAATCGGAGCGCGTGGGCCGACAGCAACTTCGCCATCGTGTTTGCCACTGTTAATCATGATCAATCGCGCACCTAGACCGTAGTACATTTCAATCGGTCCTTCTTTTGTTCCGAATGTGCGAGCATGATCCCATAAATAAGTTCCATGAACTTCTAAACCATCCCACTCACCGAACGCATAAGCCACGGCGCCCTCGATGGAGTGGCCATCGTTTAAACCAAAGCGTCCTGAGGCTCCTGTTGGAGATCCTAGGACTACACCTATGGCATTGTCCGCGTGGGCATTTTCTATCGTTAAAAGTTCAACAGCGAGAAATGATAAAACTAGAGTTGTCGAAATCAGTAAAGCCTTCGTCATGAAGAGTCCTCCTGTCAAAAGTGTACAGTGTTAGGAAGCCTTAACCTTAGGTTAACATAGGGACTGTTTCAGATCGGAAGCCTGATGTTTAGAGCTTTAACAAAAAACAAAAAATCAGTGTTTCGAAATAGATTAAATGCTTCATTTGACAAAAATAGTTTGGTCTCAAAGGGAAACACAACCTTGTCATTTGCCTGGACGCTAGAGGTGTTTTTGCAATTGAACTCTTTTAAGACCTCGATCTTGGGAGTACACTTGAAGTCTGTTTAGAACTCTGGCTGAGCCAGAATAAAACAGACCATCCCAAGACACAACAAAACGACCTAAAGGACAGCTATGAAAATCTATGCGGATATCACAAAGACAGTGGGCCAAACTCCTCTCGTAGAGATGCAAAGAATCGGGAAGGGCTTGCCAGGAAGACTATTGTTGAAACTCGAGTTTTTTAATCCGCTAGGATCTGTTAAAGATCGCATCGGTCTTGCGATGATTGAAGAAGCAGAATTGACGGGTAAATTAAAACCAGGAATGGAAATCATCGAACCAACGAGCGGTAATACAGGGATCGCACTGGCTTTCGTCGCAGCTGCACGAGGTTATTCACTAACGCTAACGATGCCTGAAACAATGTCGCAAGAAAGAAGAACGTTGTTACTTCTTTTGGGCGCGAAAATTGTTCTGACTCCAGGCCCATTGGGTATGAAGGGTGCAGTTGCAAAAGCACTTGAACTGACAGAGAAAAATAAAAATGCATGGATGCCGTCACAATTCGACAACGCGGCAAACCCTGCAGTTCACAAAGAAACAACAGCACTTGAAATCTGGCGCGACACTGACGGGCAAGTCGATATGGTGATCAGCGGTGTTGGTACGTCGGGGACGATCACAGGTGTTGGCCAAGTTTTAAAAGCAAAAAAACCGTCAGTAAAAATGATCGCGGTTGAACCTGTGGAAAGCCCGGTGTTGTCGGGTGGTAAACCAGGCCCTCACAAAATTCAAGGTATCGGTGCAGGCTTCATTCCGTCAGTGATGGATACAAAAATCGTTGATGGCATCGAGCAAGTATCTTCTGAAGAGTCATTGAAAATGGCGCGTGAAGTAATCAAAAAAGAAGGCATTCCAGTAGGGATTTCTTCAGGTGCTGCGATCACGGCAGGTCTTCGCCAGGCTGCAAAAGAAGAAAATCGCGGTAAAAATATCGTGGTCATCGTACCAAGTTATACAGAACGTTATCTTTCAACGTTGCTTGCAGAACAAGAGCGCGCGGAAGCTCAACAGCTTCAAGTGTCTCAGGTCGATGAATCATATTTGGCAAAAATTAAACACGGATAAAGAGTTGTAATGGTCCCTTTTGTCGTTCCTGCTAAGGACAAAGTTTTAATGAAGATTGGGGAGGCGGAGAAATCTCCGCTCATCCTACAGCCTGAATTAAATGTCTTTGTGTGGAACGTGTATAAGGGACAAAAAGCTCATCTGTTTGAAAACGATTTTAAAAAGTATGGTAGCGGCAAGGACTTTATTCTTTTGCAAGAAGCCCTTGTCGATAACAAGATGCCGCTATTGTGGAAGCAAGATTTCTCAAGTTACGAGTGGCATCTCGCTCAAAGCTTTCACTATAAAAAAGATCTTTCTAGTACCGGTGTTGCGATTGGCTCAAAACATACTCCAACAACGGTTGATTTCATTCGTTCTAAGGCGCGCGAGTTTTTCTGGCTTACGCCAAAATTAACTTTATTCAGTGAGTACGATTTTGAAGGCCGTAAAGTTTTATTCGTGTGCACGCACGTATTGAATTTTGTAACGACTGCGGCGTTTTCTGAATCGCTATATGAAATCGCGCAAAAAATTTCACTCTTTGAAGGGCCGGTGGTATTGGCTGGTGATTTCAATACGTGGAATTTTAAACGCTATATGATTATGAAGAGCATCTTCCGTGATTTAGGGATGGAACATTTAGATTTAGAAAATGACGGCAGACTTTTAAAATTGGATCACGTGTTTGTACGGGGCCTTGATGTTTTAAAGGCAGAAGTCCATCACACTGCTTTGGGATCAGATCATTTGCCTTTAGAAATTAAATTGAAACTTTAAGCGCGGCTGAAAAGTTTTTTCACCGAATACTTCGAAGCAGAGGCAAGCTCTGCAGCCACCGTCGCACCAAAGATCCAGAATAAACCCGCTTCAAAAGAAACACCACGATTGATCATCGCAAATACGCCGAGTGAACCCAGCGCTAGAACGCCAATAGATAAAACACGCGAACGTAAGATCACCAACCACTCGTCGTATTTCAACAACACGCGCGCCAAAATAAATGTAACCGATAGATAGAAAGCACCACAGAACGCCTGACAGAACATCGGGCTGATCTGCATGAAGTAGTGCATAAGACCGTCGCCTTCAAAAAATAAACGCAAACCAAACTGCGGGCACGCAGCCAGTGTCGCAACGGAGCTTGCTAAGTGAATTGCGCCCAGTTTCACTGCAACATGTGATTTTTTAGGGGCCGTCAATGCGATCTGCTCTTTCACTTTTTGCAAAACAAAAGAAGAGCCCGCTGTTTTTGCAGCGTCTTCTGAACTAAAAGACTCAAAATCCTGTTTTATGTCTTTCATGTTTACTTCTCCTGTTTCTTTCCGCGTAAGGCTTTCAAGCTGCGACTAATAATTTGGCGAACGTTGCTGGGTGAAAGATCGAGTTTATTTGCGATCTCATCAAACTCCAGTTCATCCAAATAGCGATAGCGCATGACTTCTTGTTCGCGCGGTTTGAGCTGTTTTAGCAACGCCGCGGACTCGTCCTTACTCTCTAAAGTAGGAGTCTCCGCTGTATTTTGTGACAAAGAATCGTCCCACTCGAGGAAATCTTTAATTTCGCGGTTTCTATAGTCCTTTAATTCGCTTCTGGTAATGACGTACAACCAGGCCAAGGCCTTATGTTTAGGATCATAGTGGTGTTTCTTACGGAAGACCTGCAAGAAGACGATCTGAAGCACGTCATCGGCTTGCTCTTTAGAAAGGCCACGCTTCAGGGCATAAGCCAGTACGCGGCCTGAGTGTCTCATATAAAGAATATCGAGCGCCTTCTCGTGGCCTTCAGCCAGAGCGACCAATAATTCTTCGTCATTAAGATCTTGCAGATTATTTTCCATCGTTTGTCACAAACCTATTGGGCTCATCCTAATAGTCTATGAACCAACACACAAGAGGGATTTGTAAAACATGAAAAAGCACTTAGTCTTGATAGCCACAATATTCTTGATGTGTCCGTCCTTGTGGGCGCATCCAGTCTCGTATGAAGGTGCGACTTCACTCATGTCTTACAATAAAGATCAGCACAACGAATTCTTATTAACGTACTCAGTAAAATCCTATCTCGCCGCAGCCGTTTATTATTTCAGAGAGGGTGACGTGAACTTCACCATTCCTCGCGTGAATTATTTAGCGAAGCGTTGGAACAACGAAGACTCGCAAGGGAATATTTATTTAAGTGGCGGTTATGGCTATGAACGCTCGTTCAATCAGACTGTGGGCGCAGGTTTTGGTGCGATCGATGTTGATTGGGAGTCGCGCAAATATTATACGGCAGCGTCTTACGAACGTTTTCTTCGTCAAGATCAAGACGACATTTCACGACCTGATTTTGAAGTCATGAAAGTGCGTGCGGGTGTTGCACCTTACTTAGCGGAATTTAATGAAATCAATACGTGGTTCATTTTGGAAGCACAAAAAATGAATGATACACCGGTGGTGCTGACTCAATTCGTGCGCTTGTTCTATAAAAATGTTTTGGTGGAGTTAGGCGCGGGCTTTGATGGCGGTTGGGCATTTAACTATATGGTGCATTTCTAGGAGTATGAAGATGAAAGCAATCTTACTAACAGTTCTTCTTTCAACGTTTTCTTTTGCAGCCCACGCTGCACAAACTGAAACAGTCGGCGTGAAGGGGATGGTGTGTTCATTCTGCGCTCAAGGCATTACGAAAAAATTTAAAGAACAGCCTGAAGTTGAAAATGTTGATGTCAGTCTTGAAAATAAATACGTGAAGTTGACCTATAAAGACGGCAAAACTCTTTCGCATGATAAAATCGAATCTCTTTTGAAAGAGGCGGGTTATGAAGTTAGCTTCGACAAAAAATAGTTTTTTCACTTATCTGACGTTGTTCAGTTCCGCGGGCACGCTGGTGTGTTGCGCGCTGCCAGCGTTGTTTGTGAGCCTTGGCATGGGAGCCGTTCTTGCCGGTGTCGCAACCAAAGTTCCCGGCCTCATTTGGATTTCTGAAAATAAAATAGGAGTCTTCGTTTTTGCGGCCTTCATGCTTACTTTTAATGGCGTGTGGATGTACCGCAATCGCAATGCTCCATGTCCTATTGATCCCGAGTTGCGAGATGCCTGTTTAACAGGCAGAAAATTCTCCGCTCGCGTTTATATTCTATCTGTCGCGGTCTTTCTGATCGGATTTTTCTTCGCGTTCATCGCGCCTAAGCTCTTCTAGACGCGCCGAGCCCTAAAAAGCTCTCAGCGCCGTCAACGTTCGTTGACTACATGCAATGTTTTTATTATCCCTAAGTCTTCGTAATTATAACGATAAACAGTAATTACTCCGGTGACCCCGGAGTGAAGACAGACAACTATGGAGAGCAAAAATGTTTAGTGAATCTTTGCTGATTTCTCCCGCTATCGCAGGGGCAGTTGGTTTGATCGTTGCTTTGTTCTTGTACCTTCGTGTGAAGGCACAACCAACAGGCAATGAAACAATGAATCGCATCGCAACGTATGTTCGCGAAGGCGCAATGGCGTTCCTTGTACGTGAGTACAAAGTTCTTTTCGTATACGCAATCGTCGTAGGTGCAGCTCTTTGGTTTGCATTGGGCGGTATCGCTGCAGGATCTTTCATCCTTGGCGCGTTCTTGTCATTGCTTGCTGGTTTCTTCGGTATGAAGGCCGCAACTTACGCAAACGTTCGTACTTCTCAAGCGGCTTCTACAGGTTCAAAAGCAGCGGCGTTGCTAGTTGCTCTTGACGGTGGCGCGGTGATGGGTCTTTCTGTTGCGGGTCTTGGTTTGATCGGTCTTGGCGTTATCTACATGATGTTCAAAGATCAAACTGAAGTTGTTGGTACTATCCTTCACTCATTCGCAGTAGGTGCTTCTTCTATCGCTCTTTTCGCACGTATCGGTGGTGGTATTTATACTAAAGCTGCTGACGTTGGTGCGGATATCGCTGGTAAAGTTATCGAAAATATTCCAGAGGACGATCCACGTAACCCTGGCGTTATCGCAGATAACGTTGGTGACAACGTAGGTGACGTTGCTGGTATGGGCGCTGACATCTATGAATCAATGGTTGCAGCGATCGTTTCTGCAATGGCGATTGCTTTGACAATCCCAGCAGAAAAATTGGCGAACTTGGTAACTAACTCTTCAGATGCTAATGCAACTCGCATGGCAGGTATCACTCTTCCATTGTTGCTTTCAACTTTGGGTATGGTGATCTCTATCATCGTGATCTTCGCAGCTCGCGCGTTCAAAAACGGCAAGCCTGCAACTGTATTGCGTAATGCTTTGATCTTCCCTCCGATCGTTTTGACAATCGCAGCTTACGTTGTGTTGCCAATGTTCGGTATCAGCCAAGCAGTGACTGTTGCGTTGGCAGCGGGTGCGTTCGGTGGTGCTTTGATCGGTTTGATCACTGAGTACTACACAGCGGCTCGTCCAATCCGTCTAGTTGCTGAAGCAGCTTTGACTGGTGCGGGTACTGGTGTGATCCGTGGTTTGGCAGTAGGTATGGAATCAACTGCAATCCCAATGTTGATCGTTGTGATCGCAGCTTACATCGCTGACCGTGCTTTGGGTCTTTATGGTATCGCTATCTCTGCAGTAGGTATGTTGGCTGGTACAGCAGTTGTTATGACTGTTGATGCTTACGGTCCTATCGCGGATAACGCTGGTGGTATCTCTGAGATGTCTGGTCTTGGTAAAAACGTTCGTGACATCACTGACGAATTGGATGCAGTTGGTAATACAACAGCAGCTATCGGTAAAGGTTTCGCGATCGGTTCAGCTATCTTGACGGTTCTTGCGTTGTTCTCTGCTTTCAATATGGAAGTGAACCACGTACGTCTTAAAGCTGGTCTTGCAGCAATGTCTTTGGATCTTACTTCTTCTGGCGTTTTGATCGGTATCTTGATCGGTGCGATCCTTCCGTTCCTAGTTGGTTCAACAACTATGACTGCGGTTGGTAAAGCTGCTCAAAAAATCGTTGTCGAAATCGCTCGTCAATTTAAAGAAATCCCAGGTCTTCGCGAAGGTAAGGCAGAGCCTCAACCAGCGAAAATCGTAGATATCGCGACTCAAGCGGCTCTATGGGAAATGATCTTGCCAGGTATGATCGCTATTCTTGCTCCAGTAGCAGTTGGCTTCATCTTGGGTCCTCAAGCTCTTGCGGGTCTTCTTGCAGGTGGTTTGGCTGTCGGCGCGACATTGTCTTTGTACATGGCGAATGCGGGTGGTGCATGGGATAACGCTAAGAAATTCATCGAAAAAGGTGGATTGCCAGGTCATCCAAAAGGTTCTGACGCTCACAAAGCGGCCGTTGTTGGTGACACTGTTGGTGACCCATTCAAAGATACTTCAGGTCCTGGTATCGCGATCTTGATCAAAGTTATGTCTGTCGTTTCTTTGTTGATCGCTCAGTTGATCGCAACTATCGGCGGATAGGTCTACACTCCGGCTCCGCCGGAGTAGAGTCTAACTGAATCAATAGTTCGAAAATATAAAAGGCTTCCGATGAGGAAGCCTTTTTGTTTTTTAAGAGAGGGCAGAGGAGAAGTTATTTACTTGGTTCACTGTCTTCAGATTCTTCGTCGTACACTTTCTTTGCAGCTTTCGTGACATCAAGTGGTTCTGTTTTTTTGGCTTCGTCTTTTTTCTCGACTGTTTTTTCGACGACTTTTTCTTCAGGGATGCCCCATTCTTGGCGGCACTTTTTAACGGCATCGCCCATGGCAGAATGCGAACTTTGCATTGCCGTCACGGCGCAATTGCTGACTTCATAATCTTGTTCACACAATTTTTCTGCATCAGCGGTTGAGATCGACATCGAACGAACTTTGATGCTTGTGACACAGGAACTTTTTGATGGTGATTGGGCCCACGATGCAAGCGGGCCCAAAGTGATAAGCACAGCACAGAATGTTTTCATAAATTCCCCACGTGCTTTTATGCTATCACAACTTAGAAACAAGTCGTTGTTTTGATTTGAGACGGGACCTTTTCGTTCGTTAGTTCTTATGAGTTAAAACCCATACGCCCAGCAAAATGAACAAGCTGCCCGAGATATAGCGCAGGATCTGCACGCTTAACAATTGACTCAAGTATCTTCCAAAAAGAACACCCATAGTGCCGGCAAGACCCAAGGCTAATAAAACTGCGATTAAAACAGTTACAGTGGATTTGGTTTGTGAAGATGCAGCCAGAGCCGCGAACTGAGTTTTATCACCCATTTCAGCTAAAAAAATAGTAATGAAAGTGCTCGCAAAAATCTTCCAATCCATACGCCGTCCTTTAGAATGACATGATGGAGTCTAGAAATTCCCATCCCAAGAGTCAATTCATTGAAGCCATGGATTTGTTGCAATTAGAAGCAATAAAGGGCGATCTGACTCTGCGACGTATCGTCGATATTTTGGGAGAAGAATGCCATGCCGTGCTCTTGCTGTTCATTGCAATTCCATCCATCTTTCCTGTGCAAATTCCAGGGTTGTCAACGCCCGTGGGAATTATCATTTCTGCCGTGGCCATCATGCTTTATATGCACAGACCGCCATGGATTCCACGAAGATACGAGACACTAAAGATCTCTGCGAAAGTAGTGATCAGGGTTTCGGAAATTGCGGAAAGAATTTGGAAAAAACTTTCGCGGGTGGTGAAAGAGCGTTGGGTGTTTTTGCATGACGGCTCGTTCTTTCGCATGCTGAATCTTATGATATTTGTAGTAAACGCATGCTTGTTAGCGTTGCCATTACCCATTCCGTTTACTAACACTGTTCCAGGAATCGCGATCGTTTTGTGTGCCTTAGGGCATGTGGAAAAAGATGGTCTATTTATTCTTCTCAGTTACCTCTGGACTTTGTTAGTGATCGCCTTTTTCACATCGCTTGCGATGGGGGCAAAACATTTCTTCTAACAAGCCTCAGGACCTTTCAGTCTTTGTCAGCGAAATCTGATTCATCTACCATCAAGGCATCAGGAGGTCACAATGACTAAGTGGATTTTGATGGGATTAATGACGATGGGTGTTTCATTCGCAGCACATGCTGAAAACGCATGTCAGCAAGATATGCAAACGTTATGCGGAACTGTAGAGCCAGGTGAAGGCCGCATGATGAAGTGTATGAAAGAGAATGAAGCAAAACTTTCACCAGCTTGTAAAGCTCAACGCGATAAAATGAAAGCCGCAATGAAAGATATCAAAGAGGCTTGTCATGACGACTATGAAAAATTCTGCGCTGATGTGAAAATGGGAAAAGGTCGCGCGATGAAATGCATGAAAGAGCACAAGGACGAATTGTCACAAACATGCAAAGACGAAATGATGAAGCATAAAAAAGGTAAAGGCAAACACCACGGTTAAGCCTTATCTTAGCGATTTAGAAAATCCCTATGCAGCTTTTTGTCGGCATAGGGATCTTCTACAGCTTGAAGTTCTTCCGCAGAATACCCCGAGAAAATCTTCTCAACCGCAACAGTCTTTATATCGCCGCTCTCGATAATTTTAAATGAAGCACGCCACGTGCGATAGGCAATCACAAAGCCGTCGTCCGTCGCTTTCACGCGTTTTTTACGTGAGTTATCGGGCTCATATTCCAATTGATGCAGTAAAAAGCCCCGCAACTGCGAAAGTCCATGATTTTCTAAATATTGTAGATCATCTGAAACGGCTTCAGAAAATTGCACGGTGAACTTTTCCGAAGAAGAAAGCCACGCGGGCTCACTACCCGGAAAAGAATCCGCGTAAGCCACATAAGGCTTAATATCCAGAATCGGGGAGCCATCAAGTAAGTCAGCCCCTTCGACATAGATTTTCAGTTTATCAATGCGTTTTAGTTTCACGCAGCTCATGCCCACGTTATTCGGTCGATAAGGAGAGCGTGTCGCAAACACACCCAGCTTCGTATCAGACCCACGCGGAGGTAAAACCATCGGATTCCAATGTTGGTTGTGATGAAACGTAAAGATGATCCACAAGCGATCGCAGCCTTCAAGTCCTGTCAGTGCTTGTTCAAAGTTCTGACCACTGGCAAGTTCGATCACACCTTCGGAGTGATGGGAATCGGGTTGGCGACCAGCTTCGTAAGGATGAACTTGAGAACTTCGGAAATAACCAATCGGCGTGAATTCTATTTTTTCATTCGCCATTGTCTCATCCATTCAAAGCCAGCGACCGCAGCGGTCACACCGACGTTTAGAGAATTCTTGCGACCGCGCAGAGGAATAATTCTAACTTCATCGATTAATTTTAATATCTCAGGATCAAGGCCGAAACGTTCATTGCCTAAAATGAAAGCCGTTGGTGTATCATCGAAATCTTCGTAAAGATCTTCGGCACTGGCTGCCGTTTCAAGTGCGATCAGGCGATAGCCGTTTTCTTTAAGCGATTCAAGGCACTCAAAAAGTTTTCCGCCCTCTGCCCAGTCCATGTACTCTTGCGTGCCCATAGCTGTTTTTTCGACCTTCCATTGCGTCGGCAGAGGCGTATAGCCGCACAATAAGACCTTTTCAGCCCCCAAGCATTCTGCGGTTCTAAAAATGGAACCTACGTTAAATGCCGAGCGAATATTATCTAAAACAAAAATCAAAGGCAGTTTTTCTTCAGGAGTTTGGTCTTTGTCGTTTTCTAAAATAAGGAAATCATCATCCTGCACGGTTTTGTGGAGCAAGCGTTCAAAGGGAATCGCAAAGCTGACAAAATGTTTTAAAGTCATGTCAGGGACAAGATGTTTTTCGATATCCGCTAAGCGCGAGACATCGTGATTGTCAGATGTCTTAAGACTGGCAATCAGCGATTTCAAATTTTTCAATTTCGCTGAGTCAAAAGAAAAATCCCCCGAGGATTTCTCAAGCTCTAGAAAAAGCTTATGAATTTCTTCGAGGGATTTTTTATCGTGTAAATGCATTACTTCACTCGTTGGCCGACTTGTGCGCCTTCATCAGGAGTCAGCATGAACAAGTCACTGCCACCAGTGCCAGCCGCCAGAACCATACCTTCAGACATGCCGAATTTCATCTTACGTGGTTTCAAATTCACGCAGACCAAAACTTTACGACCTAAAAGTTGTTCCGGTTTGTAAGCAGCTTTAATACCAGAAATGATTTGGCGGATTTCGCCATTGCCGATATCAATTTTCAAACGAAGAAGTTTGTCTGCTTCTTTGATCTCTTCGGCTTCAACGACAAGACCTACGCGCAAATCGACTTTTTCAAAATCAGCAAATTCGATTTCAGGAGCACGATCGCCTTCAGCAGCTTTTGCAGCAACGGGTGCAGCTGCTGCTTTCGCAGGAGCCGTTGAAGCGGCTTTTTTCTCAGCCTGGATCTTTTCATTGATCTGACGGCTTTCTTCAATCATCGCTTTAATCTTGTCAGCCTCGACACGAGTTGCAAGATGTTCGTATTCGTTGATTGAACGATTCGTCAAAACCGTGTTGATGTCAGACCATTTGTAATCGGCTTCGCCCAAAAGTTTTGCCACTTTTTCCGTGTAGTACGGAAGAACTGGTTTTAAGTAGATCGCAAGAATACGGAAGATATTCAAAGTTGCGGTGATCACTTGTTTTGTGCCAGCAGGATCTGTTTCCAAAGTCTTCCACGGAGCTTTTTCGTCGAAGTACTTATTGGCATCGTCAGCGATACCACGGATCTCTGTGATGGCTTTGGCAAAATCACGCGCTTCAAAGTGGGCGGCGATAGTTTCGCCACGCTCTTGAGCTGACTTGATCAGTTTTGCGCCTTCCGCATCCGGAGTGCTCATGATGCCATCCATTTTCTTTTTCAACATCTGACCACCACGTGAACCCAAGTTTGTGATTTTACCCACAAGGTCCGAGTTTACACGGTTCACGAAATCTTCCATGTTCAAATCGATGTCATCCACAGAACTGCTGAGCTTCGTTGAATAGTAATAACGAAGATGTTCAGGATTCATGTGATTCAAGTAAGTGCGAGCTGCGATAAATGTCCCTTTTGATTTAGACATTTTTTCGCCATTCACCATCAAGTGTCCGTGAACGAAAACTTGATTTGGGGAACGCAACTCTGCGGCTTTCAAGAATGCAGGCCAGAAGATCGTGTGGAAACGTGCGATATCCTTACCAATGAAGTGATAGATTTCGCGCGTAGGATCTTGCCAGATATCTTGCAACGTTTTGCCCTGAGCTTTTGCCCATTGCTCTGTCGAAGACATGTAACCCATCGGAGCATCAACCCAGACGTAGAAGAATTTTTTATTATCAGTTCCCGGAATCGGGAAGCCAAAGTACGGCTCATCACGAGAGATATCCAAGTCATGAAGATCTTCGTTGAACCACTCAAGCATCTTCTTAGAAATCTCCGGCGACGAGTGTTTAGGAATCCACTCTTCTAGATATTTTTTGAAGTCGTTGAGTTTAAAGAAAATACTTTCGCTGTCTTTAAGTACTGGCGTTGTGCCGCATAAAGAACAGTGAACGTCTTTCATATCGCTTGGTGAATAAGTTGAACCACACACGTCGCAGGAATCGCCGTATTGTTCTTTTGCGCCACACTTAGGGCACGTGCCTTTAACAAAACGATCTGGCAGGAACATTTTGTCGTGCTCACAGAAAAGCTGCTTGATCGCTTGTTTGCGGGTGTGACCGCCAGCTACGAATTTACCATAGAAGTATTCGCACAAGGCTTTGTTTTCAGCAGAGTTTGTTGAGCCGTAGTGTGAGAACTTGATTTGGAAATCAGCAAAATCCTGAGTGTGCTCTTTGTAGGATTGAGCGATCAACTGTTCTGGAGTGATTCCCAATTCACGAGCTTTCACCATGATCGGTGTACCGTGAGTGTCGTCTGCGCAAATGTAAACGCATTCGTTGCCACGCATGTTTTGGAAGCGTGTCCAGAAGTCAGCTTGAAGATACTCAACCAAGTGCCCTAAATGAATGTAGCCATTCGCGTAGGGTAGAGCAGTTGTGATCAGGATTTTACGTTGAGACATAGTTTACTTAAACTCCACATTTCCAGAATCGAGGTGATACATCGCACGCACGATTTTTACCTCACCAGAGGTGACCGCGTCACGAAGGATTTCTGAGCGTAACAGAAGATCGCGCGCTACACCATCCACATTCGACCAGCCTTCCTCGGAAAGGTTTGGTGATTGAGGAATTCCTTTAAATTTCAAAAGGCGAGCTTTTAAATCGTTCGCAAAGCTCATCATATTGGCACTTTCCATTTGCGCACCTTCTACGACGCGTAAAGCGCTGCCAATGGCGTCACAGGACTCATGGCCTAGGACGACAACAAGATTTGCGCCGTAATTTTGCACAGCGTATTCAATACTGCCGACAACTCCAGCATCTAAAGCCTGACCCGCAGTACGAACCACAGAGATTTCACCTAGCTTTTGGTCAAAAATAACTTCTGGTGGAACACGAGAATCACTGCAAGACAAGATCACAGAGTGAGGATGTTGTTCACTTGCAATACGCGCACGATCTTTTGCTGTCGCGCCATCTTTACGAACTGTTCCACGCATAAAACGAGTGTTTCCGTTACGCAACCAGCCCAAAGCTTTTTCCGCGGGTACTGCGCCCACTTCGCGTTTCGATTTACCGTGGGTTTTTTCGATGTGTTCAGCTGCTTGTGCTACGGCGTTTTTCATCTCTTGCGCTTGTTGTTGCGCTTCTTCTTCATTTGGATTGATAGGTGTCAGACCTTTTGCGTCTGTCGTCGTTGCTTGCGCCGGAGCTTCTTTTGCCTGGCCTGTTTTATCTTTCAACATCACTTTCGTTTCTTGTGATGGATTACGACGTTTTGAGAAGTAGGAACAAGCGGACAAATTGATCAGCGCTAGAATAAGCGCAACACGAATTAACATTGCATCCTCCCTGATGAACATTGACTCTGATATTTTCAAGAGTTCCATCGCATCTGGTCAAATTAAAAAGCAAAAAAACTTTTCTGCCGGGCTCGTGAATTTTAGAATATGCTTTCGTCTGCAAAGAAGGAGTTTTGCGATGTCGCTAGCAGTGTTGAGTCCCGAGCAAATCCAAGCGAAGCTTTTAGAGAAAAAATATCCTGCACAAGAAACTTATTACGCAATGTATAGCACTTGGTGGGGCGGAGTCGTTAAAAACCCTTCTTTGATGATGGTTCCCATTGATGACCACCTCGTGCACAGAGGCGATGGCGTCTTTGAAGCGATCAAAGTTGTCGATGGCCGCGTTTTTTTAATTGATGAGCATCTGGCGCGCCTAGCGAAGTCCGCAGAGCTTTTATCGTTGGCTTTGCCAATGAGCATCGCTGAAATCAAACGCACGTGTCTTGAATTATCAGCCATCAGCGGTCAGCAAAACCTCATCTTGCGTCTTTACATTTCCCGCGGACCAGGTGGATTCACGACGAATCCGTATGAAAGCGTGTCTTCACAAATGTACTTGGTGGCAACGACGCTGAAGCCAATGCCCGCTGAAAAATACGAAGTGGGTGTGGCGTGTGGTAAAAGCGAGATCCCGCCGAAAGACCCATGGTTTGCGCGCATTAAAAGCTGCAACTATTTGCAAAACGTCTTGATGAAAAAAGAAAGTGTCGACCGTAAGCTTGATTTCACGGTCAGCTTCGATGCCCAAGGCAATCTGACAGAGTCGAGCACTGAAAATATCGTTATTCTGGATAAAAATGGCATTCTTGTTCGCCCAACATTGAATCAGATTTTAA
Organism: Bdellovibrio sp. NC01; assembly: GCF_006874625.1. Lineage (NCBI taxonomy): Bacteria > Pseudomonadati > Bdellovibrionota > Bdellovibrionia > Bdellovibrionales > Pseudobdellovibrionaceae > Bdellovibrio > Bdellovibrio sp. NC01. The sequence goes on from NZ_CP030034.1 coordinate 1,674,728, forward strand.
AGGGCACAACAATGATGCGCTCTTTTGAATTGGCCGAAGCCCTTGTGAAGTCTGGTGATATCAAAGCCATCGAAGAGCGTAATATCAGCGAGCAAGACATCTATGCTGCTAAAGAAGTGATGATGATCGGAACGACTTTAGACGTCCTGCCGGTTTCAAGTTTTGAAGGTAAAAAAATCGGACCGGGGATTGCGGGGCCGGTTGCGAAAAAGTTGTTAGCTTTATTAAAAGAAGACATTAAAAAAGGACCGACTTCCACAGCGGTTCCTTATTAGTTCGCAGATATTTCAAATAAAAAAAAGCGCCGAGGTCATCGGCGCTTATGCTTTCAGAAGTCTTAAACTTCCAATTGAATTTTATCGAGCAATTCAGGATCGCTAAGAACCGCCTCACCGCCACGAGCAATCGCAACCAGTGGATTTTCAGCGATACGCACTGGCAGGCGCACTTCATTTTGAATGCGCAAGTCGAAATCGCGAATCAAAGCACCACCGCCCGCAAGCACAACGCCTGATTCGATGATGTCTGAAACCAATTCTGGTGGCGTGTGTTCAAGAGCTTTGTGAATCGCATTGATAACTTCACCAATGCAGTTATTCATCGCAAGGCCCACGTCTTCAGAGCTGACTTCGATCGTTTTATTCATACCAGTATCAGCATCGCGACCAGAGATCGTTGCAGAACGAATGTCTTTTTTTGCAACCGCAGTACCGATTGAAACTTTCAAGTACTCAGCTGTTGTTTCGTTGATATGAAGTTTTTTGTATTTCTTAAAGTAATCAATGATCGCATCGTCGATACGGTGACCACCAACGCGTACTGCTTGGCAGTAAACGATATCAGCAAGAGCGATAACTGCAACTTCAGTTGTACCACCGCCCATGTCGATGATCATGCAACCTTCAGCCGCTTTGACATTCAAACCAGAACCGATCGCCGCAGCCATTGGTTCATCGATCAAGAACACTTCTTTTGCGCCCGCCGTTTTGCAAGATTCGATAACTGCTTTTTTCTCTACTTCAGTCACACCGTAAGGCAAAGACACAACCACACGGGGGCGAGAGAATGTGTTTTTCACTCCCGGTTGACTTAAGAAATGTTTCAACATGACTTCAGTTGTTTCGAAGTCAGCGATCACGCCGTCACGAATTGGTTTTTGCGCGAAGATGTTACCAGGGTTGTTTGCGAGTTTTTCCTTCGCATCGTTACCGACAGCGATCACACGTTTTTTGCCTGGGCTTGTTTGTTGGTAAGCAATCAACGAAGGTTCATTCAAAATGATGCCTTTGCCGCGCGCTGCGATCAAAGTGTTCGCAGTGCCCAGGTCAACGTAAAGGTCAGCGGCTGTACCAGCCTCGTCTTTAAAGAGCCAAGAAAACATATTATTTACCGAATCCTTTGCTGCTCTCGAATGGGAAGCTCGCGAAGATAGAGATATATGACCAAGATTTATTTAGATCCAAACCGATCTCGCCACCCAAAGTAACATTGTTCCACTCGTGATAATGAAATTCTGAACCGATTGCTAGGTTTGTTGCCACGAAATTTTCGTCTTTTGTGTTAAGAAATGTGAAAGGGATCGCGAAGTATGGAACAGCAAGACCGTAATCTGTGTCGTACTTTTTGCTCAACAATGGAGCCGCTTGAAGTTGTAGAATGTTGTCATCTTCATTGCGCGCAATGCCTGCGCCCAAACGAATGCCCATTGCTGGTTGCTTATCAACATCTGGAAATGGAACGAACTTAACGCTCGCGAAAGCGTTAAAATCAATCGTGCCACCACCCAAAACCACGCGGGCACTTGTTGAATCGTTCAGTGGAGCATCAAGCAAGAGGTTGAAGTTTCCTCCGCTGTCTTTATCTGTCAGAAGTTGCGGTTCGAAACCAACTTGGTATGAACCCATCGGAACCAGTTCACCTGATTCAGCCATGCTCATAAATGCATGCGCTTGCGAACTTAGAAAAAGACCTAAAACAAAGTATTTAGCAAATTTCATGGAGTAAAACCTTTCACTTCAAAAATGTTAGCGAGTTGCGAATCATTTGACAAGACCTTGATCCAAAGAGACCCTAAAAGGGTGACGAAACTTCCTATTTCTTTAGTGATCATTGCCCTGAATGAAGAAGCGCATATTGAGCGCTGCATTCTTTCCGCTCCTTTTGTAGATGACGTTGTCGTGGTCGATAGTTTTTCGACGGATCGCACCGTTGAAATTGCCGAACGTGCCGGGGCGCGCGTCTTCCAAGAAAAGTGGAAAGGTTTCGGACCACAAAAGGCTTTCGCTGCAAGTCAGGCGAAGAACTCATGGATCATCTCTTTGGATGCGGATGAGGCATTAAGTCCCGAGTTGGGGGCAGAGATCATCCAGAAATTCGCGAATCTTGATCCCGAGGCGGGCTATCTTTTCCCACGTAAATCGTTTCACTTAGGGCGCTGGATTGGCCATGGTGGCTGGTATCCTGACTACCAACTGCGTTTGTTTAATAAAGACAAATCTCAATGGAATTCCGCAGCTTTGCACGAGAAGGTTGAAGTAAAGAGAAAGATCGCGATGCACTGTCCGATGTTGCATTGGGTGTTTGATTCTTTAAGCGACCAAGTCGTGACGAACGATCGTTATTCCACGTTGGGGGCAGAACAATTGCACAAAGCCGGCAAAAAGTTTTCCTACTTTAAGTTATTAACGAAACCGGTTTCAAAGTTTATCGAAACTTATATCGTCAAACGCGGATTCTTGGATGGCATGCCGGGGTTTATTATTTCGGTCGGTGCTTCTTATTCGATTTTCTTAAGGTACGCCAAAATGTGGGAGCTTCAGCGTGTTCGTAAAAAGTCTTCTTAAAGTCTCGTCGTTGCTTATTTTTCTTCCTGCAGTGACTCTGGCAGCTGCGAAGTATCCTCAAGTTGCTGAAGTTCGTGGCAATGTTTTCCTCACAGGGAAAGATGGCAAAAAGCAGGCACTTAAAAAGACGACGCCGTTGATTGAGCGTGCCTTATTTGAAACCACTGAAGGTGCAACAGTTAAAGTGTTGCTTGATGCGGATCGCAGTTTCACAGTTCAAGAAGCTTCTGAAGTTTTACTTCCAACCATCAGTTGGGAGGGCGGGGAAGCGCCCGTGATTCTTTTGAAAAAAGGCGAATTGCGTTGGCAGCAGTTAACGGAAAATAAGCCCACTTATAATGTGGCATTGCGTTCGGACCTGTTTGAGTTCCTAGCTCCGAAGGGTGACTTTATTTTCTCAATCAATCCTGCAAAAGCTTATGCGGGCGTGAAGGTCATCAAAGGTTCAATGGAATTTTCCGCCCTTAACGGTGAAGAGTCTTCGCATGTGAAGGCCGGCCAAGAAGCGGGCTTTCAAGGGATCATCGAATCAGGAGAGATCGCTTACGATATTTTGCTTAAAGGTAAGAAGATCCCACGCGGCAACCTGACTCCGGTTGTATCCATGAGCAAAAAAGATCTGGATGGTTTTTCTGATGAAGCGGCGAAAGCTAAGAGAGCCGCCGCCCAAAGAAAAGCGGATGACCGAAAAGCTGCTGAAGAGGCAAAACGTTCCGGTGCGATTTGTTCGGCTCCATCTGCGAAATTTAATCAGTGCGCTTGGGTGTGTTTGAATAATCCCGCGAAAGAAAAGAAGGCCTGCTTAACGGAAAAAGAGGGCGTTTCTTGCGTCCGTCGCCGTTGCAACGCCAATGGGGTTTGGGCTGAAGAAAGCCCTGTGGATGCGCAAAAAAGCAGCATCCAATGTAAGGCGCAGCCCGTCGTAGCTCCTTGTGATTACTAAATAATCCAAAAATCCCCCGAAAATCATCAGCTTTGCTGATTTTTTGATCTTGCACTTTGGCTGAGGACACTGCTATAACTGCATCTCCCTTTCGGGATTGTGGTGGGTATAGCTCAGTTGGTAGAGCATCGGATTGTGATTCCGAGTGTCGCGGGTTCAAGCCCCGTTACTCACCCCAAATTTTTTATCCAGCCTTCGGCTGACTAAAAAATTTTCTGTCTGCACTCTGACTTCGTCAGAGTAATGTTTTTTCTCTTCATTTAGATCCCATTTAAAAATATGCATTAAAAACGCTCGACGTCGTTTTCTATGTTCTTTCGTTCGCGCTGCGATTTCTGTTAGGCTTTCGATTATGAAAATAGAACCGAAACATCAAGGAAGCTGTCACTGTAAGGCTGTTAAATTTGAAATTGAATTAGCTAACGGAATTGAAGATCCCAAACGTTGCAATTGTTCTTTTTGTCGTCGCAGAGGCACTATCGTCGCTGTCGTTCCCAAAGAAAAATTTAAAATTTTAGAAGGCTCTGAAAAATTGAGTCTTTATGAATTCAACACGCGAACAGCAAAACATTATTTCTGTTCGATCTGTGGAATTCACACTCACAACGTCAGTCGCACAAATCCCAATCAAATTCGCTTCAACGTCGGCTGCCTTGAGGGTGTCGATCCGTTTGAGCTTGGTAACGTGCCGGTATCTGACGGCGCAAATCATCCGGCTGATCGAAAAGGATAATCGCTGAGACTACTAAAACTGTCGCTTGCGAACAGTCTTCGCTTCGACCTCGGAGTCCTTCTTCGCGCGCGACTTTTTCACCGTGGGCCAATTTTGACCCACCCAGTTTACGAGACCTTGCATCGGTATCAAAATACTTCGACCGAGATCTGTCAGTTCGTATTCGACACGGGGAGGGACCTCGGGAAAGACTTCGCGGCTGACAAATCCGTCACGCGCTAGCGATTTTAAAGTCGTTGTTAGCATTCTTTGTGAAATTCCCGGAATACCCTTTTCGATTTCGCTGAAACGGGCGCGTTGGTCGGGGCGTTTAGATAACGAGACGATCAAGAAGATACTCCACTTGTCTCCGACTCTTGATAAAAGATCGCGAACATCTCCCGCGTCCTGACCCGAGCAAACGTCCCAGGGGCGTAAGTCTTTGACTCTAGATGATTTTTTCATGGGTTACCTCCAGCTCAGTGACGGTAATTAAAGTGCCTTATTGGGGATCACAAGCTCTCGTTTTATAATTAACTCTAGCACAGAGTGTAACTTACTAAAAGGAAGTATCATGAAAAATGTTTTAATCATCCAATCCAGTCCCGCCGGAGAAAACTCTAAAACCAGACAATTGATTGAAGCGGTCAAGAATCGTTTCAGCAAAGAATATAAGGAGGTCGAATTTACTGAACGTGACTTGGTGAAAACCAATTTGCCCCACGTTCAATTCGATGACATAGCGACCTTGTTTTCTCACGATGAAAAGTTCCAAAGCCCTTTCAACACGCGATCTATGGAGCTGATCAACGAGCTAAGGAAGGCCGATATCATCGTCATCGGCATGCCCATGCACAATTTCAGCGTGCCTTCAAACTTAAAGGCCTGGATTGATCACACCTCTCGAGCTGGAATCACTTTTACTTACACCGCAGAGGGGCCGCGAGGGACTTTAGGTGGAAAGAAAGCCATTCTAGTGACCTCAGCTGGCGGAGTGTACAGTTCAGGCCCAGCGCAGTCTTTGGATTTCTCCGAGCCATTTGTCAAAACTTGGCTGCGCGTTCTGGGAGTTGAAGACATTCAATCCGTCCGAGTCGAAGGACTGTCCGTTCCCGAACTTGCCGTTAATGCTGTCGCGAACGCAATGAGAGATGTTGAACGGTTGAAGTTGTAAGTGTTGTTACGTCGTAAGTAAGCGGAGCCTGTTCGGATAATGAACAGGCTCATCTTTGATTATTCCCCGAAGTATATCTTCCCAGCGAGCTCTTCTAAATCTCGCGGAGACTTCTGCCAAGTTGCGAACATATCCTTACCAATTCTGTCTGGAACGATATCTTCGATTTCTCTTTCAACCATTTCGATAATATTTTTCGCAACCTCGTCAGGGGGAGTCATCTGCATTGTACTGCCCTTATTCATATCTGTATCAATCGCTCCGGGATTGACGATATGGACAGGAATGTTCTTGGCGCTTAATTCAATTCTGGCTGCTTGTGATATAGAATATAAAGCTGCTTTGGAAGCCGAATAGCCAGCAATGAACGGAAAGTTCACGTAGCTCGCAATAGAAGCTATGTTTACGATTCGGGGTTCTTCATTGTCTGACAGAACTGGCGCGAAAGCTCGCATCATCTCAATGACTGAGAAGAAATTGACCTCCATGTCTTTTCTAAATCCATCAACCTCACCTAAAAACACGCTTCCTGGATTTAGCGTTCCAGCATTGTTGATGAGAATTTGGGTGTCTTGGCACTTTTGAGCTGCTGCCTTGATTTGATCTTTATCAGCAACGTCAAGTTGGATCGAAACGACTCTCGGGTCATCAAATGACGGTAGATTGCCGATATTTCTTGATGTGGCGTAAACTTTTTTTACCTCTTTCGCTAGGCAAGCCTTTACTAATGCTTTGCCAATTCCACGATTTGCCCCTGTGATGAGAACGATTTTGTCTTGAAATTGCATATGTATCTCCTTGAGGTAAGATACCTCAAAGTGATATTAAATTTCTGGCTGCAATCGGACGTGATCATTCAAGATTTTTTCTAAACCCCAACTGTAAAATCCCAAACGTAATTTCAAACACAGCGAAAACTCCGACTATCCATGGAGCTTGAAATCCTAGAAGGTAATACATTTGCCACGTGAAAAAGAGCACGCGAGCTATTCCGTCATAGAGCCCAAAAATCGGGTTATATTGACGAAGGCGCAAAGTCGACCAAACAACAACGACACTTCCCATTAAGTTAGCGAATAGCATGTGCATAGGTAGATATTCTGGAAGTGTGACGAAATATCCTAATCCGTGATGCACCCACTTGAAGGTCCATGGTGTTGCAAACGGAGCTGATACGATGAGGTCATATAATGCGCTGGCTTGTACTATTTTTTTATATCTTTTTGAATCCATGGCATAACTGTAAACCCTCAAGTATACTTTAGACTCAAGAGGAAAATATGAAAATTGGTGACCTAGCGAAAAAAGTCGGATTATCAGTCTCAAGAGTGCGCTATTATGAAACTCTAGGAATCATTCGAGCCAAAAGAGGAGAGTCTAATTACCGTGATTTTCCACCTGAGTCCGAAAGACTTCTGCTTTTGGTGTTACAGGCGAAAGATTTAGGTTTCACTCTTAAAGAAATTCAAACTCTAGCCAGTGCTCTTCAGCAAGGGGCCTTAACTAAAAATAGAGTTCGTTCTGAGCTAACCAAAAAGCTTGATGCGTTGGATGAACGAATTGCCATAATTAAAAAGTTTCAAAAAAACGTTCGCCAAATTCTAGAATCGGCATGTCCATTTGATGTTGAATAAGAAAAAGCCTGATCAGAAACGATCAGGCTTTTTGATTTTCCAAAAGTTTAATTATTTAGTTACGTTATTTTCCCAATCCCAGTTGATTCATATAAGTTTGGTTGTCCCAAAACAGATACTCCTCATCAAAGTTTCCGTCTTTTGTCCAATGAGCAATTGTTGCCATAGGAAGCTTAAACGATTTCCCTGTGGGCTGAATGACTTTTCCATCCGGAGTCGTCATTGGTTTTGTAAACGTGCCTTCCATGATTCCATAAACGGCTGTCCAATCACCTTGGCCAATTTTAATCGGATGTTCCTTAATTCTGGTGTCGGGTGCATAGGTGAACATGTATTTTAAATCGGCAATATGTCTGTCGATTCCTTCTGTGATATGCCCATCCGGCCAGTGTACTTTCACATTTTGCGTGTGACTGCGTTTAAGCTCGTCCCACTTTTGGTTTGAAAACACATTGAAATCGAGATCATCGAAGGTGGCGAGACGTTCTTTCACCTTTTTCTCTAACTGTTCAAAGTCTTTTTGTGATTTGTTCTTTGCCTGAGTAGTTGAGACCGCAATCATAGCGATGAAAACGATCAATGATTTAAAAATCGTAGTTCTCATAAATCCTCCATGATGGTGTTTTCTTTTAGCCGATAAATCATTAATGATATTAGGCGTGTCGCTAAGACACCAAAAGGTGAATTTGCTCTTCCTGCGCAGATACAGGGGATATAATGATAGGGTAACCTAAGTCATATCTTTGTAAATCTTCAGTGCGTTTTTCTAGCTCGATCGTTTTTACTCCGACCAGCCGTGCTCAAGAATTCCAAATAATGCTTTCAGATGAGCCTTTGCATTCGTGACACCAAGTGAACGATGATAAGCATCCAACACAAAGCGCGCGATCGCTTCAGCTTCTGCGCTCGTCAGTTTTTTCTTCGTTTCCTTTTTGATAGCGGCACCCAAAGCCTTTTCGTGGCGTAGCCACATTTGTTTGGAATAGGAATTCAGCTCCGGCGTGCTTTCAATCAGAGTCATGAATTTTTTGAAGTTCTTTTTATGACTTTCAGGAATCTCGTCAAGAAAATGTAGGCCCGCTTCAAGCAGAGCTTTTAAAACAGTCTGGCCTTTTTTGCGCTGAATGACTGCTGCGACCAGTTTTTGTTCAGTTTCAGCATCCTCATCAAATACCAAGGATTCTTTTGTCGGGAAATAATTAAACAAAGTGGGTAGTGACACTTCAGCACGTTCTGCGATTTCTGCCGTTGTGATGTTGGCATATCCGCGTTCTATAAAAAGCTGGGTCGCCATATCCGAGATCGCCTTGCGTGTCTTTTGCTTTTTGAGTTCTCGCAGTCCCATAGTCATACGTCCTTTGCATGCCAAATCGAATAAAAGCTACCTGAATAATTATATACACTAAAATATTTAAGTAACTATAAAAATATTGAAAGGCTCTGTATTATTAGTGTAAGACCACGGGGCTTCGTCAGGTCTATTTAAAAGGAGTCTTTATGAATTCGACAACTCATACACCCATTGCAATCATTGGCGGGGGTCTAGGGGGCTTGGTGCTTGCGCGCGTTCTGCATGTTCATGGTATTCCTGCGGTGGTTTATGAAGCAGAAGCCTCGCCCCATGCGCGCACCCAAGGCGGGATGCTGGATATTCACGTTAACGACGGCCAGCAGGCTTTGAAGGATGCGAAACTCTTTGAGGAGTTTTTAAAACTGATCATGCCCGGTGGCGAAGCGACACGTGTGCTGAGCACCACGGGACAAGTGTTGTATGCTGGTGGGGATGATGGATCGCTTTCGCGCCCTGAAGTAAATCGTGGCGAGCTTCGCAAAATGCTTTTGGATTCTTTACCTGCGGATTCACTTCGCTGGGGTTATAAGCTTTCATCGATCGAGTCTTTAGGGCATGGTCGCCACAAAGTCATATTCACAAACGGGGTTGAAATTACGACAGACCTGCTCATCGGTGCGGATGGTGCGTGGTCGAAAGTTCGGGCTCTGTTATCGAACGCAAAACCGCAATATGTGGGCACGACGTTTGTTGAAACTTATCTTTATAATGCTGACACTCTTTATCCTAAGACCGCGCAAGCGGTGGGGGCGGGATCTTTATTTGCGCTTGTGACAGATAAAGGAATTAATGCTCATCGTGAAGCAAACGGAACTTTGCATGCCTATGTCGCTTTGAAAAAACCAGTAGAGTGGTTTGCAAGTTTTGATCTTGCTAACAAAGCAGATTCATTGGCGCGAATCGCTGACGAGTTTAAAGGTTGGGCGCCGGAGTTAACAGCACTTATTACTGCAAGCGATACGGCTCCTGTGTTTCGTTCGCTGTATGAGTTGCCCATAGGGCACCGCTGGGGGCGCGTCCCGGGAGTCACGTTGCTTGGTGATGCCGCCCATTTAATGGTGCCATCTGGTGACGGTGCAAATCTTGCGATGCATGACGGGGCGGAGTTGGCAAAGGCGATTATTGCTCATCCAGGCGATATGGAGGGGGCACTTGCGGCATATGAAAAAGACATGTTCCTAAGAACTGCAAAGATCGCGGTTGAAGCACGTGAGATATTTAATTTGTGTTATGGCGATAAAGCGCCGCAAAGCCTGGTGGATTTCTTTACCGGGATGAAGTCCTCATCACCAGAGCTGTAAAAAATTCTGGCGCAAGATTTTAGAAAATGAGTTTTTAAAATCTTGTGTTAAAGTGCCTGCGAGCTTGATTTTTAGACCTGGAACTCTTTATCAGAGTTTCTTTCCCGTCCAGGTTGTTGGTGGATCAAGTTATGAAAGAAACCTATCTGATCTAATCAGGAGGTTTCTATGCGTTCTTCTCTTTTATCAATGATCACAATATTGTTTTTTGCAAATGCGGCACAGGCCAATAGTGGCATTGTTTCGCGCTCGCAAACTCATGGGGCTGGAGTTTTGAATGGGGCCTCTTTGTCGATCGCTGTTGATGCAGTGACAGCCGATTACAATTCGACATTTGGTGATACAGTCATTTGCACTTACCAAACGCAAGTAGCAATCAACGGCGTGGCAACGGCACTGTCTATTTATCCAGCGCATGTTGATACGTCGTATTCGCCCTGTGACAAAGAGATGGGAAAAGCCAATGTCGCTCAGTGGAAGAAGTCCTTAACGAAGGAGGATCTTCCATATACTTTTGAACAATCAACACTAGTGACTTACGGAAATTCTGGCACGTGGGAAGAGATGCAGCACTGTTATCAACAGACGGAAGTTGAAACGACTGTGATGCTTGAAGATGGCACGGTCCTGCATGGCACTCACTATCTTCCGCGCATTGAAGTGCCGATGAATATTTGCGAAAAATAAAGTTAAAGCGGTGCCTCGAAACCAATGATATTTCCAAAGGGATCTTTCACTTGCAGAATCGTTCTTTGGATTTCGGGCACCTTTAGTGGGCCACGATAAACGCTGCCACCAAGAGCTTCAATTCTTTGCAGTAGCAAATCAAGGTCATTCACAAGCCAATAGGCGACAGATCCACCTGTAGAAAGGGGAGATTTGTCGTCAGCTTGTGCGATATCAAAATTAATTGCGCCGACTTTGAACGACACAAAATTATCTTGATCTTCGACGGGCTCGATATTGAAAAGCTCTTTATACCAATCGCGACTTTTTTGAATGTTCGTCACGGTGATGCGCACAGTTTGTAAAGAACCAATCTGAAGTTTTTCGCCGTCGATATTTAAATCAATTTCATAAATATCACGAGCCGCTAAAACTTTTGATTCGTGCTTTAAGGGTCTGACATCCGTCAGCTCCCATGAATAGTATCCGGGTTCCCAACGAGTTGCACATGCAGCTAACATGTCGCCCGCCATATAAGGACGAACGTTTTTAATTTTTACCAGCGCCACCGCACGACCTTCAGGATCCTGCTCGCCGGGCTGACGTAAGAAATGCAGGTTTTCAACAATCAATAAATCACCACTGAAGTCAGCAGGTGGCTGCCACGATCTGACTTCAATCGTCTTTTCTCCAGACGCAATCTTAGAACCATTGGGATAAACGATAGAGAGGGCTTTATATTTCATAAGTTGCGATTTCCTGACATACCGAAACGCTAAAGTTAGCAGTTAAAGAATGCAAGCGCATTCTTCTTGCGCTCCCTGCGCTCGGCATTTCATAATTAGAGCTGATATTCATGCTGGAGATATATGAAGAACGGTCTTTTAATTATTTATTCGATGGTTGTGTTGTTTTCTGCGGGCTGTGGTTTGAAAGTGGTGAACCCAGAAGATGAAAAGAATAAAGGCGCTCTTGCTGTTGATTACAGTGGCGGTGGTGTAAAACTTGTCGCAACTTATACTTGTAAGTTGGACTCCATGGGTAATCATTTTTCTGCTCTAGGCAAATCCGAAGATGAAGCCAGCAAAGAAGTTCTTGCTCGTTGCAAAGACCGCACAGCGATTTCTTTTTGCCAGCCTGAAAAAATCAAATGCTTCAAAAACTAAGATCAGACTCTTCGCTAGATGATAGGCCTGATTGCTGCCGTGCATTTACATATTATTTACATATCCGTTGACTCGTCCGTTTTCCGGACATAAATTCAATTTTAAGGGGAGAGAAGCCTTCTTTTCTCCTCTGAAACCGTCAAATTCGTCTTCCAGTGCGGCTGGAGTAGACTTGTAACTTTTCAAAATGCTGAGTTGAGCTAACAACGGAAGGAACAATTGTTCTTTCTGTGGGCATTGCTTTGTGTTTTTGAAGTAAAAGGAGATCGCCATGGGTGCATTTAAAGAAATCTATGATGAAGAAGTTTATCTTCCGGAACAACCATCGAATCAAATAGAGTTTAAAGGTTTGCTTGAGTTGTTTACGGGTTTCAAAGTTTACTCGGCACACGCTGAAGAAAATGAAATCAGCGAAGTCGCTACACCAATTAAACCTCTTTCGAATGACATCGTCATTCGCCTTTAAGGTGTCTTATGGGATTAGCAGCTATTGGTATCGTCGCAGAAGATGTTTCAAAGTCTTTAAAATTTTATGCATTGTTGGGAATTCAATTTAAACAGTTCCAACAAACAGAGCATTTTGATTCGCTTCAAGAATCTGGTGTCAACATCATGCTTGATTCGGCTCATTCCATTAAGCAACTTTATCCGGATTGGAAAAAACCTGTCGGCAGCACGCCGATCGTTCTGTGTTTTGAACAGTCATCCGCAAAAGTCGTTGATGAAGTTGTAGCACACGTAAAAGCAAGCGGCTTTCAAGTCATGAAAGAACCTTGGGATGCCTTCTGGGGGCAGCGTTACGCTTCTGTGCTAGATCCTGATGGAAATCAAATCGACATCTTCGCCAAACTGTAAGAGGTGATTTATGCGACTATTTATTTTTTCAGAAAGACTTGCGCCCGAGTTACGTGAAAAATCTGTTTTACTTCGTAAAGAATTGCCGGATGTTTTAAAAGAAGTGGAAGAACATCCGGCAGAGGTTGCTAACAGTCGTGTTGATGCGATCTTGGCATTGATCGGACTTATTCAGCGCTACAAATGCAATCTTTCAGTCTATCAAGAAGACGGCCTTTGTATCACGGATCAATATTTATAAATTCTGACTATAAAGCGTTCTTCAATTTTGCTTTAAGAAATTTAATAAACACATCAGCCCGCAGCGAAAGCTGCGCGTTCTTATAATAGATCGCGTGGATTTGCTCTTTCTGATCGCTGGTCGCACCTGTTAGAACAGGAACCAAGGCGCCGCTTTCACGATCAGGCCCCGTCATAAAATCACTCAGGCAGGCAAGTCCCAAACCTTGCCGTGCTAAGTGTAGTAACGTTTCGCCACTTGAGGCTGCAAAATCAGGTTTAATTAAGTAACGATTTGAACCGGAATTTTTCAGGGGCCATTGATTTAGCTCTTTAGGATCTGTGAAGCCAATCAATTTGTGATTCTGTAAATCCTCAACCGATTTTGGTGTGCCGTGTTTTTTCAAATACGACGGGCTTGCAAGTACGCGCCGTTTGCTTTGTCCTAAGTGCACGGCATGCAAGGATGAATCGGCAAGATTTCCCAAGCGAATGGCGACATCGATGCGATTTTCTAAAAGATCGATATTGCGTTCGCTGCTAAAAAGCTCCACTTGTACGTTGGGGTAAAGCTGATGGAACTCGGGGATATAGGGCACAACAGAATGCAGAATAAATGGTGATGCGGAATCAACACGCAACACACCCGCCGGAGTATTCTTTGAACCGACAGCTTCTTCGGCCGCTTCAAGGGATTGAATAATTTCACGCGCGCTATTAAGGAATCTTTCGCCTTCACTTGTGAGATCAAGTTTGCGAGTCGTGCGACGTAACAGGGTGACGTCCAGTTTGTTTTCTAAACGCGCCAAAGTGCGACTGATACCTGAGGGAGTTTGATCCAGCTCTTCCGCGGCCGCGGTGATGGATCCCAGATCGACTATGGCAATGAAGGTTTGAAGCTCGTCGAGGGTTGTTTTCATTATTGACTCCAGATCAAATATATTTTGCCTATTCATGTCTAAATACTCAACAACAAAGGTGCTAGATTCAGGGAATAAAAGGAGGCTCATATGCCTTTAGCGATATATGCTCTGATGATTGGAGCATTTGGGATTGGAACGACTGAGTTTGTCATTATGGGACTGTTGCCACAGATGGCAAAAGACTTAGGTGTGACTTTGTCTTCAGCGGGGTTGTTGGTAAGCGGTTACGCTTTGGGTGTAGCGATTGGTGCACCGATTTTGGCTCTGTTATCTGCACGCTGGCCACGCAAACGTTCGCTGATTATTTTGATGGGGATTTTTACTTTAGGAAATCTGATTTGTGCTCTAGCACCTAATTATTCGGTGTTGATGGTGGCACGCGTGCTGACCTCATTTGCGCACGGAACTTTCTTTGGTATTGGTTCTGTTCTGGCGACCAGCTTGGTGAAGCCCAATCAAAAAGCAACTGCGATTGCGTTGATGTTTACAGGTTTGACGTTAGCAAACGTTCTGGGTGTGCCGTTTGGAACGTGGTTAGGTCAGAATTACGGATGGCATGCGACGTTTTGGGCGGTCACGGCTGTAGGCCCATTAGCGATGGCAGCATTGATTTTCTTCGTACCTAAAGCGACAGAAAATGCACAACCAAGCAGCATGGCTCATGAAATGAAAGTCATTTTGAAGCCGCAGGTACTAGTCAGTTTGTTATTAACTGTGATTGGTTTTGCGGGTGTGTTTACAGTCTTTACCTATATCGCGCCGATCTTGACTCAGATTTCTGGATTTTCAGAAGCCGCAGTGTCGCCAATATTATTGCTCTTCGGTGCGGGACTTATTGTGGGAAATATCGTCGGCGGCAAGTGGGCTGATAAAAATCTCAATGGTTCACTGGTGGGCTCGTTAATTGGCTTGTCTGTCGTGCTTCTTGGTTTTGGTTTTTTTATGGGCTTTAAAATTGCGGCACTTATCTTAGTTGCACTTTTAGGATTTACTGGTTTTGCGACGGTACCACCACTGCAAATGCGGGCGCTGGCGCATGCGGCGGAAGCTCCGACATTAGCGTCGGCACTGAATATCGCGGCCTTTAATTTAGGAAATGCGATTGGTGCATGGGTTGGTGGCGTTGCGATTGATCACGGAAATTTATTAACAACGACATGGACAGGCTTAGGCATCGCTGTTCTTGCGACGATTGTTGCATTCATGAGTTCGAAATTTTCAGATGCAAAAGAGCTTAACGACATTGATCGTAGTCTTTTAACACATTGATTTAAAATGTCTGCTGCTCGCGAAGTGTGAGCAGCAGAAAATCTTCTTATTTACGAGTCGCCGTAAAAGTTCCCATCAATTTACCATCCTCCAGATACGCAGAGCCGCGAAGAACAGGCTCGGCTTTCAGAGTCGCGGCGCGAATATAATCTTCGCCGTGAATTTCTGCAACATAACGGACCTTGTAGGGTTCGCCACCTTCATTGACTAAAATCGTAAATTCTAATTCGCAGCTGAGGTTTGCTTCTGAACAAACAGCTTGCCCCTCAAGAGGTGATTCAAAGACCCCTGGGACGACAATATTGCCAGAGATCGCACCAGTGAAATTACGAAGAGCTATAGGGCTTGCTCCCTGTAAATTCATTTCGTCGTGAAATAATCTCTGCCCAATCTGCATTTCAACCGCATAGTGGCCATCAAGAATTCCGTCAGCCGCGTGGGCGGCTAAGCTTGAAAATAAAATCGTTAAAAATAAGAAGTGCTTTTTCATTTCATTCCTCCATTGAAGATTTCTTAACCTTTCTATCCTTTGAAGCATTAGCAAAATAGTGAAAAAACGGGGATGTCTTGTTCCTTGTGGTGACAGCTTTGGATATGTTCCAAACGGTCACATGATAAAGACAACACATCACTTTTATAGAGTCTCAATCCATGGCACATCGTGGGGCAGGAGGTGCTCTTGCTTCAGCATCGCTCTATTCGCAAATATAAAAAAGATCCTGTCGAGGAAGATAAACTACAACGTATTCTGACGGCGGCAACGCGGGCATCAAGCTCTGGCAATATGCAGGCCTATTCGATCATTGTCACAAGTGATGCTGATATTAAAGAAGCCTTGTACAAGCCACACTTTGAGCAAAGCATGGTGATCGAGGCACCGTTGTTATTAACGTTCTGTGCGGACTTTCACCGAATGCGCGAGTGGTTAAAGATTTCAGATGCACCGATGAATTTCGATAACTTCATGAGCTTTATGATTGCTTCGATTGACGCGATCTTAGCTTCACAAAATGCGGCATTGGCGGCAGAGGCAGAAGGTTTAGGGATTTGTTACATGGGGACGACACTTGCAAGTTGTGCTGAAATTGGAGAGATCTTAGGTTGTCCTAAAAATGTGGTACCAGTCGTCGGTTTTTCTTTGGGATATCCAGATGAATCTCCTGTGTTGCGAGATCGTCTTCCGTTAGAGTCCATTGTTCATCGTGAACGTTATAATGATTTTTCAGAGACGCGTTTAAAAGACAGTTATCGCGAAAAAGAGATCGCGGGCATGAAACGTTATTTGAGTGATCCAGAGCTTGCAAAACGTGTTACCGAAAGTGGTGTAGAAAATCTCGCACAGCTTTACACCATCATGAAGTACACCCGTGAATCGCATTTGCAATATTCGCAAACCGTGCTTTCGTACTTAGAACAACAAGGCTTCATGGAAAACATATAACATTAGAGGAATAGGCAATGTAAAAGGCTCGATTTCAGATCGAGCCTTTTTTATTTCTTCTGGCGATGCCAGGCTTCGTAATTTTTAGGAATCTCAAGAGTCTTTAGCTTTTCCCAGGCATCCATGGCTTGCGCGCGCGTCGCGTTCTTTTCGTTGGCCAAAAAATCCGTAATAAAATTATTAAAACGAGTGGAGGGAATACGCGGCAGACGTTCATCGCCTTCATTCAACTTTACGAACTGCTGAACCAAGTCGCCGTAGGTTATTTTTCGTCCTTTCGCCATTTCATCTTCACGCCAACGATTCAGCCAATATCGCGCCCCCGATTTTTGCTTCATCTTCGGAGCAATCGTCAAAGCCTCGCGCTCAAGAAAGCTTTTTGTTTCTTTATTGCTTATGTAATTCATGATCGGAAGTTTTAAAGTCAGGCCTTTTTCAAGATCTGTTTTTTCCGACATGCTTACTTTTTTGGTAGGGGCGTTCGCAACCTTTCCACTTTTAAGAAAGGCGATAATTAATTTCTCAAGTTGATCCTTGCGGGTCTTTGCGGTCACCGAGATTCCCAAAGACTTAGCGAAATCTCTTAAATCCGTAGCGTAAAAATAACCATTTTCAAATTCTGTGACCGACATTTTTCGACGAAGCTTCTTTGTCATAATATAAGGATAGGATAGATCTGTAATCGAGAGAAGTGAAATAGAAGTCTTGCATTTAACAAAATCCTGTAAATACTGAGTGCCAGCACGATGTCGTGTCTCTACAATGAATTATGGCGATCCGTTTTAACACCCAACTTGCGCGTAAAATCCTTATTTGGGGTTCCTCAATCGTTCTTGTGTTTTTTGTCGCGACTCTTGTTTGGGGGGTGAGTGACTATCACGGTAAAACGGATGCCCTGTTGATCGGTATGTCACTGGCTTTTATCGTGCTTGCGGGCTGGCAGTTGATCAAAGGTCTGCGGCTAAATAAAGAGCTTGTACTAAACCCAGAGTTTTTCGAAGTTCAAGATGGCCGCGTACAGCGTTCTTATGCTTACACGGACATCGTGGCCCTTGAATCAGATGTGGTAAACGTCAATTTTACAATCCGTCTGAATGATGGTTTCTCTTTTTTTATCGATTACGATTTGCGCCTAGAACAAGACTCTTTATCCGCAGAATATCGCGAACTCTTCTATAAGCATGGAGAGCTCACTCGGTATCAGAGTTTGCGCTTCCTCAAAGACTTCTTTCAGACAAAAACGGGACTGACTTTGTAAGTTCCGCACTTTTTGTACTTATTCATGGCGGAATATTAACTAATGGAAACATGAATACGCATATATAGTCTCTGCAACGTCAGGAAAAACAATGCCATTATGTCAGTTTCTAAAAGAACAGCGTCAGAAGAGTTGCTTAACTCAGCAAGAGGCTGCAGACCTATTAGGCGATTACAAGTCACAATTTATTTCGAGTGTAGAGCTGGGGCGCCGTAAGCCATCCATCAAACTTTTGAAACGCATGGCATGTGTTTACGATGTTTGTGAGACAGAAATGTTCAATAGATACGTCGAAGAGGCTGAAGAGCAGGCCGTGAAGAAAGCCACGGATCGCTGGAATCATAAAGAAGAGCTTGAAATTCCTGTTTTTGGTCTGCTAGCACTGGCTCTTCAATTTTAGATCCCATGTCAGCTAAAACCTGCCCGACGAGTCGAGGCGCCGAGCAGGCAGGGACAATTAAAAAATATTATTCAAAGTGCGGATAGATCAAAATTCTAAACGCGATCAAAAGGACGATGATTACTCCAAGGATGATAATCCCGCGTGCGTCTTTACTGCCTTCTGGTGGCGCCGTTTTAGAAGAGTTTTTTGTTTGTTGTTCCATATAAAAATAAATCCAATCCCTTCGCTTTGTGCGAAAGACAAATCGTTAAATAACTCATTTGAAAAATGCAGTGTTAAACGACGGGCGCGGGTGGCGCGCGTGGATCAGACCAAGTTGGATTGAAAAGACCGCGATAAAGATAAAGAACAGGATCGCGATAAGCGTAATCAGCTGAAGGGCATTCTAGCGTTACTTCTTTTACGAAGGTATAGTCGGCTTGATGACGTTCAGATGGTTTTGAAAAACGAAGAGAACTGATGCTTTCAAATGAAAGCGAAGAAGTTGCCGTAAGGGTCTGTGCTTTAAGCGTATCACTGCGAATTCCCGCAATGTCGAACTGCGGGAAGCCTGCAAAGAAAATAAACGCTAATATAAAAGGCACAAATAGATGCTTCACTGTACTTGGTAGTCTATCTGATATTCCAGGAAGCATCTACTTTTTAAAATGGCGCCAGGCGGCTTACAGGCCTCATACTGTTGAACATCCTCTTTAATCAAAGCAAAATAGAGTTTTGAAGCAGAGGTCTTATGATCAACAAGGTCGCAGTATTTCTTCCTGGAACTTTATGTGATGAACGACTTTTTGCCGCCCAGGTCCGTTTGTTTTCTCAAGCTATCGTCGTGGATTTAAGGCATTCTGATAGCGTCGATCAAATGATAGAGGCGGTGGGCGCAGTCAATGTTGCAAAATTCGTATTGTTGGGATTTTCCATGGGCGGGTATATCGCTCAGGAGTTTGCACTGAAGTATCCCGAGCGGGTAGAAAAGTTGATTGTGATGGGATCTTCAAGTGAAGGTTATCCAGAAGAAGAAAAACGTATTGTTGAATCGTCCATTGAAATTATTAAAAAAGGCAAGTTCACGGGGATCACGGACAAAAGATTGAAAGAATATCTTTATCCTTCTTCTTACGAAAACACTGAGCTTCGACAAGTTATTCACGACATGGCAGGACCTGATGCGAAAGAAGTGTACCTGCGCCAATTGCGCGCCACTTTGGATCGCCGTGAGCTTAAACATGAAATGAATCATTTGTCTCTACCAGCACTATTCGTTGGTGGGGCTGATGATAAGATCGTGCCGTTTACGTCGATTGAAAGATCTGCTAACGTAGTTCCTAAGGGTCAACTTGCGAAAATTTCAGAATGTGGTCACTTCATTCCGCTGGAGCAGCCCGAGGCTCTTAATAAGAGCATCACGGATTTTTTGAATAACAAGTGACGGGAATTTTTTATGAAGCATTTGTCGTCGGTTATTTGTGGCATCGTTTTGTTAATCTCTGGTGAAGCGACTTTTGCCGCGGATGGAAAATCCGATCCAATGATTATTCACCCGGGTGAAGTTCGTTTTCTCAAAATTCATTCTGAAGTGAAAAACGCGAAGCTTTTCTGTCGTAATCAGGAAGTTCGCGCATACAACGACGGCAAGAATGAATATGTTGCCTATATCTCTGAAAGTTATTTTTCAGAACTCAAACCCTTTGAATGTCTATTAAAGGACGGTGAGAAGGAGTTGGAAAAAGTATCTTTTAAAGTTGAAGCCAAACAATACCAAATCGAAACCTTAAAAGTTCCTCCGCGTTTGGTGAAGCTGTCTGCGAAAGATCAAATTCGTGTCGATGCGGAAACAAAAATGCTGAAAGAGCTTTATGAAAATTCCAATGCGAAGCCGTACTTCACAGAAGTCTTTAAGCAACCGTTGAAGAGCGTTATCACAAGTCCCTATGGTATCAAGCGAGTTTTTAACGGTGATACGAACGGACAGCATCTTGGTTATGATTTTCGCGCAGGTATTGGCAAAAAAATATCTGTTTCTAATACTGGAAAAGTTGTATTTGCTGGCGAACTTTTCCGCTCTGGCAATATCGTCATCGTCGATCATGGCTTGGGAATATTCACCCAGTATCACCATCTTTCAAAAATTCTAGTGAAGAAAGATCAAGAAGTTAAACAAGGACAAATCATCGCACTTGCGGGTAACACGGGCAGAGTGTCGGGACCTCATCTTCATTGGGGTGTAAATGTCCAAGGTGAAGCAGTCGACGGATTTAGTTTAGTCCAGGCTTCCGAATCTGAATTTACTCACTAAACCAAGGAGTCTTGTTCTAAGAACGTAGGCCCTGTCAGAATATGTCGAAAATGTCTCGAAAAGAGCAGTTTCACTCCCTAAAAGCGCGTCTTTTTCTTAAGGGATCCCCTCTGAAAACCGATAATTAGATACCGGAACGTGCGAGGGGTAGGATGCCTGTATTTACTTATATTCTCACTGCATTAATTTTCCTTTCTCAAGCTGTGTTCGCTTCTCCAGCGACGCTTGAATATCAAGGGCGTATTTTAAAATCTGACGGCACTCCTTTAGAGTACGGTAACGTTTCGTTTCTTTTTCAAATTACAGACCCCGCTGGTAGTTGCATCATTTATCAAGAACTCCGTTCCGGTTATAGCATGGTGAATTCGCGCGGTATTTTTGATGTGCCGATCGGCTCAGGAACCGTGCAATATCCTTTAAGCGGTGGAACTTCGATTCTTGATATCTTCGACAACTCTGCAAACTTCTATTGTGGTTCTTGTTCAAGTTCTGGCAGTTCGTATACGTGTTCTGCAACGACGACTCAGTATGCGCCTGTTGTTTCTGATGGTCGTTTGTTGCGCGTATCTTTTTACGATGGCAGTGGTTGGAAAACAATTTCACCAGATAACGTGATTCGTTCAGTTCCTTATTCTGGTTTCGCTATGACGGCGCAAAAATTAGGAACAAATGTCGCGAGTGATTTCTTGCTTAAAGCTGGGTTGCCAACATGTTCTGCCGGTACATTCTTGTCATGGAATGGTTCAAGCTTATCTTGTGCGGGTGTATCAGGTTCAAGTGGTGGTACGGTTACTAACGTTGTTTCAAGCAACGCTTATTTAAGTATCGTGAATGGAGCAACGACTCCGACATTAACAGTAAACGTTGGAACAACAGCGAATACAGTGGCTGCCGGTAACGACACACGTATTGTGAATGCAATTCAAACGGGTGCTTCAGCAGGCGGCGATTTGTCTGGAACTCTGCCTTCCCCAACGGTCGCAAAAATTCAGGGTGTTGCAGTTAGTACAACGGCTCCAGCATCTGGCAACGTACTAAAATACAGCGGCAGTAACTGGGCACCGACGGCTCTTGCAACCAGTGATGTGTCAGGTCTTGATACTGCGTTAAGTGGTAAGATCAGTGCTTCGCAAATTTCAGGAAGCTGTGCTGCGAATCAAACTCTTGTGTTTCTTTCACCGACAAGCACTTGGACTTGTACGAATATTTCTTTAAACGATTCGCAGATCACTTATGCCTCTCGTTCTGCTAATCAATTTTTAGCGTCACCTGATAATGCAAGTGGTGCTCCGACTTTCCGTGCGATGACTTCTGCCGACTTGCCAGCGGGTACCCTGTCAGGTGCGGGAACTGCGGGATATGTCCCGTATTATAATGCAAGCTCAACACTTACAAATTCAATGCTGTATTATGATGGTTCAAACTTGGGTCTTAACACTTCATCGCCAGCAGCTAAAGTTCATGTCGTTGATGAAGGCACGGGAGTCGTTTTATTCGATAACTATTCTTCAGTGGCATCAACAAATCCTGCGTTGATTGGTCGTAAAGCAGGTGGCACGAAGGCAAGTCCGACGGCTGTGACAAATGCGCAAACATTGATGTTCATTGGTGCTCGCGGTTATACAGGTACGGCTTTCAGTTCGGCTTCAAAAGCTTCATTGATGATGTCAGCTGCTGAAAACTGGAGTGATACTGCCCAAGGGACGAAGGTTGGCATTTTCACAACGACAAACGGTGGAACAACGTCGGCGGAACGCGTGCGAATTGAAAACAACGGTTATGTCGGTATCGGGACGACTACTCCTACTTCACAACTTGAAGTCCGTGGTGGTCTTGCTGTTTCAAATTCAAATGCGTCGGTAGCCATTGCTTTGAAGCCTGAAGATCCAACGAGCACTTATACAAATACGGCGGATGAACGTTGGTTTCAATTGATGACGACAACGATCGGGACCGACATCAATTACAAATTCTCGTGGAGAAATGCTGACGGCAGTTCGCGTTCAGACGTCATGAACTTTTTAAAGGACGGCACCGTAAATTTCCTGAACAAAGTTGGTATTAACACCAATACTCCACGCGTGACTGTAGATATGGCGAATGCGACGGATGCATTGGGTTTGCCGACGGGGACAACAGCTCAACGTCCGACGACTTTGAACATTGGTATGATCCGTTGGAACAAAGACAATGTCGCTGCAGAAATTTACAATGGCACGGCGTGGGTCAGCCTTGGCACTTATTCCGGCACTGGTGCCTATTCGAACGTATCAACCATCACGGGTTCAAGTAGTGGTTTGTCAGTTTCTGCGGGTGGTACAAATCAAGATCTGACTTTATCTGGAACAGGGACGGGGGTTGTTAAAACAGGCTCGGTCATGACCGTGACAAATTCAACGGCTTCGACAGGTTATAATAACGGTGCTCTTGTAGTCAGTGGTGGTGTCGGCGTCAATGGCAATATCAATGCGAGTGGTAACATCGCGACATCGGGTGCTGTTAGTGGTAGTACACTTTATGCGCCACAAATTTATGGTGGCACAACAGCTTCACAAAATATTTCTATTGATTCAACTTCCCATGCAACCAAAGGAAGTATTTTACTCGCTTCCAGTGGTGGCAATGTGGGCGTTGGTACGGCGACTCCGAATGCGTTGCTAGCGCTCAATTCCACGGACGCTAATGCAACGGGACCTTACTCGATCATTGCACAAACGGGTGTGACAAATAATGTTTACGTGAATGGTTTAGCAAATATCACAAGCACAACGACGACGGCGAATTCCGTTTATGGTTCTTTAAACTATGTGACTTTTGCTCCTTCAGCGAACTCATCAGCAGAAGGTTCAGCGAGTCAAAGTGAAGTCGTCGTACCGGCAACTTCTAATGTTACGCTTTCGAATTATCTTTATGGCGGTCAAGCCAAGACTGTAAATTTGGGCAGCGGTAATATCACTGGCGGCATGCAGGCGATGTACACGTACGCCGCCAATGCGGGTACAGGAACAGTTGCAAATTTAATGGGGGCTGCTGCAAATGCCGGTAACTTCTCGACAGGCACTGTGAGCAACCTCTATGGCTTAAGAATTACGACCAACAATTTAGCTGGCGGTACAGTGACGAATGCATATGGTCTGTACGTCGGTGGTCTTGGGGCTGGTGGCGGTACATATACAAACACACCTTATGATATTTACGCTTCGGACTCAGGCGCGAATAATTATTTTGCTGGTAAAACGGGAATAGGCACGGCGGCTCCGCTGAATAAGTTAGATGTTAGTGGTGGAGTTGTCATCGGCTCAGGTTATGCCGGAGTAAAAACAGCGCCGACGAATGGTTTGGCTGTTCAAGGTCCTGTCTATGTCAATCAGTCGGCGGCTTATACGACAAACACTATGACGACTCCGATATTTCAAGTGTCAAATGTGGGCGATTCGAATGCAGGGTTTAATACATTTAGCAATGCGGGATCTGGTTTTCAAAGTCGCATCTTGCTGAATCGTTCTCGCGGTTCGACTGTCGGTGATTTCACAGCGACGCAAAGTGGTGATGGTCTTGGCAGTATTCACTTTGGGGGATCTGATGGCGCGGGACTTTTCACAGCGGCTGTGATTTCGGGCCTTGTGGATAATACCGTTGCAACGGGCGTTGTTCCGGGACGTCTGACATTCCAAACAGTGAATTCCTCAGGAACATTGATGGAGCGTATGCGTATTGATTCAAGTGGTAACGTTGGTATTGGTACGACGGCTCCGCCAACGAAGTTAGCGATTGTCCCTAGCGTTTATACCGCAGCCGTAGATGGTGTTCAGTTCATGAGTTCTGATAACTCTATTCACAGTATCATTCAGCCGATTAAGGTTGCGAATGGCGCGATGAATTTGTATTTGGGTGCAAACACTTATGCGAGTACGAGCGGAACGGGCTTGCCGCAATTTAGCAATGCCGTAGCTTCTGCGGGTATCAATATCAGATCCGATAGTGGTGCACTTCATTTCATTACGGGTCCTGTCGGAAGTACGCCAACAGTGCAGATGGTATTTAATTCGAGTGGTAATTTAGGTATCGGTACGAGTGGTCCGGGATATCGCTTGGAAGTTCAAGGTGGTGACATTTATACGGGCGGATACTTCCGTTCGCCCAATGGAACAATTCAAACTTCTGATATTCGTTTTAAAAAGAACATCGCGCCGATTGAAAATGCCTTGGATAAGATCTTATCTCTGCGTGGTGTGACTTACGATTGGCGCCAAGAAGAATTCCCCGATAAGAACTTTAGCGATAGACATCAAATCGGTGTGATTGCGCAAGAGGTGGAAACTAAATTCCCTGAAGCCGTCGCCGTTGATAAACAAGGTTATAAGTCAGTGAACTACGCAGTTCTTGTTGCGCCGTTGATCAATGCAGTCAAAGAGCTTTATGCGAAAATGACAGGTCATGATGAACAGATCGCCAATGTGACTCGCAGATTAGCGAGCATTGAGGAAAGTAAAAAGACAGATAAAGCTGAAATTGATTCTTTGAAAAAAGAAAACGCAGCACTGAAGGCATATCTGTGCGCAAAAGATCCGAAAGCTCCAATCTGTCGTTAACTATCGCGTTCGCGGCGCGCTGGTTAACAAAGTTTAAGAGTAATCACTCTGAATTGCGCTCACTCTTACCTGATCCTGACGGAAATCAAACAAACTTTTGGGAGTTCTTCAGTTATACCACCTCTTAGCCATCAAAAACTTCGAGGAGAATATAATGAAGAAACTTGTCATGTTTGCGCTATTTGTGATCTGTCCACTTATCTCTTTTGCTGGTCCTGAAGATCACACTCCAGGCGCTGTTTACATCGCAAACGATACAGCTGTTCCGTACTATCTTTTGGAACTAAAATTCGATACGGCAACTCTTTCGCCTGATCATGATTCTTTAACTCTTGAAGCACGTTACGGAAATTTGTTTGGTCAGTTTCCTGTGACATTCACATCTCGTCACAACGAAGACAGATTGAACTTCAAAGCAGAAAAAACTTTGTTCAATCGTTGGACGGCGACATGTGGTTTTGCTGAAAAAGCTGTGGCTTATATCGCAGGTGAAGAAGCTTATGGCGAAGTAAATCCAAAGTACTTGGAGATCGTAGTTGTTTACACTTCGGCTCAAAACGCGTGTGCTGCTGATTCCGTACAGACAAAAGCGATCACGTACAGATTGAACCAATAAATGGTTATCCAGGCCTCCGTTTTCCTTGAACGGTGGCCTTTTCCTCATTACTTCTCAAGAATCCTTGAATAAACTGATATCGTCAGCATGCTAATTATAGAAAACTCAATTCTTACTTAAGCAACCTTCGCATGCGCACTCTAGTATAGACATTTGTTCGATAGTTCCTTAACATATCCTCTGATGAGTACACAGAGATACACAAGCGCCCGAAAGTTTCTTTTGGACGAGCTAATGAACCGCCAGAAGCGGAACCCTTCTTACTCGCAGCGTGCTTTCGCTCGAGACCTTGGCATCCTTCCTTCGCGTTTAAGTGAAATGATGACTGGAAAAGTAGGGATTTCGTATCGCAATGCCAACAAGATTGCGCAGCGTCTGGAGTTGTCTGATGAAGATAAAGCGATGTTCTTAGATCTTGTGCAAAGTGAATACGGAAGAAGTGCGGCGATTCGCCAAGCTTCATCCGAACGACTGCGTGATCGCTTGCAAGAGGCTTACGCCTTTAAGCAAGAAGAGTTTAACGTGATCTCTGACTGGTATCATGCGGCGATACTGGAATTGGTTGATTTGAAAGACTTTGAAGTGTCAGCGAAGCATGTCGCGAAGCGCTTAGGGATTTCTCCAGATATTGCTGGTGAAGCGATTCATCGTTTAGAACGTCTGAATTTTTTAAAAATTAAAAATGGTGGTGCGGAAAAAACTCATCGCAATCGTGCGACGACGTTGGATGTTCCTTCTGCGTATATTCGTAAATCTCATGCGCAAGTTTTGAGAAAAGCAGAAGAGGCCTTAGACACTCGTCCCGTTAGTGAAAGAGATTATTCATATATGATGTTCGCAATGCCGAAGAAGAAAATTTCGTATCTTAAGAAAGTATTGCTGTCGTTACGAAAAGAACTTGCGAAGGAAATTGAAGAGCTTGAATCGCAAAACAGCGATTCCGTGTTCTGCGTTGGGATGCAATGTTTTGAAGTGACAGAGAGCAAGTAGCCTGCTCAGCACAAGTGGACCATCTTGGACCACTATGCTTCGTTCACGTTTTAAAATCATTTAAATTTCATTCATCCTAAGCAAGAGTTTTGTAAGGAATATGGCGATGTGCAAAATATTATGCTTTGGCCGATCTGCGGGATCGGAGTTTATTGAAAAATACGTGGCTGAAGGAAAGGGGCAGATCGATCTGGTAACCGTTCCTCATTTGGACAAAGGCGCTGTTCTTGAAGCAAAGCCAGATTTGGTTCTGTTGACGGAGCCTATCATCGATCGTTTGCTTTCAAATCCATTTTTGCAAGAGCTCGAGTCTGAACATCGTTTTTCAATTTTTAGTTTTTTAAATAAAGACGATGTGGCTTATCGCTTGAAGTCTTATCAAGTGGGCGCACAAGATTGTTTAAGCCTTGAGATGGTCCCTGAAGAATTGCACTTTAAGATGTCTATCTTAACTCGACGTACGAACTTGCTGCGCAATGTTCCACCTACGATCGAACTGAAGAATATGCTGATCTTCCCTGCGTACAAAAGAGTTTTGATTAATAATCAAGAAGTGCGTTTGGCGAATAAGGAATATGAAATTCTTCTGCTGTTGATTAAGAAGCGCGAACAGTTTGTGACAGCAGCAGAAATTATTGCGTCGATATGGAAGGGCGCGACGGTTTCTCAAGGAAACATCTACACGCAGATTCATAATCTCAAACGTAAAATTAAAAACTTCGATGGCACGATTGCTTCACAATATGGAGTGGGTTTTCGACTGTACGTCGAGCCTCCATCAGATTCTTAATAGCTAATTAAGAATCAACTCTGTGAGCCTAAACAACGGAAAATGAATTTAATCAAAAATCTAAAAGAGTCGTGACAGAGAAAAAATAATTGGTATTAAGGAACTCTCTCTTCTTAGGGGAGTTCTGGAGCGTGATGCTATCTCTACTGATTATCTTACTGGCAAGCGTGTCGTTCGCATGGACGGGTGTATGGAATGGGGGCGGCGGCCTTTTAGTTGATGGAGCGCCGGTCACGGTTGGTTCTGCACTCGAAAAACCAAAAGACAAACTGCAAGCAGCGCAAATTCCTGGTTTAGCCCTGCTTGTAAACTCCATTCATTCTTTAAACTTACCTGAAGAAGCGAAGAGCGAAGTGCTAAGAGCAATCAACCCTTCGGCTGTTAGGTCTTATTATAAAGTCAGCGACAGCGTTTACCCCGATGTTCGGGAAGAAATGGTGACTCGTTATTCGCGAGAGCTAGGTGTATCGCGAGATCAAGTGGCGTTATTCGCCTTAACCTATACAGAGAATCATCCATCACAAAAAGGTGAGCGATCGGTGTTTTTGTTTCCGCACTTTTTTGCCCTCAAGAAGGAATCGGAGCAAGCAGCGGTTCTTTTTCATGAGGCTCTATGGCAGTTAAAAAGTTTCGCGACTTATCAAGAGGTGATTCGTTGTGAAGCATTGATGCAAAAGTATTTGGAGAATCCCAAATCGCGCGAGGCTTATTTTAATTTTATGACTTACTTCATGAAGAACTTTTTAGCTAACGCGACTCAAAAAGCCGGGACGTGATATCAGTATTTGGCAATAACGTTCATCAAACCTGGAAAATGTTTTTCCAATTCTTTCGTGCGCAGAGATGTGTATTTATGTTTACCCTCGACGCGCGTCCAGATGATTCCAGCTTCACGTAAAATCTGTAGATGGTGTGAAAACGTGGCTTTCGTCACCGTGTAACTGAAAGTCCCACAAGCCTTTTCTCCGCCTTTAGCGGCGATAAGCTCGCGCACGGCTGAGAGACGCACAGGATCGCCCAGGGCCTTTAAGACCTGTTCCATTGTGACATCTTTTAAAGAAGGGTGACTTATTTCATCCATTGTTAGATAATTATCTAACAAAGTTCTTGTGCTCTGTCAAGAGTGGGCGTAGAAACATAGTTAGATAAACATCGAACTATGTTCGAAAGGCTCGTTTTATGACATCTCCAGCTCTCAAAAAAGGTTTTATTCTTCTTTTATCCTTCGCTGTCGGTACGATGGCGGCAAATATCTATTATTCGCAACCTATCCTGGCACTGCTTGCGGATTCCTTAGGACTGCGCTCTGATGCCGCAGGTCTTATCATGACGTTCACGCAGATCGGTTATGGATTGGGCGTCTTGTTCGTGATTCCTTTAGGGGATTTGCTTGAAAATAAAAAATTGATTCTCTTTATGATAGGCTTAACGATCGTTGCATCGTTAGTGCTGGGTTTATCGCAGTCAGTTGTCACTTATCTTGCGGCCTCTGTGGCTGTGGGGTTAGGAGCTTCGGCCGTGCAAATCATTATCCCTTATACAACGCACCTTTATGACAAAGCCATGCGCGGGCAAGTGCTTGGCAGTCTGATGAGCGGTCTGATGTTAGGGATTATGCTGTCTCGTCCGCTTGCAAGTTTATTAACTGATTTCGTTTCGCTTCATGCAGTGTTTTACGTCTCGGCTGCTATCATGGCGGTGTTATTGTGGTTGCTAGCTCGCAGTTTGCCGACTCGTCAACCGGCAGCGACAAGTATGAAGTACACGCAGTTGATCTGGTCGATGAAACATCTCTTCACATCCACACCAACCTTAAGAAGAAGAGCCGTTTATCAATCACTGATGTTTGCCGCGTTCTGTTCTTTCTGGACGACGGCACCGCTCATGCTGATTCATTCCGCTTTTCAATTTACGCAAAAAGGTGTTGCAGTATTTGCCTTGGCCGGTCTTGCTGGAGCAATCGCCGCGCCTTTTGCGGGTCGTCTTGCCGATAAAGGTTACAGTCGTCAAGCGACGCTGGTTGCGTTTGCCGTCGCTATTATTTCGTTCTTAATGAATCATTTCATTCAAGAGGGCAGTCTTGTATCGCTGGTCCTCTTAGTGATCTCTGCAAATTTGTTGGATGCAGGTGTGTCTGCGCATTTAGTGTTGGGTCAGCGTGCGATTTTCATGATTGATCCACACAATCAAAGTCGTTTGAATGGTTTGTACATTGGTATCGTTTATCTGGGTGGCGGTATTGGTTCTGCATTCGGTGCATGGGCTTACGCCCACGGCGGTTGGGGAGCATCCACACTCGTCGGACTCCTATTCCCAACAATCGCATTGGGTTTGGCAGTCAGTGAAAAGTATTTTGGTTATCAAGAGGAATTGAAAACCGCGTAGTAGTCATTAAGTCTCACTAATAAAGAGCGCTCAATAGACGAGCGCTCTCGACGTCTCAAAGAGACACATAACCATTTCCTGACTTAAAGTCCCGTAACGAAAATACCGAATAGTCCAGCCGTGCACGTTTGAAATCAGAGGGCGGTTCAATGGCTTCTTTTTCTTGGCTTCGCGGTATCAAGGGCAAATTATTCCTGTCAGCTTGTCTTCCACTATTTGGTTTTGCAGCGGTGATGTATGTTTCATACACTAGCCAAAGCACGGCCAGCAAAATGTTGGATGAATCTTACAGCGATGTGATTCCAAATGTTACTTCACTAGGTAATCTCGAGGGCGGTCGTGCTCGCATTGGCCAATACCTGTGGGGAACAGTCGCAAATTTCAATGCGCCAAAACAGCGCGAAACTTATTTAAAGAAAGCAGAAACTGCGATCGAAGAATATAAGGCCGCAGTGAAAGAGTACGAAGCAACGCCGGATCAACCGGGCGAGCCTCAATTATATGCTCCAATGAAAGAGCATTACGCTGACTATGTTGCTCGTGTGGAAGACATGATTAAAACGTTGCATACGCCGACAGCAGAAAACTATGAAAAGGTTCGTGGTTTAATGTCTGAAGGCACTTACAATGCAGAGTCCGTTGAAATCAAAACGACGACAAGCAAAATCATGGGTATTTATAAGCAGCTTGCGATCGACAATAATAAGAAACAAAAAGCAGAGACAGAAAAGTCATTATTTCTTTTGTTTGCCATTGGTGCCGCTGCGGGCTTCGGTGTTTTTGCAATGTTGATGCTGATCGCTTCGCGCTTAAGTAAAACTGTGGGTGGCATCGTAAACAATCTGACAGACGCAGGTTCCCAAGTGAATTTGGCGATCTCGCAATTGTCACAGGCGGGCCAAAGCTTGTCGCAATCTTCAACGTCAGCGGCAGCCTCATTAGAAGAAACAGTCGCGTCCCTTGAAGAGATGAGTTCTATGGTTAACATGAACTCTGACAATGCCAAACAAGCAGCAGGTTTATCACAAGCTTCGCGTACAGCAGCCGAAGAAGGTGAGCGCGAGATTAAAAATCTTGTGGCTTCGATGCAGGATATTTCTCAGTCCTCTAAAAAAATTGAAGAGATCATCAATGTTATCGATGACATTGCTTTCCAAACGAACTTGTTAGCACTGAATGCCTCTGTGGAAGCTGCACGTGCTGGCGATCACGGTAAAGGTTTTGCCGTTGTCGCGGAAGCCGTGCGCAGTCTTGCGCAAAGATCTGCGGTCGCTGCAAAAGACATTACAAGTCTAATTAAGGACTCTGTTGAAAAAATCGAAAACGGAACTAAGATTGCCGATCGTTCCGGTGACGTTTTGAATAACATCGTGACCTCCATTAAAAAGGTTTCTGATCTTAATAATGAAATTGCGGCTGCAAGCTCGGAGCAAACAACGGGCATTCAGCAGATTAGTAAAGCTATGAATCAATTGGACCAAAGTTCGCAAACGAATGCAGCTTCATCTGAAGAAATCGCCTCTACAGCTGAAGAGATCGCTTCCCAATCAACGCAAATGCAAAATCTTGTGGTGAATTTGAATGGATACGTGGCCGGTGAAAAAACGCCTGAAGCAACTGTTTCTGAAGTGAAACCAGCTCCTGCGGCAAAATGGTCTGCCAAACCTTCCGCGAAGGGTCAGCCGCAACCGACAGCGAAAAAAGCGGCGAACAAGGTTTTAAAGTTCACACCGCCTGCTAAAAAAACCGTCGCATCATCGTCTGCTGAAATGATTCCTTTTGATGACGATGAAAGAAAAGTCGGAACCACTGACGGTTTCTAAGTATTCTCAGGAACTCTACTTACGAAGAGGGTGAGGACAATCTCATCCTCTTTTTTTTGCTTAAAATCTGCTGCTTAACATCAACAATAATTACATTGCACAAGAGTATGAGGAAGTGATTAGGTCTATACTCTACCTATGAAGTCGTTAACGATTGTGCATCTATTTATTGTTATTGCATTTTTAATTGCGCCATTTGCAGGCCATGCGGACTGCAGTCGTATCTTTGTTGTTGGCACAAACACGGACGCTGTCGCAAAAAAACGCGCTGGAATTAACGCTATTTCCATTGAACTCTTTTCAGAAATAAAAAAGCGCGTGAATTGTGTTTACAACGAACGCACTCTTTCTTTCACTAAAGCTCTTGAAGAACTTCGTAATAACCGTATTGATATTTTTGCATTTGCATTCAAAGCTCCCGAGTGGACCGCTGTCACGAATTCGGAAGTTCTTTATTCTGTTTCGCGTATTTTGCTCGTAAGTAAAGGCGTCTATAAAAAAGAGTTCACAATTTCTGATTATATTAAAAATCCAAAAATCAAATTCGGTGTTGTTTCGGGTGGCATGTTCTTCACAAATAAAGATGAATTGGATTTGTTAGAAAAAGAAAAACGTGCGGTCTATGATCCGTTTCCTGACGGCGTCATCGAACTACTGACCCAACGCAAGGTTCAAGCTGTCTTTACATCGCCTACTTTTTATCGTCGTTATGTAAAACAGTTCAAATTGGCGGAATTGACGGAAGCCATTCCTGATAAAAATAATAATCTGGATTTGACACTGTTCTTTTCAAAAACACGTGTGAAGCCTGAAGAGCAAAAAATCTTTGCGGATGCGATTAAATCTATGCGCAAAGACGGGTTCATTCGCAAAACTCTTCTGAAGTACGTTCTCGAAGATGATGTAAATAAGTACTATACTTTCTAGTTTGGTTTTCATCTGCCAGTCACTAACTATTCATCTCCATCGTTCGGTTGGAGAAAATTGCCGGTTTATAAAGTGAAGCATTAAGATGGCCTCGCAAAAGTCGAGGTGTCTATGCAGCAAAAATTCGATTGGTATTTATTAGTCGGGGATCAGGCGGCGACTTCACTCATAGAGGACCGTCTGAAACAGCTTCCGGCGCATGCTCAGTCCGTGGTTATTATTGAGAACGACACGGAAGCTCTAAAAAACAAAGTCCTTAAAGCGATGTTTCCCCATGGTGACTATTTCACGTGGATTGCTTGTGACCCACCTTGTGCCGTGGCTCTTAAAGATCTTCTTGTCACTGTCAAAGGCAGTCAGGAAGAATGGATTGAAACGACTTAAGTAATCGCAATTACATCGCAGGCCACAGTATTTTTTATTTAGTCATAACTTGGAGACTTAGCAAAGCAGGCTTAGGATAGATCTTCTATAGTGGAGGATGTCCCTTGAGCTCAATGGATTCTTTGTTCAGACCGTTTGAATTAAAAACTTTAAAATTAAGAAACCGTTTTGTGATGGCACCGATGACTCGCGTGTTTTCACCAAACGGTATTCCTACAAATGACGTCGCTGATTATTATCAACGTCGTGCTGCCGGTGAAGTCGGCCTTATTCTTTCAGAAGGGACCGTGATTAACCGTGTGCCTTCTTCGAATGAAAAGAACATCCCGCACTTTTATGGCGATGCCGCACTGGCAGGTTGGAAGCATGTGATCGAAAAAGTTCACCAAGCTCGCGGTGCGATGGCTCCGCAAATCTGGCACATGGGTGTGCAACCTAATTCACAATCGGGTTGGTCGCCTAATAAACCATTTGAAGGTCCTTCGGCTTTGATGGGATCTGGCAAACCAAATGGTGTCGCGATGACAAACGAAGATATCGAAAACACGATTGCAGCCTATGCCCAAGCTGCGGCTGATTCAAAACGTCTTGGTTTTGATGCGGTCGAGATTCATGGTGCCCACGGTTATTTGATTGATCAGTTCTTGTGGGATCGTACAAACACACGCACTGACAAGTGGGGTGGTAAATCCTTGGCCGAAAGAAATCGTTTTGCGGTTGAGACGGTCAAAGCCGTTCGTAAAGCAGTGGGCGAAGACTTTCCAGTTATTTTGCGTTTATCACAATGGAAACCAGCGGATTATTCTTTCAAACTCGCACAAACACCGCAAGAGATGGAGTCATGGTTACAACCATTGGCTACTGCAGGTGTTGATATTTTCCATTGTTCGCAACGTCGCTTCTGGGAACCAGAATTCGCAGGATCTGATTTGAACTTTGCTGGTTGGGCAAAAAAAATCACAGGCAAGGCAACAATCTCTGTGGGCTCTGTCGGTCTGTCTGGCGAGTTCACTGGGGCATTTAAAGGCGAAGGTTCCGAGGCGCAAGCGTTGGATCAGTTGCTGGCGAAGTTTGATAAAAAAGAGTTTGATTTGATCGCTGTCGGTCGTGCCTTATTGGCAGATCCAGATTGGGTTGTGAAAATCAAAGAAGGTCGCAACTCTGAACTCAAAGGTTTTAATCGCGACGACCTTAAGAAGCTCTACTAAAAAAATATTTAGGGAGGCTGTCTTTTATGGACAGCCTTTTTTTTCGTCTCAGAGCGAAACGATGCTTGATCCTAGGAGCAGTTGATAGAAGTTCTTCTCTAGATATATTCTCGTAATTCCGAAAAGTTAAGCATGGTACGTACTGGCTTGCTATATCTATCCTGCTTACTGTGCACGGCGTGTGCGTTGGATTTCTCTTTAGAAACTAAAGTGATTGGCAATCCTTCATCTGTCACTGAAGACGTACTGCCTGTTGGAAATTTTCCAATGGGTGCAGGGGATGTGAAGTTTAAGGCGCTGGCGTTCTTTGCGATTCTTTCTAATGGCAATTATCTTATCAGCGATAACTATGATCCAAATTGTCCTTTACGCTCAGTAACTACGACATTTACGACGATCACATGTTTTGCGGTCACTGATCTTATGCGTGTGAAAGTGGATAGCGCAGGTCATGTTTTTGCGATCAATGCAAACTTAGAAAAAATATATAAGTTCGATCAAGATGGTAATCTTCTGTTAAGCTTTGGTTCGCCAGGGACTACGAACGGACTTCTGAGCCTTCCAACAGATATTGATGTTGATAGCAGCGGTAATATTTATGTTCTTGATCGTGGGCTTGCGCCAAGAATTATCAAATACGATTCTTCCGGAAACTTCCTTCGAACAATCGGAACGTACAGTCCTAACGGAATCAATGGCCCTCAGGATTTTGGAATACCAGAATCGATTGCCATCAGTGCCAGTGACTATGTGTTTGTGGGTGATTTCTCGGCCCATCTTTTGACTTATGATCCTTCAGGCAATTTTGTCAGTCGAATCAAAATTACCAATCCGGTGAATTTTTTCTTTAATACGATGATGTACGATAATTCGACTTCTAATTTTTATGCGAATGATTTGGCGAATACACAAACTTTAAAGTTTAATGCAAGCGGCACCATTCTAACACAGTATGATCCAACAGACTTAGCAAGCGCCCCCTCTCAGTCTTCAAAAGTCGGTTCAGAACTCTGGGTCGCAGAGGGCAATCGTCTTGCCGTCTATTCAGACACGGGAACTTTTTTGCGAGAGACCAAAAATCAAGGTGGCCTGGGCGTCGTAACACAATTAGCGATGGGACCAAACTATCATTTTTATTTTGGCTCTGAAGATGGATATGTCAAAGAATATACCTATGACGGTCACTTTGTTCGCTCGCTGATGACCTATGCGTATATCTCGGGTTTAGCTGTGGACCCTGAAAGTGGCGCAATATTTATTTCGGATGCTGTCAACGGTACGGTGACTCGATACGATGCCGACGGCACGAATCCAACAGTGATTGCTTCTGGCGGCACTGGGGCTGCGGATGTCAGTTATCCAATGGGTTTGTTATTTAAAGATGGTGTCCTGTATGTGGCGGATGCTGTTCATTTACGTATTCAAAAATTTAAAGCGGATGGAACTCATTTAGGTTCTTTTGGAGATACATCGGGACCAGGGCAGATGTCGGCTTATCCAAGTCATGTCGCCATTGATGCGCAGGGCAGGTTTGTGATCGCGACCTATTCTGGCGGAATTTATCGTTACTCCGCTCAGGAAACATTCATCGATAGTTTTGGTACCCATGGCAGCTTTGGCGTCGAAAGTGAGATCAACACGCCCGCTGGCATCGTGACCGATAAAGATTCAAACGTTTATTTGCTGGACGCCGTTGATAATAAAATTTTGAAATTCGACAGCAACGGAAATTTCGTCGGGAAGTTGGGTCGTCCTGCATGTGGAGCGCCCGATTGTTTAGATGCGCCGTCAGGCTTGATTATCGATAAGTGGGACAATTTGTATTTCGCCGATGGCAATAACGGGCGTATCAGTAAATTCAAAACCGACGGAACAGTTCAATCACAATAAAGAAAAAGGGAGCGCGAAGCTCCCTTTTAAAGTCTTAACGGCAAACGTGACCGTGCCATACTTGATTGCCAGTATAGCATTTGCATGGTTGACCGAAAGTATCGTAGTAGCCCATATCGCAGTAGTTGCCACCTTCACGAATGCAGCAGTAGCGTGATTGAGACATGATGTTCGCATCATTCTCATCAGCAGGCACAGAGGCATTCGCGGGCTGCTCAAGTTGTACTGGCAGCGTCGGCATTTGATAATCGCTTGCATGAGCAACATTCATCCCTAAGACACACAAAACTGAAACTAGAAACATTTTCATCGAATACTCCTTTATTCATGTATTTGCTTTTTTTAAGTCAGACTTTTGTCTGACGAAATCGTATTGCGACTTGTTTGATTGAAAAAGCACAAAATGAACAGATGGAAAGTCATGAAACGGAAATCGCTCTATTGTTTTCGTAAAGTGCAAAGCGTCGCCAAATGACTTTCCACTTGGCCGCGCAACATTTCAATTTCCTGTGGCAGCTCAAAGTCCGTCGAAGTTTTGTTTGGTGGACAGACGGCGTAAGCGGGGATCAACGCTTCTAAGCGATTTTCTTTTAAAATGGAATCGGCAACATTTTTTACGCTGCCTGCATCCAAGCGACCGTTTTTGTATTCATTCACTGCGATATCGAAAGCTGTGTGATAAGCCTTTGCACGTGAAGGAATCTTTTTATCGATAATTTGATGAAGATACACTTCTAAGATTTGCGCTGGGAACTTATTCATTAATTGATCAGCTAAAGTCAGACTGGCATCGGAGTTATCAAAGATGACAATAAATTTTCGACCGGGATGATCGTCAATAATTGTCGCGACGTTATCAATTTTAAACTTTTCTAAATTCATTTGCGTGACCCAATTACGCAAATACAAGCGACGAGACGGGAACTGTTCTCGCGTCAATAGCGAGTCAACACGATTTTCAAACCAAGTAGCAATCCCACTCACCAAAGAGAAATGTGGATCACGTTCATTTTTTGAAATCTCGGAATAAAGAACAGACATCCCGGTGAAGCCGTGATCTTTTTCGAAAATCTTGATGGCTGCTTTTACAAGTCCCGTGTTTTCTGCCTGACGAAGAACATCATCAAAACCGCTAATAATATACGCTGACTGCGCAAACGCGGGTGAGGTCAAAACTAAACTGAATAACAGCGAGAACATAGGCGTTTTCATGCGCCCAACCTAATAGCGAATCCACAAAAGGTCTAGAGCAATCTGAGTTTCGCTAAAAACTCAAGTGACAGACTAAAGCATCCGTTATGAAGGAATGCGCAGTGCTCTTTGGATAATCTTAACCTGGTCTCTTGCTTCGTGCGGATTTTCAGCCGCGCCCGTATCGTCTTTAAGTGACCCACAGACTTCGACGGCACAAACAGTGACAGTTAGTAATGACAACTTTACAGTGGCCTATGACGGCGAGGGTTCGGTCAGTATAGATTCTCAAGCGATTACGCTGTCACCGAAAGTCGCTACCGTTGCAAATGAAACGCATGCTGCGTTAGTATTTTTGAACGATACTTTGAATAAACCCGTTCGCGATTTCGAACTTACGATTGAATTGGAAACGGTTCGCCAACTTCGTAAAAACACGGCAGCGAATCCGTGGGAAGTGTTCTGGTTGTTTTTCAGCTATAACCAAAACAATGTGAACGATAAAACGACAAATTATTTTTTAAGCAAACCACAAAATGGGGGAGAGTTGGGGCTCGCGTTTGACAGTGTCGGCCAAACTTTTCTTTCTGATCTAGCGCCAGCAAAGACTGCGATTGGCGAGCGTCATATATTCACCTATCGTCGCAAAGGAAACTTATTTACCGTCGTATGCGACGGAGTAAGCTTTTTTTCATTTGCCGATTCAAGCAAACTCTATAGCGCCAAGGGGGCGATCGGTTTTTATACCGAAGATGCACTCGTAAAAATCTACTCTGTACGTTATGCCAATCTTGACTGATCTTTAATCTCGAAAAAATTTTACGGAACATTACAGAATTGAAGGACATTACAATGTTCGCTCAAGAAGTTGTTAGAACAGAGAACTTTTGTTTGAAAGTTGCAATCTGAATTTTTATATTCAGGCCCATGAAAATAGCAATCAGTACATTTTGTATGCTCTTGTTAAGTATGTCCGTTTTCGCTGCACAAGTAAAAACGGTGACGTTGGTGTCGATGAATATTCCGCCGTTTATGAGTCCGGATATTCCAGAAAACGGTGCAGCCATTGTGGGTTTGCGCGAAATTTTCGCAAAGATGGGTTACGAGTTGAAAGTTAAATTCGTCCCGATTCAAAGAACACGCAATGTGGGGCTTGAAGATAAAAGTATTGCTGGTTTTTTTCCATCGTTTGTTGACGACGATTTCGTGCAAGGGATGAAGCTGTCTAAAACGGTTTACAAAACTCCGTGGGTGATCATTGAGCGCAAAGACAATCCGATTAAATGGAAAACAGCCAGTGATCTTTTGAAGTATAAAGGTGGCAACGTAGGTGGTTACACTTTGCGTTCGCAGGTAGCCCCAGTCTTTAAAGCGCATCCTGAAGCTTTGGAAGATGCTCCAGCCGATGCGCAAAATCTGATGAAGCTTGCGCTAAAACGCATTGATTATGTGTTCATTGATCGCAATGTTTTTGGTTTTTTAGTGGCGAATGATCCGAACTTACGTGCTCACGCGCAGCAGTTGCAAATCAATCCAAAAATTGTTGCGCTGAACGAATATGGCGTCGCATTCAAGACGGATAAAGAAAACGCCAAAATCATGGAGCAATTTAATAAGACGGCGACAGAAGAAGGCTTCACTCAAAGCGTTGAAGCCTACATCAAAAGAGTGCAACACTAATTATTAGGGGCGTACGCATTGACCGTTGTGTTGGCAACGAATCATTTCGTACGAGTAGCCCTTAAGTTCTTTCAAAGTGTAAGGCAACTCCAGATCGTAGCCCGCTTGAACCGCGCCTAATTGACCGATCGTGATAAATTCTTTTACGTATTGAAATTGTTCTTTTGCGAATGTCTCAGCAGACGAAGTCGAGCGAAAAATCAAATCTTTGCTCGAGCGCAAATTTTTAAGAAAGCGAGCTCTTTGTTCGTGCGCTTTATCAAGGCCGTCATTCAGATCTTTCCAGCATTTCACTTCGGCGATTTGGATCACCTTGTTTAAGTTGGTATCGAAAACAATGACATCAAGTTCGCCAATAACTCGTTCAGCATTGCCGTAAGAAATCCCCGTCATCACATTGTATTGCGGAGCCGGAAATTTCTTTTGCACATTTAAGCGCGCGATTTCTTCGCAGATCGTTCCTGCCGCCTCGTAAGAGCGTGGTACAGATTTAAGAGCTTCAAAATCCTCTGCCCAAGCACAGAAAGCTTGAAGAGGGGCCAATGACAATAAAAGAACAAACAACATTTTCATAAGAGCTGTTTAATGGGAAATTTTCAGACAGGGCAGTCGCCAGTCTGCAAATGAAAAAATTTCTGCTTAAACAAGCGGTTGGGACAGTCTCTCGGTGAACTTTCGTTGAGAATTTGGCCGCAAACTCGTTGACAATCTTTGTTCATGCGAAAAACTTTGTTCAAAGGCGCAATTGAAATTTGTCTTAGCAATCGAAGTACGGCACATTGCGCGCATGCGTTTGCAAACGGGTCTTTATTTTCTTGGAATAATTTTGAGCGCGGGGGTTGCGTCGGCGCAGCCTGCGGCGACTCCATTGGTTGTAGCAATTCCTGAAGGACTTGCAGCACCTATGCTCTTCGTCAAAGAGGGCTCACAACCAACAGGTATCGTGGTTGATATTTCTAAATCAATTGCCAAAGAGTTGGGGCGTGAGCCTGAGTTGATGTTGTTAACTCATTATCGTTTGCACGACAGTTTGACTTCAGGTCGGGCCGATATTCTGTGTTTTGCTAATCCATCTTGGGGCAAGAATGCGGATGCCTATAACTGGTCAAAACCCATGTTTGCAAAGCGCGAAGTCATCTTAGGCCCAAGCCCAGCGCCCGCTGATGTCAGTGGTTTTACAGGCAAGACGATCGGGACTGTTTTAAATTACACTTATCCGAAATTAGATAAATTGTTTGCGGCGAAATCTATTACACGCGAAGACTCGTACGGCGAAACAGCAAATCTATTGAAGCTTGAAAAAGGCCGCTTGCAGTATGCAATCACGGATGAAACTGTTTTGGATTATTTCAAACAGACTCATCCCGATATCGAAAAAAATCGCCAGCGCTTTCCGCTTCAGGACTATGCGATTTCATGCAATATGAATCGCAAAAGTACGATTAAAATTAAAGATCTGAATCGCGCCATTGAGCGTTTAAAAAACTCAGGACGATTCGATCAAATTTTTAAAAGCTACGGCACAAGGTTTGAACCCCTTTAGTGCGCCGACAACCACACTAAAATCAGTCCAATAAGAGCCGGCATCGCTTGGACGTAAAGAATCTTTTTCCCCACCGTGATGGCGCCATAAATGCCGGCAATCAAAACACAGCCTAAAAAGAAAAGCTTCAGTTGAAAGCTAAACTCAGGCTCGGGGTGTAGCAAACTCCACAACAAACCTGCAGCAAGAAAGCCGTTGTAAAGACCTTGATTCGCGGCAAGAACTGCTGTGTCTTTGGCTTTTTCCAAAGTCATTCTGAATGTCTTTAAACCAAAAGGTTTCGTCCATAAGAACATTTCAAGGACAACAATATACCAATGAATGAAACAAACCAGCGCGACAAAGATGTTAGAAATGTTATTCATAAGATAAATGCTAACGAGTTCTTGCCATAGAGTCTTGAAAATTCGCAAAATATTTATGCTTGTGAATTCAGCAGCTCTTTGCTATCTTCAAAAGAGATCTCAATAGGATCTTCATTTTTTACAAAGTCTTTATATAGGAGGGCTGCCATGATTGTAACTCAAGCTTTTATCAATAGCCGCAGCTCTCGATTGTCTTAATTAAGATTAATTCCAGACATTTTTAGCTCGCGGCACATATTCTCAATTTATTAATTCTAAATTTAATTGGAGTTTTGCGTGAACGCGAAATCATTTCCTCATTCGTGGGGATGGTCACCTTTTTTCGATGCTTACTTAGAGTCACAGCCACATTGGCATATTGCTCGAGTCATCAATCAGGAAAAAGGACTTTATAAAATTCAAACTTCTGATGATGAGACTTTATTGGCTCAACTCAGCGGTAAATTGTCATATTCAACAACGAATCCTCTCGCGTTTCCGGCGGTTGGCGATTGGATTCAATATTCTTTTAATTCGGGCGATGAGCGCGCGATGATTCAACAGGTGCTTGAACGACGCACTTGTTTTTATCGTGGTTCGGAACAAGTTATTGCTGCAAATGTCGATGTCGCTTTCATTGTGACGTCGGCCAATGCTGAAATGAATTTGAATCGTCTGGATCGTTATTTAACTTTGTGCTGGGAAAGTAAGGCACAGCCCGTGATTGTGTTAAGCAAGATTGATCTGTGCGAAAACTCACAAACACTTGTTGCAGAAATTGAACAGCGTCACGTCGGCGTGGATGTGCTTGCTGTCAGTCTTCAGCAGCCACAAACGCTGTTGCAGCTAAATAAATATCTGCTACCGGGACAAACAGTGGTGCTCATGGGTTCATCGGGTGTCGGGAAGTCTTCACTTGCAAATGCTTTGATGGGTGGAGAAGTCGCTCTGACGGGTGCTATTCGTGACGATGATCAAAAAGGTCGTCACACGACAACGTCACGACAGACGTATCGCCTGGCAGGCGGAGCTCTGCTTATGGATACACCAGGCATGCGTTCGCTCGCACTGGGGTCGCATGAAGAGGGGCTTGAGCATCAGTTCTCTGACATCGTGGAGCTCGCGCAAAGCTGTCGTTTCAGTGACTGCCAGCATGAAACGGAGCCCGGTTGTGCTATTCGTGCGGCTTTGGATTCTGGCGACGTCGATCAAGGCCGTTGGTTGAGCTTCCTAAAGCTGCAGCGAGAAGTTTTGCACGAGAAAATGAAAGAAGATCATGCGCTTCTCGAACAACAGCGCAACAAATGGAAGAAGATCTCTAAGGATCTTCGCGTCCGTATCAAGCAAAAAGCGCGGGGACAAGTGTGAGATTGAAAGAGCGCTCTCCCATTCAAAGGTAGAGCGCTCTTTATGTTTTTTATTTTCTTCTTCGCATCGGAAAAGACAATGACGATATGCGCTTCTATGCTGAGGGAAACAAGGAGGCCAACATGGCAAAAAACTCAGGCAAATCTCAAATGGGTTCTAAATCAGGTCTTAAAGGAAGCAAAGGTTCTGACAAAGAAGAAAGAATGGAACGTGGTTCAAGCTCAAGCAGCAGCAGTAGCGGTAAATCTACGAAATCAAGCAGAAGATAGTTTCACCTCTTTAAGCCGATCTTTGTGGTCGGCTTAAAGCATTTCAGGCTTAAAGAGTTTGCGTTTATTGATATGTTCACCAGACACCATAAAGATACCATCGCCGCGATAGTGCACAGTGCGCGGATACCTCGGGCTTGTTGCAACATGGGCCTTCACAACTTCTAAAATAAAAAAGTTATATTTATTCAACAGCGACGTATCGACAACTTTGCATTCGAAGTTTGCATAACAT
This sequence comes from Bdellovibrio sp. NC01, assembly GCF_006874625.1. NCBI lineage: Bacteria > Pseudomonadati > Bdellovibrionota > Bdellovibrionia > Bdellovibrionales > Pseudobdellovibrionaceae > Bdellovibrio > Bdellovibrio sp. NC01. The sequence continues at coordinate 1,717,411 of NZ_CP030034.1, forward strand.
TCTTTGATCATGGGTGCCGATACCTGAGTTGCGGGGGTTGCCGTTAGATCGAACTCGCTAAATTTATCAACATCAGTGCCGGAGCAATTGCCAATCCCAACGATCGTATCAATCATGTCGACAGTTGGAATATTGATCACACATTCTTTGCTCTTTTTAATAAGCTCGAAGCTGTGATTAGCTGCCGTAATCATACAGCCTACTAGCGAAGGCGAAAACTCCATCACAGTATGCCAACCCATCGTCATGATATTGTGTTCACCCTTATAATAAGAGCTCACCAGAACAATAGGACCCACTTCAAGAAAGCGCCTGACTTTCGCTACCGGAAAATCACGCTTTTTATAATTTCTCATTTACGAGTCTCGCGGCGCTGCAGTTTTTCATCGGCATAAGCTAAAGCGACACCCCACGCGACACTGGAAAGAAGCAACATGGTATTGCGATTCTTACTTAATGGCGCAGATGAAAGCGGTGATGTGCTTGCCGCGGGTAAAAGACCATATTTGCCCCCAGCCCATAAGCCTAAACCAAACAACGCACCTTTTGCCAAGGGATTGATGGGCAGACGGGAAGCCACGGTGGCGTAGGCCACTCCGAATAAGGCGCCGTATCCATATCTTTCCAGCAGCTTTTTTTGTTCTTGAGGCTCAGTGGGAATGATCTCAGTGTGTTTTTTGCCCGAGATTTTTCCGAAGAGCTGAAAGAGTCCCAAGGCTGTGGAGCTCGTAGCCATTGTACTCGCTGATATCCCTCGAAGAATGCTGTTCATAGGGCACCTCCTTCTTAGCTCTATTTTAGCGAAGCTGCAGGCCAAGTCTTAGTCCCTATGTCACTAAACAATATCTCTACGAAACCAGTGTCTCAGAATGAGATCTGGACGAACTGCGTGAGCTTCTGTTAAAAACTTGTGCAACGAAAAGCCGCCAAATAGCGCAGAATGCGCAATAGATGGCAACGCCCTTGCAATGAAGCATCAGTGAGAATATTTAAAATTTCCCTGGAGGAATTATGAAAGCAAAAATGATTATCCTTAGCGTATTGATGTCTTCTTCAGCCTTCGCAGCTGTGCAAGGCAAAGTCTCTATGAAGATCGATTCCTCAAGCGCGCAAATCATCGTAAAAAACATCTCTGTTAAAGAAGGCGACCGCGTCGCTCTTTACGAAGAAACTTGCCAAGGACCTAAAATTGAATTGTGCAGAAAAACGAAAGTAGGAACGGGAGTGGTATCACGCGTGATTTCACAAGACGCTTCTGAAATCAAAGTTGATGGCAATGTAAAACTTAAAGAAGGTTTGTTGATCGAAAAGGAGTAGTCGCAAAGACTACTCCCATCAAACTCTTAGAAGTGGGCTACTGTACCCAAGGTGATCATATGGCCATCTTTAGTAGCCTCACCATCTGACTTTTGCAAAACAGGCTGATCAGCACTGTCATAACGATACTCTAGATATAAACGCAAATACTCTGACAAGTTAAAGCTTTCACCCACACTGAAAACCTGAACGCGGTCCGCACCTGGATAGAATACCGGTGAAGCCGTTCCATTGAGTGTATCAAGCATACCCGCGCCCAACACCGATTCATAACGAAGTGCAAATACGTTACGACCGTTTGTGTAAGCCAATTGACCGGCAATAGATTGCGCATAGTTTTTAGAACCGTCTTGTGGCTTCATCGATTTTGTATCGTAAAAAGCGCTCAACGAAAATTCGTCGTTAAATTTCTCTGTGAACCAAATGCTTGAAGTTTGGCGATCCACTTTGGGATCTGTTCCTGAAGTGCCACCGTCCGTGCCCCACAGAATACCCGCGTACCACAGAAATCCACCAGCAACACCTGTTGCCGAAGCCTCTGTCGTTTTAGTCGGAGTGTTGTCGTCGCCATAAGCATTTGTTGGCGTTCTATTATAAGTAGAAACAGTAAGAGCTAACCAATCACCAGGATTGTACTTCGCACGCAAGCCCTCTGCATAACCAGGAAGAATGCCTTGATAAGAAACCGAGTTTACATAAAACACGTTTTCAGAGCGAGTTAAAGACTCTAAACCAAGAGTGGAAGCCAAGCGACCGAAGCCGATTGAAAACTCAGGTGTGACCTTATAATAGATCTCTAACTGATCAAGAGTGCCGAACGACGTTTTTGAAGTTGCTGTCGCCGATTGCGCATAATCTGTCGGCTGATAATTCAAGCGCGCCAGAAAAGACAGCTGATCTGTTTCTTTAGTCAAAACAAGCTGTGCTTGGTTAAAGCGATACTGATTGTTCATCGCTCCGCCTGAGGCTGGATAAACGTTATCGCCCGAAGATAAATAGTTATAGTCGAATGAAGCTTCGCCTGACACCTTCATGCCTGCGATATCAGCGGCATGTGCAGAAGTTCCCCAAAGAAGAAGAGTGGCATTCAGAGCTAAAAGTTTTGTTTTCAAGGTGGCTCCCTGTAGTCTTTTACTGGTTCTTTATTAAAACCCACACCTTTATCGGGAAAGCTCGACCAATATTAAGTCTAGTTTTTAGGTGCCCAAAGATGTTGAAATTAAACCTCAACCTACAAGATTTCTTGAGAAGTGAACTCAATTTTGTTGAGAAGTATTACAAGCGTAGGTTTCTATTGGGAGTCCACGGACTGGACTTATCTATTGCGAACATTCGTCCGAAAAATTGCTTGTTAAGAAATCTTAGTAAGTAAGAAGGAATCATACATGGGTAATTTAAGTTTGTGGTTGAAGGGTATTAAAGGAAAGCTTTTGGCTGTTTCAGTTTTCCCATTCATTGCATTTGCGATCATCTTTGGTTTTACATATTCGGGCCTCAACAAGATCAGTCATTTGGTTGAAAGTGCTCATCAGACAATTATTCCTAATATCTCCGCGCTGGATGATATGCGTATTTTCCAGAACCGCTTCGGTTACAGAATGTGGGAAGGCCTAAATAGCGAGGAAGATCGCCCAGGTTCCGTCAAAGAATGTAAAGAGGCGATGGACGGTTTTAAAGCCGCTTACAAGAAATACACTTCGGCTCCATTTGATTCTGAAGAAAAAGTTTTGTTTGATGAAGTGAAAGACGTTTTCGGTAAATATACAGAGCTTGCTGACTCTATTCTTGCAGATCTAGATAATGGATCCCAAGAGGCTCAAGCACGTGCAAGAAAAAACTTAGACGAAAATCTTCATCATTATTCTTCGAAGCTTGAAGATTTTAATGAAAAGGTGACTGCCCACTACGAAAAAAGAGCTGACGCCGAAGCGAAAGATTTTGTCGAAAGCCGTTCGCAAATTATTCATTTGATGATGCTTGTGACTCTTTGTGCAGGTTTCGCTATCATGGGTCTATTGCTAGTCATGGCAGCTAAGATCTCAAATTCCGTGGGTCGCATTGCTTCGAATCTCAGCGGTGCCGGTTCAAAAGTTGTCGATGCCGTTGAACAATTGTCTCAGGCTGGCAACGCTCTTTCACAAAACTCAACAGAAGCCGCAGCTTCTTTGGAAGAAACAGTGGCAGCTCTAGAAGAGATGTCATCTATGGTGCAAATGAACTCAGACAACGCCAAACAAGCGGCCGCTCTGTCAGCTTCATCTAAAGAAGCTGCCGAAAAAGGTGAGTCTGAAATCAAATCGTTGATTCAATCTATGAGCGAAATCTCCCACTCATCTAAAAAGATCGAAGAGATTATCTCTGTGATCGACGATATCGCCTTCCAAACAAACTTGTTGGCTTTGAATGCGGCTGTTGAAGCAGCTCGTGCAGGTGAACAAGGTAAAGGCTTCGCGGTTGTAGCCGAAGCAGTTCGCGCTCTGGCGCAAAGAAGTGCCTCTTCAGCAAAAGACATCTCTGCTCTTATTAAAGATTCAGTAGAACAAGTGGATCGCGGCAGTCGCATTGCCGATTCAAGCGGTGAAGTACTTGCGAACATCGTGAACTCTATTAAGAAAGTTTCTGACTTGAATAATGAGATCGCGGCAGCAAGCTCTGAGCAAACAACAGGTATTCAACAGATCAGCAAAGCGATGAATCAGTTGGATCAATCATCTCAGTCGAACGCAGCTTCTGCAGAAGAGATCGCTGCAACAACGGGAGAGATCAACAGCCTTGCGCACACATCTCAATCTTTGACTGTGGAACTAAACGTAGCAGTTATTGGTGTGGATTTATCGAAAACAGCTGCTCACCATGAACCGGTTCCGGTAAAAGCGGCGCCAAAAGCCGCAAATAAGGTGGTTCCGTTCAAGGCGACTGCGAAAACGACTTCAGTTGCAGCAAAAGCGCCTAAAAACTCAGCAAAAGAGATGATTCCTTTTGATGACGATGGTGACCCGCGTTCAAAAATCGGCACTGCAGAAGGATTTTAATTCCTATTAAATAAGCAAAAACACCCGATTATGCCCAGTTATCGCGCATAATCGGGTTTTTCTTTTTTCTTTTAAAAAAGTCCTTGCCCGCAAAGGGGTCTAAGGCCTATAACCCGGTCTCACTTCGACGTTGATGTTTGATTTTCAAACGAACTGAAAGAGCTAACTCTTTGATTTGCATTCAAAAGTTAGATCTTAGGTTTCAACTTGTTTGATAAACGCGAAGAATTTTTCAAAAAAGATTTTTTAAAAATTTTTGAGAAAAATGATTTTGAGGTGTTGACAGGGCATTAAGCCTTCGATATAAACCTTACCTCTCAGCAACGAGTAACTTCGATGTTGAGAAACGATTCGCTCTTTGAAAACTGAATAGCTAGATATAATAGATTTTTGGGCTCTTAGTTCTATCAGCAATGATAGGACACAATTTCAAAAAAATATTCGAACAAACAACAGCGTAAAAGCTAGCTTGTTTGGGATGAAACAGAATTTAAACTGGAGAGTTTGATTCTGGCTCAGAACAAACGCTGGCGGCGTGCCTAATACATGCAAGTCGAACGGGGAAAGTAGCAATATGAGTACTAGTGGCGCACGGGTGAGTAACGCGTGGATAATCTGCCTTAGAGTGGGGGATAACTAGTCGAAAGATTAGCTAATACCGCATAAGACCACAAGAACTGCGGTTCAAGGGGTCAAAGGTTTTTCGCTCTAAGATGAGTCCGCGTAAGATTAGCTAGTTGGTGAGGTAATGGCTCACCAAGGCGACGATCTTTAACTGGTCTGAGAGGATGATCAGTCACACTGGAACTGAGACACGGTCCAGACTCCTACGGGAGGCAGCAGTAGGGAATATTGCACAATGGAGGAAACTCTGATGCAGCGACGCCGCGTGAGTGATGAAGGCCTTCGGGTCGTAAAGCTCTGTCGCAGGGGAATAACACAATGAATGTACCCTGTAAGAAAGGATCGGCTAACTTCGTGCCAGCAGCCGCGGTAAGACGAGGGATCCTAGCGTTGTTCGGAATCATTGGGCGTAAAGCGGGTGCAGGTGGCTATGTAAGTCAGGTGTGAAAGCCTGGGGCTCAACCCCAGAAGTGCATTTGATACTGCGTAGCTTGAGTGCTGGAGAGGTTACTAGAATTCCTGGTGTAGTGGTGAAATACGTAGATATCAGGAGGAATACCGGAGGCGAAGGCGGGTAACTGGCCAAGCACTGACACTCAGACCCGAAAGCGTGGGGATCAAACAGGATTAGATACCCTGGTAGTCCACGCCATAAACGATGGATACTTGTTGTTGGAGGTATTGACCCCTTCAGTGACGAAGCTAACGCGTTAAGTATCCCGCCTGGGGAGTACGGTCGCAAGATTAAAACTCAAAGAAATTGACGGGGGCCCGCACAAGCGGTGGAGCATGTGGTTTAATTCGATGCAACGCGAAGAACCTTACCTAGGCTTGACATGTACTGGAAGATTGGCGGAAACGCCGTCGCCCGCAAGGGTCGGTACACAGGTGCTGCATGGCTGTCGTCAGCTCGTGTCGTGAGATGTTGGGTTAAGTCCCGCAACGAGCGCAACCCCTGCATTTAGTTGCCAGCATTCAGTTGGGCACTCTAGATGGACTGCCGGTGTTAAACCGGAGGAAGGTGGGGATGACGTCAAGTCCTCATGGCCCTTATGCCTAGGGCTACACACGTGCTACAATGGTAGTCACAAACTGAAGCGAAGTCGCGAGATGGAGCTAATCGGAGAAAAGCTATCTAAGTTCAGATTGGTCTCTGCAACTCGAGACCATGAAGTTGGAATCGCTAGTAATCGCGGATCAGAATGCCGCGGTGAATACGTTCCCGGGCCTTGTACACACCGCCCGTCACACCATGAAAGTCGGCTGTACCAGAAGTCGCTGCGCTAACCGCAAGGAGGCAGGCGCCCAAGGTATGGTCGATGATTGGGGTGAAGTCGTAACAAGGTAGCCGTAGGGGAACCTGCGGCTGGATCACCTCCTTTCTAAGGATTATCCGGTCGATCTTCATCAAGACTTGATCTTGATAAGTCAAAACGACCCAATCTTAGGTCAACGCTCCTCTTCCCGAGGAAGCGTGAGTCCCAAAAATCTTTTCTAGCTATTTAGTTTTGAAAGAGTGAAAACTCTTCGAAGCATCTAACACGGGCCAGTAGCTCAGTTGGTTAGAGCACACGCTTGATAAGCGTGGGGTCGGAAGTTCGAGTCTTCCCTGGCCCACCAACTAATTGATCAGTTGGACTGTTGGAATGTTTTGAGGATTTTTGCTTGTGAACGTTTTTCGTTCTTTGACAATTGAATAGATTGATTTAGTTGATTTTTAGCGAGGTTAGTTCCATTTTTTAAAGCTACAAAGGGCTTACGGTGGATGCCTTGGCACTAAGAAGCGATGAAGGACGTGGTAAGCTGCGATAAGCTTCGGGGAGTGGCACACACACTTTGATCCGAAGATGTCCGAATGAGGAAACTCACCATTTAATGGTATCATTCACTGAATACATAGGTGTCTGAAGCGAACGAGGGGAAGTGAAACATCTCAGTACCCTCAGGAAGAGAAATCAAATCCGAGATTACCCTAGTAGTGGCGAGCGAACGGGTAAGAGGCTAAACCTTAATCATTTATTTGATTGAGGGGTCGTGGGACCACAATGTGCGACTCGAGAGGTTAGAACAACAGTCTGGAAAGTCTGGCGAGACAGGGTGATAGCCCCGTGTTCGAAAACCTCAGAAGCGCTAGTGGCATCCCGAGTACCACGAAACACGTGAAATTTCGTGGGAATCTAGGAGGACCACCTTCTAAGCCTAAATATTCCTTAGTGACCGATAGTGAACAAGTACCGTGAGGGAAAGGTGAAAAGAACCCCGAGAGGGGAGTGAAATAGAACCTGAAACCGTAAGTCTACAAGCAGTGGAAGCGCTTTATATGCGCGACCGCGTACCTTTTGCATAATGAGTCAGCGAGTTATGTTTGCAAGCGAGATTAAGCCGTTGAAGGTGTAGTCGTAGCGAAAGCGAGTCTGAATAGGGCGTTTAGTTTGCAGGCATAGACCCGAAACCCGGTGATCTAATCATGGACAGGTTGAAGCGAGGGTAACACCTCGTGGAGGACCGAACAAGTTGAGGTTGAAAACTCTTTTGATGATCTGTGATTAGGGGTGAAAGGCCAATCAAACTGGGTGATAGCTGGTTCTCCCCGAAATATATTTAGGTATAGCGTTGAGTAAAAAGTATCGTGGAGGTAGAGCACTGAATGGGCTAGGGGTCTTTACCGGATTACCAAACCCAAATAAACTCCGAATGCCACAGATATGTTCCTCAGCAGGCAGACTCAGGGTGATAAGGTCATGAGTCGAGAGGGAAAGAGCCCAGACCAACAGCTAAGGTCCCTAAATGCACGCTCAGTGGAGAACGTTGTGGAGTTACTTTGACAACTAGGAGGTTGGCTTAGAAGCAGCAATCCTTTAAAGAAAGCGTAATAGCTCACTAGTCTAGTGACTCTGCGCGGAAGATACAACGGGGCTAAGCGTGTTACCGAAGCTTTGGATTAAGATATTTTATATTTTAGTGGTAGGGGAGCGTTCTAGCGTAGGATGAAGGTTGACCGGTAGGACAGCTGGACGAACTAGAAGTGATCATGCTGACATAAGTAGCGTTGAACTCGGGTGAAAAACCCGGGCGCCGAAAACTCAAGGATTCCTGGGCAAGGATAATCCTCCCAGGGTTAGTCGAGACCTAAGATGAGGCCAAGTGGCGTAATCGATGGCAAAACGGTTAATATTCCGTTACCTAACAGATTGTGTTTAAGGAATGACGGTATAGGCTATCTCAGCCTCTTATTGGATTGAGGTGTAAGCGTGTAGGTGGTGTCGTAGGCAAATCCGCGGCACATAACACTGAGGCGTGAATGCGAGGGACTTGTCCCGGAAGTGAGAAAAGCCATGTATCCAAGAAAAGTTTCGTAAATTTAGATTTGTTAGCTCGTACCGTAAACCGACTCAGGTGAGTGGGGTGAATATCCTAAGGCGATGGGGTGAATTTTGGTCAAGGAACTCGGCAACTTAACACCGTAACTTCGGGAAAAGGTGTGCCCGCGAGAGTGTAAGGATTTACTCCCCAAGCTTTTTCGGGTCGCAGAGAAATGGGAGTAGCGACTGTTTATCAAAAACACAGGCATGTGCAAAGTCTCAAGACGAAGTATACATGCTGACGCCTGCCCGGTGCTGGAAGGTTAAGAGGATTAGTTAGCGTAAGCGAAGCTGAGAATCGAAGCCCCAGTAAACGGCGGCCGTAACTATAACGGTCCTAAGGTAGCGAAATTCCTTGTCGGGTAAGTTCCGACCTGCACGAATGGCGTAACGACTTCTCCGGTGTCTCGACCAAATGCCTCGCGAAATTGAATTCTCGGTGAAAATGCCGAGTACCCGCAGAAAGACGGAAAGACCCCGTGAACCTTTACTGTAGCTTGGCAGTGATTTTAGAGTTGGCATGTGTAGGATAGGTGGGAGACTTTGAAGCAGGGGCGCTAGCCCTTGTGGAGTCAACCTTGAAATACCACCCTTGGCACCTTTGAAATCTAACCTGCTGCTCTTTACGAGCAGAGGGACACTGTCTGGTGGGCAGTTTGACTGGGGCGGTCGCCTCCCAAAAAGTAACGGAGGCGCGCGATGGTCCCCTCAGCCTGATTGGAAACCAGGCGTCGAGTGCATTGGCATAAGGGGGCTTGACTGCGAGACCTACAAGTCGAGCAGGTGCGAAAGCAGGCCAAAGTGATCCGGTGGTCCCGCGTGGAAGGGCCATCGCTCAACGGATAAAAGGTACTCCGGGGATAACAGGCTTATTCCATCCAAGAGTCCATATCGACGATGGAGTTTGGCACCTCGATGTCGGCTCATCACATCCTGGGGCTGGAGCAGGTCCCAAGGGTTTAGCTGTTCGCTAATTAAAGTGGTACGCGAGCTGGGTTCAGAACGTCGTGAGACAGTTTGGTCCTTATCTTCTGTGGGCGTATGAGATTTGAGTAGACCTGTCCTTAGTACGAGAGGACCGGGATGGACGAACCTCTGGTGTTCCTGTTGTTCTGCCAAGAGCAATGCAGGGTAGCTATGTTCGGAACTGATAACCGCTGAAAGCATCTAAGCGGGAAGCAGACTACGAGATTAGATCTCACTGGGGCTTCGGCCCCCTAAAGACTCCTTGGAGACTACGAGGTTGATAGGCGGAAGGTGTAAGTACAGTAATGTATTCAGCTGATCCGTACTAATAGGTCGTGAGGCTTTTTTAAAAAAATTTTCTTCTTAACATTGTTAACGAAGTTTTCGTCTCAAAGACTTTTCCTTCGGGAAAATAGAGACTATCTCTCTGAATAAGTAAGAGAGCTAAATCTGGAACTAACCAGTAATCGCTAAAAATCAGCTAAATCAATCATTCAGTTATCAAAATAAAACGTAACTTCTCCATTTGGATTGGAAGAAAGTTGCAAAACGAAAAAGGAAGTACTAAGAATGCTTCCACTTTGATTAATAAACGCTTTGCTGGTGTTTATAGCAGAGGGGCCACACCTGATCCCATTCCGAACTCAGAAGTTAAGTCCTCTTGCGGCGATGGTATTGCACGGGCAACCGTGTGGGAGAGTAGCACGACGCCAGCTCTTTTTTACTCGAACCCGATTAGCCTTAAAACTAATCGGGTTTTTTATTATTCTTCATGTAAATAAAATATTATTTATATGCATCTTAGTGATCTAATGTTCCTGAATTCTTGATTTCAAAATTTCATAATGTTCCAAAGTTAGGTTCAGTTTTTTCTGACTGTCTTCATCCGATTCGCGAGGAGTGGGTGTTGCCATGAGGTTTTTGCTTCTCTGATGATTCGAGATGAGTCTTGCAAAGTGTCTCATTTAGATACGATGAATAAACTAAAGTTTAATTGTTAGGGCTCAAAAGAGGTTGATTTTAAGCTCTGTGTCTCATGGCTAAGTTATTGGAATCTCTGTGGTTAGTAATTCTGGACCTGCTCCGAGAGCTTTTCGTAGGCCGCTGTGGTATTCTGTATCTATCAAACCACGGGAATAAATATTCCTGTTCGCTTTTTAAGTCTTTTTGACGACTGAACTCAAAAAAGATCTCTCGGGGGCTCACCCGAGACACGGGATAAAAAAATTGAATACGAGAGAAAGGGTCAGGATGTCGGGTGTCTTATGGCATACGTATATTTGGCAGCAGCCATTATCTTTGAGATTTTGGGAACTATTAGTATGAAATACGCAGAGGGATTTACAAAGGTGGTTCCATCCGTACTTATTTTTGTATGTTATGGAATCTGCTTTGTAGCTCTCACAGTTGCGTTGAAAACTCTTCCAGTCAGCATGGTCTATGCAATCTGGGCGGGTGTGGGAACTGCTATTATGGCAGTTGTTGGTTTGTTCTTCTTTAACGAACCACTTCCTTTACAAAAAATTATGGCAACAAGTTTAATTATTCTTGGTGTTGTGATGTTGAACTTTAGCGGTAAGCACTCTCAGGAGACGAAAGAGCAAATTGCTGAAGTGGAAAACGTTCAAGAGTTGAAACGCATTCCTGCAGCGGATGTAAAAACTCCGAACGTGGAGATTCCCCAGCGAGCACCGCTCGCGAATCGAAACTCTGGCTAACGTCGACTAAATTGATCTATTTCTCGAATGAAAGAAGGAGACTTTGCGGTCTCCTTCTTTTTTTGTGTTGTTATGAGCAGCGTGAACACACCGACAGAATTTAATTAGTCACAGCAGTGGCATGAGCCAGATGGAAGATCTGCACGGTACGTACGATAACCGCGATGTCTGCATTCAAACATGCATGCGCGTGGATCTGGTTGAGTGCCGATGTAATCACAAATCATGTTCATGACAGCGCTCTCGTTCGTGTTGCCGATTTGCACAAGTCTTGAAACTGCTGTCTGAGATTCAGGAAGTGACGATGAAGTCATCGGTGCTGTTTGAGCCATTGCTGTAGTTGAAACCAATAAGAAAAAAAGTACTTTAATTTTCATAAGATCCCCCGTTTTCCGAGGACCTTAGTAAAGAATATTTCTCATGTAAAGCGAGCCTCATGCAGGTTCTGCTCTAAAAACGCTCGTCATCAAAGGGCGCACAAACAAACATCTTCACTCAAAACTATATTTGCTCTCAGACATAAAAATCTCTCATCGCCATGCGTGCGTTCAATCACGGATGAGTGAGTGAGTGAGTGAGTGAGTGAGTGAGTGAGTGAGTGAGTGAGTGAGTGAGTGAGTGAGTGAGTGAGTGAGTGAGTGCGGAGAAAGAAATGATGTGAGGGTCGTAGGAGGTTGTGGTGGGGTCATCAGAGAGGTTTGGAGAAATCCTCTCTGATGAGTTTTTGATTTAGTGTTGTTTCATTTGGGCTTCTAGGAAGTCAGTGAGTTTGTCGAATGGGGATTCGGTTTTTGCTGCGTAGTGGACGAAGTTTACTAGTAACTTTGCTAGGCGCTCTTTGTCTTTTGGATCTTTGAGTTGGTCGTTTTCGTCGAAGGCTTTGTGTGCGAACGCCAAACCAAAATAATCTGGGTAGACGTGGGATTTCAAAACTTGCAGTGGGACTCGGCTGTGGAAGTGGCCTTTCACTGCGGCGAAATATCCTTGAGAGGCGCCGATTAGTAGAATCTGTTTTCCTTCCCAAGGAACCGGCGCAATACGTGAAACCCAATCGATGGCATTTTTGAATGGACCTGGAATGCTACCGTTGTATTCAGGTGATGAGATGATGATTGCATCGGCTTCGTTGATGGCCGCTGCAAGATCTTTAACTCCTGCTGGAAGACCTTGTTCTGATTCAAGATCGCCGTCGTAGACGGGCATTGGGAATTCGTTGAACTCGCGAAGTTTGACTTTTACTTCGGGAAATCCAGACACGATTTCATGGGCGATGCGGATTAATTTTTTATTAAAAGAGCCTTTGCGCAATACCGGCGCGAACATCAAAATTTTCATATTTATCTTCCCGTTTCAAAAATCCTGGCAGTGTTTCCAAAGCAGATAAAGATGCTAGGTCGCTAACTGTGCAATTACAAGAAATCATGTTTGGTAGAGCCAAAAGAAATGTCGAAAAAAGAGGTTGAAGACTCATGCCAAAGACATTCGGCGCTGTCTCAAAAGGATTTAGGCGAGTGCTTTGCGGCATTCAATGGTCTGAATATTTTAGTCCGACTTTTTCTTTAGATAGCTGGTCGTATTTTCGCCGGAAGTACTTCATTCCTCGGTGGTGGTTGATCCTTTAGGCCGATTCAAGACAGTTGGTTTTCCAGGTTGGTCGGGGGTGTACGGCTTGGTGGAAAGATGGAGTCGGGAGGTTTGGATTGGGAATGCCTGGTAATGAGGCGAAATCTAGAGGGAAATACGCGATTTTTATATTTTCTTTATGTGGTTGTGGGGTCTTTTTACGTGGGGTTGAGGGGGCAAGGCGTAGGCTTTTCTTTGGAAAAGGATGCTTGTTATGACGTTTACCTCTTTTGATATATTACAGATATTCGCTGTGCTTGCCGTTGTGACGGTTTTGACTCCGATCTTAGGCCAATACATGTTCAAGGTCTTTACGGGGCAAAATTCGGGGCTTCTGCGCGTTTTTAGACCGCTTGAAAAAATCATCTATTTCGTTTCTGGAGTTCAAGAAACGGAAGAGATGAATTGGAAGCAATACACGAAGGCACTTTTGATTTTTAATTTCTTCGGTTTTGTTTTTCTTATGATTCTGCAGATGGTGCAAAGCCATCTGCCACTGAATCCAGAACATCTTGGTGATTTGTCGTGGCATCTTGCATTCAATACGGCTGTGAGTTTTGTGACGAATACCAACTGGCAGGCGTACTCTGGCGAAAATACGATGAGTTATCTGACGCAGATGTTGGGCTTGGGTGTTCAGAACTTTGTGAGTGCCGCGACGGGTTTTGCTGTGATGCTGGCTCTTGCGCGTGGTTTTTCACGCAAACAAACTTCTGAGCTTGGGAATTTTTGGGTTGATTTGACTCGAAGTACGACTCATGTGTTATTGCCGCTTTCGATTTTACTGACTGTGATTTTGATGGGTCAGGGCGTGGTGCAGAACTTCTCTTCGTACACGCATGTGAAAACGATCGAAGGTGTTGAGCAGATTATTCCGCAAGGTCCTGCGGCTTCGCAGATCGCGATCAAACAATTGGGTTCGAATGGTGGCGGCTTCTTTGGTGTGAATAGTGCGCATCCCTTTGAAAACCCGACTCCGTTGGCAAATTTTCTAGAGATGATTTCGCTGATCTTATTGGCTTCAGCTTGTACTTATCTTTTTGGTTTATTGGTGGGTTCACGTCGTCAGGGTTTGGTTCTGTTTGGAACGATGATGGCGATGATGGTTGTGATTTTGGGACTGTCACTGTGGTCTGAATATTCATTCGGCACGATGGAAGGTAAAGAGACACGCTTTGGTGTGATGAACACCGTGTTGTGGTCTGTGATGACGACGTCGGCTTCGAATGGTTCTGTGAACGGGATGCTGTCGAGCATGTCACCATTGTCTGGCGGGATCGCGATGTTAAACATCATGTTGGGTGAAGTCGTGTTTGGCGGTGTCGGTGCTGGGATGTACGGCATTTTACTTTACGTGATCCTGACCGTTTTCTTGTGCGGTCTGATGGTGGGTCGTACGCCTGAATACTTGGGTAAAAAAATTGAAGCCAAAGAAATCACATGGGTGATTATCGGGGTGCTTGCTCCGTGTATCACGATCCTTGTCGGCAGTGCTTTGTCGATTGTGTTGCCTGCAGGTTTAGCGGGGCTTGGTCATCAGGGACCTCATGGTTTAAGTGAAGTGTTTTATGCCTTTGCGTCTGGTGCGGGAAATAACGGCAGTGCCTTCGGCAGTCTTTCTGTGAACTCTGCTTATTACAATGTGGCGATTGGTGTTGCGATGTTGATCGGACGCTTCTTGATCATCATTCCGGTGATGGCGATCGCGGGAAGTTTTGTGCAGAAAAAAATTGCGCCTCCGTCAGTGGGAACTTTCCAAACGGATTCAGTTCTGTTTGCAGGTTTACTTGCGGCTGTCATTTTGATTGTGGGTGCGTTGACATTCTTCCCAGCACTTTCGTTGGGACCTATTCTTGAGCATTTGTTGTTGTTGGTTAAGGGCTAAGGTGACCTTATGAATAATTCTTTTTTTGATAAAAAACTAATGAGTGAAGCTGTTAAAGCGAGCTTTGTAAAATTGAATCCTAAAGTGCAATGGGGCAATCCGGTGATGTTCGTCACGTGGTTGGGTGCTGTTGTTGTGACCTTGATTACTGTGCGTTTAATGATAAGCGGACACACGTTTGGTTTTGAACTGCAAATTGCTTTGTGGTTGTGGTTCACAGTGCTATTCGCGAACTTTTCGGAAGCATTAGCGGAAGGTCGCGGTAAAGCACAGGCGGAAAGTTTGCGTAATGCGCGCTCTAACAGTGTGGCTCGTGTCTTAAAAAATGGCAAAGAGTCTTCACTTCATGCGCAAGACTTGCGTAAAGGCGACATCGTCGTTTGTGAATCGGGAGATGTGATTCCTGGGGACGGTGAAGTGATTGAAGGTATTGCGACGGTCGATGAATCGGCCATTACCGGTGAGTCTGCTCCCGTGATTCGTGAAAGTGGTGGGGATCGTAGTGCCGTGACCGGTGGTACAAGAGTTATCAGTGATAAAATTCTTGTGCGTATTACTGCGGATCCTGGACAAAGTTTTTTGGATCGTATGATCTCTTTGGTTGAGGGTGCGAAACGTCAGAAAACTCCGAATGAAATTGCTTTAGGTATTTTGTTGATCGCTTTGACTGTGGTGTTTTTGTTTGGTGTGACCACGCTTAAATATTTTGCAGAGTACTCTGCAAAAGCTGCGAATCAGGATTTATCTAATATCGTGACTGTACCTGTATTGATTGCGTTGCTTGTGTGTTTGATTCCCACGACGATCGGTGGGCTGTTAAGTGCAATTGGTATCAGTGGTATGGATCGTCTTGTTCGTAAGAATGTCATCGCCAAAAGCGGTCGTGCCGTGGAAGCGGCGGGGGACATCGACGTTTTGATGCTTGATAAAACAGGAACGATCACTTTGGGTAATCGTATGGCGAGTGCCTTTTATCCAGCGGATGGTGTATCTGAGCAGATGTTGGCAGAAGCGTCACAATTAGCATCGCTGAGTGATGAAACTCCTGAAGGTCGTTCAATCGTTGTGCTGGCGAAACAAAAGTTTGCATTGCGTGCGGAAAAATTAGAGCCGCATTTGGCAGAGTTTGTGCCGTTTACTGCGCAAACTCGCATGAGTGGTGTGAATATTAAAACTGATAATGGTGTGCGTGCTTTAAGAAAAGGTGCGGGCGACGCTATTGAAAAATACGTTGCGGGTCTTGACGGTAAATATCCCGAATCAGTCCGACAAGCCGCTGAAAATGTGGCGCGCAAAGGTGGTACGCCACTGGTTGTTTGCGAAGGCAATAAAGTTCTTGGTGTGATTTATTTGAAGGACATTGTGAAAGGTGGCATTCGCGAACGTTTTGCTGAACTTCGCAAAATGGGTATTCGCACTGTCATGGTGACTGGTGACAATCCGTTAACAGCGGCGGCGATTGCTGCCGAAGCCGGTGTGGATGATTATATTGCTCAGGCCACACCAGAAACGAAGCTTTCGCGTATTCGTGAAGAACAAGGTCGTGGTCACTTAGTCGCAATGACTGGTGATGGAACGAATGATGCCCCAGCATTAGCGCAAGCCGATGTGGGTGTTGCGATGAATACGGGAACGCAAGCAGCACGTGAAGCCGGCAATATGGTGGATCTTGATTCGAATCCTACAAAATTAATTGAAATCGTTGAAACGGGAAAACAACTGTTGATGACTCGTGGAGCTTTAACAACCTTCAGTGTGGCAAATGACGTTGCGAAATACTTTGCGATCATCCCTGCGATGTTTGCGGGGCTTTATGCGGTGTCTGGCGGGCACGGGCCTTTGGCAAAGTTGAACGTCATGGGTCTTCACTCTGCACAAAGTGCGGTGTTAAGTGCGGTCATCTTTAACGCTTTGATTATCATTCTGTTGGTACCTCTTGCCCTCCGTGGTGTCGAGTATAGAGCCATGGGTGCGAATGCTATTTTGAAAAGAAATATTTTAAATTACGGAGTCGGCGGTTTGATCGCTCCGTTTATTGGTATCAAAGTGATCGATCTTATCATCGTCGCTTTGGGAGTTGTGTCATGAGAACATGGTTAATAGGTCTTCGTATCTTTATTGCTTTAAGTTTATTAACTGGATTGGCTTATCCGTTTTTGATGACGGGTGTTGGTGAAGCGATCTTTAAACGCCAAGTAAACGGCTCGCTGTTAGAGCGTGATGGGCAGGTCGTGGGGTCTGAGTTGTTGGCTCAGAAGTTCACGAAAAAAACTTATTTTTGGTCACGCTCTTCAGCCAGTGACTATAGTGGCACATCGGCTTCCGCGAGCAATCAGGCGGTCGCTAACGAAACACTGCTTAAAGCTGTTGCAGAGCGCAAGGCGCAGGGGCTATCCCACGATATGCTATATGCCAGCGGAAGCGGTTTAGATCCACATATTAGCCCCGAGGCGGCGCTAGATCAGGTGGACCGCATTTCTGTAGAGCGTAAACTTTCTGCCTCACAAAGAGATGTAGTTCTTAAACTGATTAAGGATTATACTGAGGGCAGACAGTGGGGCTTCTTAGGTGAACCTCGTGTGAATGTTCTTAAATTAAATGCAGCACTTGATGGCGCGTTGGATAAGTCTCTATGAATGATGATTATCGTCCCAATCCAGATGAATTGTTAGAGCGCATTCAGAAACAAGAAGAGGCTTCTTCGCGAGGTCATCTTCGTGTGTTCTTTGGAATGTGCCCTGGAGTGGGAAAAACTTTTGCGATGTTAAAAGCAGCGCAGGAGCAGCTTCGCCAAGGCATGGATTTAGTTGTTGGCGTGGTTGAAACACATGGACGTCGCGAAACGGAGGAGCTTGTTCTTGGGATGGAAGTGATTCCGCGCAAGAAAACTCCGTATCGTGGTGCCGTTGTTGAAGAGATGGATATCGATGCTATTTTAGCTCGCAAGCCAGCTATTGTTTTGGTTGATGAGCTGGCGCATACGAATGCTCCAGAATCTCGCCATCCCAAACGTTATCAAGATGTGATTGAGTTATTGGACGCTGGTATCCACGTTTATACGACGATCAATGTGCAACATATCGAAAGTCGCGCCGATCTGGTTCAACAAATTACAGGTGTACGCGTGTTTGAGCGTGTGCCTGATTCATTGATCGATCGTGCGCAACAAATTGAGCTGATCGATATCTCGGCGCAAAATCTGATTAAACGTTTAAAAGAAGGCAAAGTTTATCAAGGTGATCGGGCGGCACGGGCAGAAGAGAATTTCTTTAAAGAAACTCATCTGTTGGCTTTGCGTGAATTGTCTTTGCGTTATACGGCCGAGCGCGTGGATCAAGACTTACAAGACAGTATGGTCGTGCAAAGAGTGCAGGGGCCGTGGAATACGCAAGAACGTTTGCTAGTTGCTGTCGGACATAGTCCTCACTCGGGACGTTTAATTCGTGCGACGCGAAGAATGGCTTACAACTTAGAGGCCCCGTGGATTGCTTTGTATGTCGATACCGGCAATCAGTTTAAGCCCGACGATCAATCCATGCTGACGAAAAACTTGAATCTGGCGCGTGAGCTTGGTGCTGAAGTTATTTCTGTTAAAAGCATGAATATTGCGGAAGCTTTGAATCGTGTGTCGCACGAACGCAATGTGACTCAAATAATTATGGGTCGACCAGAGCGTAATGCTTGGAATCTGATTTGGAACCGTGGTTCGTTATTGGATCAACTAGTACAAAAAACCAGCGCAGTCGATATTCACGTCATTCGCCAAGAAGATGCGCGTGAAAAGAGAAAGTGGTCATGGAAGTTTCCAGGTCTTTATGCGCCGGGGGCTTCTTATTGGAATACTTTCTGGTTTATGGTGGGGGTCACGTTCGTCAGTCAGTTGATCGTGCCTTATGTTGGCTACCGTGCTGTAGGTTTTATTTTCCTGATGTGCATTCTGGTTCTTGGTTTCTTAACGTCATTAGGACCGATTTTGTTTGCGGCGGGGTTGAGTGCATTGATTTGGAATTTCATGTTTATTCCTCCGGTCTTTACGTTTGCGATTTCGCAACCTGAAGACGTGATGATGTGCTTGGCGTATTTGTTCGTGGCATTGATGGGTGGTTTCTTAACGGCCAAGGTTCGTAGCCGCGATTTAGATTTGATTCAAAGGGACGAATACAATCGTGCTTTGTATGAGCTCGTTAAAGAGATGGCTGCCGCTTTGACTTCTTTGGAAGCGTGTTTGAGTGCTGAGCAAAGTCTTGAAACTCTTCTGAAAGGAAAAGTAAAAATCATTTTGACCGATAGCGAAGGTAAGCTTTTAAGAAAGACTTATAACTCTGCCAAATTAGATGAGAAGGATTTGGCCTTAGCCTTGTGGTCTTTTGAAAATCGCAAGAAGGCTGGATGGAAAACGGATACCTTGACGGAATCACGTTGTCTGAGTTTGCCGTTGCGTGGAAAAGAAAATCTTATGGGGATTTTGCTTTATTATCCTCGTAAAAATGAAGGCTTGCCTTTAGATCAAGAGAATCTACTTGATACAGTTGTTGTGCAATTGGCGATGGCGTTAGAGCGTTTAACACTTCAAGAAAAACTTCAAAGTATCAAAATTTTTGAGGCCTCTGAAAAATTGCATCAGGCTTTGTTGAATTCCGTTTCGCATGAATTAAGAACGCCGCTGACTGCGATCATTGGTTCAGCATCCGCGTTGCAAGATGAAAAGGTGAACAAGGAAGCTGCAATTCAAAAGCAATTGGTCCAGGCTTTGATGGAGTCTTCGCATCGTTTAGATCAAGTTGTTGAGAACTTACTTGATATGTCTCGTTTAAATTCGGGGGTGCTGACTCCGAAGAAGGAATGGGTCGATTTAGTCGATTTACTTGAAGGTTTGCAGCGTAAAGTGCAAGCGGCGGTGGCTCAGCATAACTTAAAGATGAACTTTACGGATGAGCAGTGCTTGGTTCAAGTGGATGAACGCTTGATGGAACATGTGTTTTTGAACTTGATTACGAACGCAGCCCGCTATGCTCCGCCAGGCACTTTGATTACGGTTAATATCGAGCGAGACAATCGTAAAGTGTCTGTTCGTGTCACTGATGAAGGGCCGGGTATTCCTGCGAATAATGTCGATAAGATCTTTGAAGCATTTTATCGTGTGCCAGGAAGTGCAGCCGGTGGCGTCGGGTTAGGCCTTGCGATCGTTAAAGCATTTGTTGAAGCTCATGGCGGACGCGTTTATGCTAGAAATCGAAATGAGCGCAGTGGAGCTGAGTTTGTTGTGGAGCTTCCGTATGTTGAGCCACCACAGATTTTGTTAGAAGGTCGTGAGTCATGAAAGAAAATCAACGTCGTGTTTTAGTTATTGATGACGAAGCTTCTATTCGTAAACTTTTGCGTGTCAGTCTTGAAGCTAATAGTTATCACATTGATGAGGCAAAATCAGCGACTGAAGGTTTACAGATGGCTGCAAGTCTTCGTCCTGAAATCATTCTTTTGGATTTAGGACTTCCTGACAAAAGCGGGCTTGAAGTTTTAAAAGAGATCCGTGCATGGTCGCAAGTTCCCGTGATCGTTCTGACGGTTTTAGATTCTGAAAACGATAAGGTCACAGCTTTAGACGGTGGCGCAGACGACTACGTCACAAAACCTTTTAGCGTGCCCGAACTGTTAGTGCGTATGCGTGTGGCTTTACGTCATGCCAATGGAATTGTTCAAGATAAAAAAGATCTAAAAAGTGGCCCCTTAGTCGTGGATCTGCCAGGGCACACAGCCTTAGTCGACGGGGAGTTGATTAAGCTGACAGCGACGGAATTCAATATCTTAAAAGTTTTAATCAAACACAAAGGTAAGGTTGTGACCCACCGGATGATTTTGAATGAGGTGTGGGGTCCTAATTCGGTCGAACATACTCACTATTTGCGTGTGTATGTCGGTGCGCTTCGTAAAAAACTGAAAACTCGCGATGATATTCCGGAATTAATTCAAACTGAGGCCGGTGTCGGCTATCGTCTGTTAGATCTTGAATAAAAAAATGCCGAAGTTATGAAACCTCGGCATTTTCATTTTTTGAACAGTAAAAATTATTTTAAGATCGATGCCTTAAGATTACCAACGCCGTCATCAGCTGGTTTACCTAACCAGATAGAGAAGATCTGTTGAACAAAGCCCGCTGGTCCTTTGATTGAAGAGACGTTGCCAGAAGTTGTTTCGTAAATCACTTCTTCAGAACCGTCTTTCAATTTTGAGCCAAGAATAGTTAAAGTCTTACCTTCTTTCGCTTCGCCACCTTTAGTCACGCTATCCAAGAATTGTTTTACGCTTGAGTCGTCAAGATTTACGCCATTTACTTTTAAGGCCTCTTTAAAAGATTTTTGGACGTCTTCGCCACCGACAGAGCGCAAGAAGTGAAGTTGAACCGCCACGGCTTTTTGTTCTTTCAATGAAGCCAAAGCTTCGCTTTCAGACTTTTTGAACTTTTCAGGAGATGAAACAAAAAGTTCGCCCACGTAAACTTTGAAGTTCATGAAAGCGACTTTTTTAGAGCGCAAGCCCGCTCCAATTTGAGACAGCTTTACCGCTTCGCCTTCGACAGTTGCGGAACTTGTTGAGGACAACGAAACTCCTTCTAATTTGCCTTTGCTGCCTTCATTTGTCAGAAGAGCCGCATAAGAATTGATAGAGAAGACTAGGCCCAGCATCACAGTTGTAAAGTGTTTCATAAAGATCCTTTCGTTGTTTCTTAAGGATTTGGGGCGACCACCAAAATGTCAACCCGGAAAAGAATTGTTGGCAGCCACAACTTGCTCAACGTAAAATATGAGTAATGGGGTCATCGACGCGCGACCAATTGGATAAGCGCCCAACACCAATATTCAGGCAACGTTTGGAGTTTTTGCTGTTAACACAGCGAGAGGACGTGCTTTCTCGCGCGAAAGTCGTGATCTCTGAGTACTATTTGACCTTCAAACAGTTCCCAAGTCTTGAAAATGCGGGGACTGGCCGCGAACTAAATAACGCGCAGATCGTTTTGATTGCTCAAGAAGAAAAGGAATCAATTAAAGACTTTTCTGGTCGCGTGGAAGTTTTGCTGCAACGTTTTCCGCGTTCGTGGATTCTAACGGTTTTGCATGAATCGTCTTTACGTGAAAACTTAGCGGGCACGCAGAATGATCGCGTGATCCCATTGTCGCCGTCGGAATTTTTCAACACTTTAAAGTTTGAATATATTTGTTTGCAGAAAGCGCGGTCACAATTTTTTGAGATGGCTCCGACAGATTTATTCCCAATGACCGAATTACCATTCACGGTGTCCGTGCGCTTGCCGATGAATCAAAAATTTTTAGGCGTTGCTTATAAAGGCCTGGTGCTGTCAGAAACCAAGTATCAACGCCTTAAGGCTGTCGATAGCATCTTTTTTCAAATTCAAGACGGTCCTTCGTATTATCGCTATATCAATACATACTTTGATGCTTCAGGGGCGGCTTTGAAAAAGAAGGCACGCGCTTTGTTTTTGAGTGTGTGCAGTCTGTGGCTTGAGATGAATGAATACTTGTTGTTTGATTTTAAATCGAATAGCGAAGTGAAAGTTCGCGAGTGCTATACGCGTCTGTTGGAGCAAGCAACCGCATTGATTGATTTAATGGCCACAGAAGAAAGTCTTTGGGATGTCTTCCGTGAATCCGTGCAGAATGATTTGTTTGTGCAATTCAGATCTCCGTGGATTGCGACTTACGCAGCCTTGATGTGCAAAAAAAGTGGACAAGGTGATCCGTTGGTTGCGTTTATTTCGGGATTATTTGCCGATGTCGGTTTGTTTGATATTTCTGATGGCACGGCTGCAAAGTACCTGCAAAAGGGCGATAAAGACCTGAATGAAAATGAAAGCAAAGAGCTTTCAAAGCATCCGGTACTTTCGTTGAATCGTTGTCTTATCAAAAAACTTCCTTTGAATGAAGCAGTGAAGTCTGTGTTAGTCACAGTTCATGAGCGTCATGACGAGAAGGGTTATCCCAACCAAGTTCCTGCGGATAAGTTGTCATTAGAAGCCCAAGCGATTCGCTTTGCTGGATTGATCGATCTGGGTGTGCGCACAACGATGGCAGAAACCGGAGTGGGTTTCCGCTTTATGAAAGAGAAACTGTGGGAGAAGGAGCAATCGGCTCCGGGCAGTTTCAGTCTTGAATTTTTGAACTCGATTGCCGAGAGTCTGATCTAACGACCGCTATCTGGTTTGACACCCATTGTAAGACTTAGATTCCTTTTGCGCCTTTACACACCTTTGCATTTAATATTGGTTCGAATAAGGAGAATCGTTAAATGCTTAAGAAAGCAGCATGTGCTTTGGCGTTGATTACTTGCGCAAGCGTAGGTCACGCAAAAGAACTTACAAATCGTTTGGGTGTTGGTGTTAAAAGTCACGAAACTTTGGATCTTCCAGAGTTGGCTATCGTTTACAATCCAACAAATGAAATTGCTATCACAGGCGGTTTGGGTATCGATACTAAGAAAGACGAATCTAAATTCGCAGCGAACGTGGGCGTTCGTCGTATCGTGTTTAAAGAAGACAATATGAACTTCTACATGGGCGGTACGTTCGGTCTTGTGAACTGGGAAACAGCCGGCGATAAAGAATCAGGTATTGAACTTGATGCTGTCTTCGGTGGTGAGTTCTTCTTGCCTGGTTTGGATTCATTGGGTTTTACATTTGAAGGCGGTGCGGGCGTTCTTTCAACAGACAATGTTCGTTTCAGAACAATCGCTGACAGCCCACTTCGTGCGGGAATTATTTTCTACTTCTAAGAGGAATAAATATGAAAAAAGTGATTCACACAGACAATGCTCCTAAAGCAGTTGGTCCATACTCTCAAGCGGTTGCTATGGGCGATTTCTTGTTCTGCTCTGGTCAAATTTCAATCGATCCAAAAACGAATGAAGTTTTCACTGGCGACATCAAAACGCAAACTGAAATGGTGATGAAAAATGTTGAAGCGGTTTTGACTGCGAACAACATGAAATTTTCAAACATCATCAAAACAACTATCTTCATCACGAACATGGCAGACTTTGCCACTGTGAACGAAGTTTACGCGAAGTCATTTTCTGAAGCTCCGCCAGCTCGTTCAACTGTTGCTGTTGCAGGCCTTCCAAAAGGCGTGAACGTGGAGATCGAAGTCATTGCTCATCGTTAAGAAGCTTCTTCGTTCGCGCACTTTTTGGCTGGTGCTGATCATCGCCGGTATTGTCGTTTATAGATTTGTAAACGAATACCAGCGAGTGCAAAGCGAGCCAATGATCTCTTGGACAAAATCACAGACGGCAGATTGCGCTGTGGTTTTGACTGGGGGAGCGGGAAGGGTGCGCGAAGGTTTTGATTTGCTTGCGAATCAAAATGTAAAGAAGCTTGTGATCTCGGGCGTGTATGCAAATGCACGTCTGCGCGAGATCATGCCCGTGTGGCCATACTATGGAAACTTGAACGAGAATGATGTCGTTCTTGATCGCCGTTCTGAAACAACTTACGGGAACGCTCAGCAGAGTTTACCGATTGTCGAAGCCTTGAAATGTCGTGACATCTTGTTAGTCACTTCGCGCATTCACATGTACCGTTCATATCGCACGTTTAGGTCCTCGTTCCCGGAAAATATCTACATTCAAAAACACCCTGTGATTGCCTCGCGCTATGAGCCGTCATCATGGGAGACGGGCTTTGAAGCCTTAAAGTCCCTGTTTTATTCGCTTTGGGCTTATTAATCTGACATAAAACCAGACCTTTGGTCCGCCAACAAAAGATAGTAAAAACCCGATACGTCCTTAGAGAAAAGGGACGGTGTCATGGACTCTTTGCTGACGCAAATTGATTCCTTAGGCAGATTTATTACCAAAAACGTGGAGTACACATTGCGTGTCCTCTTGATGGTATACCTTTCTCTTCGTGCGACTGTTCTGGATCAGGCGCAAGGCCTTCGCCAAATCTTCGGAGTTATTTCAGCGCAAATTTATTTCACCGGCTGGCAAGCGCTTCCGCTTGTGACCGTGTTAGCGTTGGGTACGGGCGGAGTTTTGATTTTACAATCACTGACAAATTTAACTCTGCTAGGCGGAACTGCGATGATCGGGAACTTTCTGATCGTGATGGTTTTGCGTGAGGCAGGTCCATTACTTGTTGCCCTTGTCGTGATCGCACGCTCGGGGACTGCTGTTGCTTCGGAACTTGGTAACATGCGTGCGAATCGTGAAATCGAAGCCCTTGAAAGTATGGGTATTAATCCGCTGAGTTTCATCGTGTTCCCACGTGTGTTGGGCGGTGTTGTCAGCGTTTTGTGTCTGGCATTTTATTTTAACTTTATGGCGTTAATCGGTGGATTTGCGATTACTCGTCTTATTCAGGATATGCCGTTTGCGTTTTATTCTGATTCATTGATGCGCGCCTTTACGAAGGAAGACGTGTTTATTTTCCTTCTTAAAAACAGCTTCAGCGGAATGATTATATTTGTGGTGTCATGTTATCAAGGCTTGTCTG
Source organism: Bdellovibrio sp. NC01 (assembly GCF_006874625.1). Classification (NCBI taxonomy): domain Bacteria; kingdom Pseudomonadati; phylum Bdellovibrionota; class Bdellovibrionia; order Bdellovibrionales; family Pseudobdellovibrionaceae; genus Bdellovibrio; species Bdellovibrio sp. NC01. The sequence continues at coordinate 1,742,442 of NZ_CP030034.1, forward strand.
TGAAAAAGAGCCCGCATGAGGTTCCTCAGGTTACAACTCAAGCGGTTGTAAACAGTATTATCTTCGTCGTGATTTTCAATTTAATGGTTACAGCTTTGTTTTATCTCAATCAACTTCGCAATTTGGGGGTGGTCTAATGAAAATCGAAAGTCTTAAGTTTGAAGGCGTATCATTTACGCACGAAGGGCAAGAGCCAATCATTCACAACGTGGAATTCGATTTCCCAATGAACGAAATTCTTTGGGTTAAAGCTGAAGAAGGTGCTGGCAAAAGCTCTTTGCTGCAAATTTTAGGTGGCTTGCAAATCCCTCAATCAGGCCAATATTTGATTAACGGTGAAAACGTTGTCGATATGTCGTTTGAAGAGTTTTTGCCATACCGTTTGCAAATCGGCTATTCATTCGATTACGGCGGTTTGATTAATAATCGTACTTTGTATGACAACTTGATGTTGCCACTTCTTTATCACAAAGCTGTTTCGCAAAAAGAAGCGAAAGAGCGTGTTGATGAGATGATCCGTATTTTTGATATCGGTAAATTCGCCAATGAACGTCCTGCCCATGTGCCAGGTCGTGTTCGTAAGTTGACGTGCTTGATGCGCTCGCTTGTTATGAGACCGCAAGTTTTGTTGCTTGATGATCCAAGTGTCGGTCTTGGTCAAGATAGCGTTTACACATTCGTAGATTACGTTCATCAGTTACGTAAAGAAGGTTGTTTGAATCACGTATTCATCAGTTCATACGATGAAAAATTCATGAACTTGATGAATTACCAGATCATTCACCTTGATGAAGGCCAATTGTACTTCCAAGCTGTCGATCCAGAGAAAAGAGTTGTTCACCTATGAGGCCTTTGAAGTTCAATAAATACGAACGGGTCGCGGGACTTTTTGTTCTGTGTGCGATCTTCGGGGTTGCATTGACTGCTGTCAGTGTCGCGATCAAACAAGGTTGGTTTGAAACGAAAGTTTACTATACCACGGTGTTTGAAACGGCCGACGGTATTCATCAAGGTACAACGGTACAGATGGCGGGGCTTCGTGCTGGCGCTGTTGATGACGTTGAACTTGAAGACAACAACCAAGTTCGTGTGACGTTCTATGTTTTGGGCAAATTTCAAAATCGTGTTCGTCAAGACAGCGGCATTCAGTTGATTCGTCCGTTTGTGATTGGTGAACGAGTGATTGACGTGAGTGTGGGATCTGAAGCAAGTCCTGTGCTTGCTGCAAATAGTTTTATTAAGTCGACGGAAACCACAGACTTTATGACTTTGATGAGTGGCAAACACTTGAATCAATATCTGGGTAAGCTCGGTGGTATTCTTGAAAACATGCAGATCCTAGTGGAAGCGTTTGCAGATAAAAAACGCGCGCAAAGTATCGTCAGTATCTTTGACCGTATGGACCCGTTGATTAAAAACTTGAATACAATGTCTGTCGAAGTGATCAAGCTTTCAAAACAAGCAACCCACGATGATGGTGTACAAAAGTTAGTTGGCAACTTGGCAGTGACAACGGGAGAGATCAATAAGATCCTTCCAGAGTTGAATGAAGAAAATCCGAAGTTGGCAAAAGACTTGGCGTCTATGACGCAAAACTTGGCAGTTATGACCAAAGCGTTGGGCCCCGCAGTTCAGGCGGTTGAACCACAACTTCCAGGCGCTAGTGTGCGCCTTGTCGAAGCTTTAAATGAAACTGTCGTTGTTCTGAAGGCGATGCAAAAAAGCTTTTTCATGAAAAGCAACGTGAAGGAAGTCCAAGAGGAAGAATCCACACGCCGCGTTCCTGCGAATTCGAAATAACTTCTTGAAACAACAGAGCTTAATAATATGATGAAGAGATGCTAGTTGGGCATCTCTTTCGTCATTTTATCTTCTCTAAACGTGCAGGAGCGCTGGTAAAGCGTATTGCTTGGCTGTCGATGGGGGCGATCTCTATCAGTGTGACAGCGTTTTTAGTTGTTCTGTTTGTGATGAATGGGATGAATGCCAGTATTAAATCGCGCATTGTCGGTCTTGAGCCACATATGTACGTGCAAATTCCTACGGCTAAAACAGCGCAAGCATTAGAGGTTCACCCGAGCTTTCAGCGCTTGAAAGAAGATCCAGGCAACAAAGTTTATGTCTATGAAACCCAAGACATCATCATTCGCAGTCAGGATGGACAATTTCGCGGTGGTATTGCGCGAGGTGTGACAAAGCCAAGTCTTGAGCATTTTGTCGAACAACTGCGAAAGCTCGACAGTAAAAAACCTTCGACGCAAAATCTGAAAGATGAAAGTCCCACTTACTTCTGGGACCCGCAAGAGATTCCAGATGAGGGCGAAGTTGTTCTGGGTGTTGATCTTGCGCAATCGCTGGGTGTCTTTGAAGGTGATTTCATCACGGTGGTGTCGCCTGCAGGCTTGTTGTTGCCGCCTGGGGAAACTCCAAAATTTGAACGTGTGCGTATCAAGAAGATTGTGACGACGAGTCTTGCCGATATCGATTCGCAGTATTTGTTCTATCAGCGTGGTAAAGCGCTGAAGCAACTTGATAATGAAGGCTTAAAGAAAATCGGTATTGAAGCGTGGCTTTCCGATGAGTCAAAGATCGATAGCGTGAAAGAAGATTTGTTGAAATTCCCAGACGTGCAGGTTGAGACGTGGGAAGATCGCAATGGCGCTTTGCTTTACGCTTTAAAATTAGAAAAGCTGACAATTGGGTTCTTTTTAGGTCTTGCTGGGATGATTGCGGCAAGCTCCATTCTGACGGTGTTAGCACTTTTGCTTTCGCAAAAAAGAAGGGACATCGCGATTCTTCGTGCGATTGGATTGTCGGGTCGTTTGACGGTTCGTACATTCACACAAATCGGTTGTATGTTGTCGGCGATCGGTGTGCTGACGGGCGTGATTTTAGGAACCGGTATTGGCATTTATATCGAACACAATCCGATTAACTTCTTACCGCAGCAAATTTATTACGATGCTTCGATCCCGGCTCTTGTCGACTGGAAATTGGTTGTTGGAACGTTGTTTGTCAGCGCTGGGATTGCGTGGTTGGGATCTTACGTTCCAGCTAGAACATCTTCAGAAGTTCAGCCATCAGAAGCTTTGCGCATTAAATAGTTTTCTAAGGTCAGGCTTTGCTTGAGCAATAAAAGAGGGACCTTGCGGTCCCTTTGCTTTTTTTAAACGCTCACTTGATAGTCACGAAGAGCATCCGTCAAAGATGTCTTCAAGTCTGTTGAAGGTTTGCGTTTGCCGATGATCAATGCGCACGGCACACCGAATTCGCCGGCTGGGAATTTCTTCATTTGTGTGCCCGGAATCACAACAGAGTTCGCTGGAACACGGCCGCGATATTCAGTGGCTTTGCCTTCAGAAACGTCGATGATTTTTGTGCTGGCAGTGATCGTGACGCCGGCACCAAGAACCGCACCTTCTTCGATCAGGGCGCCTTCAACCACGATGCAACGGCTGCCAATGAATGCGTTATCTTCAACGATCACCGGAGAAGCTTGTACGGGCTCTAGAACGCCACCGATACCCACGCCACCAGACAGGTGAACGTTTTTGCCGATTTGTGCGCATGAACCCACTGTTGCCCAAGTATCAACCATTGTACCTGCGCCCACATAAGCACCGATGTTGACGTAAGAAGGCATTAAGATCGCGCCTTTTTCAATGAAGGAACCTTTGCGCGCCAATGCATGAGGCACAACGCGCACGCCGTCTTCTTCGCTCCATTGTTTTACTGGAATTTTATCCCAATAAGTAAAGTCACCGGCTTGCATCACAGTCATTTGTTGAACGCGGAAATAAAGTAAGATCGCTTTTTTGATCCACTCGTTTGTTTTCCAACCTTCCGAAGTTTTTTCGCACACGCGGATTTTGCCCGAGTTCAAACCTTCGATCGTTTCGAAGATGTGTTTCAGATCGTTCGTTGAAAATTCAGAGACAGGTCTGCCACCTTGAACGTCTTGAAAAAGTTGTGTCACTTCATTTTGCATAAATATCTCCTACTTGTTGTAAACCTTCAAAGCTTCCAAAATCGCTGGCACGTGGATCTTGATGATGTCCTCTGCGATTTGCCCACGTTGAATTTCGTAAGTCAAAGTCGGGCAGTTGCGCTCTAAACCTGAATAAGTACCTAAGCAACCAGGCGTTGGGTAGCCAATATCGTCATCAATTTTATAACCCGTATGTTCTGCCAACACTTTTGCGAAAGCGTAGCAATCACCATTCACATTCAATACGGGATTCCACGAATGCAAAGAGCAGATCAAAACTGGTTTTTTCTTTTCGATGTATTCCATCAAGCCTTTGTTTTCAGGCTCAGAGGCGGCGAATGGTCCTGGATTATAACGTGGAGTTTTTACTTCAGGGGACCAGTCTTTTGTTGGCAGGTTGCGATTCAAATCGACACCGTTGCCGTTGCCGCGCGTTTTATAGATCACGCCTTCCAAGTTGAATTGCGGAACCAGTGTCAGATTCATTTTGTAAGTGAACGACGTCATGAAATGCTTCAATAATTCTTGTGCGCAGATCACACCTTCGATTTCATCGCCGTGAACGCCGCCAAGGATCAGAACTTCCGGTCCGCCATTTTCGAATTCGAAGGCAGGAACAGGCATTCCCTTAGAAGTGTAAGTAAAGATCGAAGTTTTCATGACAAAGGTTCCTTCTTGAGTAATGATAAGCTGTCTTTGGCTTGACCGACGTAGTTTAAGAGGAATTCGTGGAATACATCAATAATGAACTGCATATAGGCCCTAATAAAAAGAATTTGAAAAGCCTCACAGCAAATTATATGCGGCCTATCTACGTTTATGACTTAGATTTCATTCGTATGCGCTTCAAAGCGATGGCGGCGGCGCTGCAAAATGTGCGTATTTTCTACGCAATGAAAGCGAACTCAAATCCCGAAGTCTTGGCTTGCCTTAAAGAATGTGGGGCGGGTGCTGACGTTGTGTCTTTAGGTGAAATCAAGCGCGCTTTAGAAAGCGGATTTACGCCGGCGGATATCGTTTATAGCGGTGTCGGTAAAACTCGCCACGAGATTACTGAGGCATTGAAATTAGAAATCTATCAAATCAACGTCGAAAGTCTGCCGGAGCTAGAGCGCATTGGTGAAATCGCAAAAGCCATGGGCAAAAAAGCGTCCATTGCTTTGCGTTTAAATCCTGACATCGATATCAAAACACACCCTTATATTGCGACGGGTCTTCGTGACAACAAGTTCGGTATGGAATTGTCGCTGATTCCGGAATTGATCGCGTGCCTTAAAAAATATGCGAGCTCTTTAGAGTTAGTCGGTGTGAGCTTGCACTTGGGTTCGCAGATGCTTGAGTTCGATGGCTATCAAGAGGCTTTAGAGCGTCTTAAAAATGTTTATCACTCGTTGAAACAGGAATTTTCGACTTTGCGTCGTTTTGATTTCGGTGGTGGCTTAGGCATTATTTACGAGCGTTCTGAATTGGATAAAGAACAAAGTCTTTTGCAGGAATACGCAAAGATCACTTTGAATTCTTTAAAAGAATTAAACTGTGAATTGCAGTCAGAACCAGGTCGGTGGTTGCTTGCTCATGCAGGTGTGCTGATCACTCAAGTACAATATGTGAAAAAGACGTCCGAGAAAACATTCGTAATTGTCGATTCAGGAATGAATCACTTGGTGCGTCCGTCGCTGTACGAGGCTTATCATACGATTTTACCGCTGGATAAAAAATCGCACGAAGGTGTTTACGATATCGTGGGGCCTATCTGCGAATCTTCAGACTTCTTTGCTAAAGATCGTAAGCTTCCTGAAGTGAAAGAAGGAGATTTCTTAGCTATTGCGGATGCGGGGGCCTATGGATACTCCATGGCTTCGACCTACAATCAGCAAGAACTGCCTTTGGAAATCTGTATTTAATTAAACTAAATCAACGACGCGGAATTCGTCAGCTTTCACAGGTTTTAAAATTCTGTGGGCGAGTTCCGTAAAGTGTGTCGAAGAATCCGTTGTTGAGACCGTTACCATGCGCGGGGCTGGATCTTTGCGGCGTTGCAGACGGCCTGCGATGAAGTCTTCTTCCAACCAGTCGGCGATAGCTTCACCCGAATCGACAAGTTCAATACTTGAGCCCGTCACACGTGCAATCGAATTTTTCAAAATAGGATAGTGAGTGCAACCCAGAATCAATGTGTCGATCTGGTTTTGCATAAGTGTACTTAAGTAACGGAACACGATCAAATTAGTGACCGGATCTGAATCCCAACCTTCTTCAGCCAAAGGCACAAATAAAGGACAGGCTTGATCGAAGACCTGTGCTTTTGGATTCATGCTGTGAATGCGTTTTGTATAAGCTTGGCTATTGATCGTGGCACGTGTGCCAAGGATCCCAATGCGCAGACCACTTGAAACTTCCAAAGCTCTTTGTGAGCCCGGGCCAATGACGTTGTAAACAGGCAAACCTGCAAATTCACTTTCAGGAACTTGCGTGGAGGCAGAATTACAAGCGATCACGATGGCTTTAACGTCTTGGCGTTTTAAGAATTCGATATTCTGTTCAGAATATTTTCGAATGGTGTGACCTGATTTCGAACCATAGGGCAATCGAGCCGTATCCCCCAAGTAAAGAAAACTTTCTTGAGGGAATTGTAAAGCGAGCTCTTTCAATACTGTGAGCCCGCCGATACCTGAATCAAAAACACCTATGGGACGTGAATCATGATCTTTCATAAATCTCTCTTAGCTCTTTACTCCGTGAGCGCGAGATTCAGAAATACCATTAGAAGACATTTCGATAAAGAGTGCTTTCTCTTTAATTTCAGCAATGCTTGTTGCATTGATGTAGCTCATGCCAGAACGGATGCCGCCAGTGACTTCAAAAATCACGTCTTTCACGTGACCTTTTACTGCAACTTGCGTTGATTCTCCCTCTGGAGCCATACCTTCTGGAACGCCACCGCGCCAGTTGTCTTGCGCTGCACGTGAAGCCATACCGCGATATTGCTTTTTACCGTTTTTGATTTCGCCCGGCGTTTCGATTGTGCCGGAAAGCATGCTACCCAACATAACTGTTGAAGCACCTGCCGCAAAAGCTTTCACCATATCACCTGAAGTACGGATACCACCGTCAGCGATAACAGGTACGCCATAACCGGCTGCAACTTCAGCACACAATGCAATAGCTGTTAATTGTGGGACACCACAACCTGTGATGATACGAGTTGTACACATCGAGCCAGGACCGATACCAACTTTGATAGCGTCAGCGCCTGATTCAATCAAATCACGAGCGGCATCTGGAGTCGCCATGTTGCCCGCAATCAAATCAACTTGTGGGTAGTGATCTTTCAACCACTTCATCGTTTCCATCATTTGCACAGAGTGACCGTGAGCGATATCAATCGTGATCACATTCACACCTGCATCCACCAACGCTTTTGCGCGAGTTTTAAATTCTTCTCCAACGCCGACGCTGGCAGAAATATTTTTTACACCAGCTTCTTTCAAGCGGCGTGCTTGCGCTGCTTGATCTTCAATTGAAAGGAAGCGGTGAAGGATACCGATACCACCCAATTGATTCATCGCGAAGGCCATGTCGTACTCTGTCACCATGTCCATGTTCGCACTGACGATCGGAGTTTCGATGGAAACGTTTTTAGTCAGTTTTGTCGTCAATTGTGGATCACGACGAGAACGCACGTCAGAACGCGCTGGCATAATCAAGACGTCATCGAAAGTGAGACCTTTTCCACGGTGCTTAATATCTTTCCAGTTAAACATGAGAGTCATGTTTTCTTACCTCGCTTTGAAATACATTAAATAGAAGCTGTGTCGAAACCAAAAGCAAATAGGTATCAAGCAAGCTCAAGGCCAAGCTTGCAATCGGCGTCTTCCAAATCAAACGATACGAATCAAAGATGCTCGTAAGAATAAGAGGAATGAAAAGATGGAAGATAAATAAAATCGCGATGGCTTTAAACCAATGACGACGGAAAACGTGGCTAGAAGCTTTTAAAGCATCGATTTCGCCATTTTCATAACTGACTGAAGATGTGACCACGAACGGAACGAAAATCAGCTCTACGTATTTCCAAACTCCTGGAAGAATGAAGAGCAACGACCAACCCAAGATCTTGCCCCACGAGCGCAAGGTTTCAATAAACACTTGATTAAGATAGCGACCAAAAAAAGTCGTGATATTTTCCCAATGTTGTTGCGCCTTACTCATGGCGTACAAAGCTGTTGTGATTAAAAGAACTGGGAAGATGATGCTGCTGATGATGGAAAGGAAACCGAAGAAGTAAACTTGATTGATAGCGCCCAGAGGATTCTGCAATGCCTGTTCGACCTGAATATTGAGATATTGATCGATGTTGTTCGACACTATCACAAGGACGAAAAGGGGGAGGGCTGCTTTTTTAAATACCTTCAGGTTTTCCGCAAAAAAATTCACGTAAGTAAATAGACCCCAGAAGCCCCGGGTGGTCAAGAAGACACTTGTTAAGAAACAGGTCCCGAAAAAAGACCCATCGCGCGATACTAAATGTCTATGGCATGGAGAATTCTGGTGACCGGCGCAACCGGTTGTTTAGGCAGAGAAATCGTAAAGCGGCTCCATCAACGTGAGGTCGACTTTGTCGCGGCTTGTCGTCAAGACAGCATCTTCCCGGAAGAGATTCGCAATTTGACTGTAAATTATGAATCTCCTGCGGTTTTGGACCAAGCTTTCCGCGAAATAGATCTTTTATTCTTGTTGATCCCGTTTGCTGAAGACATGAAGCAATGGGCGCGAAATGCCATTCGTGCGGCTCAAAAAGCCGGTGTGAAGTTGATCGTGCGACCTTCTGTTGTGGGCGCCGATATTGAGTCGCCCTATTTATGGTTACGAACTGAAGGGGAGATTAATAAGCTCTTACAAGAAAGCGGCATTCCTTCGGTGATCGTGAAGGGCACGGGCTTCATGCAAAACTATTCACGCTTGTATGGCGATGCTTTGAAGCAAGGAAATCTTTTTTTACCAGAAGGCGAAGGCCGGGTCGCATATCTTGATGCGCGCGATCTGGCCGCTGTTTGTGCGGAAATTTTAGTAAATCCATTTCAACATATTGGCCGAGATTATGAAGTGACGGGGCCTCGCGCGATTTCAAATGCTGAAGCTTTAAGATTATTATCGCTCGCAGCTCGGCGCAGGATTTCGTACATCCCCGTGACGGAAGAGGCGACACGCAAAGCACTTTCTAAGGCGGGAGCGTCCCGTTGGTGGACGGAGTTTGTATTAAGCCGCCATCTTTCAAATCGTGATGGCATCGGCGAACTTGTGACTTCAACCATTGAAGAGATATTAGGACGTCAGCCTTTAACGTTTGAAGAATATTGCGATGAAGTGGCAGAGGAATTTCAAAGCCCCGCGCAGAATTTGGGACTTCGCTCGTAAACGGAAATTAAAAATGATAAAGCTGAAAAACTTCGTGCTCTGTCATGTGAGTTTTTTGTGACAGTGTCTTGAGTAACTCGAGTCCGGGCTTGATATTATTTTTAGTGAAAAATTCTTCGGTCATATCAAGATAGCTTTGACGAATCGTCAATAAATCCGGACAAAGCTTTTGTAAAAATAAAGCATCAATCACAGTGTAAGCAAAATGCAAGCGACTGTTGCGAGCTTTTTTCAAACGCTGAAGGATATTCTTCTTTGATTCTTCAAAGCGAGCATTGCTAATTTGATAAAGGAATTCAATCTGTGCCACATGAGGATCGTGACGACGTTCCTTTACAAAGTGATGAAATACTCGCGCTTTGCCGAAATGTCTGTGCACTAGATGGCTGCGACCTGCTAATTTGTAAACCACTGCAAGATAGAAGTGTCCGAAACTAACGCCGCGAACCCATCCCGCTTTTTCCGCGCAACGAAGCATGCGTTGAAACATAATCTTTGCTTTTAAATAATTTCCTAAACGCAAGTGTGTGCAACCAACCTGGAAGTACTGCAAAGAAATATGCAACATGTTTGGAGCTTCCTCCATTGTATATTCCAAGAGCAGCGCTTGTTTTCCGAATGCTAAAGACGCTTCGTAATGTCCTTCTTGATGTAGGAACTGCGCTTTGTAGTAGAAGTACCACGCGTGAATGCTCATATCATCGGTGTGGGAAAGAAGTTCTTCTGCACGCAAAAGATGATTTTGTGCTTCTGCGAAATTTCCGAGGTTGTGCTCGCGTGCGGCTTGCCACTTGTAGATCAATAATTTTTCAACGGGGCGGTTGAGAGCATCAGCAATTTCATCGGCGCGTTTAAGATACAGGCGACATGCTTTGAATTTACGAAGATAGTAAGAGCAAATTCCAATATGCTTATACAAATCCAAACGTTGTTCAGAAGAAAGAGCTTGCGGATTGAACGTTTTTAAAATGTCGAGATAGTTTTCCCAATCGCCATTGGTTCTGACTTTTTTGAAGAACTCGAAGGAGCACAACTGATCTAAAGTTTTGTTTGTTTTATGATTGGCTATAGGTGTGGCTGACTTTTTAAGTTGCTCTGGATTGACCTCCAAAGCGCCGGCTAATCGTTCTAAGGTTTCGAGTCGAATACGTCGGACCGACTCATTCAACCATCGCTGCACTGTCTTGGTGGAAATATCTAATTTCTTCGCAAGATCATAACGGGAGAGTCCCCGCGTGCGGAGCAAAGCCCGAAGTTCATTCGGGTCAATCTCTATTAATTCGCTACTCATATTGGATAGCATATTTATACGTGATCTTCCGGAGCGAAGTAAGGGATTTCGACAATAGATCTATATCCATGTCTAGCTGTGATTGCTAAAGCCATGTTACGTACACTAGAAATCATTCTTCCTTTGGAACCTAAGATCTTTGAGAAATTTCGCTTTGTACATTCCACACGAAAAACAGTGGTACGTTCGCCGTATTCAATCGCTACGCTGACTTCTTCGGGATGATCGACAATCAGGCGGAGAAACTCTTGAATCATAGTGCAAGTGAGTTCAGCGACTTCTTCACGTGACATCACCTTTTGTAAACTGCAAGACGAAGGACTTGTGTTTGAATTTCTCACTCTTACCACCAGAGGTTGCTTTATTGCCGACAATCGAAACTCCTAAATAGATTTTTAATTATAATTACGCTTCGGTAATCGACGACTGAAAAGTAGTACGGACATGAAGGAAGTGCCCGTGTCCTAGATGTCCTCTAATTAGGATTCGAAATAGTTAAGGGTGTCTTAAGAAATTTCAGCCTTGAGTGGAAGTGACGGAGTCCTTAGACTAAAGCGATGAAGTATGTTGCGGTCTTTTTCTTAGTCCTGATTTGTTCGAATGTGAATGCGCAAGTCCTTGCACAGAAAGATGTGCACTTCAGTGCGAACTTTGGAAAAGTGAAAATCGGTGAAAGTGCACGAGTTCATTGGAATCTTCGTGCGAAAGATTTTGATCTTGCGATTCAAAGTATTGATGTGAGTGGTTTGGCTTTTAAACTTGAAACCGATTGTCCCGTCACGTTACCAGCGCAGCAGCGTTGTGCGGTTGGTGCGGTTTTTACTCCGTCTACGGAAGGGGTCCAGCAAGGGCAACTTGTTGTTGATCTCTATACGGAAAAATTCGTCATTGATCTTGCTGGAGAAGGTATTAATTAGCGACACTGAAGAAGTTCAGTTGTTTTCAATGCGTAAAGTTGATTGTTCAAATCTGCAAGACGTTGCGAGTTTTCATACAAAGACAAAGTCCACGCATTATCCAAAGCGCCTAAAGACAAACCATCCAAAAATTGATTTGGAGCTTGCTCGATCAATGCTGATTGTTGCGCACGTAAAACTTCAATACGTTGTTTGATCGCTTCTTCAGACATCGTTACTAAAACTTTTTGTTCATTATGAATGTTTTCTTGAGCTTTGCTTTCGCTGTTTCTCATATTGATGATCACAGAAGCTGCAATAGAATTGACCGGAGGAATCGTCACTGCCGGAGATGCTGCGACAAGGGCCGCGCCTAAAAATTGATTTTGAATTCTTGCAGCGACAAATTCAGCAACGCCTTCGACAGCATTTGAATGTGCTGCGCCTGCTTTTCCTACAACGCCCACTGAACCTTCACCCACAAGTAAATATTCAGCGGTAAACAAAAGAGCGAGACTTGAAACCATTGTGATCAGAGAGCGATTATTCCATTTGACTGCATCGGTGTTCATATCCTTGAAGTTATCAGCGATCATTTGCGCATCAGAAGCTTGCATTTTATAAGCGCGTGACATGCGGGCGAGGGCTTCGCGATCACAGTTTTGAGCATGAGCCATTGTCAGGCTAGAGAAGGTTAGAGCTAGAGCTGTGACAGTCGAAACGAGCTTATTCATGAGTACTCCCAGTAGGTACAGGTTGATTCCGGCTCGAGCTATTTCAAGTCTTGTTCCTAGGTCAGATCGCATATATCTGCTTACACGCCGTTTTAGCTGTCTTAAAAATATACAGCTTGCAATCCTTGGCAATGCTACAAAGGGCAGCGGGAGCACATTGGCCCTGGTGAAGTTTTGACTTCTGACTTTTTACAGAGGCGTGAATTACTCATCGACAGAAAAATTAAAACAGCATTTTATCCCTCATGGATGCAGCTTCGAGATTTTCGAAGCGTTCACATGGGGGAATTATGAAAGCGTTTTTGAATTTAACAGCAGCTTCTGTTCTGACTTTGTTGGTTTCGCCGGCATTCGCATCAGACATCACTGCGCAAAGTTTAGTAGGTCGTTATCGTATCGAAGCACATGCTTTTGGTAAAAGTGCTGTCCTGAAATTCACGGTCTTGAATGATCATGAATTTGAAGTGCAAAGAATTTATGCCGATCATGAAGGCAAAATCTGCAATGGAACTTTCAAAGTAGAGCGCGAGAAAAAACCATGGCCATTTAAAGATGCGACGGTCTTTAACGGTGTTGGATCTTGTCCAGACGATCGTTCGAAAGTGGCTGACTTTAAGGTCAACTTTAAAGAAGAATCCATGAATGATCTTCGTAATGGTACCGAGGTCTCAGTAACAAGTTCATTGGCTGCTGGCATCACAGTAAAAGCTCAGATGCGTAAAGAGCAATAGCTTTAGTTAGCGTGAGCGCATATCTGAGTGCGCTCACAGCTCCGCAATTAGCTCGTAGGGCTGATAAATCTTAACAAAGATCCAACTTTTCATTCTGTCAAAAAGCGCTTATAAACTCCTCCATTCAATCTTTTGGAGGTAATTTATGAAACGCATCGTATTTGCTGTTCTAGTATCAGTATTGGCTTCTTACCAAGCTCAAGCTTCTTGTGACACGAACCTGACTTTGATTTGCCAAGGTGCTTTTCTTTCTGCTGGCAAAGCCGTTGTGACAGGCACTGCTTTGGATGGTTTCGCCGATGAGCATTGGGATGAGCCGTCTTTGGCAAACTGTGCTGCGACTGTGTATTTGACGAACGTGCCCAATACTTCCGTGCGTGTTTACGCGCAAGTTGAAGGTTCGCAAGTGGCGATTGATTCAGTAGCAGTGCAAACCTACCGCGATGATCAAAATCAATTGAGTGCTTATTATTCAAATACTGTGAACGCTACGCAAGCAGTTGGCGCAGTGAACACTGTTGGTGTTCTTAAATTGGCGAACCCAGTGAGCTATGGCCCGCAGATGATTATGATTGATAGTGTTGCGGTGGCTTGCCAAGTTCGTTAAGAATGGCATGTATAACTGTTTAATGAAAAAGGCCACCTTATTAGGTGGTCTTTTGTTTAGACGAATAGAACCATTGTGAGTACGTCGTCGTAAGAATCATCATCGAATTTTATACCCTTGATTTGGCGCCCTTCGATTTTGAATCCCAATTTTTCGTATAATGTGACGGCTGGGGTGTTTTTCGAATGAACTTCTAAGCGTAAAGCTTCAACGCGTGGATTAGCTTGCGCCCAGCTAATAAGTTCGTTCATCAATAAACGCCCAAGGCCTTTTCCCGTATATTCTGGGACAAATGAAAGTCCTAGCATCCCATGATGGGCGATTCGACGACGACCACCGACCTTGAAATCGGTCATACCGACGATTTTTCCGTCAATCTTCGCGACCAATAAAAGACCATCGGGGTGATCTGTGAAGTCACGGATTCGCTTTTCTTGCATTTCAACTGTGAATTGAAACTCATCTCCTTGAGTCAGGAGGTGCTTGCTTTCAGTCATAATTCTTTTGGCCACGGCTAGAAGCTCGGCGGAATCACTGATGCTTGGAGTTCCAATAAGAACATCGTTGCCGTTTTTTGTTTTGAACGTCTTGTAGGGAAGTATTGCCATGACTTTAACGATAAGCGGACGAGCAGGCAGATTAAATAAAAAAAGCACCTTGTGGGTGCTTTTCTTATTTAATGGTGCCTCGGGCCGGAATTGAACCGGCACGACCCTGTAAAGGAATCCCAGGATTTTAAGTCCTGTGCGTCTACCAATTTCGCCACCGAGGCATCGATAGAAGAGCCATGATCACTGCTTTTGCCAGAAAGGTCAATGGCTTGGCGCGGGTTCCCATTGCTCAAATTCAGAGCAATATCGATTCCTTATTCAGAAATCTGGCACTGCATCTGAAGATCGTAGTTCGCTTCGCCCAAGCAATCGATATTGATGTCGATTACGGCGTGAGCTGTTCCCGTTGCTGGGTTTGCGGAATCACGCGAAAGTGTGACGGTAGCATCATAAGAATCATAGTCGACAACTTGGCCTGAAAGAGACGTCTTATCGCCGGCGACGTCTACACTTTGAAAACTAAAAATACCACTAATTTGACCAACACTTTTACCGTCTGCAGAGACCTTCACGGTCATTGTTTCGCCGCTAGAGCTTTTGCAATCCCAAGTTTCTGCGTGTGCTGCTAAAGTTAGGAATGTAGTCGCCAGAAATAAAATACTTTTCTTCATAAATACTCCCTTTGATGTTTTAGTTTTTCCGTTCTCTAAGTTTACGTCGAGAACTTGCAGGCAAATATTGCTTATCAAAGAAAGAAGGCAAGTTACGAAGCGCTTCTTAACGAAACTCTAATAATGGGAATATAATTAATCCAAGGCGAAACGCTGTTTAGGAAAGCTTCTTTTTAAATTCCGCCATGTCGTCAGGAAGAGTGCTTGCGATTGTGATTGGCTCTTGAGTAAACGGGTGAGTGAACTCCAAGCTGTAGGCGTGCAACATCAAACGCGGGGCTGCTGGGCTCTTTAAGCACGGATAAATATCGTCACCGAAGATGCCCAAACCTTTTTCGGCCAGATGCACGCGGATTTGATGCATACGTCCTGTCAGAGGACGGGCTTGGATGAGCAAACCTTTTTTAAGGCGCTCAAGAACTGCGAACTGTGTATGCGCGACTTGTCCGCCAGAGCGCACCGACTTCATTTTCATCTTTTTTAAAACAGGATCCCGAACTTCGGCTAAGAAGTTTTTTTCGTCCCATTTTTCAGCAGCTTTACCCGTTTGAGTCAGGCACAGATAAGTTTTTTGAATGCGATGCTTTTTAAAAAGATCCGCAAGCGGTTCGTTGGCTTCTTTGTTTTTAGCAAAGATCATCACGCCCGATGTGTCGCGGTCTAAACGATGGTGCAGAGCTAGGTAGAAACCCGCTCCGCGTTCGTCTTGCAGTTGTTTTTTTAAGAGAGTGAAGAAGTTCGGTCTCTTTTTATCAACCGTTGGTTGTGAGGGAAGTCCTGCAGGTTTTTCTGCGATAATGAAGTACTCGTCCTCAAAGAGAATCTTAAAAATCATCTTTTATTGATCATGCAGAAATTCAAATTGGCTTCGATGAAGTCGCGTTGTTGCGCCAAGCCGTCTTTGCTCATCATGAAGTTTTGAACTTTGCATTTGTATTGTTTGAAAGCGTCAGCAATAGCTTGAACTTCATCTGGATTCATTTTCAATTTCCAGATTGTTTTTACTGCCAACCAGTTACGAACGTATTCGCAACGATAGTCTTCATTCGGTGGAAGATATTTTTCCGGACCGCTATCGCTCTTAGACATGTTTTCGTGTCCGCCAGCAGATACCAAGTGCGGTTTGAAGTACATATAGTTCGCGTACAGGCAGCGAGTTTTGTAATCCCACTCCCAAGCACCAGACAAGTAAGCATTTTTCAAAGGAACCAAGTGGTCGATTTGAATGCCTTTGGCTTCAGTCACTTCTTGGTTTGCATAAGGATCAAGCCATTTGCCAGATTCAACTGTGCACTGTCTTGTACCTTTATATGTCACATCGACTTCGCTATCACGAACCAGGACACGAGCGCGTGTGTTCATGCATGTATCGTCCATTGGGTCATTGATCCAGCGGCCGAAGTGAAGTTTACGAATATATTTTTCTTGAGGAACTGAAAGAGGCTCGTTGTGCGCAACCCATTTCAAAATATTGATAACAATGACTTTCGCCTTTGCTGCCAATTGAGCGGGGCTGAAGTCTTTCGTTAAGTCGAAAGTGCCAGAGACATTCTTTTTAGCGGGGACTTCGATTGTCTCTGTCGCGCTTTCATTCACAGTGTAATACTGTTGATAGGCGGGCTGTTGCGCTTGTTGCGTTGGTTGTTGCGACGAAGAATCCTGTTGCGAGCTTGATGCGCCCTCAACGTTTTCTTGTGCGTGAACTGATATTGAAACAAGAACTGCAGCGATCGACAGTGTGATTTGTGCTACAGCTTTTGTATGAATTTTCATTCCCCTAATGAAATTCATTATTCCCCCACTGAATGAATGGGGCCATTTAGCCGGAATCCGTTTTCAGATTCAACAAAACAATTTGTCAGTTTATCGTTAGTTTTTAACGCTCCACATTAAGTCGTGTCGACTCGTGAAAATTGCCGTGTTTTTGCCCACTTGTAAGCTTATTTCCTGCCAAATAGCGTCGTTTTTAGTAAATATTTCTATGTTTTCCGGCAGCCCATCAACCCTGGACTTCGAGTTTTTGCTTCTTGTACTCGGACAACGAAGGTCGATATTCTTGCATAGTAACTGCCTCTATAAATAGAGAGCGATCACCTTCAAGGAGTAAAAAAGTGAAATTGAAATCTCTGATCATGACTGCAGCCGTTGCCTTGACTCTTTCAGCTTGCGCTCACAAAGCCACAGAGACTTGCGCTTGTGGTAAAGATAAAACGGCTTGTTCAGAAACAAAAGAATGCCCAATGCACAAAGGTGAAGGTTGCGAGCACTGCAAAGGCGAAGAGAAAACTCCAGGTAAGTAGTTTTCTAGAGCACACTGAAAGTTTATTGAAAGCCTCGGCGATCGCTGAGGCTTTTTTATTATCAGTTATTATGCAAATCGTTAGCTTGCGTAATGATTTGATTTACCACTCATAATAAATAAGATTAGGTTCATGCTCTTTTGAAGGGGATGATACCGATGAAGATGAAGTCTCTTTTGGCCCTGATGTTAGTGGCCCCGTCCTGCGCTTTCGCGCTGAACTTGCAGGAATATCTTTCGACAGTCAGAAGCAAACACAAATCAATGCAAGCTTTCGAAGTACAAAAGGAAGCCGCGGATCTGCGTAAAGAAGCGGGTGATATTGATCTCGTTCCGATTCTTGCTGCAAGCATTTTCTATACGAATGATAAAAGTCCGTTAAATCAATTTGCTACGATGGGTGCATCGCAAAGTAAAAGCTATGGCGGAATGCTTGGCCTTCAGTCGAAATTTTCGACGGGTACGAGTGTTGCGGTTCAAGCGGAAGCTGCTGACTTCGACAATCCTGATGTGCAATTTACTTTTAATGGCAGAAGTCTTTCAAGATTCGGTACAGGTTCGTTGGGAATCTCATTGAGTCAATCATTGTGGAGAGACTTCTTCGGTCGCGCGACGTCTTTGCGCCGTGAGACGGATACCGTTGTCGCTGAAGCGCAAAAGGGCCGTTACGACTTGCAAGGTAAAGGTTTGTTAGTCAATGCGGAAGCCGCTTACTGGGATTATCTTTACGCTCTTCAAAATGTATCAATCAGTCGTGACTCTTTGGAGCGTGCGAAACGCATCGAAGCGTGGACGCGTCGTCGCGTTGCTGATGGGATTAGTGAACAAGCGGATTTGTTGCAAACACAAGCTTTGGTATCGACAAGAACTTTGCAGTTGATTGCGGTTGAAGACGATTTAGCGACAGCTCGTCAAGCTTTGCGCGATTACCTAGAGCTAGCACCTGGCGAAGCATTGCCGCCCATTGATGGTGATCTGTCGCAAATGCGCACGATTGCTTCCATGGTCGATGGCACAAAAGGAAAAGTTGTAAAGCTAGATGCTTATCTTTCTTATTTGGATGCGCGCGCACAGCAATTGTCTGCTGAACAAGTTGAAGATGCTTATCGTCCTGAACTGACTTTGGTGGGTTCATATAAAACGAATTCTTTCGAAGACAATATGCCGAAAGCAGCAGAAAAGTGGGCTGATACGCAACACCCAACGGCGAAGATCTCTTTAAACTTCACGTACATGTTTGATACGGACGTGAAAAATGCGGCTCGCAATATCTCTAAGAAAACGGCTTTGGCTGCGAAACTACAAAGCGAACGTCTATTTATTGATAGCGATAGCGCGTGGGTTGAATTGAATCGTAAATATTCAGAGATGACTCGCAGAATTCAAGCCGCCGAACAAACGGCGAGGTTGCAAGACGATCGCGCGAAAGCCGAAGGCGTTTTATTTAACAAAGGTCGCTCCATCACAAACAACGTTGTGAATGCAGAAGAAGATGCCGGTATTTCAAAATTGAACTTGGTTCGTTTGAAATCCGAGCAAAGAAAAATGGAGGCTCAAGGGCGTTTATTTATCGCCATTGAGGAGAAATAATGAATTTACCAAGTCTATCGATTCGTAGACCGATCACGATTTTATGCGTGGTCATTTTGATGCTGATCTTGGGTACGTTTTCACTGATTAAAATGCCAGTGGATTTGTTCCCCGATGTCACATTCCCGGTGTTGGCGATTCAAGTGATCTATCCAGGTGCCTCGCCGCTGGATTTGGAAAAACAAGTTTCAAAACCGATTGAAGATGAATTGGGAAGTTTATCTGGTTTGAAGACGTTAACATCTTCAAACTTAGACGGTGTTGCGCAAATCGTTCTGGAATTCAACCTTGGTACCGACATCAAAGAGATGGAGCAAGAAACGCGCAATCGTATCGGCAACATCCGTCGTGATCTGCCATCCGATATCGAAGAGCCGATTGTTCGTCGTTTCGATCCTGCCGATCAGCCGATTGTGACATTGGCATTGACTTCAGATTTGCCTCCGGGTGAAGCGTATGACCTTGCCAATGAAACTGTGAAGCCGTTGTTTGACCGTCTGAAAGACGTCGGCCAAGTAGAGATTTATGGTGGTCGTAAGCAAGAAATCCATGTTCTTGTCGACAAAAACAAAATTCAAGATCGTAAGATCTCGATGCTACAAGTTTCTAAGCGTATCATTGATACGTCGAAAGATATTCCCATCGGTAAAGTTTGGAATTCAAAGGATGAAACGGCTTTGCGTACGCGCGGGGAGTTTGAATCTTTAAAACAACTGGCTGAAGTGAATGTGAATTTCTTGGGTTCTGACCGTCCAGTTCTAGTCAGTGACATCGGTAAAGTGGTGCGCAGTCTTGAAGATGAAAAGACAGTGGGTCGTATTCAAGGTCAGAATGCGCTGTTGATGCAAATCTATAAGCAACGTGGTTCAAACACGGTGCAAGTGGCTGATGCCGTAAAAAAGAATATCGATAAAGCCAACGCCTTCTTAAAAGACAAAGGCTTGCATGGCGAAGTGAAGATGGTGCGTGATACGTCTCGTCCGATTCGTTTGAACGTTGAAGACGTGAATGAGTCGATCATCATCGGGGTCTTGCTGTGCGTGCTTGTGGTGTTCTTCTTCTTGGGTTCGGCGCGTTCGACGTTGATCACAGGGATGGCGCTTCCGAACTCCCTTTTGGGCGGTTTCGTGATCATGTATGCGATGGGCTTTACGATCAATTTGATGACTTTGCTCGCGTTATCGTTAGCAGTGGGTCTATTGATCGACGATGCCATCGTTGTCCGTGAAAACATCTTCCGTCACTTAGAGATGGGTAAAAAACCTAAAGACGCTGCTTTGGATGGTACAAAAGAAGTCGCGATGGCCGTTGTGGCAACGACTTTGGTTGTTATTGCAGTTTTCGGTCCGATTTCATTCTTGGGTGGTATCGTCGGTCAGTTCTTTAAACAGTTCGGTTTAACGGTCGTATTTACGATGATCATTTCGATCTTCGACGCCTTCACTGTGGCGCCAATGATGTCAGCTTACTTGGCTCATCCAGATGAGCATAAAAAAGGTGACGGCATCGTGGGACGTATGTTGAAAGCCTTCGATAATTTCCAAACGAAGCTTGAAGATATTTACGAGCACTTGTTGAAATTTACGTTGCGTCGTCCAAAAACGGTTTTGGCGTCAGCAGTTGTGATCTTCGTGTTGTCATTGGGAACGGTCGCTTTCATTCCAAAAACGTTCTTGCCAGCGAATGACGCCGGCGAATTTATGGTCAGTATCGAAACGCCGGTGGGTTCTTCATTGGATGCAACAGCTGCGTTTACCGCAGAAGTTGAAAAAGTATTCGATAAAGACTCTGCTGTTGATATCGTTGTATCAACAATCGGTACGTCTAATAACGAATCGAATAAAGCAAATCTCTTCATCCGCTTGGTTGAACGTAAAAAACGTAGCATGACGACGACGGACTATAAAGAAACTGTTCGTAAGAAGCTTGCCGGGTTTAATGACCGTGCGATTGTAGCTGTTGGTGATATCGATGCCGTCGGTTCTGGACAAAAACCTTTGAATGTCAACTTCACGGGACAAAATCTGGAAGAGCTGAATGCTTACGTGCAAAAAGTTGTAGAGCGCGTGAAGAAGATTCCGGGCCTGGTGGATGTTGATACCAACTTCCGTTCTGGTAAGCCTGAATTCCACGTGATCTTCGATCGTAAAAAATCGGAAGCCTTGGGTGTGTCGACTGTTACTGCGGGGGCAGAACTTCGTAACCGCACGGAAGGTAATAACGATGCGATTTATCGTGAAAACGGTATCGATTACAAAATCCGTGTACGTTTTGAAGAAATGTTCCGTGATTTGCGCACTCAGTTCGCGACGACATTGGTTCCGAATAACAATGGTAACATGATCCCATTGCCACGTATCGCAAAGGGTGAAGAGACGAAGGGCTATTCGCAAATCAATCGTCAAAACAAAAACCGTTTCATTCAATTGTCTGCGAACTTGGCTAAGAATGGTGCTTTGGGAACGGCTTCTGCTGAAATTGAAAGAATCGTAAAGACAGAGTTGCCGCCACCTCCAGGAGTTGATTATAAATTCCAGGGTCAAGCGGATGACTTTAAAGATTTGATCAATAATATGTTGATCGCGATCTTCTTAGGCGTGACGTTCATTTACCTGGTTCTTGCAAGCCTTTATGAAAGTTTCATTACTCCATTTGCGATCTTGCTTGCGTTGCCTTTGGCAATGACCGGTGCGTTCTTAGCATTGTTGATCTTTGGTAAGACGATCGACATCTTCTCGTTGATTGGTATCGTTTTGCTGTTAGGGGTTGTGGCGAAGAACTCGATCCTGCTTGTGGATTACACGAATCATCTTTTGCATGAAGGTTTGGAGCGTAATGCGGCGTTGTTGAAAGCCTGCCGTACACGTCTTCGTCCGATCTTGATGACGTCGTTAGCATTGATTGCCGGTATGATTCCAATCGCAATCGGTTTGAATGAAGCTTCTGCGATGAGAACATCCATGGGTATCGCGATTATCGGTGGTTTGATCAGCTCGACGTTATTAACGTTGGTGGTGGTTCCTGCCGCATTTGGTTTCATTGATGACTTCAGAACTTGGGTCCGTAAGTGGTTAGCTAAAATCAGCGGATATCAATCGCACTAAAAGAAAAAGCCCTCTTCGGAGGGCTTTTTTGTTTTTGAAGAAATAGACGGTTTTTTGTCGTCAAAGGTAACGGTGATTTTAATAAACTCCACGGAATGAACGAATTTCTTTTAGTTTATCTTCAAAGAGTGACCAGTCGTCTTTTTCAGCGATGGGTGCCCAGATCGATTCCAATTCGTCGATTAATAGCGAACAGCATTTTGTGCGAGTGAAGTAGGGGTGTTGTTCGTTTTCTTCGTTGGCGATTTCGAAACAATCTAGCGTTTCTTTTAATTTTGCAAATGACGGGTGAGTGTAAGCTTGCGCTTGGACGGAACGCGCTAGGCGTTCTGCTTTGGCTCCCGAGTGCAAATCAAAGAACGTTTGTTCATACAAAGGTTTTGCTTCATCCATAAACTGGAAGAAGTGCATCACCAGCTCTTCATTTAATTCGCCAGCGGCGGCCTCGTCTAATAAAGGATTGCGCAGATTCAAGCGCGATAATAATTTCGCGCGCATTTGGATGTTGAATTCATCGCCGAAGTCTTCAAGCAATTCTTCGTAAGGAGGTTCAGGGAAGGCAACTTTCAGTGAGCCACCCAATTGATGTAAATTCCAATACACCGCAGGCGGCTGACGCCCAAAAGCGTACAGACCTGAATTGTCGAAATAGGCGGCCGTAAATGTTGGATCGTAAGTTGGTAAGAAACGATAAGGTCCATAGTCGAAACTTTCGCCCGTGATGTTCATGTTGTCAGTATTTAAAACTCCGTGAACGAAGCCACCGACAATCCATTCAGCGACAGTCTTTGCAATATTTCGCGCAACTTTTTGTAGGAATAAAGCAGCTTGCTCTGATTCTTCGTGGTTTGCAATTTCGGGATAATAATGACGAATGCAATACGCCATTAATTTTTTAATATTTTCCGTCTGATTGTAGAAAGCCAAGCGTTGAAAAGTTCCAAAGCGAATATGACTGTGAGACATTCGCACCAGCACTCCCGCACGAGTCGGTGATGGTTCATCATGACGATCAAGACTTTCGCCAGTTTCGAATACAGAAAAAGTTTTGCTGGTGTTGACGCCAAGAGATTCTAAAAGTTCCGTAGCAAGAATTTCGCGGAAAGCACCTTTTAAAGTCAGTCGTCCATCACCACGACGTGAATAAGGAGTTTGCCCACTGCCTTTTGTGCCAAGGTCATAAAGCTTGTTGTCGCCGTAAGCTTGGGCGAACAAGAAGCCGCGACCATCACCGAGGTCAGGGTTGTAATGACGGAATTGGTGGCCGTGGTAGCGCAAAGCCAAGGGCTTTTGAATGTTGTTGGGAAGAGTTTTAAATTGCGCAAAGTGCTCAAACCACTCCACGTCAGAGAGTTGCTCAAGGCCAATTACTTTTGCGGCCTGATTATTCCTATAACGCAGTTTAAGCGCAGGGAAGACGGCAGCATCAACTTCGTCATAGAAGTCAGAACCTAATTCATATATGGGAGGAGTTTTCACTTGTGACACCCTTATTTTATGAGCCGATTCCTTTAGAAACGCAAGGCCGCTCGCGAAGTCTAGTTGACAGTGACTTGCATTTAGGAGACAACAGAGTGCTCGAGGTGCCTGTGGAAGATGCTAAACACTGTTGTGAAGTAAACCATGCTGAACACGATCAATTCGTGGAGCAGACGGATCGCTGGGATAAACTGGGCATCACTCTGTCTACGATTTGCGCTATTCACTGTGTGATCACACCGTTCTTGGCGTTAGCAGTTCCTGTGTTAGGTGAAACTTTTGAACAGCCATGGGTGCATTTGGTAATGGCTGTGTTTGTTGTGCCGACGGGTCTTTATGCGTTTTTCTCTGGCTATCAACATCACAAACAAAAGGGCCTGGTGGCCCTTGGTGTGCTTGGTATTATTTTGATCGCAATTGGTTTGCTTGCCCCGATCTCAGGGCTCAATCTCTTCGGGCATGACGTTATTACTATTATCGGTAGTGCTGCCCTTATTGTTGCCCACGTTTTGAACCGTAGGGCTTGTCACTGCGACAGGCATTAAGTCTTTGTGGTAAGCATAAACAACAGCGCCGTCTTTTAAGAGTGGAATCAATTTCTTAATGATCTGCTGAGAGACGGCGGGACAACCCCAGCTTCTTCCCATACGGCCGTATTTATCTAAGAAATCCATCGAAACATAAGTAGCCCCGTGCATGACGATGGCGCGCTCAAACGCACGGTCGTTCGATTTTTCCAAACCATACAGATACAAAGATTCGCCATGTTTGCCGACGTAAGATCCGCCGGTTAGATACAAACCTAAAGAGGATTTGCGCGAATCCGGGATGTTTGAAAACTTCTCGGCATCATCATCGCCGGTGTTTACTCCGTGCGCGACATAGAATTTTTCAACAGCGCCGGTATTAAGATTCAAAAGATAAAGACGACGAGACGACGAAGGTTTTGTGAAGTCGATGATGACCGCGTAGTTTTTGTTCGTGATTTCTTTTGTGACTAAGCGTTCGTCGGCACGAACTTTAAATTCTTTTTCAGAATTCAAATCTAGAAATTCAAATGTGCGCTGTAAGGCGGGCGTGGGGACTCCGGCTTTTCTGTAGAGATCGTAAAGCAAAACGCCTTTTGATTTTCGCGTGTAGAAAGAAGAGCCTGCGTAAACAGGTTGAGCGATAAAGGCAAGCGCTGCCAGGCCGTATAGTGGTTTCATTCTTCACCCCCCGATGAAGCAAATTTTCAGATGCAACCTTTGCGGAAATTCAAACTGTGTGCCGCGAAAAACGCGGCTGGAGGTGCAACAATTTGTTTCTGAGGTGAAATGAAGTGCTGCAGTGACGGCGATTTTTTGAACAATTCGGTAGTTTTTTCAAAAAATCTAATTGAAAACCAAATGAAAGGGCGTAGTATCGGGACATAAATTCAAATTTTGGAGGCATCTATGATCGATAACAAAATGAATCGTCGCGGTTTCTTTAAAGCTCTTGCTTCAGTAGTAGGAGTGGCAGCAGTCGCACCAACAGTATTGAATACAGTTTTCTCTTCACAAGCTAACGCTCAAGAAAAAAGACGTGGTTCAGCTCCAGCAGCTGGCGGCGCCGCTATGCCAATGGTTGATCCAAACGACGCTGTAGCAAAAGCAGTAAAATACGTTGAAGATCACAACAAATCTCCAGAAGCAAAAGGCAACCACTGCGGTACTTGCGGCTTCTACGCTAAAAAAGAAACTCGTAACGGCAAAGAAGTTGGCACATGCACAATCTTCGCAGGTAAGCTTGTTTACAACAACGCTTGGTGCGGATCTTGGAATAAAAAAGCCTAACGGCTACGCTGGAGTTATCTCCAAACACAAAAAAGGAGCCATTCGGCTCCTTTTTTGTTTTCATCTTACTAAGTTTTCTTATTAAGCCGGATTCTCTCTCAAAGCACGGCGCAGAATTTTTCCAACATTCGTCTTAGGCAATTCAGTTCTGAACTCCACCAATCTTGGAATTTTATAATTCGTCAAACTCTTACGAGCGTGAGCGATCACATCTTCTGCGGTTAAATTCTGATCGCGTTTTACGATCACAACTTTTACGATCTCGCCGGAGTGAGTATCAGGAACACCAATCGCAGCAACTTCAAGAACGCCTGGGTGTGAAGCAATCGCTTCTTCGACTTCATTCGGATAAACGTTGAAGCCAGAAACCAAGATCATATCCTTTTTGCGATCGACGATTTTAAAGAAACCATCAGCATCGACAGTCGCGATGTCACCCGTGCGCAACCAACCATCCGCCGTCATCACTTTTTCAGTTTCGTCGGGACGATTCCAGTAGCCCTTCATGACTTGAGGACCTTTCGCGCAAAGTTCACCAGCTTCGCCCATCGCCACTTCTTGATCGTTGTCGTTCAAAAGTTTTACGTCGGTGCTTGGAACGGGAAGGCCGATCGTGCCGACTCTGTCCGTGCCATCAATAGGGTTGCACGAAACGACCGGAGACGCCTCTGTCAGGCCATAACCTTCAACGATTACGGACTTTGTAAGCTCCATCCATTTTTCAGCAACCGGGCGTTGTAAAGTCATGGCGCCTGCAACGCTGATTTTCACTCTGCTAAAATCGATAGTTACAAATTCTGGATTGTTCATCAAAGCATTGAAAAGCGTGTTCACGCCCGCAAGAGCTGTGAACGGCGTTTTTTTAAGTTCTTTGATGAAGCCAGGAATATCTTTTGGATTTGTGATCAAAATATTTTCAGCGCCGTACTTCAAGAACGCTAAGCAATTCAAAGTTAAAGCGAAGATGTGGTAAAGCGGTAAAGCAGCGATTGCGACTTCTTGGCCTTCAACCAATTTTGGCGACATCCACCAGCGAATTTGCAACATATTCGCAAGAACATTTCGGTGAGTTAACATCGCGCCCTTGGCAACACCTGTCGTACCACCTGTGTACTGAAGGAAGGCAAGGTCATCGTGATTTGTTTTTACTTTTTCAACGGGTCTCATCGCGCCCAACTCGAGAGCTTGGCGGAATGTGTAGGCGTTTGGAATGTGGTAAGGGGGAACCATCTTCTTGATGTATTTCACAACCGAATTCACGAGAATTCTTTTTGGAGTTGGGAAAAGATCCGCAAGCTCTGTGATCACAACACTTTCAATCGCTGTGTCCTTGATGATTTGTTCAAGGTGGGAAGCAAAGTTCGCCATGATAACAATGGCTTTAGCACCAGAGTCTTTGAATTGGTGTTGCATCTCTTTCGCTGTGTAAAGCGGATTTGTGTTAACAATCGTCAGACCAACGCGCAAAGCGGCGAAAGCAACAACTGGGAATTGCAACAAGTTCGGCATTTGAATCGCAATGCGATCGCCTTTTTTAAGTTTTAATTCGTGTTGCAGGAAAGAAGCGAAGTCATTCACTTTCTGGTCAAGCTGACTAAAAGTGAGACTCACGCCCATGTTCGTGAAAGCTTTTTTGTTCGCGAATTTGCGAATAGACTCATCATAGATGTCAGTCAGGGATTCGTACTGGCTCAAATCAATCTCTGCAGGAATGCCTTTAGGGTAGTTTTTAAGCCAAATCTTTTCCATGATGTCCTCCAAGGTGCTTCAAGCTCAATCCTAGAGTAAGTATTCAGTCGCGGTAAAGGAAATTCTTGAGTTAAATCCAGGTCTTTGTAAGACTCTTTGTATGAGATGGATGGGTCGCTTGAGTATTTTTGCTGCACTTTTGCTAACAGCTTGCTTCGGTAAGAAGGAAGCTGCTGCGCCATCAGAACCTCCTGCGGTCGAGGCGAAGGTTTCTGCTCCGAAAAAACAGGACGCAGCAGCGACAAATAAGGATAAAGATCTAGGAAAAATCACGCGCTATTTCTCGCAAGCAGACGGAATTCACCGCGAAGCTTGGTGGGTCTTAACATCTGAAAAGAAACCGATGCAGAAAACTCCTTTCGGAAAAGTCGAAAGAGCTTTGCTGGCCTCTGAAAATATCAAATTGCCGAATAAATCCATTTTTCGTTGTGACCGTTACGTTGTTACGCGCAAAATTTTGAATCCCACGGGTTATCCGCAAAGTGCCGAAGTTTTAGAAAAGTGCAGTGAAAAACAAGCCGGTAAAAAAATTGCGGATCTTAACATTCCCAATGTCAACGAAGTCAGTGTGACGTTTTACCCGGATAACTTGGAAGAGATTCTGGGGCTTGGTCCCAGTATCTTGAATAAGCGCATTGAATGTACTTTGAAAGCGAACGATTCTGAAGCACTGACATCGTTGCAGTGTAAGAACTGGGCAGAGGATCGTACCAAAGAACAGATGATTCGTCTGGATACTTATGACTACGCCAAAGAAGGTAAAAATCTTTTAAAGTTGCGTGGCAAAGTTTTCGAAAATCTTTCTGACATTCGCAAGATTGAAGCGGATGTGCCGATGCAAGGTAAAATTCAAGTCGTTGAGACAGAGTTGTATGCACCGGTCGTAAAAGAAAAACCGGAAGATAAAAAGAAAAAAGAAGAAGGCTCGGCGGTCAGCGGTGTTCCTAGTAAATCGGAGGGCGCTCCAGATACACCTGCGATTGATCCTGATATTCAACGCGCTCAAGGTCATGGTGATCAAGTGCCGGCAGCGCCGCAAGTTTTATTGCCACCAGATCAGCAAGAGCCGCAAGCACAAACACCCGCTGCGGCGGCAAGCAGTCAGGGTTGGCCTTTGGATGAAAATGGCAACCCGATCACTCCAGAAAACTTGCCACCTGAGCAGCAACAACAGTTGATGGAACAACAACAGCAGCAGCAAGAGATGCGCGAAAATCCTGCGCCGATTGCAAATCCGAATATACAACCTCCACCGCAAGCACCGGGAGCACCACATGGCCGCTAAAGTTCAAATGGGAAAGAAAGTTCCTAATTTTAAAATCGAATCTTCGAATGGCGAAACTTTTAATTTAGCCGATTACAAAGGTAAGAAAGTGCTTTTGTATTTCTATCCAAAAGACAATACGCCGGGATGTACGACTGAAGGTATTGAGTTCAATGAACTTCTGCCTAAGTTTAAAAAGTTGAATACGGAAGTGTTCGGTATTTCGCGTGATAGTTTAAAGTCTCACGATAAATTTATCTGTAAGTATGACTTTAAGTTCCATCTTTTGTCCGATGAAGAGGAAGAAGTTTGCAAGCTCTTCGACGTCATCAAAGAAAAGAACATGTACGGAAAAATGGTGATGGGGATTGAGCGCAGTACATTCATCATCGATGAAGATGGAAAGCTAGTCGGGGAGTTTCGAAAAATCAAAGCCGCAGGGCATGCGGCTGAGATGCTTGAAGCTGTTAAAGCTCTTTAGATTCCAAACTAGATTTTAGTTTTGGCGAAGGCTCTACTTAGACTGTAGAGCCTTTTCTATTTTATCCAAACGCTGTTGAAGCTTGTCGTTTTGAATTTTCAACTGATCGTTCTGTTCTTTGAGTGATGCGATTTCACGATGAAGGATCTGACTGTCAGCGTGCCACTGAGAATAGAATTCCTTGATAGCATTGATCGCGACGTAGATGAAGGCACTGTAGTTAACGACCTTCAATTCTGTTTTATCTTTATCAGTGGGGTGCAGTTTAGCCATTTTCGTGCCGACTAAACTGGGCGCAACCTTTTCGATTTCTTGGGCGATCACACCCATTTGTTCAGCTTTAGTTTCAGCTTCTTCTCCTAAACCATTGTACTTGAAGTATTTTGGATTGATTCCTAAAAGCTCTTTCAGTCCTAAATCAAAGGCGTGAATATCTTTTTTAAGGCGCACATCGGAAGTGCAAGTTCCAAGCGTGCTTGAAGCATAACGTAAGCACGATGAAGTTCTAATATCACCAACAACGTCTAAAGGATAAGCTGGCGCTGTCGTTCCAATGCCTACAGTACCACTTGCAGTGATACGCATTCTTTCAAGCGGTGCGGCTGATGTTGCGAAGGTGATGGGTGCCGAGGCCCCTGTAGCTGAAATTTTCACGCCGTTTGTGATGCTAGAATTTGTAAATAAATTGAGAACGTCAGGAGATGCGCTGTGCGCGCTGCCTCCTAAAATAAGTCCTCCGGAAGAAGCCCCGTAAGCGGTGCCTCTGTTCGTTAGAACGACACCGGCTCGTGCGCTTGTTCCTGTGCTGTTGTTGTTCACGTTAAAGAATGCATCGCCATCGAAATCTTTTTCAAAGGCTAAAGGATCTGTTGGATTTGTCGTACCTATACCAACATTGCCTGCGCCTGTCAGAGTGATGCGAGGTGTATCTGCGGTAATTAAGTGCAGCGGAACATTTGAGCCTGTGCCGACTCCCATGCTGGAGGGAGGTGTTGTTGTATAAGAACGCAAAACCACTGAATCCGCTTTCGGAATAGTACTTGTGCCCCAAGTTCCGGTCGTGCCGGTGCTGTAAGCGATCATTTGTAAACCTGTGCCATCCGTTTCGATATCAATGGCGCTGGCTGCATTGTCGACGCTAGATGGATTGCGAACAAGGACTGCGGTATCAGCGGCTTGTGAGTTTAGAATGTGAAGCGATTTCGTGGGCGCTATCGTTCCAATACCGACGTACCCTGTAGAATCAATTGTCACGCGATCTGCAGTCGTCGTTGTACCGAGAGCTGTTGTTGCAAAGCTAATTCTCGAACCTTGAGTACTTGAAGTAAAGTTTTCCGCTGCATAGAAGTTAATGGCGGTTTTGCCACCGGTTTGAAAAGCAGAACCCGTGTAACCAATTGCAGTGACTTGACCAAGACTGTCGTTTGCGACAATTGCACCTGGCGTTGCCTTGGCACTTTTTGCGCGCAGCAAACTAAATGTTGGAATTTCTGTATCCGAGTAAGTCAAAGTATTGATTCGTCCCGAAGGAGATGTGCCCTCACCCTCAACTAAAATTCCTGCGCGATATGGCCATACGGCGGTAGCAGAGACTGGCGTTGTTACGTGAAATGGAACTTGTGGAGACGTTGTTCCCACTCCAATCAGACCATTCGGATCTATACGCATGCGTTCAACAGGGCCTGAAGTGTTCGGGCTCGTCAAGAATGTTAAGTGAGCGCTTTGCGCCCAAAGACTACCGTTTATGGCGCGAATCGAGGCGGACGGTAAGTTGGCGCTTGCTTTGACGAAATCAATTTGTGAAAGCAGAGCGCCCCCAGATTCCTTACCAACTAGTTCTAAGGAAGTAGGGCCTTGATTTGTATAGAGTGTTAAATAACGACTTGCACCCGGGACTGCGCCAGCAGTTGAAGTACCAATCGCTAAATTGCCTGACGTATCGAATGTTGCACGATCCGTGTTACCTGTACGCAAAACTAAATTAAAAGCATCCGTTGTGCCCAAGGTTGCGTTGGCACCAAAACTATTGCCGCCATTTACGAAGACACCGCCGGTTCCAGTTTTAGGAAGATCCGAAGAAGCAATCGCACGGAATGTCGGAGTTGCTGAACCTGTCGTCGGTCCCGCAAAAAAAGTTCCCGCTGTTTGTGTTCCAAATGCAGAGCCTGTGATTGAAATTGTAGAGCATGTCCACGTGCCCGTCGGTGAAGAGAATGTTAATGTCTGACTTGCCGTACAGTTGCCCGGCATCTGCGAAGATTTAATCAGAGAGCTTGCATCTGATAAATCTGCGGTTGACGGTAAAACGTTAACCCAATCCGTGCCGTTATATTTTAAATAATTTCCTGAAGCTAAAGAGGTTAGCGTAATGGCCTTGCCAGAAAGCTTTGCAATTGTAGGGTTTGGATAAGTTCCCGTCAGATCGCCGCCTGCTGTTGATAAGCCTAAGTTTGCGCGAGCTGTGGCAGCATTAGCAACGTCGCTAAGATTGTTCGCTGGATTCAAAGGAGTGAAGCCGAGTGAGCTTTGTTTGTTATTAAATGTATTCCAGTCGGTGGAAGTTAAATAACCATTTGTAGAGCCGCTTGCTTGAGTGATCGCAATATTTGGGCTTGAGCCGCCACTTGATGTTAACGGAGCACTCGCAGTCACTGCTGTGAGTGAACCCACAGACCCGCATTGCCATCCATTGGTCGTATCCCAAGTCAGACTTTGTCCTTGAGAAGAGCAAGTAAATGGTTTCAAAGTTGCGCCGGTTGAATTATCCGTCGCAACCAGGCGATTGATTCCAGGGTTTGCAAAAAGTTTCGACGTGGTCACGGCATTTGCCGCGATAGTTGGTGACGGATAGGTTCCAGTCAGGTCACCACCCGCAGTCGACAAACCTAAATTCGCGCGCGCTGTCGCTGCATTCGCGAGATCGCTTAAATTATTTGCAGGATTCAGCGGAGTAAATCCCAATGCAGACGAACATTGCCAGCCATTGGTTGTATCCCATGTCAGACTTTGTCCTTGAGAAGAACATGTAAATGGTTTCAACGTTGCGCCGGTAGAGTTGTCCGTTGCAACGATACGATTGACTCCGGGATTTGCAAAAAGTTTTGAAGTTGTTACTGCATTTGCCGCGATAGTTGGTGACGGATAAGTTCCCGTCAGGTCACCACCCGCAGTCGACAAACCTAAATTCGCGCGTGCTGTCGCTGCATTCGTGACATCGCTTAAATTATTTGCGGGATTCAGAGGTGTGAAGCCCAAGGCATTTTGTTTTGCTTGGAAACTTTGATAGTCAGAATTGGATAACAAACCGGCAGCAACGCCAGAATTTGCAGCGAGTGGTAAATTCAAAGTGTGCACACCACTTGAGTGAGTCCAATTCAAAATGCTGCCCGTTGCATTCACAGCAAGTGCATGCGCAGTTGCTAGGTCACCATTGATACTTTGAATTCCCGAACCGGTTGAGCCCAACTGATCTGCAACGCAGGTGAATGTGTTTCCTGAGTAAGTTAATACCTCACCCGAGGAACAATTCGCAGCCGGAAGTTGCGTTTTTAGAGCCACGTCGTTTTGCGAAAGTGTTCCTAATTTTTCTGAAGCTAAAGAATAAGCCGCGTACGGAACTGAGCGCACCACAGTATCAGGTGAAATCAATTGCCAGCCGAAACCATCCCAGAATGTTACGCGCAGTTTGCGGCCATCAGTCGTTGCTGCGCTGAAAGTGGACGTAGAGTCAGTGTTGTCTGAATTTGCGCAGGTATAAGATTTAGAATTATTAAAATAATCCAGGACCGTTGAGGTGCCTGAAGCCGGGTATTGACGTGAACCGGTGCCGATCGCAACGTCGAACACACCACTGGAGTTTCTCATGTCGATGCCTGATTTTAATTCTCGGTAAATAACGCACGAACCATCTGGGCTTGTTAGTTCGAAGATAAAATTGACGCCGTTGACTTCAAGAGGTTCTCCCGAAGACTTCATAATGCGTCCTTGATAGGTCAGCGATGAAGGAGCACCTTGCGCCGCAAAGCTAAGCAATACCAACGGTAAAGTAACGTACAGTAGTAATCCCATACACTTGATATCGGCTTACTAAATAAAAAAAATTAAGTTAACTCGAGATAATATGAGACGAATTCGCTGAATGTGTTCCAGGTCTAGTCCCTCGACGAGTCCATAAAAACGAATGCGTGAAGGCTTCGAATTTAAATGTCTCAGTGGTGGAACGCAAAAGAGCCGTCTGGTGAGACGGCTCTTAATTTAGATAACAAATGTCTTCTTACGACACAGCTTAGTGTTTTGTGGCATCAGCAGCCTGAACCATCAGTTCCGCAATTTGCTGCGAAAACTTCACTGGATCAGGGATGTTTGAGCCTTCGTTCAACAATGCTTGGGCAAAAAGAATTTCTGTCCATTTCGTTTGTTGTTCAGGAGTCGCTTTTAACATCTTTTCAAACACTGGATGCTTTGGATTGATCTCCATGATGCGTTTCACTGGGGTGCCATACTCACGACCCATTTGCGATAACAACTTCTGCATGTGTGCGGAAGGGTCTTGAGACGCAGACACCAAGCACGCTGGTGTGTTTGTCAAACGCTCTGAAAGAACAACGTCTTTGACGTCGTTTTCCAAAGTTTTCTTCATCGTATCAAGGACAGGGCGAAGAGTGAATTCAGCTTGCTTTAACTCTTCTTCTTTTTGTT
The DNA here is from genome assembly GCF_006874625.1 of Bdellovibrio sp. NC01. Classification (NCBI taxonomy): domain Bacteria; kingdom Pseudomonadati; phylum Bdellovibrionota; class Bdellovibrionia; order Bdellovibrionales; family Pseudobdellovibrionaceae; genus Bdellovibrio; species Bdellovibrio sp. NC01. Next base: position 1,775,810 of record NZ_CP030034.1, read on the forward strand.
TTTTCTCTGCCTCTGAATCAAGGTCTAAACCTTGCGCCATAATGCTTTGCAATTTTTTGCCTTTGAATTCTGGCATTGAGTTCACAACCCATTCGTCCACAGGATCAACCAACAGAAGAACTTCGTAGTTTTTCTCTTTCAATTTTTCCAAGTAAGGGCTGTGGCTGACTTGAGTCAAGTTGTCACCCGTGATGAAGTAAATGTCTTTTTGACCTTCCTTCATGCGAGTCACGTATTCTTCAAGAGTCGTCATTTTGTCTGAAGACGTTGAATGGAACAAGGTCAGTTCTTCAAGTTTTTCTTTATTCGCGCCATCGCTAGGAATGCCTTCTTTTAAAGTGGCGCCGAATTCAGTCCAGAAGTTTTCATACTGGCTGCGATCGTTTTTCAAAAGATCCTTCAAAGCGGCAAGAACCTTGTTTGTCACATTTTTGCGAATCTGCGTGACTTGACGGTCTTGTTGTAAGATTTCGCGCGACACGTTCAAGGAAAGATCGGCGCTGTCGACCAAACCTTTTACGAAGCGCAAGTAAGTTGGAATCAACTCTTTGCAATCAGCCATGATGAACACACGTTTGATGTAAAGGCTTAGACCGTAAGCAGAATCCTGCATGTTAAAGTTGAACGGCTTTTTAGCAGGGATGTACATAAGCGCGTTGAACTCCATTGTACCTTCCGCTTTGTAGTGGATGGTTTTCAATGGTTCGTTCCAGTCGTGTGACAAGTGCTGGTAGAATTCCTTGTGTTCTTCTTTCGTCACTTCAGAAGGGGATTTCAACCAGATCGCTTTTTGTGAATTGATTGTTTCGTCTTCAGCTTTATCGTTTTTCAATTTAATTGGATGCGCGATAAAGTCAGAATATTTTTTAACCAAAGACTTCAATGTCCAAGTATCAGTGAAGTCTTGAACTTCATCTTCTTCTTTAAATGCCTTCAAATGCAAAGTGATTGTCGTGCCGGTACCACCTGGACGAGGAACCGAATCAATCGTGTAAGTGCCATCGCCATTTGATTCCCACACTGTGCCGTCATTGGTGCCGGCTTTTTGGGTATGCAAAGTCACTTTATCAGCAACCATAAATGCAGAATAGAAGCCAACACCGAATTGACCAATCAATTCGGGTTTGTTTTTCATTTCTTCATTCATTTGCACGAAGGCTTTTGCGCCAGAACGGGCGATTGTTCCGATAAACTGTGTGACTTCTTCTTGAGTCATACCGATACCGTTATCGATGATTTTCAAAGTGCGTGCTTGAGTGTCTGGTTCCAAACGGATCTCAGGTTGCCAGTTTTCAGGCAACAAAGCCGCGTGAGTCAAAGATTGGAATTTAAGTTTGTCGATAGCATCAGAGGCGTTGGAAACGAGCTCTCTTAAAAAGATTTCTTTGTGTGAATACAAAGAGTGAATAACGATATCTAATAGCTGTTTAATCTCTGCGTTAAAACTTTGGGTTTGTTTCGCCATAATAACTCCTCAATACAAATACGGGCCCGCTCATTGCTGACAGCAAGCGTCCTTAGAAATATGAGGATTGGATGGAGTTTGGCAAGGCGCTAAGAGTAAAAAAATGAGCTTATTTGATGGCTTTTATGACATTTGAGACTTTGTCTAAAGCGACTTTGCCCCACGGCGTTTTTTCGCAAGAGACGCGACCAAAGTGCCCTTCGTTCATTTGTTTGACCGGCTGAAATCCCATATCTGCCGCAGGATTTTTTGTCAGATAGTCTTCAATTTCAAACTTATAACCCAAAGTTCCCTGAACGCGGTTTTTTTCAAGAAGCTTAAATACCGCAGCCATATTTTCTTCATCACGCACCAAAGAGATCGTGCGAGCACTGTATTTTTTTAGAATCGGAGCGACATCATTGCCATAGAAGCGTTTGCTTAACACCGCCAGGGTAAAGTCTTTTTTATCAAGATAAGCTTCAAGATCGGTGTTTTTAGCGTCGATATATTTTTTTAAAGTGATCAGACCCATTTTGTATGGCGTCTTGGTGAAGGATGCCCCGAAGTAAGCGAACTCTTCACGCTGTGGGCTTTGCAGCAAAATCAGTGTGCAATAGTGGTTTTTCTTTTTTAAAGAAACTTCGCCGCGGGGAATGCTCTGTAAATGGTAGCGGTGTTCGTATTCAGGAAGAGATTTTTCAATCTGTCTGTGAAGATCGGCGATAGGACCGCTGGCTGCTTGGATATCAATAATTTCGTGTGCAGTGTTGGTTGAGATGAAAGGTGGCATATCTGCCACGAACCAATTGATGACTTCTTTTGCCTGAGCATTGAATCCGCTAAGCAGAGTCAGTGCGAAGACCCATGTACTGAAATGTTCCATAGATTTTAGTTTATTCGAAAACACGAACTCCTCCAAGAGCTTCGTGTTTTTGAAAACTAATTTAACGCGAAGTCTAGGGTCAAAAAGACTCCGCCGTGGGGGTATTAGTAATGAAAATTCATTCTGTCTGCAATTGTTTTAGGCAATTGCGGAACTTTCGAGCGCGGAATGAAGAACGTCGTTAAGTTAAAGAAGTCTGTGAAAATCTTGTGCTTCGAAGTCGCATCGGCAAGATATTTGTGACCACTTGAACCACCCGTACCAATTTTTTGTCCCAACATACGATAAGCCATCAAAGCATGGCGATAGCGCCACGTTGTCATTGTCTCATCGATGTCTAGCAATGCACGAATAATTCTGAATGGCGTCTGCAGAATGGGTTGATCGCGGTAGAGCTGAATCAACAACGCCGCATGCATCGCTTTGTAGCTAAGACGGAAGTGACCGCCTGCGCGCAATTCGTTGAATGCTTTTTCGTCAAACAAGGCGTCGAAAGTTTTCAATGAAGCTTCAAGGCCTTTGATGTTTTTTTCTTTATCTTCTTCCGGCAAACGTGGGTTTGCTTTTACTGTGTTGATGTCTTCTTGGAACATCTGATTCACAGCCTGCTTGTACGTATCCCAGAAGTTGAAATTTTCACCTTGCAGGAACGGAGTGCGCTCGAGCCATTTTTCCACCGCATCAAACAACGAACTTTGATTTAACACGTCCATCATTTCTTTTGCTTGGTCGTCAGTCAGCGATTTGTAGAAGGGAGATTGATTGTAAGCCAAGCGGTCGTCAATGCGCAGACCTAGCTTTGTTTCAATCAAGCGCCATTGGTAGCTTTGGAACCCTGACGCTGGATAAAGCATGTCGCGGAAATCCAAGAAATCAAGGGGAGTCATCGTTTCTAAAACGTCAACCTGGCCAATGATTAACTTCAAGATGCTGACGATACGCTCTAAGCGAGCGCTCGCGCGACCCATTTCTTCTTCTTGAATTTGTGGCTGTTGGAAAGTTTTAAGAACTGAATCCAATTCAAAAAGAATTTGTTTGAACCACAACTCATAAGTTTGGTGAACGACGATAAAAAGCATTTCATCGTGAGCAGGTTTTCCATACTCAACACTTTTCGGGTGTTGCGCATGCAAGATTTTATCGATGTCTAGATAGTTGTGGTAGTGCACCGGAGGATATTTCATCTTGAAAGTTCCTTAATGGCTTGTGCGAATCCTTGAATATCTTCAGGGGTTGTATCCCACGAAGTCATCCAACGGCATTCGAATGTGTTTTCGTCCCAAACGTAAAAGAAATATTTTTCGCGCAAAGGTTTTACCCACGTCGAAGGAATCGTTGCAAAGACTGCGTTGCTTTGCGGTTTTTCACGAAGTTTGACTCCGGGAATGCCTTCGACAAGAGTGTAAAGTTCTTGAGCGCGTTTTAAAGAATTATCTGCGATGGACTTCCACAGATCATTTTTAAAGTAAGAAATAAACTGACAAGCAATGAAGCGCGACTTCGAGGGAAGTTGGCTGCTTTGTTTGCGGATGTATTTAAAATCCTGGGCCAGGGCTTTATTCAAAAAGATCACCGCTTCACCCATCAGCAATCCGTTTTTAGTACCGCCAAATGAAACGACGTCCACACCAAGATCGGTGGTGATTTCTTTAAAGCTTTTCTTTAAGAAACAAGCCGCATTGGCAAGGCGCGAGCCATCGATATGCACGAACAGCTTTTTGTCTTTGGCCCATGTGATAAGAGCCGTGAGCTCTTCAACAGAATAGGTCGTACCAAGTTCTGTGGGTTGCGTGATACTTAAGACTTGCGCTTGCGAATAGTGCTGATCGCCGCGACGAATGAAATACTTTTCAAGTTCGGCTACGGACAGTTTGCCGTTCGTAGACGGTACAGGGATCAACTTGCATCCCGCCATTTGTTCAGGCGCGCCACATTCATCTACGTTGATGTGGGCAACGTCCGAACATAAAACCGATTGATAAGGACGAGTTAGTGCGCGTAAAGCGGTAACGTTCGCTGCCGTGCCATTAAAGACAAAGAACACCTGCGCGTCTTTACCGAAGTGTTTGCGGAATTCTTCGATGGCTTGTTCAGTCCAATCGTCAGTTCCATAAGACGGCGCATGTTCAATATTTGCTTCTGCGAAAGAAGCAAGAATTAGTGGATGAACTCCCGCGTGATTGTCGCTGCCGAAACCACGTTTCATAGACTAGCCTTTGTTAAGTTGCGCAAAGATAAAGTTATGCGAAAGAAGTGCCGCTAATTTGCTAGTGCGTTTATCTTGATCGAGCGCCGGTGACACTTCGTAAATGCCCATGCCACGCACGTCAAAGTTCGCAATCATCCACTGCAAGCTTGCTAAGAAGTCGCGAGTAAATAATCCCGTTGTCCAAGACTGACTGCAACCTGGAGCTTCGTTGGAGGTGAAAGCATCGATATCCACACTTAAGAAAATCTTTTTCTTTTCTTTACCTTTAAGGAAAGAGGCAAGAACGGTTTGCAGACCTTTTTCATTTACGTCATCCAACATGAAGATGGAAGCGCCTTTGTCAGTGGCCCAGTTCATGTGGAATTTGCTATTGCATTGATTTTGAATTCCGACTTCCGCGAAATCAACTTTGCCAGCGAATTCAGTCATCAAGCGATAGAACGGAGTTCCTGAATTAAAGCCTTTATCGGTAGGGCGAACATCCATATGGGCATCAAAGTTGATCACCACCGCATCGTTTGGAAATGCCGACACAAAAGCTGTGCTGTCGCAATAGCCGTAGTCATGACCGCCACCAAACGAAATCCAGCGAATGTTTTTTTGCGCTAAACCGTGAACGATCTCGCGACCTTTTTCATGGCGAGCGGCCAACGGTTGTGACGTGTGCAAATCACCCAAGTCAGCAATCGCAGGCATGCGAGTCGCTAAAGGGTGCGGGGTCATCTTGTAAAGGAAAGTGCGAATCTCTTTAGGAGCTAAGTGAGCACCAACGCGACCGCCATTCAAAGCGATGCCTTCGTCATCAGGGTAGCCAAGGATTGCGATGTCAGTTGAAGAAGAGATGCTTTCTAGGGCCGTCTCGGCGATAAGCTGTACGCATTCACCTAGACGAGGATCTTCTTTGTCGTTTTTAGTAAAAAGAAGATTCTTGTCGGTAGGATGTAGCCAGTTCATTATTTCAGATTGCCTCGACGAGTAAGGATCAATGTTTTAGTCACATTGCCGTTGTCAGTATCGTAGATCTTCATGATGGCGATCTCTTTGCTGAATTGGATTGTTGCGAATGTTGTGCTTTCAAGATCAGACAAGAAAAGCACCCACTCTTTACCATCAGAAGGAGTTACGCTGTATTTGTAATCAACTGGTTTTACAGTTTGGAAGTCATCGCTATTACGAGACGCCTTAAGATCTGTGTTTGAACCAGGATAGAAGCTTAATGTCTTGAAGTCGTGAACAGAGATCACACCTTGGCGGCTGATCCATGTACCCAGCATGCGTTTCAAACCAACGTAATCAACGCTTTCGATAGAAGCTTGGCATGTGTCTTTGTCGTAGATTCCAGTTGCTGTAATGTGATCGCCAGGAGAAAGTTTTTCTAAAGCAACTTGGGCATCCGTAGATTTTGTTTCAATGCGATAGCTTGGGCAATCATCGTTCGCTTGCAAATAGATGTCTTGGCCTTTTCTTTCAATGAAGCCCGCAACCGGTTGCACAGCAACGGCCCATGTTGAAAAAACAGAGGTGAGGACGAAAAGTAATACTCGCATGGCTGACCTTGTTCCATGGCTCCGAAATCCGGTCAATAGTAAAACTACTCTAAAGTTTGACTGTGCGAGTCAACTGCTTAACAAAAGGGCAATTTTCAGCATTTTTCAGAGAGAAGTTGCGCAGTCTAATAAACTCTTAACTTTAAACTGTTATTTGAAACAATTTACTAAAATTTGCCGGAAATGGGCCTGACTATTTGGGGCCTAAAATCATAAAGTGAGGACAGATTCGTTTGCATTTGATAATTGCCTGCCGACATTTCTTGCGTGGTTATTCAGGAAACGCTTAAACTATCAGCACATGTCCAAAAATAACGAGTCGTCTTATCTAGTGTTTCCTTGGAACGGTCAGATCCCAGCGGGTGAAACGGTAACGCTTCGTGATTTGGATGTCATCGGTGTGGGCGCTAAGCGCCGCAAACAAATCGAAGCTTTGCAGGGCGCGAAGCAAATTATTCTGCAAACTCACGAAGCTTTTATTCCTGATGGCGTACGTAGCATTTACGATGATGAGTTGTTTCGCAGTCTGCAGTGGTTGCGACCTTTGCGCATTGATAAAATTTCCGAATTCAATTTGTTAGACGAACAGAAAAAAATCTTCCAACGTGTGTTTCCTAAAACGGCGCAAACTCTGGGACTTGCGGCAGCAAAGGTTCGTGATTCCTATTTGGCTGAAATGGAATGGAGCAGTTGGTTGCTGCAAGATCACTGGCGTTATTTCGTAGGTTATCTTCGTCAGCGTTTTCCGCAACAAAAAGAACTTGTTGATCTTGCTTATTGGGAGTGGGTGCAAGCGTGGTTGGAAGTTCAACCTTTTGATCTGCACACGAATTTGGAAAAAGGCATCTTGACGGTGAATCCGTCTTTGCAAATTGTTCCGCTGCTTGAGAACAATTCGATCTTAGGAAAAATGAAAGGCATGTACGCCTTTGTTTATTCTGAAAAACAGGAACAAGTTCTTGAAAAACCTCTGACGGCAGCACAAGCCTTGTTGTTAGATTTGCTGCAAGAAGATCGCAAATTTTCAACGGAACAGTTGGTAGAGATGGCGAGCATCAGCGAAGAACTTCAACCCAATTTAAATAAAACACAATGGGCTGAAGTCGTAACAGACATGCTTAACTCAGAGATTCTTTTTCAGAACTAACTAAAGCTGTCGCACTGGATTCTTTATTCTGATGCTCATGCAGAAAATCTTCTTTAACGCGATCATAGAACGAATGTTTTTGCAGCAGACTTGAAACCCACATGGCCACAGTCGCTGCAATCATCATTGGGAACAGCGCCGAGTGACGATCTGTCATTTCAAAAATTAAAATAAATGCAGTGAATGGCGTGCGCATGAAACCGGTTAGGAAGGCGATCATACCAGCCATAATCAAAAGATGGTGATTATGAGTCCAGAAGAACTCCGAAAGCAAAGAGCCCATCGTTGCACCGACCGCTAATGATGGCGCGAATAAACCGCCGGCAACTCCAGCAAGTGACATTAATAGAGGCCCTGCAATACGCACTAGCATATCAAACGGTGTGGCCCAGTTGTTTTTAAATAACAGATCCATGATCAGGACCTTGCCACCGCCAACTCCCGTTGCGCTTACAAAATAAATTCCCAGCCAGAACAACAAACCACACGCAAGATTCAGAGCGATCAGTTTTTTTATTCCCTTTAAACGTTTTCTGAATTTTGAAATTTCATAAAGGGCCGAACCAAAATACGATCCCATGGCGCCAGCAAGAATGCCAATGACGACAACAAAAAGATAAGTTTGGAACACAACACTTTCCAGGTGCGGGAATCCGAAATAGAGATAACCGCCTGAAAAAGTTTGCACGATAATGCCGGTTGTGATGATCGACCACAGAACGTATGTTTTAAAGTTGTTAAAACTATCTTTGCTTAACTCTTCAAGAGCATAAGCGATACCACCCAGGGGTGTGTTGAAAGCGGCAGCAAGACCTGAAGCACCACCGGCAAGAATGAAAGTGCGCAACGTCGTTTGGCGAATCCATTTCGTTGATTTTTCGCCAATGCGATAAAAGATGCCCGACGCGATTTGTAGTGTAGGACCTTCTTGACCGACAGCACCACCACCTAAGACACACACCAAAGACGCAATGATTTTAACTAAGATCACACGAATGCCGATCAATTTGCGAATGATCATCTTGTCTTTAGAGGGATCAAGTTCATTTGCGATTAACATCTGCGGAATACCGCTGCCCCCGGCTTGTGCTGCGATCTTATGCGGAATAAACCAGCTTAAAAACACCGTTGCTAGGGTGGCCAGTAACGAAACGCTCCAGTGGGTTTCGCGCAAAATCCATGACGCCGCTTCCTCGACTTGAAAGAACAGTTTGGAATAGATAATGGCCGTACCTGCAGCCACAAGACTGGCAATCAGATAAGGCACGACACGAAGTGACTCTTCGTATTCAACTTTCTTTAAAAGATATTGAGCTTTAGAGCGTAAAGAAGAAATAAGCATCTCTTAAAGAAATACGCCTCTTATTTCAAAATGCAAATCTTAATTAATCTTTGTGAAGAGAAGGTGCGTTGGTCCATGTTTCTGAAGAGCGACGTTGATAGAATTCATCAAATTCTTTGCGATAGCTCTTTAATAAAGCCTCGGAATGCCAGGACTCCATCAGCTCTTTATATTTAGGTGTCCCTGATATCCTGCGCAGTATTGAATCCAGGCGCGAAATGGTTTTTAAACCCCAGTCTGTTTTACTGCACGCGATATGCACAACAACTAAGCCTCGTTGTTCTTCGATTTCAGCAAATGAAAAGTTGCCGATAACAAGTTTATTGCTTTGCAGATAGCGGGCGACTTCTTCGTATTCGATCGCATAATCGAAGCGTTTTGCCGACAGCATATTCAAAGTGCTGGAGGAATCAGGAATGCCCTGCAACGTTTCGACATTTGATTTGTTTTTATGTGTTTTAATAATCGCATCAAGTGTTGAACCGTAAGATCTGTCCGCCGATAAACCCGCGCGCAAATCTTTTTGATCAAGCAAACGCGCAAGCGATACGACTTTGGCTTCAAACATTTTGTTTTTAAAGTCTTCTGTGCGGAACACTAATTGAGGTGGTGGTTGAATATAAAACGCCGTGAAGTAAGCATACTTTTCGCGCTCCGGGGTGCGCAGATGCGAGACATTGCAAGTGTAGGGACTTTGTTTGCGCATTTGCGCGAGGGAATTGAGGGAGTAATACAACGATTCAAACTGCGTATCCGGCATTTGACTTTGCAGATAATCCAGCAGTTTGTCGATATAGCCTTGGCCAGCTCGTGGTCCCGAAGTTTCAAAGTAGGGTGGCCAATTAGGTTTGTACCAAATGATGCGTTCTTTTGTAGAAGCGGCTTCAGCAAAACTTGAACTGAAGAGGAATGACACAGAAAAAATAAACGAGAAGAGTGAAGCCAACATGAAGTCTCCGCAATTGACTTCATTTTAACGGGGCTTAGCCTTATTGCACACTATGTAGTTTTGCTGGCTTGTAGTCTGACAAGGGCCAAAGCTGATCGACCCAAGAATTTAAAGCAAAATTCTTAAACTGACGGTGGCGGTCTTTCGCATGCAGTTGAGTTTGCTCAAAGGATTCAGAAAGATAAGCCAGATCTGCTTTTGAATCGTCCATCAAACGTAATGCAAGGGCGTTCAATATTTCAGAGCTATGTAAACCTTGAAGTTCTGTTTGCGCGATACTTTCACCAGAATAAGTTTTAACACGCATTAAAAGATGCGCATGGCTTTGGCGAAGATCGGCTAGGTCAATCGGTGCCAGATCGTGCAACGATTGATTCCAGACGTGTTTTAAGCGCAAATCCAAATACTCAAAGACTTGGAAGCCAAGAATTTTATCGCCGTAAAGTAAAACACTCACCTGATCGCCGGGCCACTGTGTTGCTGGTGATTTTTGTTGAAGATAAAGATTGTAAACACGGTTGAACAGCTCGACATGACTGTGAGGAAGGGACCGAGGGTTCAAAAGAAGAAATTGAAATCCGTGCATGGATTTCTTATCGGAAGATCCAGAAAAAAGAAGAGCCTCTTTTTAGAGGCCCCTGATGATGTCGTTTAAAAATTGAAGATGTTGTAAAGGATGTTTGCCCACGTGTTCGATCATAAGCTTTTTCGCAGCTTCTGCTTTCGGCACGCCTTCGAATGTGATCAGACGATCCATCGCATTTGCTGAAGAAACGATCACTGCAAGCGGGTCGGTGTCTTTTTCGCGAAGACCCAAGGGGCCTGTGCCGTTCGAAGTTTCTTCATGTTGTGCGATGATATTGATAACAGCTTGGTCAAAGTGCTTTTTGTCTTGAACTTTTTCAGCACCAGCTTGGGGATGGCGTTTCCAGTTTACAAGATCTTCGCCAGCCATTTTATCAAGTGGTTGCACCAAGTTGATATTCGTATTGTAGTGACCGTAATCGTGTAACAAAGCTCCCAGAGTCAGAAGCTGCGTTTTCTTTGGATCGTTCATTCCTAGTTTTTGCGCAAGCGCAATCGCGAGGGTAGAAACAGTCACACCGTGATGGGCAATATTCTTATCGGTATTTTCTAAATTCATTACAGTGTTTAATGCCTGAGCATTGCTCATAATGAAATTAACATACTTCCCTGCGGCGTCTTTGGCGTAGTTATACGATTCGACGTTTTCTGGATTCTCAAATACTTCTTCAGCATTGCTTTGTTGCGCGCCTTGAATGATCTCGGCACGAGTGCCGATGTCTTTGTTTGAGTTGTTGTCGTAAGCGATCTCGATGTTTTTTTGAAGGTAGTTGCGATAACTCACTTCTTCGTCTGTCAGGATGAACATCTTCTTGAGTTTTTTCTCTTTCAAGCGTTGCAGACGATCGCCTTCAAAACTGTCCCCACGACGAAGGTAGAGGATCATTTTCTCATTGATCTTGATATAGGCGTTAAAGTCGATCTTCTGATCTCCGCGTAGAGTACTCACGCGAATAGAAACATAATCCATTGCCTGCCATTCCTTCGGTTGCTATCGTTGACTTAATGTCGATTGATAAAGAGATTGTAGAAGATTTTGTAAGCGAGTCAAAGACCTTGATTGAAGAGTTGATTGACCTTCTCGAAAGTATTGAAGGTGATTTTTCTCGTGTTCATGAATTGGCTGACTATGGAAACAACGTGGACCGCATTATGGGGGGCGCAAAAAATTTAGCGCTCATGGCAGATGGGGATCACGCACTTCATATGATTTCTGACTATGCGGCTTTGTGTAAAGCTGTCGGTTATAAGGCGTCACAAATCAAAAACAATGAAGGTTTTTTCGACGTCTGTGTGGCGTTGTTGTTAGATGCTACGGAAACGCTTGAAGTTCTGCTACAACACATTCACGATCCTGCAGCAAAATTGCGTCAAACAATTCCTGAAGCTTTTATCGAAAGATTGCGTTGGGTGTCTCAACAATTCAGTGACGAATATTCTATGAGTGTCGGCACAGGACAGACTGAGAGCAAGAAAATGGCTCAATCAGAAATCGACGATCTTTTAAAAAAGCTCGGCCTTTAATTTTATACAGATTAATAACAAATCACGACAAGACCAACTGCGCCTGAACCCGCAGTTGCGGCTGTGCTTCCGCCAGGCAAAGAACCCGCGCCGCCGCCGCCACCTCCGTAGCTGCCAGCAGTACCACCATTTTTACCTTCATAGCCACCACCACCGCCGCCACCAGATCCTAGAGTAGGGGACGTGGAAATATCTGATGCTATCGCAGGAGTTGAAGGAGGAGTACCCAAAGCTTGAGAACCCGTGGCTCCAACGCCACCGAATCCGCCGCCGCCGTTACCACCATTGCCACCTTTAGCGCCATTTGCAGGGGCGACTGCAGAGACTCCGGCGCCTTTAGGTCCCGCAGCACCACCACCGCCTCCGCCACCACCAGAGCCTGATGCCGTGACACCGATTGAACCGTTACCACCAGAGTACACAAGAACATTGCCCGATGAAGTTGCCGGAGTAGGAGTCCCACCAACACCCACCGTGCCGACACTACTTGCTGAAGTGCCACCGCCGCCACCACCACCAGCGATGTAAGTTGTGCCGCCAATAGTAATGGAAGTCGCTCCTCCTGCGGTTCCCGCAATACCTGTATCTTTTGAAGAAGCTCCAGCGCCACCAGCGCCGACTGTGTAAGAAAGAACTTGATTCGCAGTTAATGTCGCGTTGGTGATTTTCACCATCGCGCCGCCACCACCGCCACTGCCACCGTATTTACCAAAATTGGTGTCAGTTGTTGAACCCCCACCACCGGCGCCGATAAGTAAAATCCAATTTTTAGAATTATTCGCGGCGGTCCACGTATTCGGAACTGTAAATGTGCCAGAGCCCGCGGTGTTATAATAAGTCTGCACCGTTGTGCACACGGCAGCGCTTTGATTATTGCTCATCATAGCAAACGGGATTAGTTGAGCATGGGAAGCTGTTGATGCGAGAAGAGTGAAAGAAAATACTCCAAGACATAAACGTTTGCGAAGGGATGAGTTTTTAAAAATCACGCACCCTCCGAGTTAGTAGCCGTCAATTGATGCAAGGTAAACGTAGTTGCCCATCACAATGAAAGTGAACAGGGCGTGTTTGCCTGCCGTCTGTACAAGACTGACGGATCCAGTTTTTAAAGTAAGGGCTGTCGATCCTGCATCACTGAATGTGCTGAAGGCGCAAGTGCCACCATTGGTACCTTGAACGGCGAGTGTGTAAGTCGCACCACTTTTCATGTTGTTCAGGGTGATCGAACCGCAATCAGTTGTTGTGTACTGCAAGTTCCCAGTCGAAAAATCGATAACTGTGCCTGAACCGTTGGATACCGCAGTGGATTTGATTGTTCCATTGACGTCGAGTGTGGCTGTAGCAGTGCCTAACCCGATGCCAACCATGCCCCCGGTCGGATTCAGCATGATCGAGCCGTGACCGCTATTGTTTAAACCACCGTAGATCGAAACAGTTCCAGGATTGCCCGAGCCAGTGCCGCCATTGTTACTTTGGCCGGCCATTAAGGTGATGCTGCCACCATTTCCGTTATTTACGCCATAGCCCGCCGTAAGGGAAATATCTCCACCATTGTATGTTGTCGTGGTTTGTGAGTTCGCATTTCCCGACATTAGTGAGATGGGACTGCCTGAGCCTTCATAGGAAGAGCCAGCGTTCAAACTGATGCTGCCAGCTGAACCCGTGGAAGCAATAGTGGAGAAGACCATGTTTTTACCAGTCGGACCAGTGAAGCCGTTCCCAGAGACGTAACTTGGATACCAAGTCGAACCTCTCCAAGTGAATTTGTAGTAACTGCCATTGCGAGGGATGTTGTAAGTCGCTAATCCTGCATCGAATAATATGCCGTCAGGAGTGTTCGCCGTAAGAGCTCTAGTGCTAGAGTTGTCTGCTACAATGACCCACCAACCCACTGGCAAACCAGAAGTTGCAGGCAAAGTCACCGTAGAGTTCGCACTCGGTGTGAAATTCAAAGTTTGATAACCATCCGCCGCCGTCAGAGTTTTTGAAGCCGTGAAAACTGTCGAGTTGTATTTGTCTTTGAAGGGAATCCACGCGGAACCGTCGTTATATTCAAGCGTCGTCAAATCCGAGTTGTAACGAACGACACCCGCGTTCGCAGTTGGTTGTTGCGCGGTCGTACCTGCAGGCAAACGAAGACCATCGGATCTTGCAGCAAGGTCGAGAGTATATCCCGGTGCTGTTGTTCCAATCCCCATGTTTCCAGAAGAGTTGATCACCATACGATAAGTCACGGCATTTTTATCGAAGACACCGAAGGTGCCAGCGCCCGGGCCATTCGCAGAACCCGTCGAAATTAATAGATACTCGCGGCCGCCAGTGTCTGTACTTTTCAAAGAAAGTTCAGGGCCTGCAACGCCAGAGGATTCAATTTTAATTCCGTCATCACCCGTACTTGCATTTGAGATATGAAGTTTATAATCAGGAGCCGCCGTACCGATACCGATGTTACCACCAGAAGCAATCGTCATGCGAGATGTGTTGTTCGTAACAAATGAAAGAGATTTGTTATCAGTCGTACCCAACACAGCATTCGCTCCGAAAGCGTTACCACCATTCGAGAAAATGCCTGCTGAAGTTAACGAATAACAGCCAGCGATGCCTGAAGCATCAAAGCCAATCGTTTGACCAATTGTGCAATTAAACGAAGTGAAACCTGTGCCAGTTCCATTCGTCATCAAGATAGAATTTGCATTCAAGCTTGTTGAACCCGTACCACCTTTATTGACCGGAACGGCAGAAGGGAAGTTTGCTGGATCAGCAGAGATTGTGCCGGAAGAAACCGCGATACCAGAGCCGACTTGAACTACGCCCGATGTAGACGTTGTTGCTGCATTCACAGAGATCGCCGGAGTCGTTGAACCATTCGTCACAACAATGGGCGCCGTGCCACTGACAGTGGAAACAGTTCCTGTCGACGGGGAGATCCATTTTAGACCCGACGCTTGTGAAGAGTCCGCAGCTAAGATTTGACCGTCAGAACCTGCATTAAAACGAATATTGTTAGAACCATCGAAGGTTATCAAATCACCCTTCGTGGTAAGCGGTGATAAAGCATTAAACGCCGGAGCTTTCGTTGTTTGTCCCGTACCACCATTTGCGATTGGCAGAGTGCCCGTAATGTCTGAAGCTAAACTCACAGCAGAACCATTTGCCGCAGAAGTGAGGCGACCTTGAGCATCCACTGTGATATTCGCACGAGTGTAAGAGCCTGCTGTCACAGCCGTGTTTGCAAGATTCACAGTCACCGAACCCGAAGTGCCACCACCAGATAAACCAGTACCCGCAGTCACGCCTGTGATCGAACCGCCGCCACCCGCTGACGGAGTTGCCGGAGCCCAGTTCGTGCCATCGTAAGTTAAAACTTGTCCCGAAGTTGGAGCCGTCGTCGCTACATTCACGCCGCGAATTTTTGCAACAGTAGGGCTTGGCAATGTACCACTCAAGTCACCACCCGCTGTGGCGCCACTTTGTAGTGCGCCCACGATACGCGAATCATTACCAGCAGCCACCGTATTTGCAGCTGTGCCCACATTCACAGTCAAAGCCGGAGTTGAAGTTCCCGTCGCAACAGTCAAATACGAATTCGATGAAGTCACCGCAGTCACTGTGCCTGAACTTGGAATCGGCGAACACACCATGTTCGTGCCATTGAAAGTCAGGAAGTTATTTGCAGGACAAGTCGCAACCGGCATGATCGCTTTCAACAAGAAATCTGTTGAAGAATAGTTACCTAATTTTTCAGCGGAACGTGCGATCGCCGCATAAGGAACCGAGCGCACAGTTAAGTCCGGCGACAAAGTTTTCCAACCTGTGCCATCAAAGAACATCACACGCAGTTTTCGTGTATCGCCGGAAGCCGCGGCATATGTTGAACCGCCAGAGCACGTATAAGTTTTTGTATTATCGAAAACATCAAGAATTGTCAGCGAGCCATCGGAAGGATAAGTGACGGAGCCGCTACCGATCGGTACGTCAAAAACACCTTTAGAGTTCGTCATGTCATAACCACTGATTTGTTCTTGATAGATGATGCAAGTGCCAGCAGCATTTGTGACTTTAAAGATGAAGCTTACGTTATTGTATTCAAGAGGAGTATTATCAGAAGCTTCGATTTTGCCTTGATAACTTAACGACGCAGGTGACGCAAAAGTGCCCAAAGGAAAAAGCACCGCAAAAAAAACCATGAGACTGCGAAGGTACGAGCGAGTTTGCATCATCATGATATATTGATCGGTCTTTCACAAAAGTAACTGAAGGAAGACTCTTAATCGGTGATTAATTTTCCTTCCTGAGAACACAAGTTTATGCAAGCAGTGCTCGCATTAGAACAAAAACTCGCAACAATCGGAGATCGTTAGGAGTGCATACTTTATGTATGCAACTTTTCAAGAGTCCACTGCGCAAGTTCACCCAGACGTTCGTGACTTGCAAGTTCCGCAACCTCTTCACGAAGGACAGATAATTTTCTATTCGCGATAACGATCAAAGCATTGCGCTTTAATCCAAAAGATCCCGCGCGCGCCAGGGGAGTTCCAAAAAAATCTTTTTCTAATTTCTTTCCAGAAGAAATCAGAATGTAGCGCAAATCAGAAGTCAGAATTTCTTCGTCGTCAGTATTTAAAGCCTGCACCTGTTCAACGGACAATTGGCCTTTAAAAACTTTCTGATTCCACGGGCAAACTGTCTGGCATAAATCGCAACCAAAAAACCAATCACCAATTTTTTCACGCAGCTCTACCGGTGGCAACGCTCGCGATTCAATTGTCAGATAAGAAATGCATTTACGTGCATCCATTTTTTTTGGTTCAAGCAAAGCGCCTGTGGGACAAATATCAATACAGCGAGTGCAGGTGCCACAGAAGTCAGGCAGTGGTGCAACTTCGTGATCCACTTTTAAGGACGTGTAGATTTCACCAATAAAAAACAAGCTGCCTTTTTTGGGATGAATGATGCACGTGTTTTTTCCAACCCAGCCAAGGCCCGCACGTTTTGCAAGATCGCGTTCCAAAATCGGGCTGCTGTCTGTGAAAGATAAAAACTCTTCGTCGGGGAATTGTTCTTTCAGTTTTGCACACAGTTTGTTCATGCGCTCGCGGAACCAGTAGTGATAGTCGTAGCCTTTGGCGTACATACTAATGCGCGCATTCTTGACCGGAAAATCAGGCTTTTGTTCGGGATGAGGAAAATAGGGAATCGCAAACACCAAAGCCGATTGAGCACGCGGCCACTTCACCTGGGGCGTGTGTTTGATCGGGGCGTGTTCCGCAAGGTACTTCATGTCTCCATGCAGACCCTGATCTAACCACTCTTGATAGAATTCAAAACTCAAGGGTTTTGACAAAGGACTGTAGCCGAAATGGGAAAATCCCAGCTCCGTCAGTTCTTTTTCTATGAAGGTTGTCATCTCCTGAGGCGTCACAAGATCAACTTTTTCCTTTCGAGCTTTCTTTCGGGAAGTTCTTTCCCTAAACTAAATGTGATGAGCCAAGTACGAACTCTTCTTCATTCACATCCTCATTGGGCCGCGGTGCAGTCAATCTATCACAAGTTGAGTGCGCAAGGCTACAAGGCCTTTTTGGCTGGCGGCTGCGTCCGTGACGCTTTATTGGGTCTAGAGGCCAATGATTTGGATATCGCAACCAGCGCAACCCCGGATCAAATTGAGCAGCTTTTTGATAAGACCGTGAATGTCGGTAAAAGCTTCGGGGTTATGCGGGTGATCGTCGATGGGGCTGATGTTGAAGTCGCAACCTTCCGTACCGACATGGAATATAAAGACGGGCGCAGACCTGAAGGGGTGATTTTTTCTTCTCCGGAAGAGGACGCGCAACGCCGCGATTTCACCATCAATGCGTTGTTTTTTGATTTAGCGACAGAGCAAGTTCTTGATTTCGTACAAGGGCAAGAAGATTTAAAAAAACAAATCATCCGCACAGTCGGTGAAGCGAAATTCCGTTTTGAAGAAGATCAGTTGCGTTTACTTAGAGCGGCACGTTTTTCGGCCCAGCTTGATTTCAAGATTGAAGATAAAACGTTTCAGGCGATGACGACAATGGCTACGGCCGTCACTTCCGTCAGTGGCGAGCGCATCCGTGATGAAATGGCGAAGCTCTTTAAATCAAAAAATCCAGAACGGGGTTTAAAAGTGATGAACGAGTGCGGCTTGATGGCCGTGCTATTTCCATTTCACGTGAAAGAACATCAGTGGCCACGCAGTCTGTATCAGGCCGGGGAGCTTGATACGTGGAAAGCCTTCACTTTGTTTTTAGCGAAAGCGCCAGCGGCAGATTTGACTGCGGCCCTAGATCTTTTAAAACTTTCAACCAAAGAACGTCGCGCCATTGAGGAATGCCTTGCTCTGTGGAGTAAGCCCAATGAATTCTTCAAGGAACGTCTTGGGTTTAAACTTCAAGCGCTTTCTAAGGCGGGAGTCCTGTGGGCCCTGCAGGCGGCAAAAGCTTTTGCGGAATCTAAGGTCAGCCTTCTGTCTTCGGATTTGCTGAGTATTTCGGTGGTCTTGTCGATGACGGCCCACCATTTCGTCGCAATTAACGAGTTATTCTCTCTTCGTGATTCTTTTGGCGAAAATTTGCCAAAAGCCTTCTTGAATGGTGAGGACCTTAAAGGAAAACTTCAAGGCGAAGCGATTGGTCGCTGTTTGCAAGAAGCTTATAATTTACAACTTGAACGACAACTTACAAGTCGGGATGAGGCCTTAAAGTGGCTTCAGTCTTATCAGCACAAAGGTTCTTAAATGGGCGATATTTTTATTCCCAGCACATGGCGACGTCTGTTTGCATTTATTATTGATCAGTTTTTTATTTTCTTCTTTTATCTGCCATTTGCAGGAACGTTCGCACGCATCTTTTTTACGGACGAAGACGTTTATATTTCATTGATTCAGCTTTTCGTTATTTTCATGGTGCCGGCGATTTATGAATTTGTGTTCTTAATGATCTTGCAGGCAACACCGGGAAAATGGTTATTAGGATTGAAAGTTGTGCCGGCCCACAATGCCGATGCAGAACTGCATGCCTTTCAGTGTGCGCTTCGCCCTTTGGTCAGTCGTTTAAGTTTCTTTTTTGCATGGGCCATTTACGCTTTAGCGTTCTTCCGCTACGACCGCACACATTTGGCAGACTGGGTGGCAGAAACCCGTGTGATTCAGTTTAAGCCCCGCAGTGCGCGTCCTAAGATCCGCTGGATTATTGGAAGTATCTTGTTCGTCGCGTATTTGTTCGAAGGTTTGAATTATTCTATGGCCGTTCTTCAGCAAATTGATTGGAAAGAAAAGAAGGTCGAGTTGCGCTCGGTCCTACAAAGTACCGAAATGATGGACATCGATTTTGGGGATGGAGCCGGGGACGAGGACTAAGCCGCTGCCGGCTTAAACTTCTTAGAAAGCTTCGTCGTCATTAAAAGATCAACTTCGCCATTGCCGACAAGGGCATTGTCTTTCATCTTTTCAAGAGCTGCGGCTGGAGACATCGCGGCAATACCTTCGCGCAACGCCGTCAATTCATGAAAGTTAAAAGCGACCTGCATCAGTTTGCCAAAATCAGAAATATCATCAGCAGGCAGGGCTTTCGGAAAGCCTGTGCCTTTTAAGTTTTCACGATGTTGAAGGATGCCGTCAGAGACTTCTTGGCTGATAGGCACTTTCTTGCCTTTCACCATATTCACTGAACGCTCTGGATAGCGTTGGAATTCTTTTTTCTCGTCAGGTGACATGTCCTTCATTTCTTTAACCGCAATCTTAGCAGATACTTGCGCTAAGCCGATATTGTGCAAAAGACCAGCGATACCCGCTGCTTCACGTTTTTCAGCAGGCCATTCTAAAAGCTGTGCAAAGTAAGCGGCGTAAGCAGCCACACAGATACAGTCGTGATAGTACGAACGTGTATTGCCGGCGTAGCGATAAATTTCGTCATAGATCTCGGGTGCGCTTAAGTCTTTGTTCAACTCAAGATCGACAAGGATCGACTTACATTTATCAAGGATCAGTTTTCCTTCAGAATAATCCGTCGTTGCGCCATTTAAAAACTGACCCATGAAATCATAGATCGTTTTCATCGAACGATGGAATTTTTCTGTCATGGAAATCGGGAAGGGAATATTGCGTAAGCTCATCACCGTGCGCGCGTACTCAAAAAACTCTTTGGTTTGAGTCTTTTTAACGTACATTTGCTGGCGAAGATTTTTAAACTTTTCCACCTGGCGTTGGTCAATCACGTCACCCGCACGGCGAAGTACGATGGATTTGTGATTGGCAGGAAGATGTACGAACACATCAAAATTGATGTTAATGCCAGCTTCAATGTCGCGCAAATCAACAGGCATCAAGGCCGTGATAGGGATCGCATCGCCTTCCATATCAATCGGTGCCAGTTGTAAAACCATGTCAGAGATAAATTCGCGGTCGAAGTTGATATGCATCACTTCATTGGCGCCATTTTTCTTTACGATATTAAAATCCAAAGCCGCTTCAGCTGACGAATGTAAAACGATCAGCGGGCAGTCTGGATAATTCATCTTGGTGCTTTGCACCCATTCGTTGGTTTTTTGCGTGCCGTCTTGTCCATCAATTAAGGCGAGGATGGGATTGAAACCTTCAATAGAGTTATCAAGAATTTCGTCGACGGAAGAGAAGAACTGAAGTTTGTACGGATAAAACCCACTTAGGATAGACTGGATTGTTTCAAGGAAGTCCTTGCGAGGACTTCCAATGATGACATCAACAGTCTTACCTGAAGTGGATGACATTATTGCACCGTGATCTCCACGTAGAAAGTGGAGTTGTTGGGCAAATTGAAAGGAATTACGAGTGTGGCCCCTTTGTCAGCGTGTGAGATTTTGAACTCACCAGCGATGACCGTTGGGATTGCCATTTCAAAGTTGTAGCCTAGTTGATTTAACGTTGTCTTTGCAGAGCCGTAAATCATGTTAGTCATTTCGCCGACAGCGTCAGATACTTCGCCGTTAAGCTCTGTATACTTTTCGCCAAGCATGTTTTCCAAGATGTGGAAGATGCTATCTTTGCCGTAAGAAATTAGCAGTGTGCCTTTTAACGGTGGTGCAACCATACCGACCATACCAGCAATTTCGCCTTTAAGAACGAATTGTGGTTCGATGAATGGTTTACCTGGAGTCGCATCCGTTTGCGCGATCGTTTTCAAAGTTTTAAGTACTCCGTCTACAAACGCATTGATCAGGCGTTTATCAAACAGAGGATTGAGTGCTTCCACTTTAGGTGCAGCAGACATTTGTTTCTCCTAAGCGCCTGATTAAGAAGCTTTTGGTTGAGCAGTTGGGTGGTGTTTTGCGTAAACTCTTTCCATCTTTTGTTTCAAAGTAGCAGAGTTAAATGGCTTAACGACATAGTCAGAAACGCCAGCTTTTGCCGCTTCCAAGATATGTTTTTGCTCAGATTCAGCAGTTACAAGCATGAAAGGCGTTGCTTTAAAACGTGGGTCCGCTTTGCAGGCCTTTAGAAGGTCGATACCTTGCATACCTGGCATATTCCAGTCAGAGATGATGAATTCGTAAGGCTTACCTGCGTCATGAGCTTGCTGAATCATCGGGAGAGCGGTTTTACCGTCATCTGCCTCTTCGACGTTCGTATAGCCTAGCTCGTTTAGGACTTTTTTGATGATTTTTCGCATAGTTGCGAAGTCATCGACCACTAAAAACTTCGTTGTATTGGGAAACATAATATCTCCTGAAATATATGTATCGTGTAAAATCCTCATGCTTATCGGTCTAGTTTTTTAAAACTAGAGTCCAAAGCTATTGCGAAATACGGATTTTATGTCAGACTTTATTACAGGTGGTCGTGCTTCTTTTTGGACATGAGTCCTGAGGAAGCATCAGAGTGTAGGTTTAGGATTTAAAAAACTAAAACAATTTAGCGGGAGGGAGCAAGGATGCTCAGAGATGTCCTGATTCAAAAAGGTCTTTCAAATAGAGAGGCAGAAGTTGCTGAACTTGTGTCTAAAGGCTTGTCCAACAAGGAAGTTGCGAACCAGCTTTTTGTAACTGAAAAAACAGTAAAATTTCACCTCACAAATATTTATAAAAAAATGAATGTGAAGTCGCGTGCACAATTGATCGTATGGTGCTTGCCTCACCTTGGTTTCGTTGAAAGCGAAATTCGCGCTGAAAACAACAACCAAAGTGCAGCTGCTACGACTGCATTCAATAACAATGCAACTCAAACAATCCCAGCGGGTTCTGCGACAGTTGCAGGTCAAACGACTCTTCCAGGTGGCGGAATGAACCGTAATGGTAATTCAGACATCGGTATGGGTGGCATCTAAGTCTTTGCTCATTGCATTGACTAGATACTCCAACGAGGAGTTTAATAAAGGCACAGTTGAATAAACTGTGCCTTTTGTTTTTTCAGCACTCCGAAAGTGAGTATCTCGTGGCTAAGACTTCGAAACCCGTTTCCTCTTCCCAAGTAACAATGACTGAACTAGTTCTTCCTTCTCATACCAATGCTTTGGGCACGGTGTTTGGTGGAACGATCATGTCATGGATTGATATCGCAGCTGCCATCGCAGCACAAAGACACTCGAACAAAGAAGTCGTTACTGCAAGTATCGATCGTTTGGATTTCGTCGCTCCGGTTTATAAAGGCTGGGTTGTGAATCTTCATGCCAGCGTGAATTACACTTCAAGAACTTCCATGGAAGTGGGTGTACGCGTTGAAGCAGAAAATCCAAAAACAGGGGAGATGTTCCATACAGCCTCTGCCTATACGACATTCGTTGCTTTAGGTTCTAATGGTAAGCCTGTAGAAATTCCTGAGTTAATTCTAGAAACCGACGATCAAAAACGTAGATTCGCAGATGCGAAAAAACGCCGTGAAGATCGTTTGGCGCAAAGACATAAAACTTAGTTAGAATGTCTACTCCGGCGAAGTCGGAGTGTAGGACAAGTTATTCTTCGTCGATCACTTCAGGACAAATAAGATTCAGCCATTTATAGGCTTCTAATGCAGGCGTGCCAGTAGGGGCACCTTCGCTTTTTCCCATGCTATCAGATGTTTTGATTTCCTGACGAGTGCGCGAGCACTTGTCTGGTTCTATCTTTTTATCTTTCGCTAACTTAAAAACCGGCTCCAAAGTGTAGAATAAGAGCGAAACTTCTTCTTCAGCTTTGTTGCCTTCCTTTGGCAGAGCTTTTTCATACTCATCCAAAGTTTTCTTAAAGGATTTCTCGAGGGCAAGAAGCTTTTCGGTTTTATCTTTATCGCTCTGTGCTTTTTTAAAAAGGTCCGACGATTCCGCATAGAAATCAGAGACGGTTTTTAGCTTAGATTCTACTTTAGGTTTTTCCGACTCGGGTTTGTTGGCAGCGGGAGTTGTTCCGGCTTGCGCGGCTGCCGTCATAGACACAATAAGCATCAATGCTATTTGGAGACGCATGAATCACCTCGCAACTCTTCAGGTGTCGGATTTGGCTTCTTTAAGTTTGCAAGAAGCTCCTTCATCTTATCATTTGTTTGCGAAACGTAAGCACTGTCATTTGTAACTTTCTTCAATGCTTCCGCTGCGTTCGAGCGATCATTTAAACGAAGTTTGCGAATTAAAGCTTTCGCTTGAGCCGGACCACCAGGGCCGTAAGCGACAAGGGTTAGGGCATTCACAAGTTCTTTGCTTTTAGCAAGTTCAGGCGCGCGCTCTTTCAAGGTGTCTTTGATGAAGTGATCGCGAGCATAAACGAAATAACCCAAACCATAAACTAAACTACGAGCGACACCGTCGCCGACACTGACCCATGAACAATAGTTCTTTTTAGAGCCTGGAGTTGGTGGTGGATCATTCAGTTCTTTTTCCACGATTTTTTTGAAAGGCGCACAGGCCGGATTATTAGAAGCTGCAAGAGTTTCTAAAATAGAGTGCGCGTTACCAGGGTTGTATTTGGATTTTGTTTTTACGATCTTCTTGGTTCTTTTATCGCGAACTTGAGTGTAATCCCACCAGCCAGCGATTTCATTCACAGGATCTGAAGTCAGTTGTCCAATGCCGACACCGCCAACGTAGCCTAAATAAAAGTTAAAACCCGTCTCGTTGTTGATCTTTTTTAAGATCACACGCGGGTCGATGGGATCTTCAGGCGGGGACATGCAGTTGATCGCTTGATTGACAGAATACTGAATGAAATCCGCAGTCTTTTTGTTCAGACATTGTGCTGATGATTTGGCGTTATCAAACGCAGTCGGGACGCCCTTCGCGCACGTGTATCCGGTATTGCCAACTTCACGTTGTAGTGAGGCTTGAATGCATTCCGCTTTGATTTTGCCGATGTTTAAAGTGGCACCGGTTACGGCACTCATGTCTTTGGCAGTTTTTGTTGGTGTGCTTGCCGGTGGACAAGCCGTTTTGCTTTGGGAAGCTGTAAACGCTTTTGTCAGGGGATCTGTGGCGTTGTGAAAAGCCGTATTGATCTGTTGGCCTTTGACTCCGCGAGTGCCGTCGGGGTCATTTACGCACACGTCAGCCGCGAATGATTTCGCAGTCATAACGAGCATAATAATAAGGATGAAGAAACCCGACCTAAGCATAAAGGGTCTATCGGGATTTGTTTTGAATGGCTTAAATAAATACGAGGGGAAAATGGATGAAAGTCCAGGTGGTTTTTGCAACCACCTGTTCCATCTGTTTCAAATGAAAACTATTTTACGAGGTATTCTTTCCAACGGTTCAGCAAAGATGGTGTCATTTGCGTATAGCAGACAGTTCCTTCTGTCGCAGTTTCTTTGCGAAGAATTTGTGCTTCACGGCCCAAATCAAAGATTTTGTATTCTTCAGAGCGCGGGAAGTACAACTGCACGTCGGTTTGCATCTCGCTCATAATTTGCGCCATGAGTTTTTTAAGCTGTTCAATTCCTTGACCAGTTAATGCACTTACAAACACGCGAGGATATTGTTTTACTCTAAATTGGCGTTCTAAAGGTGCGACATCGCTTTTGTTAAAGACGTGGATAATCTTCTTATCCTGCCAGTTGAATTCGCGAATCAACTCCTCAACGACTTCAACTTGTCTTTCCATATTCGGTGAAGATAAATCGACAACGTGTAGTAACACATCGGCTTCCGCAGATTCTTCAAGTGTTGCTTTAAAGGCTTCAATCAATTGTGTCGGCAATTTTCTGATAAATCCAACGGTGTCAGTGACAACCGCAGGTGGTCCATCAGGCAAAAAGATCTTACGAGTTGTTGGATCCAAGGTTGCGAACACTTGGTTCTTCGCCATCACTTGCGCGCCCGTGAGTTTATTTAAAAGCGAGCTTTTTCCAGAGTTGGTATAACCAATCAATGCAAATGACGGGATCTCGTGACGACGACGAGATTGTCTGTGTTGCGCGCGATTTTTGCGCACACCTTCAAGTTTTTCTTTAATTAAAGCGACTCTTTCGCGAATGCGACGACGGTCATTTTCAAGGGCCGTTTCACCGGGACCTCGAGTACCGATACCACCACCTTGACGAGAAAGAGATTCCAACCACGCACCAACCATGCGAGGCATTTGATCCAACAACTGTGCAAGTTCCACTTGAAGTTTACCTTCAAATGTTTGAGCTCTTTGCGCGAAGATATCCAAGATCAACTGATTGCGATCAATCACGCGAGCTTTCACGGTTTGTTGTAAGTTTCTTTGTTGGACGCCGGAGAGCTGGTGGTCCATCACCACAAGACTTGCTTTGCTGTCGCGAACCATCTCGGCCACTTCATCAACTTTACCAGTTCCGATCAAAGTCGCCGGATTCCATGTCGGCAAAACCTGAATAATAGAACCAACAACTTCTCCGCCAGCGGCGACGACAAGTTCTTCTAGTTCCAATAGATTTTCTTTGATTTCAGTTAGGGGCTCGGTCTTGAGACCAACACCGATGACGATGACTCTATCGTGGGCTTTAACTTGGGCTTGATTAGTCAAATCTAGCAACCCTCCATTACCTATAATGGTAGCACCAACTAGACTAAATCCCAAAGTTAAAAAATCGTTCAGATTGCGATATTGCGCATAAAAAAAAGGCCACCCCTAAGGGCAGCCTTTAGAAACGAATAGACTTACGAATCAGCTATTTTTTAGCAGCTCTAGTCTTAAGCACGTCCTTAATGAACTGCGCTTCAAGAGCCGTAAAGACAACCGAGTTCACGATACCATCCACAGTCGTTGTTCTTTGCAAAACATTGCAAGATCTACGTACGCCTGTCAGGAATGGTCCGATCACTTCCACTTTGCCAACTTGTTGGATCAATTTGTAAGTGATGTTTGCAGACTCAAGGTTAGGGAAGACCAAGACATTAGCACCACCTTTTAGGTCAGAGAATGGGAAAAGTCTTTCCATGATTTCAGGATTCACAGCCGTGTCAGCTTGCATGTCACCGTCAACCATCAAATTTGGACGAAGTTTGCGAACGATCTGAGCTGCCTCTTGCATTTTGCATGGAGTGCCCGAAGCGCCACTGAAGTTTGAATAACTCAACATCGCAACTTTCGGTTCAACACCGAAGTATTCAACGATTTTTGCAGCTTGCAAGGCGATTTGCGCACATTGCTCTGCCGTTGGATTCAAATTCACAGTTGTATCGGCAAGCACCAAGAATTTGTCTTCAAGAAGAATGAAGTTCAAACCTGCTGGCACGCCACCTTGATAAACTCCGACAGTTTGCAAGATCGGACGAACGGCATCGGCGTAATTAATGGAAGCGCCATTCACAACGCCATCCGCATCACCCATAGTGACCATCATCGCAGCAAAGTAATTTGGATCCGCCATCAAGCGTTCCGCTTCGCGCATGTTGATGCCTTTACGTTGACGAAGATTATAAAGCTTTTCAACGTAGCTGAAATATTTTGGATATTGCGCAGGGTGGATGATTGGCACGTTGTTCAACGTTGGAATATCAAGCGCTGCGATTTTTTCTTTCACGCGATCTGGGTAGCCCAATAAAATTGGCTGACAGATTTTTTCTTCAACCAAAGTCGCCAAAGCTTTCAAAACCTTTGTGCTAGTGCCTTCTGGGAAGACGATGCGTGGAAGCTCGCCACCTGCTGCGGTTGCATTTTGGTGAACGCGATTAATGGCCGTACGGATGAAAACTTTAGAAGGACCTTGTTGGGCTTCCAAAGATTCACGATACAAATCCCAATCTTCAATTGGACGAGTCGCCACACCAGTTTTGATCGCTGCTTTCGCAACTTCAGGTGCAACCCACAACAACACGCGAGTGTCGAATGGCTTTGGAATCAAATATTCGCGACCGAATTTAAAGCTCTTACCACCGTAAGTCGCAGAAACTTTATCAGGAACGTCTTCGCGCGCGAGTTTTGCTAATGCATGAACCGCTGCCAATTTCATTTCTTCATTGATTTGTGTTGAACGCGTGTCCAAAGCACCACGGAAGATAGAAGGGAAGCCCAAAACGTTATTCACCTGATTCGGATAATCAGAGCGGCCTGTTGCGATGATCGCGTCCGGACGAGCGGCACGCGCTTTATCTGGAGTGATTTCTGGCTCTGGATTTGCCATGGCAAAAATGATTGGATCTTTCGCCATATCTTTCAACATTTCAGGAGTCAAAGCACCTGCCACTGAAAGACCAACGAACACGTCAGCACCACGCAAAGCTTCTGACAAAGTACGAGCTTCAGTTTCTGAAGCAAAATACTCTTTGTATTTATTCATACCCGCTGTGCGACCTTTGTAGATCACACCTTGCGAGTCACACATGATGATGTTTTCACGACGTGCGCCCAATGAGATGAAAATTTTCGCGCACGAGTTTGCAGAAGCACCGGCACCGTTCACAACGATACGGATGTCTTCCATTTTGCGATTTGTGATAGATGCTGCATTCAACAACGCCGCCCCCGAAACGATTGCAGTTCCATGTTGGTCATCATGGAATACTGGAATTTTCATTTCTTTTTTCAAACGCTCTTCGATTTCAAAACACTCTGGGGCTTTGATGTCTTCAAGGTTGATACCACCGAATGTCGGTTCCAAAGTTCTAACGGCGTTACAAAAAGTGTCGACGTCATTAGCTGCAACTTCGATGTCGAAAACGTCGATGCCAGCAAATTGTTTGAACAAGATGCCTTTACCTTCCATCACCGGTTTTGAAGCGTGCGGGCCGATATTGCCAAGACCTAAAACGGCTGTACCATTCGAGATCACGGCAACCAAATTGCCTTTGGCTGTATAGTCGTAAACTTTAGCTTGGTCTTTAGCGATTTCTTTACATGGAGCTGCAACACCTGGCGAGTAAGCTAATGAAAGGTCCTTCTCGGAAGCGCAAGGCTTCGAAGAATTCACTTCAATTTTACCGGGCTTACCACGACGGTGGTATTCCAGGGCTTCTTGATCAAAGTTGTTCGTACCAGGTTTCTGTTCTGATTTCGTTTCCAAAGGGTCTCCCTGTTAACTAGTGGTATAACTCTATAGGAGGCCAATTGAAGGGGTCAATGAATGGGGGCTTTGGCGCACAGGGTAAAGGGTGATGCTGAGGGACAAAATAACACCATTTCACAGAGTAAAAAGTGTTTAAATTCTCTACAATTGGGAAGATTCTGGAATCATCTGTCGCCTGTCTTTTGTTTGCAAGGAACCTCTTTTATAACTGGTTCTCTGTGAGGAGAATCATGCGTCTTCAGCGAACACTATTTGCCACATTTTCGATCTGTTTTTTCGCTGCAACTTCAGTCTTTGCAGCGCAAACTCGCACATCATCATTCGTGGGCACATTAGGTCGTTTCGCAAAACCTGGAACTTCACAAGCTTTGCCAGGAAAATATCTTCGTCAACAAATCACAGATTCATCAAGCTATCCACTTCGTGCGATGGGCAGAATTGAAACACGCAGTAAGTCGCAAGGTGTGGGCACTTGCTCTGCCACTTTGGTAGGCACTCGCTATCTTCTGACGGCGGCTCACTGTGTTTACAATCTTGAAACTCGCGCGTTTGTTTCTGATATCAAGTTTTTCCCAGGACAAACTGGCAAAAATGAAATGCCTTTCGATCCCGTTGACTGGGAGCGTGTGTACATTCCAACGGGTTATATGAATTCGACGGAAACGGGTGCGAAAAAATCTGCAGCCACATATGCCTACGACTACGCGATCATCGTTTTGAAAGCAAAAGTAGGTGAATCTCTGGGTTGGGTTCGTATGCAGCAAGCTGAAACAGCATCTGTTGCAACTATGAACGTTGCGGGTTACCCAGGTGATAAACCGGTTGCCACTTACTGGAGTGTGACGTGCCCGATGGAGCGTCGCGATTCACAGTGGTTCATGCAGTGTGATGGTTTCCAAGGAATGTCAGGCAGTTCTTTGCGTGTGCCACAAGCTGATGGCAAAGAATCGATCATTGGTGTTTTCGACTGGGGTCAAGAAGACGTTGTTGGACAAGAAAACTACAACGGTGGTGTCGTATTCACGCCTGAAGTTTTCGCGCAATTAGCAGGCTGGTTAAAAGACACGGCTGATGCAAAAACGGCGACAAACGAAAACAACAGACCGCAGGCTACAGGTGTTTATGTTCGTAACTCTTGTACGGGAGTTGAAAAAGCTCAAGTGGCGATTCGCTATTTGACGGATGATAATCAATGGGTCGAGTCGGCTCAGTGGGTTGATATTCCAGCAGGGAAAACAGTGCGTGTGGCCACTCTATGGCCGGGAGTGAAATTCTACTATTTCACAGGGCGCGCTGGTGAGTTTGTGTGGAAGGGTGATTCGCTCGCGTACATCCAAGGGCAACCGCAGTACATGATGAAGGTGGAATTGACTGATTCCGATCTGCAACAAGGCATTGAAGTACGTACTTTGACTTGCAGCCCATAAGAGCGAATAAGACTCATAACTAGAGTACTCTTTCTAAAATAAACCCATTTTCTTTAGTTTTTCATGACATAGCCAAACTAGACCAGGTCGATCCCTTGTGCGAGCTGGGCTAGGTTCTCATTTTACTCTCTCATTTCTTTTGTAGATCTGCCGAAAAGTGCTACGATTTTCAGTGTTTAGATAACATTTGCAATTTAGCAACTAGGAGATTCTATGAAGTCACCACGTGATGTGGTTCTCGTTGAAGGTGTTCGTACTCCCTTCGCAAAAGCCGGTACAAAACTTAAAAAAGTTCACCCTGCAGAGTTGGGTAAGACGGCATTGAAGCAATTAATTGCACAAACAAATTTGGATGTGAACCTTGTTGATGAAGTGATCATCGGTAACACAGGAAATCCTCCAGACGCAGTTAACATTTCTCGCGTTGTTGCATTGAACTCTGGCATTCCACTTAAGACTTCTGCTTACACAGTTCACAGAAACTGTGCGTCTGCGCTTGAGTCGATCTCGAATGGTTTTGAAAAAATCAAATCGGGCACGATGGATGTTGTGTTGGCGGGTGGTACTGAAAGCATGTCGCAAATGCCAGTTCTTCCTCCGAAAAAGTTCCAAGAAATTTACGACAAACTTTTTGCAGCGAAAGGTCCGAAGCAAGCATTGCCTTTGTTGTGGGCTCTTTTCAAAGCAGACATGAATCAAATCAAAGCTCTTCTTCAAGGAAACATGAAGGATGAGTACTTCCCGCAAATCGCAGTGATGCTTGGTCTGACAGATCCTTTCGTTGGTATCAACATGGGTCAAACAGCAGAGATCTTGGCGAAAGAGTGGGGCTTGTCTCGCGAGATGCAAGATAAGTTTGCTCTTCGTTCGCACCAATTGGCTTCGAAAGCGACTAAAGAAGGCCGCATGAGAGAAGAGATGACGCCGCTGTATTTGGCTCCTGAATACAAAGAAGTTATTTCTGAAGATATCGGTCCTCGTGATAATCAAACGATGGAAGCTTTGGCAAAATTGAAACCTTTCTTTGATAAAGCAACAGGTTCAATCACTGCGGGTAACTCGTGCCCAATCACAGACGGTGCTGCGATGGTGTTGTTGATGTCGCGTGAAAAAGCAGACTCACTTGGTTACAAACCACTTGCGACAATCCGCTCTTACGGTTTCGCTGGTCTTGAACCAGAGCGCATGGGTTTAGGCCCTGCTTACGCGTCGCCATTGGCATTGAAACGTGCGGGTCTTTCGATGAAAGATATTGGCCTTGTTGAATTGAATGAAGCATTTGCGGCGCAAGTTATGGCCTGCCAAAAAGCTATGGATTCTGACAAATTTGCTCAAGAAAAATTGGGTCTGACTAGCAAAGTAGGCGAGATCCGTGATGATATTCTTAACGTAAACGGTGGTGCGATCGCCATGGGACATCCTGTAGGCGCAACAGGCACACGTATCGTTCTTACTCTTGCCAAAGAGATGAAACGCCGTAACACACAATTTGGTCTTGCTACGTTGTGTATCGGTGGTGGACAGGGCGGTGCGATGGTGTTGGAGAACGAAGCTTAGAACCGATGAAAATGGCCCGATCGACTGCGTTGTCGGGTCATCTCCTCGCTCCGACGTGCTAACAGCACGCCTGCGCTGCGGGGATAACCCTCCGCCTTGCGCTCGGACCATTTTGATCGGTTCGAGTTCTGCGAAGGGATTTTGAAGAACGTTTAAATTTTTGCAGCTTAGGAGTTTCATAAGATGTCTATTCAGGAAAGTATTCGTATTGTCCCGCAAGGGGATGTTGCTGTTGTTGAGTTCGATCTTGTTGGGGAGAAAGTTAATAAATTTTCGACTCCGGTGATGATGCGACTTAAAGAAGTTTTGGAAGATCTGAAAAAGTCTTCATACAAAGCTGTTATCTTCAAATCTAATAAGCCAAAAATTTTCATTGCTGGCGCTGACATCGAAGAAATTAAAGGCATGACTACTAAAGAGCAGTTCGAAGCTGCTGTGAAGGGTGGTCAAGAAGTTATGAACATGGTTGAAGATCTGCCAATGCCAACAATCGCCTCTGTGAATGGTGCTTGTATGGGTGGTGGTTGTGAGTTCATCATGTCTTGCGATTATCGTATCGCTTCTGATGATTCTTCGACGAAAATTGGTTTGCCAGAAATTCAATTAGGTATCTTGCCAGGTTTCGGTGGTACGCAACGTATGCCGCGTATTATCGGTCTGCAAGCGGCTTTGGATATCATCCTTGCTGGTAAAGCAGTGAACTCTAAAAAAGCTTTGAAATCCGGCCTGGTTGATAAAGTTGTTCACCCGAACATGCTTGATGATCAAGCGATGAAATGGGCGAAAGAAATTATCGCTTCAGGTGCAAAAAAACGTCGCAAAAAATTTGAAGCAAAAGGTTTGGTAAATAAAATCCTCGAGGGCGTAGGTCGTTCTATCGTTTTCAAAAAAGCCCGTGAAGGCGTGATGAAAGCGACGAAAGGTCATTACCCAGCGCCACTTGAAGCGTTGTCAGTGATCGAAAAAACTTACGGTATGTCAGATCGTGAAGCTGGAATGCGTATTGAGCGTGAAGGTTTCTGCCGTTTAGGTGTGACTGATATTTCTAAAAACTTGATCCACGTATTCTATTTGACTGAAATGGTGAAAAAGCAATCTGGCGTGTCTGGTGTTGCTGTGAAACCAAAAGAAGTCAAAGCGATTGGTGTTCTTGGTGCCGGCACAATGGGTGGTGGTATCGCTTACGTAGCGGCAGATAAAGGTATTCAAGTTCGCATGAAGGACTTGAATGCGGATGCTCTGGGTAAGGGTTTGAAACACGCTAGCGACTTGTGGATGAAGTTGGTGAAGCGTAAATCCATCGACAAATATCAATTCCAACAAAAAATGGATGCGGTATCAGTTTCGACTGACTATTCAGGTTTTAAAACTTTGGATGTTGTGATCGAAGCGATCGTTGAAGACATGGGCATCAAGCAAAAAGTGATCGGTGAGTGTGCGGGTCAAATGCGCCCTGACGCCATCATCGCAACGAATACTTCATCATTGTCTGTGACAGAGATGTCTAAAGGTCATCCTCGTCCGGAATTCTTCGCAGGTATGCACTTCTTCAATCCGGTAAATAAAATGCCTTTGATCGAAGTTATTCGTGGCGAAAAGACGTCTGATGAAACGATTGCGACAATCTTCGAACTTTCTAAACGCATGGGTAAAATGCCGGTTGTTGTTAAAGACGGCCCGGGCTTCCTTGTGAATCGCCTTCTTCTTCCGTACATGGCTGAAGCAGCGTTCTTGATGCAAGAAGGTATGAGTATTGAAGTGGTTGATAAAGCCTATGTTAAAGAATTCGGCATGCCGATGGGTCCATTCGAGTTGATGGACGAAGTAGGTCTAGATGTTTGTATCAAGGTTCTAAAAATCTTCAAAAAAGCTTTCGGTGAGCGCATTGAAATGGCACCATTGATGGACAAATTGGCAGAGACAGGTCGTCTTGGTAAAAAGAACGGCAAAGGTTTCTATCAATATTCTGCTGATGGTAAACGCGGCGATGTCGATCAATCCGTTTACGCAGCTCTTGGTTTGGGCACAGCAACTAATCCATACGATTCAAAAGAATGTATCGAACGTGGTGTTTTCGCGATGATTAACGAGTGCTCGCTAGCACTTCTTGAAGATCGTATCGTAGAAACTCCTAATGAGGTCGATCTTGCGATGATTATGGGTACAGGCTTCCCACCATTCCGCGGCGGTCTTTTGAAGTATGCTGACGCGATTGGAACGCAATACGTTGCTGATCAATTGGCGACTTATGCGTCTACAAGAAAAGCGGCTCGCTTGAAACCAGCGACGCCACTAACGAACTTGGCTAAAGGTAACAGCAAGTTCTATAAATAGTTTTCCATGCACTTGCTTTGCAAGGGCCTTACTAAAAACCCCACCTCACGGTGGGGTTTTGCTTTTTGGCCTGTGCCCGCGCAGGCTGAAGCAACTCCCGGCTAATCCTGCAAGCCCACTGCACGTTTACAAGCGATATCAATCATCTTTCCGTCTTCATACGTTAACGTCGAAAAGAAGAATTTTTTCCCTGGATTATCAACCGCATCGCGATCAAAGCTGACTGTGAAATTCTGATCCGCAGCTTTGAAGTAAAGATCAAAAGCCAAAGCGACAATCTCTTTATCCGAAGTGAGTGTCACAATCGCTTTATCTTCGCTCATATTAAGAGAATAAAAGCGTTCGCCACGTTGGCTTTGAATTTGGGCCACGATCATCGGATTCACTTTGTGAACGTAGAAATTAATGAGACCGAGATTTTCATTGTCGGTTTTGCACACGGCAACGCGGTCTGAATTATCAATTAAACTTTTTAAGGCAAGGGGCTGAGCTTTTGCTGTCCATGAAAAGCCAAACACAGAAATAATAGGCGCGATAATAAACGCGATTCGCATACGAACTCCTTGTAGCGTAAATTGAGCTGAGAAGGAAAACTCTATCGATAAGCGAATCGCGTGAACAGAACTTTAAAATTTAAATCTTGCAATGTCCAAGTTGGATGGCAAAGCCACGCCATGAATGTTTTCAACCAATGTTCTTGCAGCGTTGAAACTTAAACCCATGCCGTGACCTGAACATCCCGCAATGACATAAGTGTTTTTTCTTTTTGGCACTGCACCTAAAATCATTTGCATATCAGGAGTATAGCCCATCAAGCCTGACCACTGATAAGCGACGTGCGCATCTTTACCCAATGTAAAATGAGATCTTACGAAATCAAGCAAGGCACGTTGAATCACTTCAGTCGTGTTGTCGGCGTAAGTTTCCTCCTCTTGAATTGCTAGATTGCGGAAGCCGCCGATAAGCAATTCGCCTGTAGGAAGTTGACGGAAATAACACAAATGTTTTGTAAGATAGCATGGACCTTTTACGAAAGCGGGCAGCGGTTGAGTCAATAAAATCTGACCACGGCCTGGTTTTACGTAAGACGCGAACTCTTCAAGCACAAGCGGCAGGTACGCATTCACAGTGACAATCACTTTATCTGCACTGAATGTTTCGTGATTTGTGCGGATAAAACTGCGCCCAGATTTTTCTTCAATCGCGAAAACTTCATGATTTTCAAAAATCTCTGCATGAAGTTTGCGACGCAGACGTTGTAAAAGTTTGATCGGGTGGATATAGCCGTCGCCCGTGTACTGAATGCCGCCTACAAAGCCCGTCACGCCATAATCTTTGTGCATCTCTTCCGGTGTGACTTCGTGCACGTCGATACCTTGGCTTTGCATAAGTTTAGCCGTGGTTTTGTATTTCTCCCAGTGTTCTTCACTTGGGGCGACCGTACAGGAACCTGTGTGACGGAAATCAACTTCATCAGCCGCATCTTCAATGACATGCTCTAATAAAAGTTTGCGATTGGTTTCCGAGAACTGCCAGATTTCTGTAGCTTTCGCCGTTCCGAATTGTGCATTCAATTTGATGTAGTGTTCTGTCGAACCGGCTGTAACAAAGCCTGCATTACGACCGGAAGCTCCATAGCCGACACCATGTTTTTCAAGGATCGCGATTTTGAGATTTGGATCTTTCTTTTGTAGCCAGTAAGCTGTCGAAAGACCCGCGATACCACCACCAATGATGATGTAGTCATAATGAAGCGCATTTTTTTGTGCTGATTGATCAAGCCAGTACGAAATACTCATTGTGCACCTGAAATATAATAAATCATTTCTTCCGCAGTACAGCGGCAAGGTTTTCCGTCACGCACGCATTCATAATCCACATCAATCCAATATTCTGGATGAGTTGTGACAGATTGAAATCCTAATTTAGATAAATAACGAATTGAAGAATTGTTTGGTGATTCTTTCCAAGCGTGAGTCACGATCCCCAAAGCACCGAGCTTGTGAAAAGCCTCAATCGACTTTTCAGAAAGTTTCGGTCCCCAGCCTTGGCCTTGAACTTTGTTTGATAAAAACAAACTTTGAAAGTACGCAGTTTTGTCTAAAGGAATGTTCCATAGATCGGGGCGAAGTTTAGAGCCTTTGCCTTTATTCCATTTGCCTGGCGGGTAGGCTAAGCGCAGACCTAAAATTTCACCACTGTCTGCCACCAACAAGAAAGAGCACGTCACATCGGCACTGATTGATTTCTCTAAGCACTCTTGAAGCTCTGCTTCGGAATAATAGTTCAAGCCAATGCTTTCATCCGTAAACTTTTTTACGGCGGCAATATCGCTTGGGTAAAATTCGCGAATCAACATAAAGGCCTCTCGGACATAAAAAACATATAAAAAAGGCTTATCGCATTCACGATAAGCCTTCAAATAAATTCTCTTTGTTTTGAAGGGCTGCTTCAGCCTTCGCGCTCCAGCGCTACGGCACTGCCAGCATCCGTCGGGTTAAATATCCTTGCCTAAAGACTCTGTAAGCTTTTTGTGAGTCAGGACAAATAGAACCCCCGGGATGAAGGCAAGAACCGCTAAGAACAAGAAGAATTCGTTCTTAGGAATTTTATCGTAGTACATGCCGATCACACCTGCGACATAGTTTCCGAAGAAACTTGCCAGGAACCACACACCCATCATCATGGAAACGATTTTTGCCGGAGAAACTTTCGTTACCAAAGAAAGACCGATCGGTGAAAGGTAAAGCTCACCAATAGTTAGCATGAATGTTGAGCCCAACAACCACATCACGTTGCCTTTGCCGCCACCAACAGTTTTTGCTGCGACGTACATCACGATCAGTGCAACAGCCGCCAAGAAGCAGCCAAGGGCCATCTTCATTGTTGTTGAAGGTTCGTTCTTTCTTTTCGCCTGCCATGCCCAGACGCGGTCCATGATCGGTGCAAAGAAGAAAATGATCATCGGATTAAAACTTTGATACCACGTTGATGGAATCTCAAAGCCAAAGAAATTCCAATCGGTGCTTTGATCGGCCCACAACTGCATCGTGTTGCCTTGTTGTTCGTAAACACCCCAATAGAAAATCGTCAAACCACACAAGAAAATCAAAGCCCATGTGCGAGTCCACTCTGAACGAGTCAGCGGAGTTTTCGCGCGCGCTTCAATTTCTTGCATGCTTTCTTTATGCGTATTCTGCGGCAGATTTTTTCCACCGAAATGATAAGTGACCAAACCGATCAACATCCCAACGCCCGCAGCACCAAAGCCCCAGTGCCAGCCCACTTTTTGCCCCAAGGTTCCGCACACGAGTGGCGAAAAGAAGGCGCCCAAGTTGATACCCATGTAAAACAATGTGTAAGCACGGTCGCGACGTTCATCGCCCTGTGGATACAAGCCACCGACCTGGGTTGAAATATTCGGTTTGAAGAAACCATTTCCGATCATCAGGAATACGAGTGCCGGGAAGAACAAACTTTCCACCGCCATCAAGAAATGCCCGATAGCCATCAAGATACCGCCCACATACACGGAACGACGTTGACCCCAGTAGCGGTCGGCGATGATGCCCCCAAAGAAGGGTGTAAAATAGACAAAGCCGGTATAGAGCCCGTAAATCTGTGAGGACATGGCTTGGATAGTCATTGGCCCA
Organism: Bdellovibrio sp. NC01; assembly: GCF_006874625.1. Classification (NCBI taxonomy): domain Bacteria; kingdom Pseudomonadati; phylum Bdellovibrionota; class Bdellovibrionia; order Bdellovibrionales; family Pseudobdellovibrionaceae; genus Bdellovibrio; species Bdellovibrio sp. NC01. The sequence continues at coordinate 1,812,843 of NZ_CP030034.1, forward strand.
TAAAACATCTCAAGGAAGTTTTTAAATGCTGAGTAGCCCCAAACTTCTGTGCCATTTTGTACGGCGACGAACAGATATTTGGTCATGTAAAGCACCAAGAGAGCTCTCATGCCGTAATACGAGAATCTTTCCCACATTTCCGTGAGGAAGAGCGTAAAGAGCGGGCGAGGGTGTCCTAGGAAGGTCTTCTCTGTAGTGTTGGCTGCAGCCATGCTTCTCCTGTTCGTTTTATGTTCTAAATTTAACTTATTTTCACGGGCCTTTTGATCTTGGTCAATCTTTGGCATAAATGCATCTGAAAAATCGCGGTAACTCCAATAAGTTGGAGTATCAACGGGAGGGTCTTCGTGGCATTGAGTAAGAACGTATTTGTGATTAGCGCCTTAGCTTCATCATTGATTTTCACGGGCTGTACGAAAGAAACGACAAAAATCATTCAAGAAAAACAAGCTCCTGCAGATGCGACGAAAAGCTTTTCTGCAGCGGATCCTGTTGATTGCACGAAAATTTCCTGCGTAAAAATTCAGAAAAATTCTTTGGGCCGCATCTTCTTGTTGATCGCATCAGGTGTGACAGGTGGATCGACTCCGCAATGGTACGATTTAAAGCCGCAAGTTGTTAAATTTGAACGCGCGGGCGGTCGTATCGGTTTGATCGGCCAAAACTACAACAGCATTTACGAAGAAATTCCTTCAGATAATTTGCTGCAAACTTTCGCGATCGTTGCTGAAGACGATTCCTCAATCACGTTTGACGTGGCTGATGGCTTCAAAAGTTTCGTGGCGCAAAGCCCTTACGACGTCGATTCAGCTCGTGGTTTAAATAACGACCTGACAGAGACTTCGTACTCTGCGATTCCGGTTTCTGATTCGATGGTCAAAGACGTGAAATACGATGCCGAAAACATCGAATTCACTCAGCGTGCAAAAGTGCAAAGTATGACGATCGTTCCGGGTGATGATAAGTCAAAATTAAACACAGAAACACGTGAAGAATCGATCACAATGAACGTGCAAATCCGTCCTCAGGATTTGGACCCTAAGTTCAAAGCTAAAGAGTACGATTCTTCTCGCCGTGTTGGTTTCTTCGTTAATAAACGTTCGAAACAAAAATATAGCAAAGACGTGACGAACATCATTTCTCGTTGGGATTTAAGCCCTGAAAAAGGCCCGGTTCGTATTCGTATTTCTAAATCAGTTCCTGCAGACTATGTTCAAGCGGTGACTGAAGGTGCGTTGTACTGGAACTTGGTTTTCGGTCGTGACGTTGTCAAAGTTGAAACGGGCGTTGATCCTAAAGAGGCGACTCCGCAAAATCGCAGCATCATGATTCGCTGGATTGAATGGTTGGATGCAGGGGCCGCATATGCGATCAGTCAGTCTGATCCGTTGACGGGTGAGATCTTGCGTGCTCAAGTGTTCATGCCTTCTGTATTCACGAAAGTTGGCTCTGCTGATTTAACGGATCTGAATGGTAAGGCTCCCGTGGTTGTAAACGGTGCGGTTGCTTGTGATTTCTCGCAAACAGTAAAAGATCTTGTGAAGTTGTCGCGTGAAGCGTCTGATTCACAGCGTTTGCGTTTGGCTCAAGACAGCGTACGCGCCACCGTGGCGCATGAGTTAGGCCATGCCTTCGGTCTTCGTCATAACTTCGCAGGCTCATTCTCTGCAAAAGTGTCTGTGAAAGACATCAATGAAGCGACTAAAACATACTTGAAAGATCCAAACCACCACGGTCTGGAAACGACGACAAGTATTATGGACTACGTCAGCGGCGTGGATAACATCCTGTCTGCAGCACGTATTAAATATGCGCCGTTGTCTTACGATAAGATGGCGATGGACTGGGCCTATTCAGATGATAACAGCGCTTTGGATGAGTCGATCTCTAAGTACTGCACGGACGACGATATCGCTTTGGCAAACAGCCAAGGTTTAAATATCTATGGCTGTGAACGTTTCGATGCGGGTAACAATCCACTGCAAAGAAAATATCTTGATACAAAAGATGAAAAAGAAAACTTCATCAACGTGTTGTTTGCTTCCATCATTGGTCGTATGTATCCACCTGAAGAGCCGACTGTGGTTAACAATTTAGATCAAGTGATCAAAGACACAGTTAAATGGGGCAAATTAGACGTTTCAGCTTTGGGCTTCGTGAACCAAGTGACATTTGATATGTCGAAAGATGGTCAGCCGGCAGCGGCGTTCGCATCTTTGCAATTCGTTAAAAACGGTAAGATTTTGTATTCTAAATTCGGTCAAGACATCGTGTTTAAACAAACTCGCGCAGCACACTTATCAGCGGCTGGCGGTTATGCTGCGATCTTGAACGGTTTGATCCGTGATGCTGATGGTGCGATCGATACAAGTTGGATGAAAAATCAAATCATCGCCTTGGCTAAGAGTGGTTACCTTCAAAAAGGTAAAACTTTGGGTGGTCGCGATTATGAGCTGACTGACGTTCAGCAACAAAAAATCTTGGCGTTCTTCCAAAGCTTGGCGGACTTGAATAAAAAAGCCCTGGTTGCGGCGGTTTATTCTCTTCTGCCAAAAGTTGAAGAACCAACGGAAATGGACGACGGCACGACGGCTAAGATCAGCGCGATCTTGGCTCCAGGTTTGTTAACTCAAGCGGATGCTGCAAGTCTTGCGAACTTAGCGTTGGATCTGTTGACACAAAATGCAGGGACAACTCAAGCGGCGCTCGGTGAAAACAAAACGGCGGTCGAGCTTCCTGTGCGCTATTTAACAAGCGAAGAACGTGTTGCGATGTTGAAGTTGTTATCGTCACAAGGTTTAAGCTTCTCGCAAGCGTTGAATAAAGCGAATGTTCGTAACGTGATCGTTCAAGGTGTTAACGACGTCCTAAAACAAGTGGGCGTGCAGGATCTGGATACTTTATCAGCAGAGCAAAAACAGGGTTTGACGACAGAGCTGTTGTCTAAAGGCCTGGTCGACTTCAACGGCAAAGCGTGGTTGGATTCAGAGATCGAAGTGCTGAATGGCCTCGATGCAGTGAAGTAATCTCGTCTCAAATTGATACTTTTCAAAAGGAGCAGTTCATAAAGCTGCTCCTTTTTTATTTCTAAATATATAGACGCGGGTGCGGGTGGCGCTTTGACTGAATGTTGATCACTCGCGCACTGAAAACGTCACTCTTCGAGTCACTGTCTCGGGGTGATACGTAAATCCCGTGCCATCTGCAATATACGGTGTCTTTTGTTGGTCTAAGCCTTGCCTTAGTACTTTGACAGGAGGCTACTATGAAACAATCAATCTTCACTAAAATGATCTTCGGCGCAATTATGGCGTTATCTCTTGGGATGACTGCATGTGCGAAGAAAGATGGTAGCTCTGTTCGAGTCGCAGGTCGCGGTGGTGCTGTGAATGCGAATTCGGCTCCTTCAGATTCAGCATCTTGTAACAACTCGGTTGCAGGTACAGGACAATTAAATGCATCTTCAAATGCAGTTCTGGCGCTGGTATCAGCAACGATCTCGCCACAAAGTTTCGGTACAATCTGCCGCACAAACTTTAGCGCGGCTTTAAAATTTGATTCATCAGGTAACATTGTTTCTTCGGGCTCAACAGTATTCATCCAAATCGTGGATAGCTGGGTTGGTCAATCAACGACTGAAGGTAAAACAATCAAACCTTACGAAATTCAATTCTCTAACGCGAGCAGCGGTGTTTACAATCGCAGTTCAGGTGGTTTCCAAGCTGTATTTGCTGACCAATATGGCAGCTTCGCGATCACAGGTACTGTGAGCGGTGCGACGGCATCAGGAACTGTTTTGTTTAACAATAAAGTAGCGGTTGCGGGTTATTCACCAGTTCCAGGTACAAATGACTGGGCAACATTGGGGTCATTCTCGATCCCAACTTCGGCACTAATGAAGTAAAGCGCCGCGTCTTGCAACAGTCTCTATCGAGTTTGAAGATAGGGACTGTATGTCTCAGCGTTTCATATTCGATGCTTCTATTTTGAGTTCAGTTGTTGGTGGTCATTCGGCCATAGATATTCCAAAGCTGAATGTAACGTCTCTTGAAGCCGCTTCGGCATTCTTGCTTTCCTACGGATTTGATATCTCGCAAAAAACAGATCAAGAAAAACTTGCGCACTACCACCGCCGTGCTTTGGTTTTGATGGTGGAAAAATTAGGCTTTAACGAAGCTGAAATTCCAGAACAATTCCGCGATCTGAAAGCGTTGGGTGACATCCGTAATCTTTTGATCTTTGCAAGTTCCAGCGATCCCCAACAAAAAGAGATGCAGCGTTGGGCCTGTGCGATCATTCGCTGCATGCATGTCTTCGTACATGCAGAAAACGACTTGTTCAGTTCTTTTGCTGAAGAGATTCAATCGCAAATCTTAACACCGTTTCAAGATTGCATCGTTTACGACGGCAATACGCACAGAACATTCCTGAAAGATCCCAATTCGGGTTTAGATCCAATTGAGCTTTTGGGTTTTGAAGTGAAGCCTTTTAAAACATCTTCAAGTACGGTGATTAAACTTCTGGCAAAACCGGATGCGTTAGCGATGAAGATCTTTGATAAATTAGGCGTGCGTTTTGTGACTCGCAATTTATTTGATACGTTTCAGGTCGTGCGTTTCTTGATTAAAGAAAACGTGATGAGCTTTCCGCACATCATGCCAGATCAAAGTTCTAACAATTTGTATCCGGTCGAAGTGTTCATGCAGGTGTGCGACGAATTGGCACAGCGCTTGGATACGCTGGATGAAAAAAGCATTCAGGCGGCGTTTGATCAAAAACTGCAAGAGCTTGGCGATCAAGTGAAGTTCTTGCGTAAAGAGAACACGTTCTCTGGTACCGATTATCGTTTTATTAAATTTATCTCTCGTAAATTGATTCATATCAAACCGCATGGTGGAAAAGAGGCGTTTAGTTTCTTCTATCCATTTGAAGTGCAGATCATGGATGAATCAGCCCATCAGCGCATTTTGTCGGGACCGTCCGAACATCAAGCCTATAAAGAGCGCCAGCGTGGTGCTGCAAGAAAACGTCTTTTCCCTGAACCTATGAGCTAATCATGTTTTTAAAATTACTTTCTTATCCACGTTCTCTTTTGGGTGTTATTCTGCTGCCAATTCATACAGCACTTTGTGCAACAGCAATCATCATCGCCAATATCCTTTTTAATAATCGCAAATTGGAAGATCACATCGTCGAGTTTTGGACTCGTAATTGCTGTCGTATGTTCGGCGTGAAGGTTGTGACGAAAGGTTTGGAAAATCGTCCTCCCGGTGGATTTTTGTACGTGTTTAATCACACAAGTTTCTTCGATATTTTTGCCATGAATGGATGGTTGGGTTCTTTCCGTTTCGGGGCAAAAATTGAATTATTCAAAATTCCTGTCTTCGGGGCGGGGATGAGACGCGCGGGCATTTTGCCCATCGCACGTGAACGTCGCGAAGAAGTTTTCAAAGTCTATCAAGCGGCTGAAGCGCGCATTAAAGCGGGTGAACGTTTTGCGTTGGCGCCTGAAGGCACTCGTCAAAAGACAGAAACTTTGGGCAACTTCAAATCCGGTCCTTTTATTTTTGCTATCAATGCAAAAGCGCCGATTGTTCCTGTGATCGTTAAGGGGGCTGCGGCGATTATGCCAAAAGGAAATATCATTCCAAATTGGGGCGTCTGGAGTCGCACAATCACTCTGGAAGTATTGCCGGCGGTAGATGCAACAGCGTATACTATTGAACAGCGACCGCAATTACAGGAACGTGTTCGCCAAATGATGTTGCCGTATTTTAAAGGCGATGATTTTTAGCCTTTGCTTCGGTGAAAGAGTGAACCCCGCGTGGGAGGATTGCCGATGAACACATTTCAAGAGTTCTGGCCTTTTTATTTGTCTGAGCATTCAAATCCTCTAAATCGCCGTCTTCATTTCTGTGGAACTTTGCTGGTGCATCTCATCGTTATCTATTTGTTGATCTCAAGCCAATGGATGCTTGCGTGGGCTTTGCCTATTGTGGGTTATGGTTTTGCCTGGGTGGGCCATTTCATCGTCGAAAAGAACCGTCCTGCGACGTTTAAACATCCGCTATGGAGTTTGATCGGCGATTTTAAAATGTTCTATATGATGCTTGCTGGAAAGCTTTGGAATTAAACATAAATACATTCTGGTAGACGCACTTTAGTATCTGCCTATGGCAGTAGCGTTAATTATTTTATTTGCGGCCTTAGGATTTGCGGTTTCACCGAATAATCCAAATGATCTGCGTGTAGCGCTGAGCAATCCTGTCACACCTATTCAAACTCTTGCACTCACTTTAGATCAAAACGAAAATTACGGTCCTTTCAATCGCACGCAATCCGTTTTGGATATCGAGCCCGTGTTCTTCACGCATCTGAATGAAGCGCATTGGATTCATCGTTTGCGCTTACCAGTTTTGCAACAACCAGAACTTGATCAAAATGCCGATAGTATGGGGATCGGGGATTTTTCCTACAAAGGTTTTTACACTGGTTTGAATTCTGGAAAATGGAAATGGGGCGTGGGCCCATGGATCCTTTTACCGACAGCCAGTAAACGCGCAATGGGCTCTGGCAAGTATTCTGTCGGCCCTGCAGTGGTGTTGCTCTATCAAGATGGACCTTTGAGCTTAGGCGGTATGGTCACGCAAGCCTGGTCGATCGCAGGCGATAGTGAGCGGGATGATGTGAATACCTTAGAGGCTGATCCACTGGTCAGCATGATCGTCGGTGAAAAAACGACGATTGATTTGCTTGATACAATTTATCTGAATTGGGATGCACCAGAGGGCAACAAACTGACCGTGCCCATGGGTGTGAAGGTGCGCCAACTGTTTCGTTCAAAAAAAGAAATGCCGGTTGAAGGCTATGTCGGAGTTTTCGGAAACGTGATTCGGCCTGATAATGCGTCTGATTGGTATTGGACGATCGGTGTGAACATGGTGCTATCGAAATAGCACTTTAGTTTTTAATGACACTCCAAGAAACATTTGAAAGTGAACTGCGCAATTTGATTTTGCTGCCGCCAGTATCAACGTAAATCTGCACTTGTGAATTCGGCAGAGCATCGATTTGTGTCAAACGCAGCAGGCGTGGATTGTGATGAATGGCGCCTTCAATCGCTTGCGCAATTTGATCCCAGCGAATGAAAGGATCAAAGCTTTTGCCTTCATTGACGCTCTTGTAAGAGCCGACAAACCATGTGCCATTGGGATGAATATTGACTGGATAATTTTGTTTTCCAAAGAATGAAATCAAAGTCCACGTTAAGCCATCTTCGGTGCGATACACTCCGTCCGATGATACTAACCCGCGTAAAGAATCCTTGCTTGCAAACGCGATCGAATAGATTTCGCGCTTCATTAATTCGTCAGTGGTGATAGTTGTTGGTGAAGACTTTTGATCTTCAATCAGCAGATTATTTTTCTTCCACCAGACTTCACCATGACCATCCAATTTGCTTATGGCCCACACGTTGGCTTCGGGCTTGATGATTTCAACCTGCGAACGAAGTTGTGGTCCATTATTCACAGCACGAACCACAACGCCGCGATGATTGTTTGTGACAAAGCCAAGAACGTCTTTCAAAGGAACTTTTAATCCTGACTTGCTGACTAAAGAATCACCGTTGCGATGACTGACGGCAATCCAGTTTGTTTTTGCAGAATAAGCAAGGTTTGCAAAATCGGCACGAGAAACAAAGTTGTTGATGTCAGCATAACCGATCTGATTTTCGAATTTAATTTTCAAAAATCCGTTTTCAATCGCAAGCGGTACAATTCGGCGCATACGTGGAATTGTGGTGACAATGCCAGATGGAATTTCGGGTGCTTTGCGCAGGTACGTATCAATGAACGTCACAAACACGCCTGAATCTTCGTGACGTGGCTGCAGAAGGTGAAGTGGCAACCAACCTTCAACCTTGCCGTTTTTTTCTTTCACGCGGGCCCAGTAAGATTCTGTTTCTAAAACCTCTAAAGTCGTTTTCGCTGAAAGAGTTTTCAGAGCTCTGGCATCACGGCGGTTGTCGCTTAAAAGTTCACACGATGACTTAGTATCAACAAAGCGGGCGACCTGAATATCGCGAAGGATTTGGTCGCTCTCTAAGTTGTAGGTTTTTTTGTCCCAGGAAACGTTGAAATTGAATTCGATTTCGCTGTGAAGAAGCTTGCTTTCAAGCTCATTTCGACTCGCCTGGCCAGAGGGAAAAAGACTCTGACGAGAGCGATAGAACGATAAAGCCGAGTTCGCGTCGGTGCCTAAAGCCGCAAAAGCAGACGAGAAAATAAATGGTGTAGAAAACGCGAGCAACATCCGACGCATTTCTTTATTTTGAGGCCTTCGCCGGGGCGCTCTCAAGACCAGAACTTTTGACCTCAGGCCTAAGGTAAGGTACGACTTTGTCGTTTGGTAAAAATCTAACATCTACTCTGGCGCGAAGTCTGAGTGGAGATAAATAACACGGAGAGTCAATTGGACATCAAATTGATCGGCGTCGTAGGCGCAGGACAAATGGGAAATGGTATCGCTCAAGTAGCCGCAAGTTTCGGTTTTAACGTCATCATGATGGACGTGAGTGGCGCGGCTCTAGAAAAAGGGATCGCAACTATTTCTGGAAGCTGTGATCGTATCATCAAAAAAGGTGGCATGACAGATGCTGACAAAGCGGCGTTGTTGGGTCGTATTAAAACAGCTCAAGAAACTGCGGGCTTGAAAGATTGCGATATCGTGATCGAAGCAGCGACAGAAAACATTGATTTGAAATTGAAAATCTTCAAAGACCTTGATGCCAACGTGAAAGCAGACGCTTTGCTTGTTTCAAACACGTCTTCAATCTCTATCACAAAAATCGCGGCTGTGACGAAACGTCCAGAAAAAGTTGCTGGTATGCACTTCATGAATCCAGTTCCTTTGATGAAACTTGTTGAAGGTATCCGCGGGTTGCAAACTTCTGATGAAACTTTCAAAGCGGTTCGCGCTTTGGCAGAAAAAATGGATAAAGTTTTTGTTGAGTCTGTGAAAGACATGCCGGGCTTCATCGTTAATCGCATCTTGATGCCAATGATTAACGAAGCTGTTTACACTCTTCACGAAGGTATTGCTTCCGTTGAATCTATCGACAGTGCGATGAAATTGGGAACAAACCAACCAATGGGTCCATTGACGTTGGCAGACTTCATCGGTTTGGATACATGCCTTGCGATCATGAACGTGCTTCATGATGGTTTGGGTGATTCAAAATACCGCCCATGTCCTCTTCTTGTGAAATACGTTGAAGCGGGTTGGTTGGGTCGTAAGTCAGGTCGTGGTTTCTACGACTACTCTCAGAAATAGGAATTTCTAAATGAATCTAACTTACAAAACTCTTTTGTTAGAGCAAAAACCAAATGGCGTGTGGGTTCTTACGATCAACCGCCCGGAAGCCTTGAATGCCTTGAACTCAACAGTGTTGAGTGAAATGGGTGAAGTGCTTCGTCAGATCGGTGAAATGCCGTATGTTGATGCACGCGCATTGATCATCACGGGTGCCGGTGAAAAGGCTTTCGTTGCGGGCGCTGATATCAAAGAAATTCACGAGCTTGACGAAGAAAAAGCATTCACGTTCGCACAACGTGGTCAGAGCATTTTCCATGAACTGACGTTGTTGAAAATTCCTGTGATCGCGGCTGTGAATGGCTTTGCTTTGGGTGGTGGTTGTGAATTGGCTTTGGGTTGCGATTTTATTTACGCAGCTGAAAACGCAAAGTTCGGTTTGCCTGAAGTCAGTCTGGGTTTGATCCCAGGTTTCGGCGGTACGGTTCGTATGGCGCGTGCTATGGGTCAACGTAAAGCGCGTGAGTTGACGTACACAGGTAACATGATCACAGCGGCTGAAGCTTTGTCTTACGGCCTTGTGAACAAAGTTGTACCAGCTTCTGAATTGATGGCGACAGTGATGAAAACTGTTGAAGCGATTCTTTCGAAAGCTCCGGTTGCAATTGGTTCTGCAAAGTACTCAATCAATCAAGCATGGGATATGGACGTTGATCAAGCTCAGCAAAACGAAGCGAAAATCTTCGCAGAGCTATTCAACACAGAAGACGTTAAAGAAGGCACAGGCGCCTTCATCGAAAAACGTAAAGCGAATTTTAAAGGTCAGTAATTTATGGCGTACACTCCGAAGCATCCCGTAAGAATCGTCACAGCAGCAGCCCTTTTCGACGGGCACGATGCCAGTATCAATATCATGCGCCGTATTTTACAAGATATGGGTGCGGAAGTGATCCACTTGGGTCACAACCGTTCAGTCAGTGATGTGGTAAAAGCGGTTCTTCAAGAAGGCGCACAAGGCGTGTGCATCAGTTCCTATCAAGGCGGTCACATGGAGTACTTCAAGTACATGCGTGATCTTTTGAATGAAGCGGGTGCAGGTTATGTGCAAATCTTCGGCGGTGGCGGCGGAGTGATCGTTCACGATGAAAAACGTGAACTTGAAGCTTACGGTATCGCGCAAATCTTCCATCCAGATGACGGTCGTCGTTTAGGTTTGGAAGGCATGATCGAAATGATCGTGCGCGGTTGCGATTTCGATTTGCTTGAAAAACAAAAACAATTCCAAACAAAGAAAAACATCTTCAAAGGTGACAACGTTCCTTCAGTCGAGTTGGGTGTTGCCCTGACAGCGATTGAAAACGGTCACAAAGATGTGTCTTTGAATTCATTCGGTCTTGAATCGTTCAAAGCCAAAACAGCTCCAATGGTTTTGGGTATCACTGGTACGGGTGGTGCGGGTAAATCTTCTTTGATCGACGAAATGGTTCAGCGTTATTTGAACGCTTATCCTAATAAAAAAATCGCGGTCGTCTGCGTGGACCCGTCTAAACGTAAAACGGGTGGTTCATTGCTAGGGGACCGTATTCGTATGAACTCATTGTCACGTAATCACGTGTACATGCGTTCGGTGGCGTCGCGTGGTTCCGGTCGCGAGATTGCTTCGTCATTGCCAGATATTTTGAAATTCGTGCGCCAATTGGATTTCGATCTGATCATCGCTGAAACGTCTGGTATCGGCCAGGGCAATATGGCGATTACTGAAGTCAGCGATATCTCTATGTACGTCATGACTTCTGATTTCGGTGCGCAATCACAATTGGAAAAAATCGATATGATCGACTTCGCGGATCTGATTGCCGTGAATAAAGCCGATCGTCGTGGCGCCTTGGATGCACTTCGTGATGTAACGAAACAATACAAACGCTCGCGCAAAATCTTTGATGAAAAAGTGCAAGTGCCAGTCTTCTTGACTCAAGCTTCACAGTTTAATGATGGCGGCGTTAATAAATTGTTCTTCCAGTTGGCTGACATTTTGGAAGAAAAACAAAAAGGTCACTGGGTTGTCGATGCTGCTCATAAGGCAAATATTTTGTCTGCGGAAGAGCACGGTATTATCCCAGCCGATCGCCAAAATTATTTGGCAGAGATCGTAACAACAATTCATAAATATAAAAAACGCACGGAAGACTTAGCTGAAGAGGCTTCTAAATTGGGCGGTTTGAATAAACTCGCGCCTTTATTGGGAACTCCGGCAGAACAAGTTAAGAAAGTTCAAGCGCAGCTTGAATCTGAATTCACGGCGGAAGAACTTGATTCGTTGAAAAACTTTGATGGTTTGATTGAACGTTATTCTGGTGATGAGCTTGTGTTCCAAGTTCGTGATAAAGAATTGCGCCAAACATTAACTCGCGAATCTTTAAGCGGTACTAAAATCCGCAGAGTTGTCGTGCCTAAGTTTAAAGACTGGGGCGATCGCTTTAGATATTTGAAACTTGAAAACGTTCCAGGTGAATTCCCGTATACTGCGGGCGTGTTCCCATTGAAACGTGCCGACGAAGATCCAAAACGTATGTTCGCGGGTGAAGGCACTCCAGAACGTACAAATCGTCGTTTCCATTACCTTACAAAAGGCGAAACTGCGCATCGTTTGTCGACAGCCTTCGACTCTGTGACATTGTACGGTCAAGATCCTGATCAACGTCCCGACATATTCGGTAAAGTGGGTGAGTCCGGTGTAAGCATCTGTACTTTGGATGACATGAAGAAACTTTATGCAGGTTTCGATCTGATCAATCCAAATACGTCTGTGAGTATGACAATCAACGGTCCAGCACCGATGATTTTGGCATTCTACTTCAATACCGCGATTGACCAACAAGTTGGTAAAAAAGAAGCAGAACTAGGTCGCAAATTGACTGAACAAGAGTGGACGGATCTTGCGATCTGGACGTTGCAACAAGTGCGCGGCACGGTTCAAGCTGATATCTTGAAAGAAGACCAAGGGCAAAACACTTGTATCTTCTCTATCAACTTCGCATTGAAGATGATGGGCGATATCGCGGAATTCTTTGTTAAACAAAAAATCCGTAACTTCTATTCTGTTTCAATTTCTGGCTACCACATTGCGGAAGCGGGCGCGAATCCGATTTCTCAATTGGCGTTTACTCTTTCGAATGGTTTTACATTCGTTGAGTATTACTTATCGCGTGGTTTGAAAGTCGACGATTTCGCTCCGAACTTGTCGTTCTTCTTCAGTAACGGTCTTGATCCTGAATACTCTGTCTTGGGACGTGTGGCTCGTCGTATCTGGGCGGTTGCGATGCGCGATCTTTACAAAGCCAATGATCGTTCACAAAAATTGAAATACCATATCCAAACTTCAGGTCGTTCATTGCATGCTCAAGAAATTGACTTCAATGATATTCGTACGACGTTGCAGGCTTTGATTGCGTTGTATGACAACTGCAATAGCTTGCACACGAATGCTTACGATGAAGCGATCACGACTCCAACGGAAGAATCAGTTCGTCGTGCGATGGCAATTCAATTAATCATCAACCGTGAATTCGGTATGACGATGAATGAAAATCCAATGCAAGGTTCTTACTTCATGGAAGAGCTGACAGATCTGGTTGAAGAGGCTGTCTTGAACGAATTCAAAAAGATCAACGAACGCGGTGGGGTGTTGGGTGCGATGGAAACTCAATATCAACGTTCAAAAATCCAAGAAGAATCGTTGTATTATGAGCGCCTTAAGCATGATGGCACATTGCCAATCATCGGTGTGAACACGTTTATCGATCCTAAAACAATGGCGGCAGACTACGTTCCACCGAAAATTGAGTTAGCTCGTGCTTCTTATGAAGAAAAAAACCAGCAGCTTGATAATGTTCACAAGTTCCAAGGTGACCATAAATCAGAAGCCGATATCCAATTGAAGAAATTGAAAGATACGGTCTTGAATGGTGGCAACATCTTCGCAGCCTTGATGTCAGCGGCAAGACATTGCAGTCTCTACCAAATGACTCAGGCGCTCTACGAGGTCGGCGGCCAATACCGCAGAAACCTGTAAGCTTTTTTAAAGGGCCAGCTGACTGCGTTGCTTCGTCGTCGGCGTACTGACAGTACGCCTTCCTCCTCGCGCCTTGCATCTGTCCCTTTAAAAGAAGCTTATGACATAATTAGAGAGCGGAGTCGAAAGTTCCGCTTTTTTTATTTTTTGGTGAGTAGGCGTGCGAGAACTAGAACAATGACGGCGCCGAAGACGGAGGCGATGAAGCCTGCGGTTTCGCCTTCTTGGTACCAGCCTAATCCTTGGCCGATGTAAGTTCCGACCAGGGCTCCGATAATACCCAAAATGGTGGTCATAATAATGCCGAGTTTCTGATCGCCGGGCATAACGAATTTAGCAACAACGCCAACGATGAAACCGATCAATAACGTCCAGAGCATAGTGTACCTCCAGACGATATTTTAAAAGAATCTCTAGCAAACGTCTTATTGTGTTTTGGCAGCGAATTTAATTTAAGCGCTTAAAAATCTCTTCGATACGTTGTTCGGCCCAGTCGATTTCAGCCAATGATTTTTCTTTGATCTGTTGTGAGATGTTTCTTGTTGAATCAATACCAGAAAGATTCAATTCAACCTTCGAATACGCGGAATCTCCGTTCAGATCGAAAGCAACTTTGAACGTACCTTCTTTGGTAAATGAAGCAGAAACCAAAGCGCCAGACTCCACCGATTGACGAAGCAGCTTTAATGCAACAACTGATTTTTCAGCAAAGTCTTTTAAGAATTTCTGTTCACGTTGAATGTCAGAAATACGATTTAACTCGACCGCAAGAACATTGCTGCCGGCATCTTTTGCGATTTGTTTAAAGCGCGTGCTTGGATTTTTCAATAAACGCAGTTCGCGCGAATAAGCTTCAAGTTCATCAAGACTTGCGAAGGACTCGTAAAGTTTATCGCTTTTGCCTTCCGCTCTGAATTGAAAGCGGGCGAGAGTATGTTTTCCATCTAAGATTTTTTGAAACTCAAAGGCGTGTTGCATTTCATGACGAATAACATCTGACAAACCCAGATAGCGGAAGGTGATCGCCGTATAGCTAAAAGTGATTGAATTATTAGCCGGAAGAAAATAGCCACCCAAGCTTGGGTTCCATAAATTCATCAATGGATCAAAATTGATTTTGACGCGGTTACCGGTCTTGATCGCAAAGCCATTCAGAAGTTTCGCATTGATATCTAAGGCTTTGTCGACAGTGATCGTATAAACCGAATAAGTTTCTTCGGGCCAGGCTGCTGAAGTTTCTGATTTAGGTACTTTCTTCGGCGTTTTGGTGAAAGCAATGCCTGATGCATTGAAATATTCTTCAGTCACTTTTTCGAGGTTTTTAAGATGCTCGTGAAACTGCTCTTTGCTCATGGGAGCTTTGGCTCTGATGGGTGTGTAGAAATCTTCGTAGGCGTTATGAAAGTTCCGCGCGAGCATGTACATCTCTTGCGGCGATGTCTCATTTTGAGAAAACACCTCAGCGCACATCGGGGCTGCCTGCGCCAATGCAGAAAATGTCATCGTCATGAATAAAAGCGCGACAGCAAAAGCCTGTTTGGAAGCTTTAAAGCAAGTAAGTACATTCATGACTTATAGGTGTTCAAAGGACGTACCGGAGATGTGTTCCCCGGTACTGAAATTTACTTTTGCAGAGCTACAGACGTAGAAGTGAGTTTCGCAATAATTGTTTCAGCGATCTTAATACCATCACATGCAGCCGAAGTAATACCACCCGCATAGCCAGCACCTTCGCCTGCAGGATACAGACCCGCATGCGAAATACTTTCTAGTGAAGCGTTATCACGAGTCACGCGAACCGGGCAGCTTGTGCGCGATTCAATACCGTAAACTTGCGAGTCTTCGGAAATAAAACCTTTCATGCTGCGGTTGAAGTTATTCAACCCCTCACGAATACGTGTCGTCATGTGCTTTGGAAGAAGCTCATCCAGGCGAATATTTAATGCGCCCGAAGGTGAAGATCCTGCTTGCAAAGGACGTGGACCTTTTTTCGAGTTTGTACCTTGCAGGAAGTCCATCAAGTTTTGCGCAGGCAACTCTTTTGTGCCTTTCGCATCTTGTACGGCCTGGAAGGCACGTGTTTCCAAATCACGACGCAACTTCATGCCGCCGAACACGTCATTACCGAAAAGTTTATTGTGATGGATGCTAACGACGATCGCGGCATTTGCGTAAGGGGAGTTGCGGTTGTAGTTACTCATCCCGTTACAAACCAGACCGTCAGCCTCAGTGCCTGCCGAAAGAACGTAACCACCTGGGCACATACAGAATGAATAAACACCGATGCCGGTTTCATCATCGTGATCTGCTAATTTATAATTTGCAGCACCTAATTTGGGATGTTCTGAAAACTGACGATATTGAATTTTGTTGATCGCTGCTTGCGAATGCTCAATACGTAAACCCATCGCAAACGATTTTCCATCCAAGTGCACGCCGATGTCGCGCAAGTGATTGATCATGTCTTCAGCGGAATGGCCCGTGGCTAGGATTACGTATGGCGATTTGAATTCTGTACCGTGCTCTGTCTTAAGGCCGACAACTTGTTTACCTTCAGTCAGAATTTCTGTGACCTGCGTGTTGAAATGAATTTCACAACCGTTGGCTTTTAGGAACTCACGCAGTTTTGGAATCACACGACGAATACGATCCGAACCCACATGTGGATTTGACAACCACTGAATTTCTTCAGGCGCGCCGAATTTTACAAGACGATTCATCACGTAAGGAATATGCGGAGATTTAATACGCGTGATTAATTTCCCGTCAGAGTAAAGACCAGCACCACCTTCACCAAAACAAACGTTGTTACGTGGATCAAGTTTCCCGTAACGCCAGAATTGGTTGATACCTTTCATGCGCTCGCCGCTGTCGGAACCGCGCTCAAACAATACGCACGGTACACCTCTTTCGACAAAACGCAAAGCCGCGAACAAACCCGCAGGACCTGTTCCAACGATGAGGGGTTTTTCTTTGGGTGCAGAGATTTTTTCTAAATCAAATTGCGGAAGCGACAGGCTTTCACCTTTGTTAGCAACCTCAACGGAATATACGAAGTGAGGAGAATGCGCACGTCTGGCATCAACACTTTGGCGAAGAATACGGTAAGGGCCATGCTCTGGCATCAGCCATTGGAGTTTTTCTTCTAGGTCTTGATCAATAGGGATTTCGATATTGTTAAATATCTTAGACATTCAATTCTCCTGGGCACGTTTATATGCCAATTGGTGTGGGACAGTTATAACAGAAGTGCATTAAGAAGACTAGAGATGACAAAGGTATCGCCCTGGGGTAGGAATTTATTCATGTCAGCAATTACAAGAATTCTACCAAAGAGACGTTTAAGCCGCCTAGCCGGCAAAATTATGCATTACCAAGGCCCTAAATGGTGGGCCAACATGTCGGTGAAGGCTTTTGCCTCCATGTACAACATCAATTTGGAAGAGTCTGAAAAGCATTATTCCGAATATCCTTCAATTGGGGAGTTCTTCGTTCGCCGTTTAAAGCCAGGTCTGCGCCCGGTTGCGAACTCTTGGGCTGTGCACCCGGCTGACAGCGTGATTACGCAAGCCGCACCGATTGATAACGGCACTTTGATTCAAGCCAAAGGCATCACTTACAAACTGTCTGAATTCACCCAAGATCCTGACTGCCAAAAGAAATGGGCAGGCGGTTTTTTCATGACTTATTACCTTTGCCCAACAGACTACCACCGTGTGCATTCACCAGTGGATGGTAACATCACGTCCGTTCGTTATATGCCGGGTGAGTTGTGGCCTGTGAACGAGTGGAGCACAAACAACGTTCCTGATTTGTTCTCTGTGAACGAAAGAGTGCTGGTTGAGATCGAAACGGATTTGGGTCCCGTGGGTGTTGTCTTTGTTGGAGCTACAAACGTGGGTCACATCGTTTTAAGTTTCGATGATAAGATTCAGGGCAATCAAAAAGGTCCGCATATCTTTGAGCACAAAACATACTCGCCAGAAATCCCAACCCACAAAGGAAGCGAGCTTGGTATGTTCCGCATGGGTTCAACAGTTGTGATGTTGTATCCACCGATGTTCCGTCAGAAGTTCGAAAAAGATCTTCAGTTGGGGCCTGCGGTTCGTGTGAACGGCGCTTTGATTAAGTAATAACCTTCCATAATCTGGAACAATATAAAGCTTGATTGTTATACATTTAGTGCATGTTTAGTTGAAGAACTTGCACTGATGTTTTCTGGGGCTCTCGGTTATAAGAGGTTCATTCACTTAAGAATAAACCCTTTTAGGAGATTCCCCATGAAATCACTTTTTGCCGCTTTATTGCTTGTTGTTGTTTCGACTCAAGCTCACGCTTACAAATCGACTGAACCTGAAATCTGCAAACTTCAAACTGACGAAGGCGACAACGACAAACCGCAATTCACAGCGCAAGATATCGACGTGAAAAAAGTGAAGTCTTTGTCTGCCTATTACTTGAAATTGGTTAACGCTTATTTGATGGATTACGGCTACACGACGAAGCCTGCTTCATTGAAAGAGATCCAAGAGCTATTCACGACAGGTGAAGAAAGCTATAACGATCTAGCTATCGTTATTCGCACCTCAGTTGCGACGGGTGTCACACATATCGAAGTTAAATCTTGGCCAGGTGACAACCCAGTGGGCGCGTTCTTCGACGTCAATGGTAAAATGATCGGTCACAATGACGACGACAGCATCTCTTACTTTGATGCTAAGGGCGAACGCGTTTACTGCTCTTTTTAGCACTCCGGCTTCGCCGGAGTAGTTGAGTCTACGTTTCGATTTTTCCGAAATCTTTAGGCAGGATACGAGCATTCCGTGGCTGGCGTTTCGGCGACAGTCACGCGAGTTAGCATCGGTAGAACCGGGCGGGCTTTATCAAAAAGCCATTTCGCCAAAAGCTCGGACGTAGGATTTTCCAGTCCGGGCACTTCATTCAGAACTCTGTGATCAATTTGTTCAAGCAAAGGCTTCATGTGCGCTTGAATGTCGTTATAATCAATCACCCAACCAATTTTCGGGTCCAAATCGCCAACCAAAGTTAAAACGATCTTAAAACTGTGACCATGCATACGAGAGCAAGGGTGACTTGCCGGCAAGTGAGGCAGGAAACGGGCTGATTCAATTTGAAAATGCTGTTTCAGTTCGAATTTCATGTTACAACTTATACCCATGAGGGGAGACTATGTCCACGATCACCTTGCACCTGGCGAAGCAAAATTTTAAGTTTTCAGCGGCTCATTTTCTGATTTTTGATGAAAAGCATGCCGAACGCCTGCATGGACATAACTACCAAGTTCAAGTCGACATCGTAGCCCCACAAAGTACCGACGACCACTCTGAAGGTTATTTCATGGACTTTAATGTCTTTAAAAAATTCATTAAAGCCAAGCTTGATAGCTGGGATGAAATCGTTCTTTTGCCCGCAAAACATCCCGACATGAAATTCAATAAAACGGACAAATCCCTAGAAGTGACTTTCCGTGATCGTTTTTACGTATTTCCTTTGAATGAAGTGATCTTGTTGCCGGTCACAAATACCAGCGTCGAAAATCTGTCCCGCCTTTTGGCAGAAGAATTCTTTGCGGAATTCAAAAAATACAAAGTGCCAGAAATAAAAGTCTTAGTCGAAGAAACCCAAGGGCAAGGCGCTTCTACCGTTGTAAAAGCGTAGGAATCGATCTGAAACAGCCAGCTGACTGCGTTGCTTCGTCGTCGGCGTACAGGTAGTACGCCTTCCTCCTTGCGCGTGGGCTGCGCCACAAGTGCAGTAGCACTTGTGCATCTGGCTATTTCATATCGATTCGGTTTTTGAGGGTGCCGGAGCGGACTTCTTCTGGGGAGAGTTCGCGGATGATTCGGTAGCGCCAGAAGCAGATTCTTGCGTCTTCGTTTAGTTTTCTATTTAAGCGTTCTTCTACTAAATCGGGGCTGCCATCGCAATCGATGTGGGCGAAGTCGGCAAAGTTATCGACTTGGGCGACACTCCATGAATAGGGTGATTTGTCTTTTGCCGTAAAGCTGCGATTGAAGCCGCCCGATCCTAAGGCGATCGTTGCGACCACAATTTTTTCCAATTCGGGATGTGCAATCTGTTCGCGAGCAGTTGCGATTTGCTCGGTTTGGTCTAGGGCAATGACGAAGGCTCCGGTTGGATTTTTATCGCGAGTCGAAACTAAGAAATAAGTTTTTTTATCAGAGGCGGGGAGGCGTGCCGCGGGTTTCACGACGGCATGTGATTGCACTTCGACATCTGCCGCCGCAGAAATGACCGTCGAGTTTATGCGTTCTTCGCTGATGACTTCGATGCGAGTGGCTTCACTTTCAAAAATCCACTTGAAAGATTGCGTATCATAAGAGTTCTCGAGTGAAACTGCTTTTTCTGCGACAAGAATGTTTGAAGCACTGAAAGCTTTTAAAGTGACGTTATTTTTCTTCAAGTAAAGGTTTAAGAGGTCAACTTTCACACTATGCGAAGCAGATTTCAGTTCATGTGTGATAAACGGGGATGTGTAAGAACTTAAAGTAACTTCTAGCTGATCTTTGCATTGAAGTATGACTTGAAGTCCCTCGTCACTTGGGGTTTTCACACTGAAACTCTGGGAGTGTTTTAGAAAATCTTCGCCTGCTACTTTAAGTTTTGAAAGTGGCTCAAGATCAAATTCTTGCTCATCGATATCAACTCCCACGCGAACTTGGGTCCACGCTTTAAGTTCCGAAGTGGAGTGATTGATTAGAACCAACTGCAGTTCTGAAGGTGCACATTTTTCGGGCGCATAAAAAACCTGCGACGCCTGTGCGGACAGAGTAGTTAGAAGGGATAAGCTACAAACACCGATGATAGTCTTAAGACGTTTATCCATAGACTTCAGATCGGTCTAGCTGCTGCAAACTTTATGAGCAGCCTTCAAATCCAGACCTACATCTAGCGGGCTTGTGGCATTAATTACACCCTGAGACGATATTCATTCTCAACACGTTTTCAAGTAAGTTTTATGAGGCCAAATAACTACCCTTTATACTCTTATAATCTTAACTAGTTTCACGGAGAGACTGCATTAAAAGGTCAGATGCAAGGCGCGAGGAGAAAAGCGTACTCAATGTACGGTGACGACGAGCAACGCAGTCAGCTGGCCTTTTTATGAAGTCTCTAACTCTTAAGGAAAATCATGACCTTACTCGATTCAATTCTTAAACCTGGGCACGTTGTCGAAATCCAAAGTTTGGGCGGAGATTCTGTCGTTCGTGAACGCTTGCACGAAATGGGTTTAAGAACAGGCATGATGATCACTATCTTGGGAAGAGCTCCATTTGGCGGACCGTTGTTAGTTCGTTTCAATACAAGTTTCTTGGCTCTTCGAAACGAGGAAGCGCAATGCGCGACAGTCAGCTTGAAGTAGCAGAACAATCGACAACGAAATCCATCGCTTTAGTCGGAGCTCCGAACTCTGGCAAAACAACTTTGTACAACTGGCTCACAGGATCACGCTTTAAAACGGTGAACTATCCGGGAGCAACAGTTGAATATTCTTTGGGTAAATTGGCCGGTCATCTTGGTGAAGGCATCACGGCGATGGATACGCCCGGTACGTACTCTCTTCATCCAAAAAGTGCGGATGAAGAAGTCACATTAAAAGCCATCTATGAAAGCCCTGAATTTGGAACTGTCAGTGGGATCATCGTTGTGATCGACGGCACTCAGATGGCTCGTCATCTTCAGCTTGCCTTGCAAGTGAAAGAGACTGGTTTTCCAATGATCGTGGTTATCACGATGGCCGATCTTCTTCGCAAAGAAGGCATTGAAATCGATATGGATTACTTGCGCAAAACTTTGGGCTGCCCAGTTTTGCAATTCGACGGTTTGCTGGCTGGCGGTTTGAAAGAGATCGTTGCGGAAGCGCAAAAAGTTCCGGTGAAATCGCCGGTGAAAAAGCCAGTCTTCTGGGGTTTTGAAATTTTAGAAACAAAACTTCAATACTGCGAAAAGATCGCCAACGAAGCACTGACTCATAAAACAGATCATGCACAGGATCGCTTGAATCACATCGTTAAAAATACGGAACGCATTGATAAAGTTCTTCTTCATCCAACATTTGGTTTGGTGATGTTTATTTTGATCATGGGAACGTTGTTTTCATCTATCTTCTGGGCGGCGGCTCCGTTGATGGATGCAGTCGACCAAGCGTTTAGCTTCATGAATGCGGAAGTTTTGAAACTTGCGCCGGATTCATTGGTCACGGATTTTATCGCAAACGGTATTATCGCAAGTATTGGTGCTGCGATGGTTTTCGTGCCGCAAATCTTCATTTTGTTCTTTGGTATTGGTTTGCTTGAAAGCTCTGGCTACTTAGCGCGCGCGGCGACCTTAATTGATCGTCCGTTTTCAGCGCTGGGTATGAGTGGTCGTTCTTTCGTTCCGGTGTTGTCAGGTTTTGCTTGTGCGGTGCCAGCGATCATTGCGACTCGTAACATCTCTTCTAAACGTGATCGTTGGATTACGTCGTTTATTATTCCATTGATGGCGTGTTCAGCACGTTTGCCGATTTATGCTTTGTTGCTCGCGTTCTTGTTTCATGGACAGTCAGCATGGAAAGCAGGCTTTGCATTGGCGTTCTTGTACTTAGGCGCTTTGATCATTGGTGGTATTGCGGCAAGTATCGTGAATAAGTTTATTCCAAAACGTGATACTTCGTTCTTTATGATGGAGCTGCCAATTTATCGTAAGCCAAAGATGCGCGTGCTTCTTCGTCAATCTTTGACTCGTACTTTGTCTTACGTAAAACGTGCGGGTCCACCGATCACGATCTTTGCGATCTTGATCTGGGCAGGTACGACATTCCCGAATTATCACGCAGCGACTGACACAGAAAAACTACAAACTAGTTACGCAGGTCAAGTAGGTCACGTGATTGAGCCGGTGATGGCGCCGATGGGTGTTGACTGGCGCGTGGGTGTTGGTTTGATCTCTGCTTTTGCCGCTCGTGAAGTGTTCGTGTCGTCGATGGGGATCGTTTTCAACGTCACTGATAAAGATGAAAACACGCAACAAGAGTCGATGCTAAAAGCGATGTCGGACGCGACAAACATGAAGGGTGAAAAGATCTTCACCGTTAGCAGTGTTGTCGGTTTGATTGTGTTCTTTATGATTGCTTTGCAGTGTATGTCGACATTCGCGGTACAGATTCGCGAAAGTGGTTCACTAAAAATGGCAGTGACCCAGTTGATTCTATTTAATGCTGTTGCTTATCTTTTGGCAGTGGGCATCGTTCAAGGTCTTCGCGCTTTCGGCGTGGCCTAACTACCACGCTTTTATTCCCGATAAATCTATCTTACGCATGCAGCTGTGATGGCTGCATTCTGTGACTGTGCAGAATTGGAATTGTTCGCGGTCGCGCGGACCTTGAATGCGACAAGGTACATCGACGCGGTGATAGGTGTGTCTGTTTGGATCGTAACAGAACCAATCGCCGATACATGCCGGACCAAATAAGAAATGCGTGCGCACATCTAAAGCCACAGAAATATGTCCAGGGCTTGAATCGTTTGAAAGTGTGATTGCACCCGTTGAAATCAATGAAATGAACTGACGAAGGCTCACGTCATCAATCAATGGCACGCCAAGCTCTTTACATAAGGCAGGCATGTTCCATTCTTTTGAGAGTTTTTGATCACACAAAACAAGAGGCTGAAAAACGCCCTCATCGCGAATCTTTTTAACCGTCTGAACCCACAAATCTTTAGGGTAAATTTTCAATGAATACGATGCGCCCGGAAGAAATACGAAGCGCTTTTTGTCTGGATCGCCACCAGCGGCAATGATTTTTTCGCGAGTCAGTTTTTGGGCGAATTCTTTTTCTTCAGATTTTAAATCAATTTGCGTCAGTTCGTGTTTTGTAGCCGGTAAGCCGATGGCTTCCAAAACGCGGTAGTCGCGTGTGATTGCGTCTTCAAGTTCGCCCGCATGAGGAACTTTCTTTGACGACAAAAATGGCGTTCTTTGCAGGCTGTGGTGATGAAGAACGATCTCTTTTGCGCCTGTTAACCAGGCAAATTTGCACAGGCTGCCAGAAACGTGGAAACCCAAAAGCAGGTCAAATTTCTCTTTACGTAGCTGCCAAAGTTTTTTTACGAAATCAGTTTTGGACTTTGCATCAACCAGGTGAAGCTTATCAATCAACAAGCTATTCAACAGGATGTCGCGGTTCATCCCATAGGTGAGGGCATGAATTTCCGCTTCAGGATAAGCCTTACGCAACGCCGCGAGAGCTGAGGTCCAAATAACCGTATCGCCGATCGCGCGAGTTTTAATGACAAGGATTTTTCGGTAAGGCATAGTCATAGGAATACGAGGATATCATGATCTACGACTGTTTTGCATTCTTTAATGAGCTTGATCTTTTAGAGATCCGTTTAAATACGTTGGACTCAGTCGTGGACCGTTTTGTTTTGGTCGAGGCAACTCGTACTTTTCAGAAAAAAGAAAAACCTCTATTTTTTGAGCAAAATAAAGAACGTTTTAAACCGTTTCTTCATAAAATCGAGCACATCGTGGTCGATAAATATCCGACGTTCTTTTCAAAGTTCCGTGTTCCTACGACTTGGGATTACGACGACCACCAAAAAGAACAAATCAAGCAAGGTCTAAAAAACTGCAAGCCTGATGATGTGATTATTATTTCTGACGTTGATGAAATTCCACGTCCCGAGCTGGTTACAAAATACGCTAATACTCCGGAAATCAAAGTTTTCCAGCAGCGCTTGTATTATTATTTCCTAAACTGCTTCGTGAAAAAGTATCCAGAGCCTATCGAGTACTACAATGGTTATATGCCATGGCAGGGTACGGTGATGATGCACTATAAAGATCTTAAAACTGTGCAGAAGGCGCGTTTGAATCGCGGGCAGCGTAAGAACTCTAAGAATCTCATCATCATTCCTGAAGGTGGCTGGCATTTCAGTTATTTAGGCGGGGTGAAAAAGGTCATTGAAAAGATCGAAGCTTACGCTCATACAGAACACAACCTTCAAGACTTTAAAGATGCAAAACGTATCGAAGAAGTGATTCGTAAGGGTGGCAGTCTGTATGGCCAAGAGTTAGATTCTGAGTTCGTGCAAATCGACGAGAATTTCCCGAAGTATTTGCAGAATCACAAAGATAAATACTCTCAGCTCATCTTAGAATAAAGATCCGTAAATTGTTTTAAAGTATCTGGCCAATCGTGGTTCTGAATGGACCACTGACGCGCCTTCAGGCCTTGTGTTTTAATCGCTACCGAATTGTTTAAATAAAATCTAAAGGCTTCAGTGATCGAACTTGCAGAGCCTGGTTGCACCAACATACCACGTTCATTGGCGCCCACCTGTTCTGGAGTGCCGCCGGCATTTGTGCCAATGACGGGTTTTGCCATCATCATGGCATCAAGAACGCTTAACGAATAAGTCTCGTTGTAGGAAGCTAGGGCAAATACATCCAAAGCTTCAATGTAGGGAATGTATTCACGCTGAAACGGAATACGCACCAAATGATTTTTAAGACGCTCATTCAAGCGTTGCTCGTTCACCCAGTCTAATAAATCCTTTGATGGCGGAGCAGGGATCGGATGACCCTTGTCGTCTTTACCGGCGATTGTTGGATCGCCAATGATCCACAATTGTAGGCGCTTTAATTCTGAATCGTCCAAGCCATCAAGTGCTTGTACAAGTTCTTTCACGCCTTTGCCCGGATCGATACGGCAAAGTGTACCGATCACAATCTGGTTGTCAGTAACGTTGTAAAGATGACGAAGTCCCTCACGCTCTTTTGGATACGGATGGAATTGTTCAACTTTGCGACCGTAGCGAATCAGATGCAGTTTGCTTGATGCAATAGGGAAGTTCTTGCGCACATCATTTAAGATCGTTTCGGAAGAAGAACACAGAGCATCCACTTTTGAAAACAACCAACGATGAACGAAGTCCTGTTTGCGGGTCGCGTTCATGTACAGGTTATAGATATGTTTAAGTTTTGGTTTATTCCATTTTGCTAAAGCACAAGCCCACATATCCAAACGTGTGTGTGAATGCAGTAAAGTGATCTTGTGCTTTTTGACGATCTTGCTGATCAGTCTGGCTGTCGCAAATTTTGAAAGTTTCTTTTCTGGAAAGGGCAACGTATGCACGCCAGCCTTTTTTAGTTCTTCAGCCACACGACTGTGAGCCGAACACAGCACCCATTGTTGGATGCCGGCCTCTTGCAGCTTTTGAATTAGCTCGCAGGTGTAGATTTCAAGTCCACCCCAAGAAAGGGAGTGGATGCAGTGAAGAACTCTTACTTCGCCCATAGATTTTTGTAGTACTCAATCGTGCGAAGAAGGCCTTGTTCTTCAAAGTTAACTTTCGGAGTCCAGCCCAATTCTTTTTGCGCCTTTGAATAGTTGATCGCGTAGCGGAAGTCGTGACCTTTGCGATCTTGTACGAAGTTAAGAAGTGATTCAGGCTTACCCAAGTGTTTCAAAATCATTTTTGCAACATCAAGGTTCTGACGTTCTGAATTGCCGCCGAAGTTATACACTTCACCGGCCTTGCCATCAGTAAACGCTTTCCAGACGCCTTCATTGTGATCGTCGACATAGATCCAGTCACGGATATTCATGCCTGTACCGTAAATCGGTAACTTTTCATTCGCCAACGCACGTTTGATCATCAATGGAATGAACTTTTCTTCCACTTGTAACGGGCCATAGTTGTTTGAACAACGAGTGATGATTGTTGGAAGTTTAAACGTTTCAAAGAAGGAGCGAACCAAAAGATCCGCACTGGCTTTTGAAGCACTGTACGGGCTGTTTGGCGCGATCGGAGTTTGCTCTGTAAACGCCGGATCTTCCATTTGCAATGTGCCGTACACTTCATCAGTAGAGACTTGCAGATAGCGGAAGGCAGGGTTTTTTTCAAACAGCGCCAAGCTTTCTTTCAGCAAGTTCAGTGTGCCAAGAACATTTGTTTCAACGAAGATGTTCGGGCTTTCGATAGAACGATCGACGTGGGATTCGGCAGCGAAGTTCATCACGCCAGTGAATTGATGCTTTTTAAAAAGCTCATCCATTTTGTGTGAATCGCGGATGTCAGCGTGCACGAAAGTTAAATTTTTATTTTCATCCAACGATTTTTGGATGTTGGGTAAACGACCTGCATAAGTTAAAGCATCAACGATGACGAAATCGTATTTAGATTTCACATCTTCGCGGATTGCGATGGTGTTAACGAAGTTTGAGCCAATAAAGCCAGCACAGCCAGTTAAAAGAACAGTTTGTTTCATAGTTCCTCAGAAGTGATTTTTTCTAGATAAGTGCGGTACGAACATTTTGGAAGTTCGCTTGTGATTTTTTGCAACTGTTCTAGAGTGATAAATTTCATGCGGTAAGCGATCTCTTCAAGGCACGCCACTTTCAAACCTTGGCGCTCTTCAATGGCGCCGATGAATGCCGCAGCATCAAGCATCGAGCGGGGAGTTCCCGTATCAAGCCATGCAAGACCACGGTACATCATCTCGACACCGAGTTTGCCTTCGTTGTGATATGAAAGAATCAAATCAACAATTTCAGTTTCGCCACGAGCGGAAGGTTTAATTGCTTTCGCACGGGCTGAAACGGTTTTATCAAAAAGATAAAGACCTGGAACTGCATAATTGGATTTCGGCTGTTTTGGTTTTTCTTCGATGGATTTTACTTTTTTAGTATTTTTATCGAACTCAACCACGCCGTAAGCAGATGGATCTGCGACATAGTAAGCAAACACACGACCATTCATGCCGTTTGCTTTCTCTTTCTGTGCTTGGATGGCGTCACGGAAGAACGTCAAATCGCCATAAAACAAATTATCACCCAAGATCAAGCACACGTCATCGTTGCCGATAAATTGCTCGCCAAGAACGAATGCATCGGGAAGACCTGTTGGTTTTTCTTGTACAACGTAAGAAAGTTTCACGCCGAACTGTGAACCATCGCCAAGTAGTTTTTTAAACGAAGCTTGATCGTCAGGTGAAGTGATTAGAAGAATGTCTTTGATTCCACCAAGCATCAGAATGCTCAATGGATAATAAATCATCGGTTTGTCATAGACCGTTTGTAGTTGTTTGGTCATGACTCTTGTCATTGGGTAAAGGCGAGAGCCCGCACCGCCGGCTAGAATAATACCTTTCATGATCTATTTCTCCGCGAAAAATTGACGAACTTTATTAACAACAAAAGAAACGTCTTCTTTTGTTAGATCTGCCCACATTGGCATACGCAATAAACGATTGGCTTGATCGTCAGTGACTTTCATTGAACCCGAGACGCGACCAAAACGAATGCCTGCTGGTGCGGAATGCAATGGCACATAGTGAGTTGTCGATTGAATGCCAGCCTCTTTCAAATAAGACCACAAAGCAGCGCGCTCATCGGCTGAATTTAAAAGCATATAGTAAATATGCGCATTGCCTTCGCAATCACTTGGCACTTTCATGCGAGTCAACTTGCCGGCTTTTTCAAGCTCAGCAAAACCTTCATGATACTGTTCCCAGTGGGCCAGGCGGCGAGCCGTGATCAATGATCCTTCTTCTAGTTGTGACAACAAGAATGCGGCTGCCAATTCAGATTGTAGGTAGGAAGAGCCTTTGTCTTGCCATGTGTATTTATCCACTTGGCCGTTTAAGAACTGCTGACGATTCGTTCCCTTATCGCGAACAATTTCAGCGCGAGCGACAAAACGTGGATCATTAATGATTAATGCTCCACCTTCGCCGCAGACGATGTTTTTTGTTTCATGGAAGCTGTAAGCCGCCATGTGACCAAAAGAACCGACGGGCTTTCCTTGATAAGAAGCAAAGATGCCTTGGGCTGCATCCGCAATAACGATGAAGCCATGTTTATCAGACAACGCCATGATCTTATCCATCTGACAAGAAATACCGGCATAGTGAACGGGCATCACAACTTTAGTTTTTGCAGTGATCGCTTTTTCCATCGCTGCCACATCAATGTTCATTGTGCCTGGTTCGACATCAACGAACACCGGTGTTGCGCCATACAATGCAACCACGTTAGCTGTTGATGTAAATGTGAAAGAGGGAAGAATGACTTCATCGCCAGGACCGATGTCAGCAAGGACCATCGCCATTTCAAGAGCGGAAGTACAAGAAGGAGTGATGACCGCCATTTGGCAGTGCAGATGTTCTTTAAACCACTCGGCGCATTTTTTATTGAAAGTACCTTCACCGCTTAGCTTACGAAAGCCAATGGCTTGGCTGATGTATTTTTCTTCGTTACTGCTATGCGGAGGGACATTGAATGGAATTTTCATGCCCCTAGTCTAGTACAAGGATTTTAAGGAAACAACGGATTAAAAGCCATCCGTTGTGCCTACTTTGCCAGCTCTTTCGTCTTCATCAAAAGGAATCGTCGCGGCCGCAGAATGTGGCTTTTTCTCCACGCGCGGTGCCACTTTTTTAGACTGAAGTGGAAGGACTTTCGCCATAGGAGCTGTCGGGGACTTTTTCAAGCTCGGCTCGCTTTGTGGAGTCGATTCTTGCGGCAGGCCAATAACGATTTCATTCAATGAAACTGTCAGGTTTTGCAACTGTCTTGCCTGTGCTGAAATCTCTTCAGAAGAAGCTGCGATTTCTTCAGAGGAAGCGGCATTTGACTGCGTGCTTTCATCAAGTAAGTTCATCGCTTTGCTGATTTGATGAATGCCCGTTGTTTGTTCAGAGCTTGCGGCAGAAATCTCGTTATTCAAATCAGCTACTTTAGTCACCGAAGTCACGATGTTGTTCAAGAATTCACCCGAACGGTCAGCAACTTTGGAACCTTTTTCGACCTGAACGACGCTTTCTTTAATAAGTGTTGAAATGTCTTTTGCGGCAACGGCGGAGCGTTGCGACAAAGCACGAACGGCTTCAGCAACCACGGCAAAACCTTTACCTTGTTCACCAGCACGAGCGGCCTCGACAGAGGCATTCAAAGCCAAAAGATTCGTTTGGAAAGCGATATCGTCGATCACGTTGATGATCTCTTCAATTTTCTTAGATGATTGAGAGATATCTTTCATCGATTCGATCAAGTGATGAATCTCGCGTTGACCTTCTTCTGCCGCTGTTTTCGAAGATTGAGAAAGGGCGGCAGCCTGTTTCGCATTATCAGAATTCATTTTCACCATTGAAGACATTTCTTCAAGTGATGCAACAGTTTCTTCAAGTGAGCCCGCAGACTCCGTTGAAGCTTGCGACAGAGTTTGACCCGCTGCTGACAATTGACCAATCGCCACAGAAACTTGTTGGCCGGCCTCTGTTAATTGATTTGAGATAGAACCAACAGAGTTTGAAACGCGGTAAGCGATCCACATCAAAATACCAAACAAAGCAAAACAGCAGAATGCCGAGATAAAGATCAACAATTGCGAGATGTGCGCACGTGCTTCTTTTTGCTTCTCATTGTTGGTTTTATTCATTTCAGAGAAAAACTTGATGTTTGCTTCCATCATTTTTTGTACGTCAGTGGCGAGGACGTGCCAGCGGCCGCCATTCATAAGAACTTTCACACTCGCATCTGCTTCAGGCGTGCCCTTTTTTAGGTCCGCGATGATGCCTTCAGTGAGTTTGTAGAACTCTTCTTTATTATTACGTACTAATTGATATGTTTTTTCTTCCTCAGGAAGAAGACCTGATTTTTCATAAGCGTTTTGACCTTTTTTAAAGTCTTCAAACGCAGCAACTGTTTTATCAATAAATGAAGCGCGACCCTTGGCTTCGTCTTTTAATGATAGTGCCGCCCAAATAAAGTAACCAACGCGCGCACGTTGCATACCCATTTGTCCAAGAGCTTCTACATTCGGCATCACATCTTCATACGCAGCTGAAAGCTGTGTTCCCAAAGTGTTCAAACCATTCATTGCAATCCATGTCAGTGCAACGAATGCGAAGACTGGCAGAAAAGCAGAGAGAAGAAGTTTTCCGCGAAGTCCATGGAACCAAGCTTTAAGTGAATTCATGTGATGTCCTTTCCTGAGAACAAATCTTAAGGTCTTATCGACATCCGAGATTTGTTCTTTACAGCGCGTTAATCAAAAACCTGCAAAAACGAGCGTTCAAGGCTGCGCCGTGACATGGACTCACATTTCTGTTTGTAAATGTTCTGTGAGTGTGGTCCGATTTTGCGAAACGTCTAGACTCAAGGAGGGGGTAGTCATGACTAAATCAACGATGATTCGTGCATTCACTGGGGTTGCAGTTGTTGCGACGCTGGGTTTCACATTTAAGTCGGCGCAAGTACGCGAACTTTGTGAAGGTTTCGTACCACAAAACAATATGTACATTCCGGAAGGCTTGTACGCAACTGGCGGTATTTCTCAAGCTCAGTTCAACGATGTGATGGATCGCGTAGAAAAGATCTTCACGGCTGAAATCGAAGCAGCGGGTGATAAATTGAAAATCAATCGTCTTTGGTCTGATGGCACAGTGAACGCTTCAGCTCAACGCTCTGGCAACACTCGCGTTTTGAATATGTACGGCGGTTTGGCTCGTCATAAAGCAATCGGTATCGAAGGTATGGCTTTGGTTGTGTGTCACGAATTGGGACATCACAACGGTGGCGCACCTAAATCAAGCGGCTGGTACAGCACTTGGGCAACAAATGAAGGTGGCGCTGACTATTATGCAACTGCAAAATGTCTTCGCCGTTTCTTTGCTGAAGATGACAACGCGACTATCGTTGCGGGTTTGACTATCGATCCAATCGCTAAAACAGGTTGCGAAACTCAATTCTCGAACGTGCAAGATCAATTGATCTGTGAACGTATCTCTGAAGCGGGTCAACAAGTTGCAAACTTGTTCATGGACTTGAGCGGTGATTCTAAACCACCAACATTCGGTACTCCTGATAAATCAGTTGTACGTCGTACAAACGATGCGCATCCAGCGACTCAATGCCGTTTGGATACATACTTGGCGGGCGATCTTTGCCCAGTGCCAGCATCTGTACAACCAAGTGACACAGATTACACTGTGGGTTCTTGCTACACTCCACGCGACACAGTTGGCTTCCGCCCACGTTGCTGGTTTGCGCCTCCAACTAACTAGTTTGCTTGCACTCTGGCTCTGCCAGAGTAAAGAAGTCTACTTTTTTGGATAATGTTAAATAAATCTAAAAAACCCAGTGTTGTAAGACACTGGGTTTTTTATTTTGCCTGACGTAAACGCGTAGTAAATTTTGGTTTATGTCGAAGAAAAAGATTGTTCCTATCGCAGTCGTTCTTGGCCTTCTAGTTATTGCCTTTCTGGTAAAGTTTTTCTTTTTTCGAAACGATTTCTATTACGCCGGCACCGTCGAGGTGACGAAAGTGGATATTCCTGCGCGAGTGGCGTCCGTGATCGCAGAAATGCCCGTCGCGGAAGGGCAAGTTGTGCAGAAAGATCAGCAACTCGTAAAACTTTCATGTGAAGACATTCAAGTTTCTTACGGCCTTGCGCGAATTAATTTCGAGCGTTCACGCAAACTTTTAGGAAGTGGGAACATCGCTCAAGATTCTTACGATCAGACCAAGGGTCGCTATGACGATCTGAAAGTCCGCTCTGATTGGTGTAATGTGACGTCCCCACTTAAAGGAACGGTGCTTACAAAATATTTCGAAATCGGCGAGATGGTGAATCCCGGTGCGAAGCTCTTTACGATCGGGGATCTGGATTCTGTCTATGCGTATTTTTATTTGCCTCATGACGAAATTGGAAAATTGAAAATCGGGCAAAAAGTTTCCGCCCGCGTGCACGAGATGGACAATAAAAGTTTCGATGGTCACATCGAGTTCATCAATCCTGAATCAGAATTTACACCGAAGAATGTGCAAACGCGTGATGAGCGCACGCGTCTGGTTTACGGTGTGAAAATTCGTTTCGCGAATCCTGAAGGAGTCTTGAAGCCTGGAATGACTTTGGAGTGGAAAGGCGAGGGCTGATATGGAGCACATTTCAATCAGCGTTCAAGGCTTGAAAAAGAAAATGAAAACGACCGAAGCCTTGAAAGGTCTGGATATGAAATTTGCCGCAGAAAAACTTCACGGTATTATCGGACCAGAAGGTGCGGGGAAGACGACCTTGCTGCGTCACTTGATGGGTTTATTATCGCCAGATTCAGGAAACGTAAAATACGCTGCGAGTGGCAAGCCGATTGAGTTCTCAGAAGTTCGCCCCTTTTTGGCTTACATGCCGCAAACACAAAGTCTTTATGGTGAATTGAGCATTCATGAGCATCTGGAGTTTTTTAAAACTCTCTATAAGCTTTCAGAAGAAGAATACAAACAACGTCGCGAACGTTTATTGCAAATGACTCGGTTAGCGGAATTTACCGATCGTTTAGCTTCGCAGCTGTCCGGTGGGATGTACAAAAAATTAGGTCTGATCTGCGCCTTGCTATCGGCGCCGAAAGTTTTATTTCTAGATGAACCCACTAACGGTGTTGACCCTTTAAGTCGCAGAGATTTCTGGGAACTGCTTAAAGATTTAGAAAAAGAAAAAATCACCATTATTGTAACCACGTCCTATATGGATGAAGCCTTGAAGTGTGAAGAAGTGCATTTGTTATTCGGGGGTACAACACTGATGGAAGGCCCTCCACGAAAAATCCTTGAAGCACGTCAGGCGAAAAATTTTGATGAAGTGTTTTTGCAATACGATTCGACGCTGGAAAATAAAGATAACGAAGTGATGACTGACGAGGAAGTCTTATGATTTCCGTCGAGGTCAAAAATCTTTCCGTGAAGTTTGGTGACTTTTACGCCGTGAAGGACATTTCTTTTTCGGTCGAACAAGGAGAGATCTTTGGCTTTCTTGGGGCGAACGGCGCAGGGAAAACCACAACCATCCGCGTACTTTGTGGTTTATTAATTCCCAGCGAAGGCGAGGCCTTTGTTTGCGGTACGCGAGTCGCTGATGACCCGTTAAAGGTGAAGCAGTCGGTCGGCTATATGTCACAGAAGTTCACTTTGTATGACGATATGACGGTTGATGAAAACTTATCTTTCGCAGCGTCCTTACGAAAATTAGACGAGCAGAAATTTAAAGAAAACAAAGAGCGATTATTAAAGTTCATTCGTTTTCAACAGTCGGGCAGCAGTATGGTTCGCGATCTGCCGGGCGGGGTGAAGCAACAGATGAGTCTTGTGGCAGCTTTGCTTCACGATCCTGAAGTTGTTTTTTTAGATGAACCCACAGCCGGTGTAAGTCCCGCGTATCGCCAACGTTTTTGGCAGCTCATTCGCGAAGTGGCTGGTAACGGTAAGACCGTGTTCGTGACGACTCACTATATGGATGAAGCCGAACAGTGCGGGCGCATCGCTCTTATGAAGGAAGGGCAATTAATCGCCTTAGACACGCCTGAGAACTTAAAGAAAAAGAATTTCCCTGAAAAACAACCCGGCGAAGTTCATCTTGAGGAAGTGTTTATTGCTGAAGTCGAGGGGAAAGAACAGGCAGTCCCTTCATGAACTCATCTATCTTTGCAATCGCCCAAAAAGAAGTCTTTCATATTGTGCGTGATCCTTTCACACTGGCGATGGCTTTGGGCATGCCTGTTGTGATGGTTCTGTTTTTTGGCTTAGCGATTGAATTCAATCTGGATAAGATACCTATTGCGGTCTTTGATGCAAATAAATCAGTTCAGTCGCGCGAGTTGATTCGGACTTTTTCAAGCTCCAATTATTTTTTGCCAAGATATGTTTTAGGACCAGGGCCCGCGTTGCAAATGGTCGATGAAGGTGTCGCGCGAGCAGCCATAATTATTCCTCCGACTTACGCCAAAGATCTGCGCGTCTTTAGTGGTAGCGATGTGCAGATTCTGGTTGATGGCACAGATAGCAGCTCAGCGGGTTCCGTTCTGGGATATCTTGGTAATATTCAGCTGCGTGCTAATCAAAAAGAATTCGGTGTTGCTGGGACTTCATCGGCCGCGATTGCTTCTGTTCTGCCGACAGCCTCTGCCATTGATGTAAAAACGCGTTTTCTTTTTAATCCGGAATTGAACAGTCGCTGGTTTGTTGTTCCGGGGTTAACGGCCGTGGTGATTGCTTTGTTATCAATTCTGCTGACGGCATTAACGGTCGCGCGAGAGTGGGAAAATGGATCGATGGAGCTCTTGTTGGGCACACCGGTCCGACCTATTGAAATTATCTTAGGAAAACTTATGCCTTATGGGGTGTTAGGTATTGCTTCGGTATTTTTTGTTTTCATATTATCGCAGTTGGTCTTTGCCGTTCCATTTCGTGGAAGTTTTATTGCCTATATTATGGCTTGCGTGATTTTTATTTGTACTTATCTAGCGCAGGGCTTGTTGATTTCCGTCGTCACAAGAAAGCAACAACTCAGTATGCAGATAGCGATGTTGACGGGATTGTTGCCAACAATTTTGTTATCGGGATTTATTTTTCCCAACGAACATATGCCGGATTTTTTTTATTACTTAACGATGATTTTACCAGCGCGCTGGTTCATCGCTTTAAGCCGCAGGGTCTTTTTGCAAGGCTCAGGATTTTTCGATGTCTTACCACTTCTAGGAGTCATGTGTTTATTGTTAACAGTTATGATCCTGCTTGCGACAAAGAAATTTAAAAAGGATGTTGAGCCATGAAGACTCTTTTAGGTTTTATCAAAAAAGAGCTTCTGCAAACTTTGCGTGATCCGCGTATGCGCATGTTATTGTTTTTAGCTCCGTGTGTGCAGCTGACTGTGTTTGGCTTAGCGCTTTCAACTGAAGCGCGTAACATAAAACTAAGTGTCGTGGGTTCACCCTCGGATTCAAGTCTGCAAACTATTTATCGTGAATGCATTGCCTCGGGGTGGTTTGTGCCAGCGAAGGTTTCATCCAATGATCCATTTGAACAAGTGAAGAGCAATGATGCAGATGCCGTCATGGTGGCGCCGCCCGGTGGTCTTGATAAGGCGATCGAGCGAGGTAGGGGACAACTTCAATTATTGGTCAACGCGGTTAACGTCACACGCGGGCAAAGTATTGAGCGTTATTTTCAAGCAGTCACAGCCTCGCTCCATCCATTTCAGCCGCCCATCAATTTTGATGTGCGGGTCTTGTACAATCCCGCGCTGAAGTCAGCATACTTTCTGATCCCTGGGGTGATGAGCATGCTGGTGTGTTTGATCACAATTCTTTTAACCAGCATGTCGATCACAAAAGAAAAAGAAGCGGGGACGTTTGAAACTTTGATCTCTGCTCCGGTCTTGCCAGAAGAAGTTTTGTTGGGAAAGACAGTTCCCTTTGTGCTTTTGGGGATCAGTAATATTCCATTAATTATCGCGGTGGCGATTTTCTTTTTTGACCTTCCTATGCGCGGAAGTTTTTTGTGGCTGATCTTTTCTTCGACCGTATTTGTGTGTTGCACGGTGGGTATTGGTTTGTTGATTTCAACGATCGCAAAAAATCAGCAGCAGTCGATGATGGGCGGATTTTGTTTTCTTTTTCCAGCCATGCTGTTGTCAGGTTTAGTCTTCCCGGTGGAAAACATGCCTTGGGCGGTACGCATTTTTTCTTATATCAACCCGCTGACTTATTTTATTGAGATTTTAAGGAATATCAGCTTGAAGGGCGGCGATACTCATTTGTTGATTTACGACACTTTGATTTTGGCCGCGATGGCGGTGCTCGCGGCTTTTGTAAGCTGGCGCCGTTTTAAAACGACGCTATAAAATCAATCCGGCATATCGTCGCCTGGGATCGGTGGTAAATCGGGTGATTCATCAGAAATTTTCTCTAAGGTGATTTCGAAGCGATCCTGCGTATTGTACGAGCGGCTTGATTGTGTGCGAGAAAACAAAAAGTACGGAGCAGAAAGTTCTTCGACAATTGTTTCCTCCCTGTAGTCATACTCGTCACGTTTAAAAGATGCATAAGTTTCGCCCTCTTCATAGACGCCACTTTCGCGCTCATTCATGTTGGAAGGAAAACCATAAGAGCGAACAAAGCCCGATCCCCATGCGCCTTTATAAAAATAAATCGACGTCGCAAAAGAGGCGTTATGCACCACCATGGTGTCATAGTCGCAAACGTCATCTTCAGAGTGATGGGCGCCTAAGTTGTAGCACGATAAAACTTTATAAGTTCCTTTAAGTTTTGCGAACAGAGGGGCTTGAGTTTGTGGGGATGCAAGTGCAAGTGAAGGTAGAATTAAAAGTGAGAACAAGAACGCACGAAACATATCGATCTCCTTGAGCGACTAGTGATAGTGAAGTTTCACAGCAGGCTCAAGAAGTGAGAGTGTAATTGCGTGCATGTAATAAGGAGAACGATATTTGACGAAGTGAGGCAATATGGCATCTTGACTTTAGTCTGACGCGATAAAACACTTTTATATATAAAGAATAAGACACAACAGGAGGCTTCATGAGATTAAGCGTCGTTCTTTCCTTTCTATTAGCTGTTTCTCTAATTGGTTGTACAAAAAAATCTGAAGACACAATTAAGGTTGGCGTATTCGGTCCATTCACTGGTGGCTCGGCCCCAATGGGTGTTTCAATGCGTAACGGTGTGCAAATTGCGATTGATGAAATCAATGCATCTGGCGGTGTATTGGGTAAGAAAA
This sequence comes from Bdellovibrio sp. NC01, assembly GCF_006874625.1. Taxonomy (NCBI): domain Bacteria; kingdom Pseudomonadati; phylum Bdellovibrionota; class Bdellovibrionia; order Bdellovibrionales; family Pseudobdellovibrionaceae; genus Bdellovibrio; species Bdellovibrio sp. NC01. The sequence continues at coordinate 1,849,824 of NZ_CP030034.1, forward strand.
TCCAAATGGTAGACCGTGATGATGAAGCAAAAAATGAACGTGGTGGCCAGATCATGCAAGAGTTCTTGGATAAAGAGAACGTTGTTGCAGTTCTAGGTCCAATCAACACGGGTGTTGCGGATGCTTCAACTCAGTATCCAAATCAAAAGAAAGTTCCAATGATCATTAACGTGAGCGCGGGGGCGAAAGTTAATGAGTTGTTCAAAACAAATCCTGAAAACTACGTATTCCGTATTGCTGCGAATGATGACATTCAATCTAAGGTTATCGTAGGTGAAGCAATGAAACGTGGTTACAAAAAGCCAGCTCTTCTTTGCGATGACACGAACTACGGTCAAAACGGTCGCGAAAAAATGGAAGGCGTTTTGAAATCATTGAACGTGAAGCCTGTTTACATTGGTAAATTCAAATTGAAAGACACAGACATGAGCGCGCAATTGCAAGAAGCAAAAGCAGCTGGTGCTGACGTTCTTTTGGTTTACGGTATCGGTCCTGAGTTGGCAGCGATCTCTAACTCAATGTCACGTATTGGTTGGAATCCAGAGATGATCGGTTCATGGACTTTGGCGATGTCTAACTACATCACAAACGCTGGTAAAAATGGTAACGGCACAAAAATGCCTCAAACATTCATTGAACAAGCGGCTTCAACTCCGAAACAAAAGAAGTTCGTAGAAGACTACAAAGCTAAATTCAAAGAGTCGCCAATCGCTTCTGCAGTTTCTGCAGCTCAAGGTTACGATTCAATGTACTTGTTGAAAAACGCGATCCAACAAGCGAATTCAACTGAAGGTAAAAAAATTAAAGAAGCTTTGGAAAACTTCAATGCTCCTTACGAAGGTGTGACTGGCACTTACGCGAAACCTTTCTCTACAACAGATCACGAAGCGGTTAAAGAAACGAACGTGATGTTGGGTGAAGTGAAAGACGGTATCGTGATCCAAGCAACAACTCCGACTAAGAAGTAATAATGACTGAGATTTTACAGATACTTGTTTCTGGATGCGTTCAGGGTGTGATCTACGCCCTGATCGCTTTTGGCTACAACCTGACCTTTTCCACTTCAAAGACCATCAACTTCTCTTTAGGGAACGTGTTGATGTTGGGTGGGGTTGTTGGTTTTTCTTTGTACGTAGATCGCGCAACAGGACAGTTACTAGGTTATCCATACCTGGTTCCCATTATCGGTGTCCTTGTGGCAGGTGTGATTGCCGGTTGGGTAGTTCACAAGTTTGCCGTCGAACCTTCTTTAAAACTAAAATCAGAATACACATGGGTTCTAGCGACATTGGCGATGGGTATCATCATCAAAAATGCGGTGGAGCAAATCTGGTCAACAGGCGATTATCGTTTCCCATCACCATTAGGTGACGATCCAATTCGCATTTTCGGTGCTGGTATTTATCCGCAAGAAATTCTTGCCGTGGTCGTTGCAACAGCGATGGTTTTCGGTATCGAAGCATTCAAGCGCTACACAATCTACGGTAAAGCGATTCAAGCGGTCAGTGAAGACAAAGAAACAGCAAGTTTGATGGGGATTCCTCAGCAACAAGTTGTTAAAGTGTCGTTCATGTTAAGTGCAACAATTGCAACGGTGGGTGGTCTTTTGGTGGCTCCATGGACATTCGTATCGGCAACGATGGGAACATCATTGGGCACGAAAGCTTACGTTGTGGCGATCATCGGCGGTCTTGAATCAGGCTTTGGCTTGGTGGTCGGTGGTTTGATTTTAGGTATTTCAGAGTTTGTAACCGCTCGTTATATTTCCTCTGGTTACAAAGAGCTTCCTGGCTTCATTATCTTGATCCTTGTGATCTTGATTAAGCCGAGTGGACTTTTTGGTAAGAAGACAATTAAGAAAGTTTAAAGGGAAGTCTTATGAAGAAAAATTCCTGGAAGTATTTAGTATATCTTCTGTACCTTCTTCCCTTACTTTTGCCGTTCTTCGTGCAAAATGAATATTACGTTCACGGGATCTTAGGTCGTATTATCATCTATACAATTCTTGTTGCCTCGTTGGATCTAGTGACTGGATACATCGGCGATATTTCAATTGGTCATGCGGGTTTGTTTGCCGTTGGTGCCTATACGATGGCAATTTTGAACTCGACGGCCGAAGCGAATCACGGCAGTACCATTCAAGTGTTTTATGAGTGGCCGTTCTTAGCGTCTTTGGTCGTGTCTGTGATTGTAACGGCTTTCTTTGGTTTCTTGTTGGGCTTCCCATCTTTGAAAGCCTCAGGCCCTTATCTGGCGGTAACAACGATCGCTTACGGAAGCATCATTCACACAATCATCAATGAACAAGAAGCGCTGACAAACGGAACGAAGGGCATTCAGATGTCATCGTTAAAGCTGGGTGGCTTTTCGTTTGATGGAAACAACTTTATTTGGTTGGTGTATCCTTGTTTGCTTCTGGTGATGTACTTTAAAAAGAATCTTTCAAAAAGCTTCTGGGGTCGTGCGTTTGAGGCGATCAAGTATTCAAGTATTGCGGCAGAAAGCTGCGGTATCTCGCGTGTCAGATTTAAAATTTCGGCATTCGTGTTGTCTGCGGCTATTGCGGGACTTGCTGGGGCGTTGTTCGTGCATTTGGATAACTACGTAGCACCGAATACATTTACTTTGGATTTTTCAATCCTTGCATTGATGGCGCTGATCTTTGGTGGCGTGCGCTCGATCTTGGGTAATATCATCGGTATGGCTTTGGTTGTGATTCTGCCGGATCTGTTTACATGGTTTAAAGACTGGCGTTTGATGGTCTTTGGTATCTTGTTGCTATTGGCATTGTTCTATTTGCCTTACGGTATTGCTGGTCTATTTAAAAATCTTTTTGAAAAATGGTTCCCAGCTCTTAAAGAAGACTATGATGTTGAAAAGTTGAAAGCGGAAGCTAAGGCCGTCCAGCTAAAATTCAACACTTCTGAAACAGCCGCAGATATTCCGTTGAAACTTGACGGATTAGAAATGCGTTTCGGTGGCCTGATCGCTGTGAATAAACTTGAGATGTCATTGAAGCCTGGAAGTATCCACGGTCTGATGGGACCGAATGGTTCCGGTAAATCGACGACTGTGAACTTGATCACGGGTCTGTATCAACCGACTCAAGGCCAAGTGTTCATCTTTGGTAAAGCGTCTAATAAAGTGAAGCCATTCCAGCGTGCCTATATGGGTGTGGCGCGTACTTTCCAAAATTTGCAGCTCTTCAGTGATCTGACAGTTTTGGATAACGTGATGGTAGGTCTTCATAAACATTATCGTTCGTCATTGGCGTCGATTTTGTTGGGCTTACCGCAAGTTCGCAAAGAAGAAGAACGACACTTGGCTGAAGCTTATAAATGGCTAGAGTTCGTAGGTCTTGATCACTTAGCACTCGAAAAAGCGAAAAACTTGGCTTACGGTCAAGCTCGCCGTTTAGAGATTGCTCGTGCTTTGGCGTTGCAACCTAAGATCTTGTTGTTGGATGAACCTGCCGCAGGTTTAACTTCAAAAGAAATTCAGGAATTTAATTCGATCATTCGTAAAGTGAAAGAAGCGGGCATCGCAGTCTTGTTGATTGAACATCACATGGAAATGATGATGCAAATTTCTGATGAAATCACAGTTTTGGATTTCGGTAAGAAGATTGCTTCCGGTTCGCCTTCAGAAATTCAAAAGAATCCACAAGTGATTCAAGCTTACCTTGGTACGGAAGGAGCTTCCCATGCTTGAGGTAAAAAACTTAACCGTTAATTACGGCGGCATCGAAGCGCTTAAAGGCATCAGCATCAACGTGCAACCGGGTGAGCTGGTTGCGATGATCGGTGCGAATGGTGCCGGCAAGACATCTTTACTGCGCGCTATTTCAGGGCAAGTTCAACCACGTACCGGCGAAGTTTTTATTCACGGTAAAGCTGTGAACAATATTCCAGCGCACAAACGTGTGGGCTTGGGGTTGGCACATTGTCCAGAAGCGCGTCGTGTGTTCGCACAACAGAGCGTGCATGACAATTTGCTTTTAGGCGCGTACTTGCGCACGAAAAAAGAAAAGAAAGCTGCAATTGAAGCGACGATTGAAGAAGTATTTGCGATCTTCCCTCGTCTGAAAGAGCGCCGTGATCAATTAGCCGGAACTCTTTCCGGTGGTGAACAGCAGATGTTAGCGATCGGCCGTGCTTTGATGTTGAAGCCCGAGATTTTGATGTTGGATGAGCCGTCAATGGGTTTAGCGCCTGTTATCATTGACGAGATGTTTTCAGTTATTGAAAAACTTAAAGCGGCTCGTAAAACAAGTATCTTGTTGGTTGAACAGTTGGCGTTTCGTGCTTTACAAGTTGCGGATCGCGCCTACGTTTTAGAGCAAGGTAAAGTCAGACTTGAAGGTTCCGCGAAGGAATTGTTAACAAGTCCGGAAGTAAAAGCCGCATACCTTGGTGTTACGACGAAAGAAGAATAGTTTTTCTGAACGAACCCCGATAGAAATATCGGGGTTTTTAGTTGCAGAAAGGAAGTTTCTTCACAATAGCCGCGATTTCAGAGATGTGTTGATAAGAACCACCACTACGAAGTGTAGACCAATAAGCTCCAGAGCTGACCGTGATCTGATTTTTCTTCGAAATAATTTTAGCCATGATGCCGACGCCACAATAAAGATTCTTGTAAGGATCAAGAGTGTCTTTTTTAGGATTCGTTGCACTTAGATTTTTATCTTTCGTCCAATTGAAATCGCAAAATGGATATCCTTGAATGTCTTGATAAGAAAGTTGTAAAAGACCTTCGGAGTAAACGGGTAGACCTGTGATGTCGTCATTGCCCATTGTGGTCTCGTGAAAACGCGTGGTTGGGTCCCAGGCGCTTTCAAATTTTGCGACTCCGACGAAGAGTGCAGCCCACGCATTCGCGCGATGATCGTTATCTAATGAATAATATTTTGGACAGAACGTTGTGATATCGCTTGAGCCCGCAAGAAGTGAGTTCCATTGATTTGTGATGATGTCTTGCAAATACAGCGACCATTGAGTGCGCTCAGGTTTACTGGATGTTTCCCACGCCAAGGCTGTCATCTTGTAAGTGTTATCGATGGGGTCTGGTGTGCTACCACCGGAACCACTTCCTGAGGAGTCGTCTGGTGGAGTCGTGCTTTGGCCACTGTTGTCTGATGAAGGAGTTTGGCTTGTCGATTCGATTGGAAATTGGCTGCTTTTTGAACAACCCGTAGACAATAAAAATAAAAAACATAAAACCATGAAGCCATTTGCAGAATAAAATTTATCTGTGATGATTTTCGCGAACATAAAACCCTCCGTAGTCTTGTGTTAGCAACCAAAAGACCATGTGAGGTGGTTCTAAAATGCAGGGGCTTTGATAGATTTTGTCTACGTCTGAGAAATTGAATGTCAGATCGACAGTATTCCAAAAAACAAAAGGCCCATCATTATGATGGGCCTTCGTCGAATTTCGGTTAGTAACTAGGCAATCTTATTGAACGTAAGGTTTACCTGTATAATCAAAGCGCTGTGAGCGCATATCCCATTTCCAATCCTTTGCAGGCTCTTCGTAAGAAGACGGCGTTCGAGGGTCTTGTGACTTATGGTAAGCCTGAGGCTCTGAAGATTTATATGTCGCACATCCTGTCAGACCTGCCATCGCTAGTAAACTTGCTGCCATCAATACTTTTGCTGATTTCTTTAACATACGCACTCCTTAGTTGCTTTGTGCTTAGAAAACCTTTGCACAAAACACTCTTCGGAAATTCGCAGGACTTAAGAAGGGTCTGTTTACAAAATAAAGTTAATTTATTTGTTTTTTGTTCCACCTGTTTTGCTTTGAAGCGGACTGTTGTCGCAGTTTGAGACTTCGCAATTTCCAATCGCATTCATTGGCTATGGCGGTAACTTCGGTTGTACTAAATTGGAACACCAACAAAGGAATAAATATGGTCCGCTGTGCACTGATGGTGAAGCTATACGCGAAACCAGGAAAAGAAAATGAAGTCGAAAGTTTTTTAAAGAGTGCCTTGGATTTAGTAGAAGAGGAGCCAGCAACGTCAGTATGGTTCGCATTAAAAACCGGTCCCGCCGAGTTTGCCATCTTCGATGCCTTTCCTGATGAAAGCGGTCGCAAAGCGCATCTGGCTGGAAAGGTTGCAGCGAAACTGATGGCTCAAGCATCCGATCTATTCACAGCTGCACCTCAAATCCAAGAAGCGGAGGTACTTGCCGACAAGTTGCCCTTCGAAGGCAGAAAATCAAACGAACTACCTCCCGAAGCTTTTGCACCATAAAAAGTATTTAGTTTTTCCGGAAGAAACTCGAGCATTGTCTTCGAGCCGAGTTTCCTAAAGAAATAAATATTTTTAGAGCATTGGTTTTGGTGGAAGTGGTTCTGGTTCGTTGACTGGCACTTGGGGGGTACGGTCTGGATCAGGGACCTTATTGGGTTCCTTGACCGGGCCTGGGGGAGTTGGCGTTTGTGGTGGTTTTTCTGGTGGGTACATAGTGGAGTCTCCTTTTATGTTAGGTGAATTTCTTCAGCGTCAACTTCGGCGTTGCGGTGGCCTTTAAGGCTTGCGTCTAAGACTGGGATTCTTTGTCTGCTTTTAAAATAATCTTTCCATGGATCTTTTTTACGTTTTGCTAAATAGGCCTGTGCTTTTTCTAGCGAGTATTCGTTGCCGGCTTTTATTTTTTTTAAGTCAGACCATTCGATGGGAAGTGCGACGCCGCTTAAGGGGCGTGCTCGCAGTGAATAAGGAACGACCGCTGTGGCGCCTCTGCCGTTTCGAAGGTAGTCGACGAAGATTTTTTTTGTGCGCAGTTTTTTCGTCATTTTTGAAACGTATTTATCTGGATTATTTTGTTCCATCTGGACTGCCAGTGCTTGGCTAAAGCTTTTGATCTGATCCCATGTGTAGATAGGCTTCACAGGAATATGAACGTGAAGACCTTTGCTGCCGCTGAGTTTGACGAAACTTTTTAAACGCAGATGATCTAAAAGATCTTTTAATTCAAGGGCTGCAGTGACGACCTCTTTCCAGCTGACTCCCGGGCCTGGATCGAAATCCATCACGATTTGATCGGGATGTTCCAGGTTTTCAGCTTGCGAATTCCAGACGTGAATTTCAAAAGCACCCATTTGTACAAGGGTCGTTAAGCCTTGAGCGTTGAAGATGCTGGTATAAAGTTTTTTTCCTGATTTTTCCGTGATCGGAATTGCCTTCATGGTTTCTGGAATAGGGGAAGGGATGTGTTTCTGAAAGAAACATTGTTTATCAGCGCCCTCTGGACAGCGAACCAATGACAGGGGACGATCTTCCAAATACGGCAGAATATGTTTTGCTATTTTCTGATAGAAGACGGCGATATCCATCTTTGTCAGCTTTTCTTTGGGATAAATTATTTTATCAGGACTAGAAATCGCGATATCAAATTCGCCCTTCGCAGATTTTTTTGCGTGAACTGGCTGCGATATTTTGCTCGAACTGGATCGTTTCGTGGGCACGGGTTTTTCCATGACAATATCCTTGGTTGGTTTGTCTTCGCGAAGACCATGAAAAACAGGAACGCGCAAAACTTCATCGTGAGTCCACTGTGCGAAAGTTATTTCTGCACTTAACTTAGGCTTCACCCAATGAATGCCTTTGCCGCGAGGGGATTTTTTAGTGAACGGGGATTGATTTGTTTCTAGCGCCTTTAAAGATTTAAAGACGTCGCGCAGGGATTGCTCAGTAAATCCGGTTCCTACTTTGCCAACGTATTGCAGATCTTTGCCTTTATAAACACCCAACAGCAGCGCGCCAAAGTGCGAACGCGAGCCTGTGCCTTCGGTGTAGCCGCCAATCACGAACTCTTGTTGCTCTGTGCATTTGGTTTTGACCCAATTGGAATTTCGTCCTGAAAAATAAGTGCTTTTACGATTTTTCGAGATGATACCTTCAAGTTTGTTTTTGCAGGCAAGGTCTAAAAGTTGTTTGCCTGAGCCTTCGAATTCATCACTATAGCGAATGTTCTTTGGGGCTTTCTTTAAAATCATTTTTAAGCGACGTTTACGCTCTTCCAAGGGTAAACCGCGAATATCTTGGCCTGAGTAGTATAGCAGATCGAAGGCGTAATAGACGAACGCTTGTGTTTTGTGGGCCTTCATTGCATTTTGCAACAGCTGAAAATCAGATCGTCCTTGTTCGTCCAGTAAAACAACTTCGCCATCGATGATAGCTCGATCGACAGTTAGTTTTTGTAAAGCTTGAACCACGGCCGGAAATTTATCAGTCCAGTCTTTGCCAGATCGCGAGATTAGCTGTACCTGTGAATGAATCAGGTGCGCTTGCATGCGATAGCCATCAAACTTGAGCTCATGAATCCATTGATCGCCTTCAGGCGCTTTATCAACTAAGAGTGCAAGTTCCGGTTCAATGAACGTGGGCTGTTGATGGTGGTTTTCTTCGGGCTTTTTTTTTACGTTGGGTTTAGAAGCGGCTTTTTTGCGGCTGGTTTTCTTCTTAATTGAAAGTTTATCTTCACTGCGCGGAACGACTTCATGGCCTTCTTCAGCGTAAGCGTCCGTGCGCTTGATTAACAGCCATTGTTTTTGGCGTCCAGGTCGACCCGTGCGAATTAAAACCCACTGGCCTTTAAGTTTTTTTCCTTTCAGCTCAAATTCCAAGCGACCGACACGTAAACCTTCCACAGGATCTTTGGTTGGAATCCAGGTGCCTGTGTCCCAAAGAAACACTTCGCCTCCGCCGTATTCATGTTCGGGAATGATGCCCTCAAATTTCCCATAAGAAAGGGGATGATCTTCCACCTCAACTGCAAGACGTTTGGTTTTGGGATCAAGACTGGGGCCTTTGGGTACGGCCCAGCTTTTCAAAACACCATCCCATTCCAAACGAAAATCATAATGAAGATGGGACGCATGATGTTCTTGAATCACGTACATTAAGTGATGGGCCTTGCCTTTTGCTTTCTTGCCTTGAACCCCTTTAGGTTCAGCGGTTTTTTTGAAATCTCGTTTGCGATTATATTCCTGCAAAGCCATGGCGATCCTCCACTAATGCATGCGCGCTGAACGTGAACTTGAAGCCGCTTTTTTCTTGTGAGCGGCTCGAGGTGCTTTTTCGGTCGCCGAAGATTTTCCTTTGCTTGCCGCAAGACTTTTCTTAAGGAGCGGCATTAAGTCCATCACGTTGCTGGTTGGTTCGATGCGTTCTTCTTTCGTTGGCATGAACACTTCATGGCCTTTTCCTGCTTTTACTTTTGCGTCGATCAACTTCATCATATCGTTATAATAAGTGTCCTTGTATTTGTCGGGCTTCCACTTTTCTGTCATACCCGCTATCAGTTCTTCAGCCATTTTTAATTCGCGCGGATTATAGTGAGTATGAGTTCCTTTGATCTCTCGAAGATAATCAACATCGTCGGTTTCTTTGATTTGATGAGCGAAACGCAGGATTTCTAAGACGATATATTCATCGCGTGGCATCAGCATGACCAGATGTTGTTTGACGCGAATGACGATTTTGGCGATGGCCACTTTTTTGGTTTTCTTTAAAGCGTCTCGTAAAAGAAAGTATCCTTTTTCCGCACCTTTTTGCGGAGCCACGTAATAAGGTTTTTGAAAGAGCAGGGGATCGACATCAGAAAGTAAGACGAAATCTTCGATATCGATTGTTTGTGTGGCTTTGACGTTGGCTTTTTTGAAATCGTTTTCGTCGACTAAAACGTAACGACCTTTTTCATATTCAAAGCCTTTAACGATACGCTCATAAGGAACTTCGCGTCCCGTTTGCGCGTTGAACTTTTTGTAGTTGATGCGCGAAAGATCTTTTTTATCAAGCATCGAAAAATGAATGTCCCGGTCTTGATCCGCGGTCTGAAGCGTTACCGGAATATTTAAAAGTCCGAAACTTATAGAGCCTTTCCAGATATTCGATCTCATAAAAATCCTTTCTATGAGTTCAAACGGGGAGGACGTAGAGTCCTCCCGCTCAAAGTACTAATGACCAGAACCCGTTGTCGCGGGATTGCCGCCTTTTTTGGAAGCCGCAGATGATGACGTTGAAGTTCCGGATGAAGAAGACATTGACGATGACGAACGGTCTTCTTTTTTTACGCGAATATTATTAGTCACATCTTTTACAGAAAAAGATTTCTCTGAAATATCTTCTGCCATGTGTTTCATGCGACGTTCTGGGACCGTCCCAGTTAAAGTCACCACACCGTCTTTGACGTCGACTTCAATTTCACTGGCATCAATCCCAGCGTGTCTCATCAAAGCGTCATTGATTTCTTCTTTGATGCGTTCGTCAGAGCGAGTAAAGCCTTTGGGACCACGACCGGCGTAGTTAGGTCCTGTGGTGATGCGATCCGAATCATAAGCATTCCAATCGCGTCCATAGCCTTCTTCGGTGTCGGAAGAGCGTTTTGTGAAGCGATCGATGTCGGTGCCATAGCCATAGGACTGTGCAGACGAATAATCTTCATCGCGGTCGTAGCTTAAGCGACCCATACCTCGTTGACTTCGATAAGAGTCCCCGTGGATTCGCGATCCTTGGTTATAACCTTGCGAGCTACCGTAGTTCTGCCCCGAATATCTTTCTGAACCATAACGGTCTGAACCGTAGTTCATGTCGTTATCGCGATAGTTTGAAGTGCCGAAAGATCCCGCACGGGCAGCATCGGGCCCGTAGTAAGAACCATAAGTGGCATCGCGATCAAATGACGACGAAGACCTTTGGGCATCTTGATAGCGATTGCTTTCTGCGGGAGCACGATCAGAACTAAAACCTGTGCCGATACCAGTGTCTGAAAGTGTGCGACCTTGATCGTAATAGTTTCTACGATTTGGGTCCCAATTTTCGCGAGTGTCACGATAAGAGTATTGGTTCGCAGCTGAATCACGACGGGAATTGTAGTCATTATACGGATGAGTGTAATAACCAGAGTCTTCCGTTTGCGGGCGATAAGATTCAGCACCACGACTGTAATTTTCATCTTGTTCAAAGCGTTCTTCGTTCATACGTTCTGAACGATAGTTGCGTCTGTCATTGCGGTTGTTATCACGAGAACGTTGCATCTTAGACTCCTTCAGGGGTTGTGCCCTTTTGTTTTAGAGACTCAAAGATGTCCTTCCCTCTAAGGACTGCCAATAATTCCTGACGCTTTCTATGATAAAACAAAAAAAGCACCAAGGACTTTGCAGAATGACGGATCTGATAAATATCAATCTTGCAGGAGTTGTTTTAGCAAACGGCAATGTCCCACGTATTTGGTAGAGTTCCGATGGTATGCACTTAAGTCTGCTTTTGAGATGCAAAAGGATAATAAAAAAAGCCCCGATCGTTGATCAGGGCTTTTCGAAGAACTATTTCAAAGCTTGTTCAATTGCTGTCGTTAATTTTGCATCGTTCGGTGCAAGATCTGGATTGAAGCGACCGATTACTTGACCGTCTTTGCCGATCAAGAATTTTTCGAAGTTCCAAAGAATATCGTTTGGCTTCTGACGAGTTTGACCGATGCCAGCTAATTTTTCTTCCAAAGAGCTGTCTGCGTTTTTAACGGCAGTCGGTTTTGTCTCAGTCAGATATTTGTAAAGTGGATGTTGACCTTCGCCTTTAACAACGATTTTTGAAAACATCGGGAACTTCACGCCAAAAGTTGCCTTGCAGAATTCTTCGATTTCAGAATTTGAACCTGGCTCTTGCGCCAAGAATTCATTTGCTGGGAAACCAAGAACTTCCAAACCATGCGCATGATATTTTTCGTACAAAGACTCAAGGCCTTCATATTGCGGCGTTAAACCACATTTAGAAGCCACGTTCACAACTAAAAGGGCCTTGCCTTTGTATTGGTCCAACTTAACTGGGTTGCCTTTGATATCTGAAACATTGAAATCGTAAAATGAATTCGCCATGAGTCGCTCCTTTAAGCAGAATGCTGGCATTCTATTATGCGATTTTCTTTTCAGTCACTGGAATTTTTCTCGACGCAATGATGTGGTCGATCAGCCCCATTTCTTTTGCGTCTTCGGCGCTCATATAGTGATCGCGTTCCATGAGTTTTCTAAGAATTTTCACATCTTTGCCTGTATGCTCAGCGTAAAGATCAGTCATTTTGTTTTTAGAACGAACCAACTCGCGCGCGTGAATTTCGATATCACTGACTTGGCCCCCTAAGGAGCCTTCGCCCAGATGTGGTTGATGGATCAGGATGCGACTGTTCGGCATCGCAAAACGTTTTCCTGGTGTGCCAGCGCTAAGTAAGAAAGAACCCATGCTTGCAGCCAGGCCAAAGCAATACGTCGCGATATCGCACTTTACGAAGCGTAAGACATCATATAACGCCAAACCGGCAGAAACAGAGCCGCCAGGGGAGTTGATGTAAAGGTGAATATCCTTATCGGGATTATCAACTTCTAAAAATAAAATCTGTGCGATCAAATTATTAGCGACTTCGTCCGTCACGGTTGAGCCTAAGATAATAATGCGATCTTTCAGCAGTCGTGAATAGACGTCGTAAGTGCGTTCGCCTTGTGGGGTTTGTTCGATAACTTGGGGAATGTAGATGCCCATGATTTCTCTCCTTCAGTAAACGTGTGAGTGGTGAGCTAAAGAGAATTCATTGCAAGTGCTGTGCGCTGAATCACCTTGAAACACTCAAGGGATCAAATGAAAATGGCATGGTGATGGCGAGTGAGTGAAAGATCCTTGGATAAGAAAAAAGCCACTTCGCGCGTTTATCACTGACAAAATTGGTAATTTACCTTTATCCAATTCGGAAATTAAATCCTGTCTTGAAAGATTCGGCTAAGCATTCTATTTTTTAAGTGACGAAGCCGCGACAGAGTTATATAAATTAAAAAATGTTTAATGAGTATTTGGTTGATATTTTGGTCTTGATTCCTGCTTTTTTTGTAGTCATGACCCTCATTTTTAGAAAACGCCTGCATACCTGGTTTTTCTCAGTTCTTGTGATTTCGCTTGTTATTCTTCTTTATGAAGCCTTCATTCTATTGTCATAAATTTTCCCCTGATATGACAATCGTGTCTTCTAAATAGCAATTTATTCCGAGTTCAATTTATTTGAATCCTATAAAAGTGGCTTATGAAAAGAGCCACTTTTTTATTTTCATTCATTCTTATTCTTTCGTTGAAGTCTTTCGCAAGCCCACGGGTTGAAGCCTTTAAGCTTCAGGATAATCGCCTTATCACTTCGGTTTATATCAATGGCAAAGGGCCGTTTGCGATGATGTTCGATACGGGTGCTACAAACATTCTTTCAGCACAAGTCGCAGCGCAATTAGGTTTAGCGCAACACGATCAATTCACGATTCAAGGTGGCGGTCAAAAGCCAGTGCTTGCAACTTATTGTGATGTGAATTCCTGGAGTTTCGCAAAGACTGATTTTCCAGCAGGTTCATTTATCTGTGCGGATCTTAGTGACATGCAACAAGCCATTGGCTTTCCTCGGCTAGACGGCCTGTTGGGTTATGAAGTCTTCAGTCGTTATCGCGTAAAACTTGATATGGCAGCAAATCAGATTTCTCTTTCTGATTTTTCAACACCTCAAGAAGCACTACCAAGCGGAAGCACTGTGCATGCCTTCCAAATGTATGGAACGACCCCTATCATTTCTGGGCAGATTGGTGGTATTCCAGCGTGGTATTTAATCGATACCGGTGATCGCGCGTCTTTAACGCTCAGTCAGAAATTTGTAACTGCCAATTCCCTGCAAAATAAATATCTACCACAAGTGACAACAATGACAGGTTACGGAATTGGTGGTTCGTTGCAAACTTCAATGGCCTTTGCTGATGATTTCAGAATTGGTGAGCGCTCTTTCGCGAATCCTTTGATTCGCATGATGGAGCAAGACTCGCCTGCGTTTCAAGAGCCTGCTTTAGGTGGCACGCTCGGTATGGGGTTGCTTCGTCAGTTCAATCTGATTTTTGATTATTCCCGTAAGACCATGACTTTAATGCCCGCAAAAGCGTGGGCACAAGATCGCAGTTTCGACAGAGCAGGGATGTGGCTATCACAAAGGGATTCAAACTTTCTGGTTGCAGATGTTGTGCCTGGTGGTCCTGCGGATCAGGCGGGGATTCGAGTGCAAGATCAGATTGTCGCACTTAATGGTCAAAAGACGGCGACGTTGGATTTACTCACAAGCAAAGAATATTTAAAAAATAAAGATGTCGTCGCGGTGCAGGTGACGGTGCTTCGCAATGGAAAGCAGATGATGGCAATTATTAAATTGAAAGATCTGGTGAGTCTGCCTTAAGAGGCTCGATAAATACGGGGAGAAACACCCGTCGCTTTTTTAAAGGCCTTATTGAAAGTCGATAAGTCGCTAAAACCAAGATCTACTGCAATCGTTAGCACGCTTTTCTTGGTCTTGCGTAAAGCCATTTTCGCAAGATCCATTTTCGCTTGCATAATGTATTTTGCAGGCGACAATCCCGTTTCTTTTTTGAAAACGCGGATCAGATGAAATTTTGAAATTCCCGCCTCTTTGGTCAGAACATTCAAATCGAAGTTTGGATTTTCAATATTTTCGAATATGACTTTTTTAATTCGTGTTGCCACACTTGGAAAATTGCCAAGCTGACTTTCGCGCTGAAATAATTCTGATTTAGAATTTTGATGACGTGTGAACAGCGTATGAAGAATTTCAGTCAATGCACAATCTAGTGAAAATTGCGCATCTTCGACTGTTTTTGTAAGATCGCTTGCGAACTGCAACAAGTTCGTGAGGTATTGATCTTTCTGAAGTTCGAAAGAATGAAACATAACGTCTTTCGATGAAATCGCTAAAGGTTCACAGACGCCATTCACGTATTCAGAATCGATCACGATAGAACGAACCGCCGCCGTCGCTTCTAAATATTTTTCTGTGTGTGAAGGAACTTGGTTAAAAATCAAAACCGATTGTTCGTGAGGGGCAAAGGTTTGGCCATCTGCTGTGATCTTTTTTACCGGGTAAGGTGGCAGCAAAAGTTCTAGACCTGAAAGACGGCACTCAAGTTCACCTGTGAAGCCATTCATATCGGCTTCCCAAAGATCCAAAAATCCTTTTCGCTGTGTGCGCTGTAATTTTGGTAATGAGTTCATGCTCTAAGTCCTCGCGGGCCATTTTAAACCATTTCTTTTTGCTTTGTATTGAACTTCATAAATTGAGCAATTTTTTCCCAGATATACCCATCTTGCCAAGCTATCTCGGTTATCAACGTAAGGAGACTCTATGTATTCATTAGTGACGAGTGTTCTGGGATTACTTTTAAGCATACAAGCGTTCGCAACCACGATTCCCAACGAGCTGGGCGAACCCAAAGCGGGCGGTCTTCCGCGCGAAAGCAGCAGCGAGTATGAAATCCTCTACGGATCAGTGCGAGTTGGCTCTGATATTCAGCGCGTGATCGTGACAAAACCTTTAACTTCTTCTCCCAGCGCGGCCATGCTTCTTGTTGGCGGTATTGGTTGCTATTCTTTAGATTTTTCAGGCACAGGTCCCAAGGTCGTAGCCTACGAGCGCATCATTCAGTTCGTTTCGCGCATGGGTTTCGTCACAATGCGTGTTGAAAAAACAGGGATGGGCGACAGTGTCGGGACACGTTGTGAAGATCAAGATTTTAAACGTGAAGTAACGGGCTATCTTGCGGGACTCAAAGCTTTGCAATCCTATCCCTTCGTGAAAAAAGATTCGATCTCTATTTTTGGTCATAGCATTGGTGGCGTGATCGCTCCATTCTTGGCAGCGAAAGTTCCAGTAAAATCAGTCGGTGTCATCGGCTCCTTAGCGACGGATTGGTATACTTACGATATCGCGAATATACGCAGGCAAATGATTCTAAGTGGTGCCTCTGGTTTGCAACTGGAATACTACCTGGCGAAAAAACAATTGGCCGCTTTGGAATTTTATAAAAATAAAAAGTCGCCAGAGCAAATCATGCAAGAACACCCTGAAGTTACTGATGCTCTTCGTGAAGAATGGGAGTCTGCCGGTGTTTCGCCCGCTTATATGCAACAGCTTGGCGACGTGAATCCCGCGCAAGACTGGCTGCGTAGCCGGGTTCCCGTGACAGTTTTTGTGGGCACAGCAGACTTCATTGGCTCACAAGTGGACGAATTGTCGGTGATGGTGACTGGGGTTAACAAAACGCGATCTACGCCGCTGACTTTGCGTAAGGTCGAGGGTATGGATCACTTTTTCAGAGCGGCGGGGTCGCAGGCTGAAAGTTTCTCTAGTCAGCGTCGAGACGGTTTGCCGCTTTTATTTCAAGATAGCTTTCTACAAATTCTTAAAGATGAGTTTTTGTTGAGCGATAAAAAGTAATCCGTGAATACAAACCTTTACGTCGATGCAGGGCCCAGATAAAATGGGCCTATGTCATATCGTAAAGGCGTCGCTATCATTATTTTGTCCGCTGATTCAAAACACGTTCTTCTTGGTGAAAGAAGAAATTATCGCGGGCATTGGCAGATCCCACAAGGTGGTGCAGAAAAAGGCGAACTTCCTCTGCAGACTTTAGAGCGTGAATTGCTCGAAGAAGTTGGAATTTCCTTACCACCCGTGTTGCAACAAACACATGAATACATTCGCTACATTTGGCCCAAAGATCTTTTTCCCGACGCGAAACACTTAGGACAAGAGCATCTGTATTTTGTTTTAGATGGTAGTGCGATTGACGTCGACAAACTCCAAGCCACTGAAGAACTTGTCAGTTTCAAGTGGATGCCTTTAAGTGAAGTTTTAGGTCTGACCCTTGAGTGGAAGCGCGAAGCTCTTGAGCAAGCATTGCGGGCTTTGAAGCTGCTCTAAATCGGGGTCTCAAGCTGTCACACTTTTAGGCACTTCTGAACTTTTCACAAGCTGCGCCAAAATCGTCCCAAGAAGGTCCACTTAGGAACTTCGAGCAAATGAAGGGTAGAGCGCGCGGCAACGATTTTAAGTGGTCCCCAGGCCTTCCGAGATTAAAGAAAATTTATCTGTTTACGAGTCCCATTCGCTAGTGAAATTGGTGCTTTATCCTCTGTTGACGCTATGGATAAAATATATTACAGACTTGTCAGTAAAAAGTAACGGGCCTCGTGCTCACTTGGTGAATAATGATAATCGCTTATCTGCCATCGGTTCTAAAATTCTTATTCCTCATCATCCCCTTCGTATTACCGATGATGTGGATTATGGGCGCATTTGTGTTCTACTTCAAAAGAGAACGCAAACGCTTTCAGCTTACAGAATTTTCTGAACAGCCATACACGATCTTGATTCCATGCTTTAATGAAGAAAAAACGGCGGAAGCAACGATCCTGTCTTTGGATCATTTGCCTGCAGATAAATGCGAAATCATCGCGATCAACGATGGTAGTCGCGATAAAACTCAAGCCGTGCTTGAGAAAATGGCGATGTCTCGTCCTCACATGCGTGTGATCAACCTTGTGCAAAACCGTGGTAAGGCCGCTGCTTTAACATTGGGTGCAATGGCAAGTCGTAACGAGTTCATCTTGTGTATCGATGCCGATTCTGAATTGTCTGGCGATGCTCCACGAATCATGATGGAGCACTTCCGTGATCCAAATGTTGCCGGTGTGACTGGCAATCCGCGCGTAAAAAATCGTGGCACCTTGGTAGGTCGTCTGCAGGTCGGAGAGTTCTCGGCACTTGTTGGTATGATCAAACGTTATCACCAAACATTGGGACGCTTGTTCGCGTTGTCAGGCGTGTTGGTGATGTTCAGAAGATCCGCAATTGAAAGTGTTGGTTACTGGGATACAGATACAGTGACTGAAGACGTGGGTATCAGCTGGAAGTTGCAAACATCAGGTTGGGCTTTGAAATACGAACCTAAAGCGACTTGTGACGTCTTGATGCCGGATACTTTGAAGGGTTTGTGGAAACAAAGACTTCGTTGGGCACAAGGCGGTTTTGAAGTCGTGTTGAAACACGGCAGATCCGTGATGAAGAGTCGCGATACAGGTCTGCGTTTGATTCTTTTAGAATATATTTTCTCTGTCACGTGGGCGTTCTTATTGCCGGTAACCATCGGCATTACCATTTTTGGTAAGAGCGTAAACGGTGTCGGTATCAACTATGCGATTTTGCTAACGGGCGTGATGAGTTTTCTTCAGTTCGTTGTGGGTCTGTTCCTGCATGGACGTTATGAACGTTCAACGGGTTTAGGATTTATCGCAATTTGGTATCCGTTTGCTTATTGGATGATTAATAGTTTTGTGTTATTCGTGGCGATTCCCAAAGTTTTGTTTGGACCGAAACGCCAATTCAGCTCTTGGATTTCTCCCGATCGTGGTGGTGTGACATATGCGCAAGATAATAGAAACAGTTAGTACAATTTTATTGTGGGCTGTGTGGATTGGTGGAAGTAGCCTGGCTATTTCTGATTTCCTATTTAATGATTTGATCTCTAAAAAGATTTTGTTTCATCTTTCTTTGATTGCTTGGTCGCCAGCTATTGCGATCACGATCTTCGGTGGGATGTTGGTGGCTATTCGTTTCTCTAAGTATGAGGCGAAAAAGAAAACCATCGCGAACGAACACACGGTGCAATGGTCTGAAGTGGATCTTGTAAACGCACAAAGCGGTAAAGTTGTGGATTTGTATTTCGCAGGTGCGGGTCTAGACAGCCAAGTGGTTGCGCGTGATCAAGTAGCGACAGTTCTACACAACGAAAACCAAACAGTGCATGTGACAGTTGCAGCACCTTCTGTGGAAGATGCGAACTGGAATTTGCAATCGGTTGTTGTTCGCTCGATTGTTATCCTGATCTTATTGCTTCCGAAAGCATTCTAATCGTCGCACTCAAATTTGAATTCGCAAAAAGCCCTGCACATCGCGGGGCTTTTTTTATTCCCAAAATTGAAAAGTGAAGTTTTAAGAAGTGATAGGGCTGAAAAAGAAAAACCCCGATATTTCTATCGGGGTTTTTTAGTTTTAAATTAATCTTCCTAGCGGAAACTCCAATTTAGAAAAATTGGAGCGGGAGACGGGGCTCAAACCCGCGACCTATGCCTTGGCAAGGCATCGCTCTATCAACTGAGCTACTCCCGCATCGGAAGAGAACCAAAATTACTGTTGCCAGGCATTCTTGTCAACGGCTAAAAATAAAAAAATGAAAACTATAGTGATGAGTCGCATTAAAAAATGGGTGGTTTTTGCTCTGATAGGGTGCCTTGCTTACTTTGTAGGCTATATCGGTGGACAGAGAGCACAAAACGCAACACCGCCACCTTCTGAACCTTCTATTTCGGCGCCAAGCAAATGAAGTTTTTAAAAAGTTTGAAATTTTATCGTCTTTATCTCGCTCTGATTTTCATGGTGGTGGGATATTTTATTAGCCTGAGACAATTTAAAAACGCGGATGAAGGTTTTGTCACGAATGCCATCGTTAATGACGTGAAAGTTGCGAATGACGGTAAGGGCCCATGCTGGATGCATTACGATTATGAAGTGGCGGGAACGAAGTACTCAACACGCTCTATTTGTCATAAGAAAGATGTGAAAGTAGGCGAGCAACTTGTCCTGGAATATTCATTTCGTCAGGACGGCGTAGTTTTAGCGCACGTAAAGGCCGAGAAAAACCCGTGGCTTGCTTTTTATGGAAGCCTCGCCTTGGCCCTTGCGATGATCATCGCGCATTTCTATGAGCAGTATAAGAAGCAAAAAGCGGTGCCTGCGAAAAACAGCAAACGCAAAAATTAAAAAATTACGGAGCTTGAGTCTTTTTCACTTTCAAAGTCTGAAGGGCTTTAAGGATGACGTCACCTGAAGGAATCGCGACTTCGACATAGTCGTATTCAATGCCGGTGTAGATGTTTTTTAAATCTTCAACCGCGACTTTGATTTCTGCAACATAACCTTTCGACCACTTGCGGGCCGATTCGTAATCTGGCGTAAAAAATAAAGCATCGCGATTCGCCGGAAAAAGCTCGTTTAAGCTTTGCGCAGCTCCGGCCTTAGCTGACTTCATCTGCTGAACTTGCTCGCGATTTAAACCGCGATAAAGTGTCACGAAGCCATCTTTAATAAACGGACGAAGAAGTTCTATTTGCGGAAGAGTTTTTTGTTCCGTAAATTTTCCGCCATCCCACTGAAACCACGTTTGTGTTTCGATCAAACTCTGTGTCGAAGGCGCTGTCGCTTGGGGTTTTCCTAAACGTGTTTGGCGAAAATAACCTTCGGCAAAAATATTTCCGTGAAATAAAACGCTGCCACCATCGATTGCAACAATATGCTGGTAACTTTCGTTAACTAAGCGTGGATATTCGTTCATTTCAATCGGGGGGGTATAAGACGGCCTTAGGAAGTGCAAGCGATCCGTACCTTGTGTTGAAAGCAATGCCGTGCGAATCTGCGCAGCAGATGGTTGCGTTTCAAATATTTCAGAGCAAAGCCATTCCGCGCTCGCTATGGTGGGCAAGCTGAAGAAGAGCACACTCAAAATAAAGGCTTTCAGGTTCATAACTTTTGTGAGTGCAGGCCTTGTGCCTTTCAGGCAAAGAATAAGAAGCGTCCCCCGGGGCGTTCGCTGTCGAACTTTTAGACGGCAGCCAAAGAAGGAGTTTTCGTTCATGTATGAACCCTTGTTGCTTGTACACTCGTGGACCCGCTGGGTGGTCTTTATTGGTCTGATTTATTTCCTGATCAAAGCGACGGCCGCGTGGCTTTTAAGGTCACCATGGAAGGCCAGCGACGGGCATTTCATCTGGGCATTTGATCAAGTCTTTGGTTATCAAGTGCTGTTTGGATTAACTCTGTGGTTGGGGCTTTCGCCCTATACGAAAACGGTATTCAAAGATTTCAATCTGCTTTGGGAAAATCCGGTTTTGTTCTTTTGGACCGTTCGTCATGGGCTGACAATGATCTTAGCTTTAGGTGTTTTTCATATGGGAAAAGGCAAAGCGAAACGCGCCCCAGAAGAAAAGAAATATAAAATCTTAGCCTTCACGTTTGCAGGAAGTTTGTTGTTGGTCGTATCAGCGATCCCATGGCCGTGGTTATCTTATGGTCGTGCTTTGTTGAGGTGGTTCACATGAGTACTTCTTATCGTCTTAAATATTTTCGTTTCCTGACTTTCTTAGAGGGCTGCTCTTTGTTGATCTTGATGTTTGTCGCAATGCCTGCACGCGCAATCATGCATGATCCAACGCCAGTCAGAATTATGGGTATGATTCACGGAATTTTGTTTTTGATGTTTTTTTATACTCTGTTGACGACTGCTATAGAAAACAAATGGTCGCTAAGAAGACTTGTCTTAGCTTTGTTCGCGGCTTCGCTTCCGTTTGGTTCGTTCTGGTTTGATCGAAAATATTTAAAAACGACTTGAGTTGTTTCAAGGTGAAGCACCTCCATAGTTCCTCCATATCTTTTGGCTACCGTTGTAGTTGGATAAGGAGAGCTCATGGAGTCAAAAAAGTTTTCCCGACGAGAATTAATCAAATATGGCGGCGCAGCCCTTTTCGGAACGGCCTTAGGGCAAGTGCTAGGTTGTTCACCTGCGAATTTTGTATCAGCAAATCAAGCCGCCGACAGTTCTGATTCGACGACCATCACAAATGGATCTTGTGCAGTGATTCCGTCTGAAACTGCTGGTCCTTATCCCGCCCATGATGATAGCGCCATCAACGTACTAAGATTGAATGGGATTGTTCGTAGCGATATTCGTTCGAGCCTGAACGCGGGAAGTTATACGGGCAGCGCTACCGCTTCCGGCGTGCCGTTAACGTTGATCTTAAATCTACAAGACGTTTCCAATAGCTGCGATCCGCTGGCGGGCTACGCGATTTATGTTTGGCATTGTAATATCAATGGCGGCTATTCGATGTATAGCTCAGGCATTGCGCGTGAAACGTATTTGCGTGGTGTGCAGCAAACCGATACCCAGGGGAGAGTGACTTTCACAACGATCTTTCCAGGGTGTTATGACGGGCGCATGACACATATTCATTTCGAGATTTATCCAAGCCTCGCGCAAGCAGTGGACGATAACTATGTGGTTCGCACATCGCAGTTAACTTTTCCAATGGCGACGTTGAATAACGTTTACAACAATGTTGCGAGCTACAGTTTGAGTAAAACAAATTTATCCAGAATCAGTTATTCAACGGATAATGTGTTTAGCGACGGCACGACTTATCAGATGGCGACGATTTCTGGAGACAACACGAACGGCTATGTGGGCAGTCTGAATATCGGTATTCAAACTTAAAAAAGGCAAAAAAAAAAGGGATCTGATTGCTCAGATCCCTTGGTATTCAATCTTATTTAAAAGAGCGAATTAGTAGTTAGAACGACCACCACGATCGCCGCCGCCGAAGCCACGACCACCGCCACGGTTTCCACCACCGAAAGAACGACCGCCACCTTCACGTGGAGCCATTGGTTTCGCTTCAGAAACGTTCATGTTACGACCAGCAAGGTCAGCACCGTTCAATTTTTCGATAGCTGTTTTTGCTTCAGCATCAGAAGACATTTCAACAAAGCCGAAACCTTTGCTGCGACCTGATTCACGGTCAGTGATAACACGTGCAGATTCAACGTTACCGAATTGTGCGAAAGTTTCGCCCAACTCTTGGTCGCCAACATTGTAAGAAAGATTTCCAACGTAGATTTTTTTACCCATAATAACCTCCTAAGGCACAGGGAGCCGCTAAAGAGGTCAGAGCAAAACGCTCAAATAACTCTAGGCAGACTTAGTTCGTGGAAACAGTTTTAGCCAAATATTGTGAGAGAGGAAAGAAAAAAAATGAGGGTCTTCAATTAAGTCAGTTAAATGAAAACCCCTCACTGCCAAATCAAATAGGTTTGTTTACAGCCCTGTAAGAATAGCCTTAAGTTCAGGGGTTTGGGCTACCTGCCCTGAGTCACGGGTCGTTTTGCTGATAACCCCGAACGGAATGTCGCCCCACCACTTCTCTATGCGGGTGCCATCTTCCGCAACCGTCGTGAGTTTGCAGGTTTGGTATTGACCGATATCAAGCTTTAAGCTTTCCAGCGACCCGCCCTTTGAGGCGCAGTTGGCCAGAAGTTCCTTGTACTGCTTGGGTGAGTACAAATCCTTGGTTTCAAAGATGTCTGAGCTCTTTTGTTGACCCATGATGGCATCGACTTTCACTTTCCAGCTCATTTCTTTAGCATCAAAGCCGACCACTTCTTTGGTGATTTTGATGTTGTAGTCTGTGCCGTCAACGCGCTTGAAGTTGCCACTCCAAGTGACTTTATCTCCTACCGCAGGATAAGCCCACGTCGGCAGAGGTAAACAAGTTAATAAAGCCAATGCGATCATCGTGATTTTCATAGCGTTATCTCCTTACACTTCCGAATCTGTGGATAGAGTGACATAAGGCGGGAAGGCGCTTGGATAGAAAACTTGCGTCGTTGTTAGGAATCAAAATTACATCTACTCCATCACTCACAAAAATGATTTCAGAAGTTTCGACTTGCGATAGCGTTCCCGGATTCAATCTTCAGAGGAGGATGCCCATGAAAAAAGTAAGTCTGATTTTGGTAGGATTTGTATTGGCGACATCGGTGGCGCACACTGCGGAAACAGTCTGCGGTGATGCAGATTGCGTGACAAAAAAGAACAGCACGATGGCGGCAGTTTTTAATTTTTTATTTAACGAAGACAGCTGTGTGAATGATACGCAGTGGCTGAGCTCGGTTGTGAGAGTCACAGATATGAATTTTACGGCGGTGTGTACTGACGGCAAAAAGAGCGTAAATTTAAAATTGAAAGTGACGGATCAGAAGCAGAATTCTGGGGTCGATGGCGACTATTTTGTGGAGATTGTTCCTTAACGCGACTGACTTTGGCGTCGCTTAGCGCGACGACAACATGCGAACGACGCCGCTTGAAGCTGTAGCAAAGAAGGTAGGCTTCTGCGTTTTTGCAGAAGCGATCTTCAAATAGCTGCTCAAAAGCAATGCTAAGAAGATGAAAAACCAGTTGCTAGGCGAGAGGTGCAGTAACATACCGTCCTTAAGCGCTCTTACGGCTCTTTAAGTATCCTAAGTAGTATTCGATACCGCTTGTTATACTCAAAATGACGCTGACCCACAAGACTCCGTAACCAATTTTGTCCAAATACGGCACGTAGGGGTCCATATTTCCAATAATTACAATGGGAATGGCGACCATCTGCATTGCGGTCTTCCATTTTCCGGCCGGTTTGGCGTCGATAATGATTTGATCTGCCGCAGCAACGGAGCGGATGCCCCCGATAAAGTTGTCGCGCGCCAGGATAATAATCACCATCCACGCGTCGATTTTCCCCAAAGCCAGGAGCATTGCTAGAACACTCGTCACCAGAATTTTATCGGCGATGGGGTCCATGAATTTGCCGAAATTGCTAACAGCTTTGTATTTGCGCGCGTAGTAGCCATCGAAGTAATCCGTCGTCGATGCCAGCATGAAAAGCACAGCAGCAACGATATTCCACGTTAGCGTGTTGGGCCACATGGCTGCCACAATGAAAGGCACAACGAACACTCGGCTGAGAGTGATTCGAGTAGGAAGATTCTTTTGCCATTCTGTTAGCGCCATTCATAACTCCGAAATTGTCTTTACGTGCTGGACTTACCCTAACAATTTAGTCTAGAAATAATCAATGTTTATTCATCGTCACAAGGTTCAGTTTTACGAGACCGATCTCATGGGGATTGTTCATCACAGCAATTATTTGCGTTTCTACGAAGAAGCGCGTGTATTGTGGGCGCATTCCCGAGGTTTGATTGATTATCAAAAGCCGGGCTCGGCGAGTCATTTTGCGGTTTACGAAACGCAAGTAAAGCACTTGAAGCCGACTTTCTTTGGCGATGATTTAGAGATTGAAGTGCAGGCGCGTACAGAAGGGAATCGTTTGATTTTCCAATATCGTCTGCGCGGTAGAAATGGCGAAGTATGTTCTGTCGCACAGACGGTTCACGTGCCACTAGGATTAGATTTAAAATTACTTAGACTATCTGCGGAGATCAAAGCCGCAACGGAGAAAGAACAATGGACAGAAACCTGGCTTTAGAATTTGTACGTGTGACTGAGGCAGCAGCCTTAGCTTCTGCTCGTTGGATGGGTCGTGGCGATGAAAAAGCAGCAGACGCTGCCGCTGTCGATGCGATGAGAAAAGCATTCGATATCGTTCGTATGGACGGTACCGTTGTGATCGGTGAAGGGGAGCGTGATGAAGCTCCGATGTTGTACATCGGTGAACCGGTTGGCGATAAATCTTTGGATGCTCCGAAATTAGATATCGCTTTGGATCCACTAGAGGGCACAACGATTTGTGCGACGGGTGGTGTTGGTGCGATCTCGGTTATCGCGGTTGCTGAAAAAGGCAAATTCTTGCATGCACCTGATACTTACATGGATAAAATTGCTTGCGGTCCTGGCGCTCGCGGTAAAATTGATATTGATAAAACTCCGACTGAAAACATCAATGCGGTTGCAAAAGCATTGGGTAAAGCGGTGAGTGATTTGACGGTTGTTATTTTGAATCGTCCTCGTCACACAGATTTGATCGCGGAAGCTCGTAAAACGGGAGCACGTATTAACTTGATCGGTGATGGTGACGTGTCTGCGGCAGTGGCTTCGGCATGGCCGGATTCAGGCGTTGATTTGTTGATGGGTATCGGTGGCGCACCAGAAGGTGTGATCTCGGCTGCGGCAATGCAATGTTTGGGTGGCGACTTCCAAGGCCGCCTTAAATTCCGTAATGAAGAAGAGCGCGAACGTGCGAAACGCATGGGCTTAAAAGACTTGGACAAAAAATTCACGATGGATGAATTGGCGTCTGGCTCTGTGATGTTCATCGCTTCGGGTGTGACAGATGGACCGTTGTTGAAAGGAATTCGTTTCCTTCCAGACGGAAAAGCAAAAAGCCATTCTGTGGTGATGAGATCGCAAACTGGAACAATCCGGACCATTGAAGCTTTCCACGATTTGACTCGCAAGCCAGCAAAGTAGTAATGGATACAGCGAAGTTAATTTGTTTCAACTGTAGCAAAGAAATTCCGGTGACGGGATTGATCGGCAGACGGGATGAATGCCCGCACTGCCGAGCCGACGTGCATGTTTGTAAGAACTGCGAACACTACGATGCGAAAGTTTATAATGAATGCCGCGAAACGAACGCCGATGTTGTGCGTGAAAAAGATCGTGCGAATTTCTGCGATTATTTTTCACCACGCAAAGGTGGAACGGGCGGAGTTGATAAAGCCGCAGCCTTGCGTGCTGCTGCGGAGGCCTTGTTTAAAAAGTCCTAAAACTGTTTCTTAAATGAAAGACGTGACCCTGGTATGCGAGTATTAAGTCAGTCCGTTCTCAACAGTTTAGCTCTTGATTTCCACAGACGTAGTGTCGCTGCCTCTGTGGGCTTCATAGTGGTCTTTTCTTTGTTGTTATTTATTCCGATAGCAACGACCCCAGTCTACATTCCCATTCATCAAATTGCAGCTGTCTGCGCTTTGTGCGCAAGCTTTGTGCGTTTGTATATTGGTTTGAAAGTCATGAAAGAAGGCATGCCGGGTTTGCGCTTTCGTAAACTTCATGCGGCGGTCATTTTGATTAGTACGACCGGACTTGGTATCGTTTGTACTTTAGGATTTTGGGATCCTCTTAATTCTGACTCAAAAATTTTTATTACTTCTTTTTTGATCAGTGCCATCATGGCGGGGTCGACGTCATCATTAGCGTTAAATCCACGTGTTCAAGCGTATTTTCTTTTTGTTGTTGGCGTGATTCCGGGGACTGTTCTGGCGTTTTCGACTCACACGGGGGAATTGCCCTATAATGTCTGGACGATTTTTATATTTACCTTCGTGGTTTATGTTTACGGTAATTCGAAGCAGTTTTACTTAAGCATGGCGACACGCTATGAAGTTGAAGAGGCTCTGCAAGTTGAAAAACAGAACCTAACAATGGCTTTGCAAAAGGTCGAAACCACGCAAGAAGAGCTGTTGGCGCAAACCGCACGTGCCGAATATTCTGCGAAGCTTGCCTCACTGGGTGAGATGGCGGGTGGTATCGCCCATGAAATCAATACGCCGCTAAATGTAATTCTGTTGTCCGTCGAGCAACAGTTAGATCTTCTGCAAGATGCAGAGATCAATAAAACCCTGATGCGTGAAGCGATTGAGAAAGTTCAATCAACAACGAATCGCATCGCAGCGATTGTTCGTGGGCTTCGCACCTTTGCGCGCGACGGTGCGAAGGATCCAATCGAAGTTGTGCCGGTGGATACGCTTATCGAAACCACGCTGTCGTTGTGTTTGGAGAAATTCAAACTGAACGATATTGAATTGCGTAGGCCGCAGGCGTCTCATTTGACGGTGCATTGTCGTCCTGTGCAAATTTCGCAGGTGCTTTTGAATTTATTAAATAATGCTTTTGAAGCCATTCGTGAATTGCCGCAAAAGTGGATTGCGATCGAAGTGCGTGATTTAGGCTCGAGTGTGGAAATTCGTATTACTGACAGTGGTCATGGTATTCCCGAAGACATTCATCATGAAATTTTCAGACCGTTTTATACGACCAAAGAAATTGGTAAAGGCACTGGATTGGGTTTAAGTATTTCGCGCGGCTTGATTGAAGCGCATCACGGGAAGCTCTTTATTGATTCGACGAATCCGAATACGTCGTTTGTGATTCAATTGCCTCACTAAGCGTGAGCTTGGCGGGATTGTTGTTCTTTGACCAGGCGAACAAGCTCGGTCTTGGTGACGGGTTTAGGAATGAAACCCACACAATTTGGGTCGTTTTTAAGAACTTCTTCGTCGCCACCGACGTAACCAGAAATAAACATCACAGGCGTTTTAAGAGCATTTGCGCTGAGTTTGCGTAGTAATTCAAAGCCGTCCCAGATAGGCATGCGGATGTCGCTGATAACTAAGTTTGGATTCCAGGTTTGAACTTTTTCAAAGGCATCTTTGCCATTTTCGGCGGTTTGTACTTCGAAGTGTTCGCGCAATAAAAAGTACGAAATCAGATCCCGCAGATCTTTCTCATCATCAACAATGAGGATTTTGTACTTCATAAGAGCTCCGAATCTTCCTTTTAGCGTCGGTGTAAACTCTGAGGGCTTACCTCTAAAATATCACGTCCGCCAAGGCGTGGCGCCCAATAAGTAAAGAATCTACGTGGACACAGGCGTATTTCACTCTGGCAACAAAATGTAACATAACTGTTGTTTATTGAGGCGTGGTCTAGGTCAAGGTTGACTCGCTAAGCCCGCAAAGTCACAGTTGAATTATGGCAAAAGCATCTACTACCGAAGTCTTTAATTGCAGTGTTGAACAGTTTTATAAAATCATCGCGGATTACGAAAAGTATCCAGAATTTTTGTCGGAAGTAAAATCCTGCAAAGTTCTCAAATCTGAAGGCAACCGCAAGCTTGTTGAATACAGTGTTTCCGTAATCAAATCGTTTAAATACTCTTTGTGGATGACGGAATCAGCGCCAACAAGCATTACCTGGGAATTCGCTTCTGGCGACGTTTTCAAGACTTCTGTGGGATCTTGGAAATTGGAAGATGAAGCTGGTAAAACACGCGCGACTTACGCCGTGGAAGCGACATTTAGCATGTTCGTACCAGGTCCTATTGCAAATGCCTTGGTGAGTGTGAATTTGCCAAATATGATGAGTGCATATCACAAGCGAGTAAAACAAGTTTATGGCGTCTGATTCCAGCTCTAAGAAAGATGAAAAAGATCCTTCGGGCGATATCAAGGGTCTTCTTGGCGACACAGTGAAAAAGGTTTTCACCGCTGGCGTCAGTGCGGCGTTTATGACTGAAGAAAGTCTGCGCACGTACCTTTCAGAGCTGAAGCTTCCTAAGGAAGCGTATAATTTGCTGATTCAAAGTGCCAATAAATCCAAAGATGAAATCACCAACCGTGTCAGTAAAGAAATTGTTGGCATCATCGACAAAATCGATTTCGTAAAAGAGTTTTCGAAGTTCGCAGAGACTCATAAATTTAAAATCACGGCCGAAATCGATATCATCAAAAAAGAAACTCCCGCGAATAAAAAATCCTCGTCGGAAAACACTTAAACTAGACCAAAGGTGATCTCAAGTTGAGACGTTTGCGTGCCGAAAAGTTCGGTATGGAAAGTTCAACTATTTTAAGTGTTATCTCTATCATTTTGTTCTGCGCATGTTGTCGTCAGTTCATCAAAACTGTGGTGACACCGATTCCTCTTTTGGCCTCCGAAAGACCTTATGCTCGCGGCGCTATGCAGCTTGGCAAGTTCTATAAGGTGATCGCGTGGGGTTCGATGACGGGTGTGTTTTTACTCGGCACATCGATCTCGTTTTACCAAGTCTTCAGTTCTCTTTAAAAATATTCTGTGTTTGACTGGTGAAGGAGGTATTTATGAGCTCCTTTACCACTGTGAATCCTGCCACTGGCGATGTCGTAAAAACTTTCGAACATCTTTCTTGGGAAAAATCTAAAAAAGCTATCGATGATGCGCACAATGATTTTCTAAAATGGCGCAAATATTCCTTCGAAGAGCGCGGCGACGTTCTTCGTCAATTGGCTGTGGCCCTTCGTGCTCACAAAGATGAAATAGCAAAAACAATGCACCTTGAAATGGGCAAACTCTTGGAAGAGGGCAAAGCCGAAGTTGAAAAGTGTGCGACGACTTGTGATTACTTCGCCAAAGAAGCAAAGAACATGTTGGCAAATCAAGCGGCTTCTTCGCCTTATGCGCGTGCAGAAGTAACGTTTCAACCGCAAGGTGTGATTTTCAGTATTATGCCGTGGAATTTTCCATTGTGGCAGGTGATTCGTTTTGCGGCTCCGGCATTAATGGCAGGAAATGTGATCGTGTTGAAGCACGCTGATTTGACTGCGGGAACTTCCGAAGTGATTGGAAAAATCTTTAACGATTTGACTCCTGAAATAAAACTTTTGCGCAACTGCCAAGTGGATCACGAAGTGGCTGAAAAAATCATTGCCGATCCCCGCGTGCGTGGTGTGACCTTCACCGGCAGCAGTTCAGGTGGGCGTGCGGTTGCGACGACGGCCGCAAAAAATCTTAAAAAAATTGTTCTGGAATTAGGTGGTAGTGATGCCTATCTTATTCTTGAAGATGCTGATCTTGATCTTGCCGCAAAGGCCTGTGCGAAAACGCGTTTGCAAAATTGTGGGCAAAGCTGTGTGGCGGGCAAGCGTTTTATCGTTGTGCAAAAAGTGGCTGAAAATTTCATTAAGAAAATGACCGAGGAAATGAAGAAGACGGAAATTGCGCCGTTGGCTTCTAAAAAATTCCAAGCGACTATCATTAGCCAAGTTGAAAAACTCAAAGGTTGGGGTGGTAAAGTCGTGCTGGGTGGTTCGGCGCCGCAAGGGGCGGGGGCTTTTTATCCACCGACGGCTGTGGTTTTTGAAAAGAACAATCCTGAGATTCACAAAGAAGAAGTTTTCGGTCCGGTTGCTTCCATTATCGTTGTGAAAGATGAAAAAGAAGCGGTGGAGGTTGCGAACTCTTCGCCTTATGGCTTAGGTGGTGGTTTGTTCACAAAAGATGTTTCTCGAGGAATTGCTCTAGCAGAAAAAGAACTTGATGCGGGCTTTGTTGTCGTGAATGATTTTGTGAAGTCAGATCCACGCATTCCGTTTGGGGGTGTGAAAGAATCTGGTTACGGTCGTGAACTCGGTCACTTTGGTATCATGGAATTCGTGAATATCAAAACTGTGGGCATCGCCGGTGAAAATCCCACTGCAGCCGCTGGGCAAGGTGAGTAAAATAACAGGAGAACTTCCGTGAGTTTGTCCCGCGCAAAGCAAGATTTAGATCACCAGGCTTGGAAACTCGTTCGTCAGCATTCGCTGCAAAACAAAAAAATCCTGGTGGCTTTGTCGGGTGGGGTGGACTCGACGGCTTTACTGCGAGTTCTTTCTAAAATTCATAAAAAAGATTTACTCGGTGCTTGTTATTTTCATCACGGTGAAGATGCAAATGCCGAGTATCGCAAGGAAGCTCAAGCATTCTGCGAAAAGCTTTGTAAGAAGTTAGAAATTCCATTTTTCGCTCTAAAAAGTTCAGAATTGGCGAAATCCGAAGCGCAATATCGCGAGCTTCGTTATGAGGCATTGAAGCGGTTGATGGCTGATGAAGGTTTCACCGTTTTGGCAACTGGTCATCATCGAGACGATCTTTTAGAGACACGGTTGTTGCGTCTTATTCGTGGAACTGGAGCGCAAGGTTTTCAGGCGATGCTTGCGTATAAAGATGGCATCTTCAGACCTTTCCTAGAAGTAACCAAGAAAGAGTTAAAAAAATATCTGCGTGAAGAGAAACTTCGTACCTTTGAGGACCCGTCTAACTCCTCCCTGGACCCGCTTCGTAACTGGCTGCGTGAAGAATGGCTAAAGGCTCTCGAGAAGCGTCAGAGGGGTGCTGTGGCATCCTTAGCGCGCTCGCTGGAGACAATTGCGCAGGAAGTCTCGTCACAGCCGTGGGGTGATCTCCTGAGTCAAAATGAGTCTTATAAGACACAGGGGCTTTCTCGCTCGTTTTACTTAACTTTGAGTCCTTTTGAGCAGCGAAGATTGCTCGCTCAGTATCTTTTTTCACTCGGAAAAAAAGATTTTTCGCAAGCCCAGCTTGAAGAAATTCAAAAGCGCCTGGACAAGTCGCAAAAAGTGATCACATTTAAAACTGCAGGCGCAGAATGGGAAATTAACGCAGAGCAAATCAAGGTCCAGTCCTGAATTGAGAGCTCTGTCTTCCTCGAGGTAAATTCGCAGAAGAATTATTTCATTCGCTCTGTCATGTATGTTACCCTTATTGGGTAATTAGACCTTCGAAGTGAAAGGAATCGCGATGCGCTCTACTCAAAAAACGCTAGCACTTTGGTTCTTCCTCATCATTATGGCTGTCTTCTTGTTTCAGGCCTATGAGAGCAAGCACCAAAAAGTGATTGGTGATTTTAACTACTCAAAATTTACGGAAGCTGTGAAAGCCAATGAAGTGGCAAGCGTCACGTTCCGCCAAGACACCTCTGAAGTTGTCGGTGAAATGAAACCGGATTTCGAAAAGAAATACAACGGTACACATTTCTCTATCATCGGTAACACGCAAGACGAAGGTTTCAAATTCCTTCAAGAACACGGTATCACGCCAAACTACGAGCGCGCTGATAACGGTGGTTTCTTCCAATCTCTTGTTGTGAATTGGTTGCCACTGATTCTGATCGTGGCGATGTTCTTGTTTATCATGCGCCAAATCCAAGTCGGCGGTGGTAAAGCAATGTCGTTCGGTAAATCACGTGCCCGTCTTCTGACGGAGCATAAAAACCGTGTCACTTTCAAAGAAGTGGCTGGTGTTGATGAAGCGAAAGACGATTTGCAAGAAATCGTATCGTTCCTGAAAGATCCTAAAAAATACACGAAACTAGGTGGTCGTATCCCTAAAGGTGTGTTGCTTGTGGGTTCGCCAGGTACAGGTAAAACTTTGCTTGCTCGCGCAGTTGCGGGTGAAGCAGGTGTGCCGTTCTTCACTATTTCTGGTTCTGACTTCGTTGAAATGTTCGTGGGTGTCGGTGCAAGCCGCGTTCGTGACTTGTTTGAACAAGGTAAGAAAAATGCTCCATGCTTGATCTTCATCGACGAGATCGATGCCGTAGGTCGCCATCGTGGTGCCGGCATGGGTGGTGGTCACGATGAACGTGAGCAAACTCTGAATCAATTGCTTGTTGAAATGGACGGCTTCGAATCTTCTGAAGGCGTTATCATGATCGCTGCAACAAATCGTCCTGACGTTTTGGATCCAGCACTTCTTCGTCCAGGTCGTTTCGACCGTCGCGTGGTTGTGAATAAACCGGATCTTAAAGGTCGTGAACAAATCTTGGGAGTTCACACTCGCAAGACGCCACTTGGACCTGACGTAGAGATCGCTAAGATCGCTCGCGGTACTCCAGGCTTCTCGGGTGCAGACCTTGAAAACTTGGTGAACGAAGCGGCTCTAGTAGCGGCTCGTACTGATAAAAAATATTTAGAGATGGAAGACTTTGAACGCGCTAAAGACAAAGTCATCATGGGTTCTGAAAGAAAATCTATGGTTATCTCTGAAGAAGATAAAAAAGTGACTGCGTACCATGAGGCGGGTCACACGCTTGTGAATAAAAAATTAAGCGGTTTGGATCCGATCCACAAAGTGACTATCATTCCTCGCGGAATGGCTTTGGGTGTGACTCAAACATTGCCTGAAAAAGAAAGCGTGTCGTTGTCGAAATCGACAGCAGAACACATGATCGCATTCTTATTCGGTGGTCGTGCAGCAGAAGAAGTGGTCTTTAAAGACATCACAACGGGCGCTGGTAACGATATCGAACGTGCCACTGATATCGCACGTCGCATGGTTTGCGAATGGGGTATGAGTAAGCTTGGACCTTTGGCGTTTGAAAAATCAGGCGGCGAAGTGTTCTTGGGCATGCAATACGGTCATCAAGGTCACAAGTCATACTCTGAAGCAAAAGCAGAAGAGATCGATGCGGAAGTTTCAAAAATTATCAACACAGGTTACGCACAAGCGGTGCAAATCCTGACTGATAATAAAACAGCGTTGGAGGCTTTGGCTCAAGCGCTTCTTGAATACGAAACGATCGATGGTCATGAAGTTGAAATGTTGATTAATGGTGCTGCGGTTTCAGAAATTGAAAAATACCGTAGCAACAGAAAAGAAACTTTCAATGCGATCGCTGCCGCTAAAGAGAAAAAAGACGGTAACGATCCAGTTGGTAACACAGGACCTGTGACGGTCTAAATTCTGACTGAGTTGATATAAAAATTAACATAAGCCCTGGTAATGATCTTATCAGGGCTTCGTAGCGAGTAAGGCACCTAAGATGTTGCAACAGTTTTTGGACAATTTGATCTTTATCGTTCAGCACTTGCGTCTGCAAGATGCGATCGACATGATCCTTGTCTGGATGGTTGTGTACCGCATTCTGGTTCTTATCAAGCGCACGGGCACAATCCAAATGCTGTCGGGCCTTGGTGTACTTGCGATTGGCTACATCCTTTCCATCTGGCTTGAACTTTTCACGTTCAATTGGATTCTAGAAAAATTCTTTTCAAACTTGTTCGTGATTGTGGTGGTCTTATTCCAGGCCGAGATTCGCCGTGCGCTTGCGCACATTGGTAGCAATCCGTTTTTCACGGATGCTTCGACGATTCAAGAAACACAAGTTATTGAAGAGATCGCAAAGGGTGTTATCGCCACAGCTCAAAAAGGCTTCGGTGCCTTGGTGGTGGTTGAGCGTGAAATTGTGATCGATTATCACATCGAGTTCGGAACTGAGATGGATTCAAAGGTCTCTGCCGAATTGTTGGCTTCGATTTTCCATCCGGAAAGTCCTATGCATGACGGCGCGGTTTTAATCCGTAACGGTAAAATCCACTCAGCAGGTTGCTTCCTGCCTTTAAGCAAAAATCCAGCTTTAGATAAAAACTTGGGAACTCGCCACAGAGCCGCGATTGGTTTAACAGAAGAAACAGACGCTTTGGTGTTTGTTGTTTCTGAGGAAAACAAGTCGATTGGTATTGTGCAAGGTGGTCACTTAAGCCCGAATGTGGAGCTAGGTGATATTCGTAAAGCTCTTTATGAAACCTTCGGCCTTAAGTACAAAGCCTTCTCTCAACAAGGAGATGTGTCGTGAAGCGCCGTTGGTCAGACGCCATCACCGAAAATTTCAGCTACAAAGTCGTCGCTTTGTTTATTTCACTGATTTTGTGGCTTACCATTCTGGGTCGCCGTGACTTTGTGTTGAGTAAAAACGTCGATATTGAATTGATTACAGCCCCCAATACGCAAGTTGTGGCGCAAACCACAGATCATGTAAAAGTGAAGGTTTCAGGCCCTCGTGCAGCTCTTAAGAAGTTTCTAGAAAGCTCGTTATCACAAACGATCAGTCTTGATATTTCACAAAGAGGCGAAGGCGTTGTTTATGTCGACATCCCTTTGAATAAAATAGATGTGCCTCTAGGAGTAAAAATCCTTGGAGTTCGACCGAACCAAATCCAAGTCGAAGTGGTTGGCAAAAAAGGCAGTACTGAAAATGACAAATAAAAAGGTAACAGTAAAAGTGGATAAAAAAGCAAAACTCTTCGGTACAGACGGTATTCGTGGTACTGCGAACCAATATCCAATGACTCCGGATATGGTTGTGAAAATCGGTCAAGCGATCGGTTATCTTTTGCAAAAACAAAATACGAAATCAAACCTAGCTCGCAAAGTTGTTATCGGTAAAGACACGCGTCTTTCTGGTTACATGATCGAGCAAGCTCTTGCCAGTGGTTTGAATTCAATGGGTATTCACGTGCAACTTGTGGGACCACTTCCAACTCCAGGTATCGGTTACCTGACTCGTACAATGCGTGCGGCTGCGGGTATCGTGATCTCGGCGTCTCACAATCCATTTCATGACAACGGTATCAAAGTTTTCGGTCCAGATGGCTTCAAAATTTCTGAAGAGATGGAAAGCGAAATCGAACGCCTAGTCTTGGATGAAGACTTAACGGCTCTTCTTCCGCCAAGTAAAGAAATCGGGCGCACTCGTCGTATCGACGACTCTCAAGGTCGTTACATCGTTTACGTTAAGGGTACTTTCCCCTTGGAATATACTTTGGATGGTATGCGTATCGTCTTGGATACAGCAAATGGTGCGGCTTACAAGGTTGCGCCAAGTGTATTCCAAGAGTTGGGTGCGGAAGTTATTCAATTGGGTGACGATCCAAATGGTACAAACATCAACGACAAAGTCGGTGCTTTGCATCCGCAAAAATTATCTGAAGCGGTTGTGCAATATCGCGCGGACGTAGGTATCAGTCTTGATGGTGACGCCGATCGCGTGATCATGGTTGATGAAAAAGGTGAGATCGTAAACGGTGACCGTATTCTTGCGATTTGTGCTCTTCACATGAAAGAGCGTGGTCTTTTGAAAAAGAACACTTTGGTTGCAACACAAATGTCGAACTTCGGTCTTGAAAAACGCATGAACGAAGCGGGCATTCAGTTGGTGAAAACGGGTGTCGGCGATAAATACGTTGTCGAAGAGATGCGTAAAAACGGATACAACTTGGGTGGTGAACAATCTGGTCACATCATCTTCTTGGATCACACAACGACAGGTGACGGTATCATCGCAGCATTAAGTGTTTTGGCCGTTGTGAAACAAACAGGTCGTCGTATGAGTGAATTAAATCACGTCTTTGAAGACATGCCACAAGTCTTGATCAATCTTCGCGTAAAACGCCGTAATGAGCTTTCAGAGATCGCTGGTTACGCCGACCTTATCCGTGATATCGAAAAGAAATTAAGCGGTAATGGTCGCGTGTTCGTGCGTTTCTCTGGAACAGAACCTGTGATTCGCGTTCTTGTAGAGGGACCGGATAAAACACAGATTTCTCATTTCGCAGATGAAATCGCATCTTTCTTAGAAAAAGAATTATCTTAGTCGGCACACGCCGGCTGGAGCAAAAGCATGAAACATAAAATTCGTTTGGGCGTGAATGTTGATCACGTAGCAACTCTTCGTCAGGTTCGTGGCGGGACAACGGCCTATCCAAGTGTTTTGGATATGGTGAAAAAATCCGTGAAAGGTGGCGCTGAGCAAATCACGATTCATTTGCGTGAAGATCGTCGTCACATTCAATTGCACGACTTAAAAACTCTTTCTAAATCTTGCCCTGTGATGTTGAACCTGGAAATGGCGGCAACTCCACAGATGGTTTCTTTCGCTAAAAAATATCGTCCTGACTGGGTGTGTTTTGTTCCTGAAAAAAGAGCAGAGCTTACGACTGAAGGTGGCCTTGATGTTAAAAAAGGCTTTAAGAAAATGCTTCCAATGGTTGAAAAACTTCAACGCATTGGCATTGAGATTTCGATGTTCATCGAGCCTTCTATTGAGCAAGTGGAAGCATCTTACGAAGTGGGTGCTGACGCCGTTGAATTTCACACGGGCAAATGGGTTCACCTTAAAGGTCCCGCAAAACAGCGCGAATGGAAACGTCTGGTTGAGGCAGCGGAATGGGCGAACTATTTGGGTTTGAACGTTCACGCAGGTCACGGTCTTGATTACGAACACTCTAAAATGATCAATAAGCTTCCGCATCTTCAAGAAGTGAACATTGGCCACTCGTTGGTATGTTACGCCCTTGAATACGGCATGGAAGAATCAGTTAGAAAAATGAGAAAGATCTTAAAGTAAAACTTTATGTCGTCGATTTTGAATTCAAAACGCACGATTGCGAATCAGGAAGAACTTAAAGCTTTTTGGCAAGAGTTCCTTCCGCATTTAAGTAATCGCTGTATTTTGCTTTTAAGCGGCGACGTGGGCGCTGGCAAAACCACTTCCACGCAAATGATCGCCGATGTGTTGGGAATGAAAGACGTGCAGTCGCCGTCATTTGCAATTCATCTTCGCTATGAAAACTCAGAAGGAAAATCAATGGACCATCTGGATCTTTATCGTCTGAAAGACGACGACGATTTGGAAAGTTCTGGTTTCTGGGATTTGTTCGCTGAAAAGCAGGGCTTGGTTGTGATCGAATGGGCACAGCGCTTGGATTACGATTATCTGCCTTTAAACTGGCAACGCGTTGAAGTGAAATTGCAAAAGACCGATGTCGAAGGTCAGCGTTCTATCGCAGTTCAACTTCTTTAAGTCCTCGCAGATTCCGAATCTATTTTTTAAAGAATTCCTGGGACAGTTTTCCGAAGATTTTTGTGTTGCGATATTTTCCCATCTCGCGCGCGTCTTCTCTCAGTTCTCCTTCGAAAACATAACCGCAACGTTTAGCGACTTCAGCAGAACGAATATTGTTGGAAGAACAGCGAATTTCGACGCGATGAAATTTAGCGTTGAAACAATAGGCTTCGATAATTCGCACGGCTTCACTCATGATGCCGCGACCTTCAGCTTCGCTGGAAAGCCAATAACCTAATTCGCACTTTTGCACTTCCCAGTTGATATTGTGAACACCGATGTTGCCGACATATTTCTTGGTGTCTTTCAAGTAAATGCCATAATCGAACATCGCAAGGCTATCCCATTCCGCAAGAGCGAGGTTGATCCACGCGCGGCTGTTATCGAGTTCTTTGGTGTTATCGACCCAGGGTAAGAATTGGCGAAGGCGTTCGCGATTGGCTTCAATCGTATTGAACATGTCGTTTGCGATCGCTTGGCTGTGACGTTCAAGATAGATATTGTTGCCATCAAGTTTCGTGGGGAACGCTTTTTGTTCAATACTAATCAATTGCAAACTCATAGTGAAATTCTATGAGTTCTCGAGGGGAAATGTCTATTTAAATGAATTAAGCGGCCTGAAGGCCCTTAACGAAGTCGACAGAAAGCTTTTCTGCTAGAGACAAAGAAGTTCTGTTGTAAGCGGCTTTTTCAGCGAAGCCCACAAGCATACCAACAAGTTTGTCGTTGATCAAAATAGGGGCGATCGTCACGTGATCAGGCACGCGACCTTGATTCCAGTCTTCAAAGAATTTTTCGTTGATTTCGTTTAGTGAAACGTAACCGTGGAATGGTTTTGAAGTCGCCGCAACGATATTGAAAATACTTGGCGTCTTCAATGGTACGCGCACGGATGTGTCTTTCATGCCTTTGAAGTTTTCATCCCAAGCAAATGCTGTCGCTTGCGTTTCTTGATCGTCCAAAGTCAAAATCATCGATTTTTCAAAGTGTGATTTCATTTCACTTAAAACAGTTTTCACACGCTCTGTTAAAGCAGCTGTGTTTTTCTTTTTAAGTTTATCCAAGGCAAAAGTACCATTCGCGACTGGATTCAATGTTGGTTTTGCAACACCAGCCGGGCGTGGCACAACGGCGATAGGTTCTTTAACGAAGCTATCCTCAAACGGAGGCGGATTCGCAGCAGCGCTAGCTGCAGGAGTCGCTTTAGCCGGAGGCGGCGGGATATTTGGTTTTCCTGCTGACGTAGCTGGAGCTGCAGCCGGAAGTGAAGTGTCTTCTTTAGGCACTTCACCAATATTCGTTTTTTCTAAGATCGAAGATTTCGGTGCTTGAGTTACAACTGTTTTTGCTTCAGTTGCAGCAACGACAGAATCTTGTTTCACTTCAGCGACAACAGACTCAGTGCCTGGCTCTTTAGGAGCGAGTGCTTCTAATTTTGTGACTGTGAAACCGTCGAAGATGCCATCAAGTTTTGCGCCGCCAGCTTCTTCGCCTTCAAGAATGACTTCATCATCTTTGGCTTCAGGGGCAACACCCAGATCTTCGAATGAGAATGAATCTGATTTTTTAGAAGTCGTAACAACAGATAAATCGATGCCTTCCGGCGCTGTTTCCGCGGACGCGGGCAGTGCCGCAGCGACGGCTGTCGCGGAGGCTGAAGCAACTTCAGGATGATAAGCTTTCCAAGCAGCTTCCATGTTTTCCAAAGAGGCTAGAACAATTACTGCCGAAGGGAATGTTGGAAAATCCTGCGGCGGTTGAAGACAAGCTACGATAAGTGCGCCATCCCATTCCGCCACAGGAAGACACTCTGCCGACCACGGGTAATGCGTCGCCCACTTCGCGAACATTTCCTGAGAAAGGGGAGTTTCTTTAAAAAAGCGATCCTGTAAGTACGGAAGACGATAGTGAGTCATGGCCCATTTTAGATAGTCCTCAGAGCTGAGGTGCTTTTCTTTGATAGCGAAACCCAGCAGGCTCATCATCGTACCGCTTTCTTCAAAAGCGGGCGTAAGTGCCTGAAGTTTCTCTTTAAAATGTTCAAACCATGCGTGTTGACTCATCTATGGAATTATCGGCTTTTACAGTAAAAACCTGAGTCTAGGTCTAGGAAAAGGTCAAAATAAGAGGGATTTCCGGGTCTGTTTGCGTTACATAATTGTTGTATTTTTTGCAGCTTTGCTAACGCGCTGAACAGCCCTTCAAGGGCAAAAACTCTTAGAGGTTTCAAATATTTAAGAATTATGCTAGGGTGCGCCAACTTATGACTCAGACCAAATCCGTAATCTACCTCGACCACAATGCCACGACTCCCGTGTGCAAAGAAGTGCTCGAAGCTCTGCCTGAACTTGCAGAAGCTTGGGGTAACGCCAGTTCTATTCACTGGGCAGGTCGACAGCCGAAGAACGTGATCCGCGATGCGCGCAAAGCGATTGCCGATGCTGTTGGTGTGAGTCCTTTGGAAATCATCTTCACAGTGGGCGGTAGTGAGGCCAATAACACCGTGATCAAAGGTGTGTTTGAGTATTTGCAAACTTCGCAAGCTCTGCCACCAGAACAACGTCGTCGCATGCATTTCATGTGTTCGGCGGTTGAGCATCCTGCAGTTTTCAAAACGATGATGCACATGAAGTCTTTGGGCGTTCGCGTGGACGTGATCCCGGTGAATCGCAAGGGCGAAATTGATTTGAAATTTTACGAAGAGCATTTGTCTGAAGAGACAGCTCTGGTTTCTGTGATGTTTGCGAATAACGAAACAGGAACGCTTTTCCCAATTAAACAAATGGCAGCAATGGCTCATGCAAAAGGAGCTTTGTTTCATACCGATGCCGTTCAAGGTTTCGGTAAAGTGCCAGTGAATTTGCACGATCTTGGTGTCGATTTTGCCTCTTTCTCGGGTCATAAGTTCTATTCGATTAAAGGCAGCGGCTTCTTGTATTCACGCAAAGGTTCAAACTTCAGTCCACTGATTCACGGAGGCGCACAAGAGCGTCACCGTCGTGGTGGCACTGAAAACACATTGGGTATCGGTGCATTGGGTGTTGTTGCGAAACGCGCAAACCTCATTGCTGAAAAAGCGAAGTCTGTTGAAGTTCTACGTAACCACATGGAAGCACGTATCTTGGCAGAGATTGAAAATGTCTCTGTCACTGCTGGTGAAACCCCACGTTTGCCAAACACAAGTGCGTTGGTGTTACCAGGAGCTGACGGTGAAACGATGTTGATGTCGTTGGATATCAAAGGCTACGCGGTAAGTACAGGCGCTGCATGTTCAAGCGGAAATCCTGAGCCAAGCCCGGTTTTACTTGCGATGGGTTTGTCGCGTGATGAGGCACAAAACTCATTGCGTGTGAGTCTAGGTTGGGACACGACACTCGAACAGGTCGATGGTTTCGTAGATACGTTAAAAATTGTTGTAGAGAGACTGCGTTCATTGAAGGAAGCAGAAGAAAAAGAAGGAGACTCTTATCATGTCTAAAGGAAGAGTTCTTGTTGCTATGAGCGGAGGCGTGGACAGTTCTGCCGCGGCTGCGCTGTTAGTTGAACAGGGATACGAAGTTATCGGTGCCACGATGCAAGTGTGGGATTACACCTCTTGTGACATCGAAGAAGGCAACGGCACATGCTGCTCAAGCATCGATGTTGATGATGCGCGCGCTGTTGCGGATCGTTTGGGAATTCCATTTTACGTTTTGAATTGTGAAGCGAAATTCCGCCAAGCGGTTATCGATCCATTTTTGAAAGCGTACTTGGAAGGGCAAACGCCACTTCCATGTGTGAACTGCAATACCTATTTAAAATTCGATCATCTTGTCAGAAAGATGAAAGAGCTTGAGTGTGATTACTTGGCAACAGGTCACTATGCGAAAATCGTGACTGATGAAAACGGTAAAGCGGCGATTCACACGTCAACGGACGATTGGAAAGATCAAACGTATTTCTTGTTCACGATCGATCCAGAATTAGTCCCAAAATTATTATTCCCGATTGGCGATATGAAAAAGCCACAAGTTCGCGAGTACTCTGAAAAAATGGGTCTTGTGACGGCGAAGAAAAAAGATTCGCAAGGTATTTGTTTTGTCGGCAACCAAGGCTACCAAAACTTCATCAAAGGCCAAGTACCTAAAGCTGTTCTAGATACAAAAAAAGGTTTGTTGAAACGTTATCCAACGGGCGAAGTGATGGCGAAGCACGATGGTATTCATAACTACACTTACGGTCAAAGTAAGGGGCTAGGTATGGACTACCACGAAAAATTGTTCGTGATCAAAATTGATGCTGCTGACAACACGGTATGGGTGGGTGACGAAAGTCATTTGTTCGCTCATGAAGTGGATGTTGTTGATCCTAAACTTTTGGGTGATCTGCAAGATGGCGAAATCATGAATGTGAAAATTCGCTACCAACACAAAGGTTCGCCGGCGCAAGTTTTCAAAACAGCGAATGGCTTTAAATTGAAATTCCAAGAACCTCAACGTGCGGTGACTCCGGGTCAGGCAGCTGTGTTCTATCGCGACCGTGAACTTGTGGGAGGCGGATGGATCACTCTGTAACTGACCAAAAGCAGCCTGGCGGGCTGCTTTATCAAGTTCATACGTTCGGTTGTAAGGTTAATACTTACGATGCCGGTCTTATTCAGAAAAATCTGAATTCGAACGGTTTTGCTCCCGTTGTTCGCGGTGATAAAAATGCACGTATTCACGTTTTGAATACGTGCGCCGTGACTGCGGAAGCCACGAAAGAAGCTGTTCGTTATATTCGTCGTTTAAAAGTTAAAGATCCGTTTTGTACAATCGTCGTAACGGGTTGTGCGGCTCAAGTGGATACGGGTTCTTTCTCGTCTTTGCCGGGTGCGGATTTGATTGTTGCGAATTCTCATAAAGGATCTTTGCCAGACCTTTTGAACAAACACTTCAAAGGCGAACTGACAGAGAAAGTCTTTAAATCCAATATCTTCAAAAAAGAAGATTTGGAAATGGGTGGTGGTATTGAAAAACACCACACGCGTACGTTCTTAAAAATTCAAGATGGCTGTAATAGCTTTTGCACTTACTGCATTATTCCTTATGCGCGCGGTAAAAGCCGCAGCATTTCGATCGCAAACTTAGTGCAAAGAATTAACGATCTTTACACTGAAGGTTCACGCGAGGTTGTATTAACTGGCGTGCACATCGGCGACTACGAAGATGAAATCAACGGTCAGAAAATGGTGATGGAAGATTTGATCGAAAATCTTCTGGTGCGCACAAAAATGCCACGCTTCCGTTTGTCTTCGTTAGAACCAGTTGAGGTTTCGGAGCGTTTGCTGGATCTTTATCAAGATTCACGTTTGTGTCCTCATTTCCATATGAGCATTCAAAGTGCTAACACCGATGTTCTTCACCACATGAAGCGTAAATACACTCAGGAAGACGTGCGCAAATCTTTGCTTGCGATTTCTGAACGCGTTCCCGGCTCTTTTGTTGGTATGGATGTGATCACGGGTTTCCCAACAGAAACGGAAGAACAATTCCAAGATACGTTTGATTGTTTAAAAGATCTTCCATGGACGAAGTTGCACGTTTTCCCATACAGCGAGCGTCAAGGCACTCGTGCGGCGGCGATGGATGTTTCCGTTTATCCGCATGTACGTGCTGAACGTGCTGCGCGTTTGCGTGAATTAAGTATTGCCCGTTACACAGAACAAGCAAATCTACAATTGGGCACAACGAAGCGCGTTCTGGTTTTAAAGAATGCAGCTAAAGGTGGCCAAGGTTTAAGTCACGATTACTGGCCAGTGGATATCGCGGGGGCTGAAAGCTTCCTTGAGCACTGGGCGGGTCAAGAAGTCGATGTGAAAATCATAGGCTATGATCATTCCAATAAATCTCATATGGAAGGTCACTTGATCGGCGAGGTGCTGACATGACGGAGTTAGAGAAGCGCCTGAATTATACGTTTAAAAATAATGCGCTGTTGGCTCGAGCATTGACCCACAAGAGCTACGCGAACGAA
Source organism: Bdellovibrio sp. NC01 (assembly GCF_006874625.1). Lineage (NCBI taxonomy): Bacteria > Pseudomonadati > Bdellovibrionota > Bdellovibrionia > Bdellovibrionales > Pseudobdellovibrionaceae > Bdellovibrio > Bdellovibrio sp. NC01. Next base: position 1,893,517 of record NZ_CP030034.1, read on the forward strand.
TTAAAAAACAGCATCGAGCACAACGAGAAATTAGAATTCTTAGGTGATGCGGTGTTGGATCTGGTTGTCGGGGAGTTCTTGTATGAGAAATTTCCGAATGACACAGAAGGTGGGTTGTCGAAGAAGCGCGCCAGCATCGTGAACGAAGAAGTGTTGTTCGAACTTGCGCGTGAGATGGAGCTAAATAAGCTTCTGCAATTGGGCAAAGGGGAGGCGCAGACAGGTGGTGCATTGAAACCACGTTTGTTAGCGTCTTCGTTGGAAGCGATCGTCGGTGCTGTGTACTTAGACGGTGGTTTTCAAGTAGCTAAAGATTTTATCCGCAAAGAGTTCTTACCTTTGTGTGACAAAGTCTGCGGTGAAGAGGATTTTGAAAGAGATTATAAAACACGACTGCAGGAAGTAGTGCAGAAGGCGATGAAAGAAACGCCGAAGTACGAAGTTCTCGCGGAAGAAGGACCTCCACATGACAGAGAGTTTCTGGTGTGTGTGAAAATTAAAGATGAGGTCTGGGCCCAGGGGCGGGGACGAAGCAAGAAAAACGCCGAACAATTTGCGGCGAAATGCGCCCTCGAGAACAAGTTTAAGGAGACGAATTAAGATGAGTTATAAGGCTGGATTTTTAGGACTAATCGGGCAACCGAACGCAGGAAAGAGCACATTGATGAACTTTCTTGTGGACGAGAAGGTGTCAATCGTCTCTGCAAAACCGCAAACAACACGCCGTCGTATTCTAGGTATCTGGAGTACTGAAAAAGGCCAAGTGGTGTTCGTAGATGCTCCGGGTTTAATCAATTCTGATTCAGGATTGAATGGCTTCCTTCATCAAGAAGCGAAAGACGTGATCGCGAACTCAGATGCATTGTTGGCGATTCTTTCTATCGATGAAGCGAAAGCTGAAGATAACGAAAAAGTGATCGACATGGTTGCTAGCAGTGGCAAACCATGGATCGGTGTTATCACGAAAGTAGATATCGAAGAAAAAGCTCACCGTATCATGATTCTGAAAAAGATGATTGAAGATCGCGGTGGTAAAGCCTTGTCGACTTCTGCAACTAAATACAAAGACGATATCGAAGAGCGTGAAGCGATGTTGATTGAGTTCTTGGAGCTTATGCCAGAATCTCCAGCGCCTTTGTACGATGCTGAACTATTCACGAACGAAAACATTCGTGACATGGCCTCTGAAATCATCCGTGAGAAATGCTTCGAGAATCTTCATCATGAGATTCCGTACAATCTTGCTGTGCGTATCATAAAATTTGATGAAAGCGGACCTTTGCCAAAGATCTATGCGGAAATCATCGTATCGAAAGAAAGCCACAAGGCGATCGTTATCGGTAAAGGTGCGACTGTAATCAAAAAGATCGGTATGGATGCGCGCAAAGAATTAGAAAAAGTCATGGATGAAAAAGTATTTTTGGATCTGAATGTAACTGCGAAACCAGAGTGGTTTGGCAATAAGAGAATTATGAAGGAGTTGGGATATGTCATCGAATCTGAAGACTGATTTCGCACCTAAAGTGGCGATCATCGGTCGCCCCAACGTAGGTAAGTCGACATTGTTTAACATCATCACAGAGACACGCAAAGCGGTTGTGAAAAACCAATCTGGTGTTACTCGTGATATCATGATCGAGCCCGTAGATATCTGGGGCAAACAATTCGATTTGATCGATACAGGTGGTATTACTGAGGCTGGTGACATCTTCTCGAAACTGATTCGTGAACAAGTGACGGAGTTCTTGCACTCTGTGGATTTGATCGTGGCAGTGATGGACGGCCGTGCAGGTCTTTTGCCTGAAGATCGCGATATCATCCGCGTAGCCAAACAAACGGGTAAACCGTTTTTGTTGGTTATCAATAAAGTCGATAAAGTGATGGAAGAAGAAACTGCGAAAGCAGATTTCTATGAGTTCGGTGTGGATATTATTTCTGCATCCTTCGAGCAACGTCGCGGTGTCGGTCAGATCCTTGAATGGATTGTAAACTTGGTTCCTGAAAATCCAGGCACAGTCAAAGAAGGTATGAACATTACTATCGTTGGTAAACCTAACGTTGGTAAGAGCTCTATCTGTAATCTTCTTTTGGGTGTGAATCGTATGTTGGTTTCTGATATCGCAGGAACAACAATTGACGCCGTGGATTCGCCGTTTGTTTATAACGATCGTAAGTACACTCTTGTGGATACTGCAGGTCTTCGTAAGTCTGCGAAACGTGAAGAAGATCTAGAGATCATCTCTGCGTTTAAATCTCAAGAGGCGATGCGCAGATCTGACATCATCTTGTTGATGATCGATGGTACAATTGGTCCAACGGATCAAGATGCGCGCATCATGCAAGCTATTCTTGAAGACCATAAAGGTGTGATCGTTGTTGCCAACAAATCAGACCTTGGTGGTAAAGAGATTCCTGAATACCGCAAAGTTTTCCGTGAGCAAGTTCAACGCGTATTCCACTTCTTTGAGGACGTACACGTGGTGTTCACAAGTGCGAAAACGGGTGCAGGTATTGAAGAGTTGTTTGAGACGATCGAAAGAGTTACGGATCAAATCAACTTCCGCGTTCCAACTGCAGAGTTGAATGACTTCTTCTTCGAAACGATTCGTAAAGCTCCAGCTCCGGTTTGGGGTACAACGAACGTGAAGTTCTATTACGTGACTCAAACTTATCAAAAACCACCAGCGTTTATCGCCTTCGCCAATCATCCAGATGGCGTATCGAATTCGTATCGTCGCTTCTTGATTAAAAACATCAAGGAAAAATGGGACCTTCATGGTTTGCCAATTCGTATCTTCTGTATGAAGTCACGTAAGGGCGGCGAATAGATGGCAAAACGCGGCTCGTGGAGAACTCGCTTTGGATTTTATCTTTTGGCCATTGGTTCTGCCTGTGGTCTGGGAAATCTGTGGCGTTTTCCTTACGTAGTTGGCGAAAATGGGGGCGGTGCCTTCATCTTGTTGTATGTGTTCATGGCTTTGGCAATTGGCGCTCCGATGCTGATTGCTGAGCTGATGCTTGGTAAGAATACGCGCAAATCGGTTATCGTGGCGACTCAGCAAATGGCGCAAAAATCCAATTCGGGATTTAAGTGGGCGGGTCGCTTCGCAGTTATTCTTTCTATCGTTGTTCTGTCGTATTACGCCGTGATCAGTGGTTGGGTTCTGCATTTCATGACCCAATTCTTTGTCTCGTTATTTTCTGATTACGAAAGTGCTTCTAGTAAAACCAATTTAGCGGCGTTGATGAGTAACGGTTGGTTGCAATTGATGCTTGCGAGTGCGCATTTGCTTATCACAGTCGTAGTGGTTGTGAAGGGTGTGCAAGAAGGTTTGGAAAGATGGATCAGTTATATGATGCCTCTTTTTGCGGCCTTGGTGATGGTTCTTCTGATTAAATCATTCTCGCTGCCTTCCACTCCGGAAGTAGTGCGTTTCCTTTTCTATCCTGATTTTTCTAAATTAACGTGGTCCTCGTTGAATCATGCTTTAGGTCACGTATTCTTCACGTTGTCATTGGGCTTTGGTACGATGGTGACTTACGGTTCTTACATGCGTGATGAAGACCATGTGCCGACGGCGGGTTTCCGTGTCGCCTTGGTGGATAGTGCGATTTCATTGATCGCCGTGATGATGATTTTCCCAGTGGCCTTCCAAGCTTCAAACGTACCGTTAACAGATCCCGCGTTGATGTTTGAAGTTTTGCCGCGCTATTTGTTGGGTATTCACGGTGGGGCGTTGTTTGGTCTTGCGTTCTTTGTCTGTCTTTACCTTGCGGCTTTAAATGCCAGTATCGGGCTATTAGAAGTTGTTGTGTCGAACTTCGTGGACACGCAAAAGAATATCGGCCGTGGTCGTGCGACTTGGTATTCTGGTCTGGTTGCTTTGGTCCTGACAATCTTCCCAGCCTTATCAAGTTCAGTGTTTAAAACTGTGCGCTTTGGTGGTCGTTCGTTGATTGAAGGTTTGGATTCGTTGCTGATCAACTGGTTGCTGCCTTTGATTGCTTTGGCGATTCTGGTGGCGTTCTATAAAGGCACGTCAGAAAAAGAAAAAGAGACCAGCTTCATTGATAAAGAAAAGTTCGTCAGCTACTCGATGTATCCTCATTGGATTTTCGTGCTGAAATGGGCAGCCCCCGCAGTCATTGCGTTGGGTTTCATCATGCAAGTCATAAGCTTGTTCTGGTAGAAATAAAAAAGGCTCCTGTGCGGAGCCTTTTTCTTTAGAAGTTCATACCTAAGATGAACAGCACATCGTACAAGTCACCTGATAGTGGTTTATCAAGGACGTCGGTACCGCCACCGTTAGAGACGCGCGTTTTGTTTTCATCCGAGAAGTTGACGTAGTGATACGTTGCTTGCAGACCCAAAAAGGCTTTCTTGCGCATCAATGGAATCTCGAGACCCGCACCTAAATCGAAACCCATCGTCGAGTCACGGCTGTAACCGTCAAGACCTGCCAATGTGTACGTGCGATAGAATTGACCAAGACCACCCAGGATATAAGGATTCAAGTCCGCCAAACCACGAGTTACGTTTTGTGTATTGAGGTAGTACTTCAAGTCTACGTTGATAGAAGTGATCGACACGTTACCAGAGTACGTTGTCGATTTATCATTCGCCGTGAATTTTACGTTGTGGTCACCAGTTTGGAAGCCCAAAGACATTGCTAAACGCAAGTCGAAGAAATACGTCATCGTCAAACCGAAGTCAGGCGCCGCAGAATATTCATCAGCAAAGTTACCTGTGAAACCGCGATAACCAACATTGATACCCACAGTCAGGAAGCGACCGTTACGGAAGAAGTTAACGTCAGCTTCTTCGTCAGAATCTTCATCGAATTCACTGTAGTCAGAGAATGGATCGTAAGCCTCATCGGGGTCAGTTTGTGCAAGCAAATAATGCTTTTGATCAGATTGAGCCTTCGCCATTGAAGGCAAAGAAAGACTAAGTCCCAGCAGCAAAACAAGAAGGCCGGAATGAAGAATAATGCCTGTGGTTTTCACAATTTCCCCCTCTTAGTATTATCGAATGATTCGAGGGAAAACTTCAAAGAAAAGTAGAAGAGGGCTAGGCAAACAATTCCCTCTGTCTCAGATTAAGACGGTGGCAATTTCTTAGAGAGGCTCACTGAGTGCTTTTTCGACAGAATCCACGACTTTTTCAGATGAAGGCTTCACGATCGATGGCCATCTTTCCACGACCTCACCTTTGCGATTCACGAGGAACTTTTCAAAATTCCACGCCACTTCTTTAAATAAAATGCCCGACTTTTTCTCAGTCAGGAATTGGTAAACCGGTTGTTTTTGTTCGCCTGTGACGGCGGCTTTTTCAAAGAAGGGGAAGGTCGTGCCGTATTCTTTTTGGGCGAAGGCTTTCAAAGACGCATTGTCGCCTTTTTCTTGTTTGAAGTCGTTCGATGGAAACGCCAAGATGATGAAGCCGCGATCTGCATATTTTTTGTACAAATCTTCAAGTTCTTTAAGTTGCGGAGTGAAGCCGCATTGCGAAGCGGTGTTTACAACCAGGACGACTTTGCCTCTGTAAGTCGAGAAGTTCACCTGTTTTCCAGAGATATCCGTTGCACTCAGCTCGAAGAAGTTGCTTGGAAGAGCCGCAAAACAAAAGCTTGCGCCCAGAGTGATGAGTAAAGACATAAGAATGCGCATAGCGGCCTCCTTCAGAGTGAGCGAACTCATCTTAGGGGGGTGTTTTAGGAAGCTCAAGAAAAAGACCTTTTCCCACATTTCGCCGCAGTGCGCGCCTTGACTTAGGGGGTTTATGATTTTCTAATCATTAGGACTATTTACGCGTGTTTTTTCGAAAAAATTATCAGGAGTTCTATCGGCTATGGAGTTGGGCAATCCCATCATCTTAGTGTCAGCGTTTGGAAGAGGTCACTGGTTAGCAGCGGCTCTTGCACAAGAGGGTATCAAGACAACTCTTGTCGACGTGTCTTCTAAACTTGGAGTGTGGCCGACGGAAGATATCGAAGGACCGTTTGGTTTTTTCCGCAACGAACGAATTTCAGAATCACAGGTTGATCGTCTTTACTCGGAAGATGCTTTTGAAGAAGTGCCGAATGGTTTTTCTTTGTGGCTTCCAGAAGGACCGGTTGAATTCAAAGGTCCTTTGACGAAATTCAATCTTGATAAATTGCCGTTGGCGAACCCAATCAAAGAAAATCTTTTTAGCTCGGGCCAAGATAAAAATTCAAAACAGCTTTATAAAAATCTGAATGCTTTTACCTTTGAGCAAAGCTGGCTTTTACATTTTGCACATCAATACGCAAGTACGACGTACAAACCCAATGCGCTAGCTGCGACAGAGGGTGAAAGCTTGCCGTTGCTATCTTCGTTCTTTGTGCGTCAGGCGACTCGCGCAGGTCTTGAGAGATCTTTGAACTGGTTGCGTGAAAAAGGTGTTGAAGTTTTAGAACCACAACAAATCATGGATGCGTCTTTCGGTCCGGGTCGTTCCGTCACAGGCTTAGAGATTTCTGGTTCGGGAGAAAAACAAGGTCTGTTCCGTTTGGAACAAATCGTGTGGATGCTTTCAAGTGAAGAAAGTTATTTCTTAAACGAACGTCTTGGGAAATATTTCTTCCCAGAAGGTCCGTTGGAATCGGAATGGTGTTGGGTTCGTTACCGTGTGGGTTTGAAACAATGTTTTGAACGCGACAGTCTTCCTCTGCACACGGTTGTTTTGGATGATGTGTATTCGCCGTGGACTCATGAAAACTTGATGGTGCTTCAGCGAACGTCGCTTGCTGATCAGTTCGACGTGTGGTTGCGTATTCCAACGGTTCAGCGCTTCAATAAAGAATATCTAACGACTCGTAGCATGCGCATGAATCAACATCTGTCGCGTCGTATGTCGTTGGCTGAACCGCAAGTACTCAACTTCCCGCAAGAGTATTATTACACTTACGCGCAACTGGGGGCTCCACGCCATCCGGTGTTTTCTGAAAAACAACAAGCACGCCGTGGGAAAACTTCGTACAGCAATCTGCACCTGGATGGGCCCGAGATGTGGCCGCATTATTCTTGGGGAGCTTCGTTCGCACAGAATGAAAGAATCCAAGGGCGCATCACTGCGTGGTGGAAAGAAAAACTTTTGAAAGAGCAAAAAGAAAAAAGAAAGGAACAGGAGAAGTGATCGAGAGATATACTCGCCCTGAAATGGGTCTTCTTTGGGATTTAGATCATAGATTCGGTAAGATGATGGAAGTTGAGATCACTGTCGCGCAAGTGCAGGCTCAATTGGGTCTTATTCCTAAAGTCGCTGCGAAAACGATTGCTCAAAAAGCTCGTTTCAACGTCAAACGTATTTCTGAAATCGAAAAAGAAACGAAACATGATGTGATCGCGTTTGTCAGCAATATGGCTGAAAACATCGGGCCTCATGGTAAATACGTTCACTTCGGTATGACTTCTTCGGATGTTCTTGATACGGCGTTCAGTCTGCAAGTGCGTGAAGCCGGTCAGGTTCTGTTGAATACAATCACGGCTCTTGAAAAATCTTTGCAAGTCTTGGTGGTGAAACACGCAGAAACTTTGTGTGCGGGTCGAACGCACGGCATGTTTGCGGAGCCAACGACTTTCGGTTTTAAAATGGCTGGTTTCCTTGCGGAAACTCGTCGTAATAAAAAACGCGTGAAAGATGCCATCGACAATATGTCGATCTGTAAATTGAGTGGTGCGGTAGGTACTTACTCAAGCCAATCGCCCAAAGTAGAGGCGATGGTTGCTAAGAAATTAAAATTGAAGCCCGAGACAATTGCGACGCAAGTTATTCCTCGTGATCGTCATGCAGAAATGATGACGGCACTTGCAATTCTTGGAACGGGGCTAGAGCGTTTAGCCGTAGAACTTCGCCATCTTCAACGCAGCGATGTTGCTGAAGTGACTGAAGGTTTCACGAAGGGCCAAAAAGGTTCTTCGGCGATGCCGCATAAGAAAAATCCAATCAGTGCAGAAAACATCACAGGTCTTTCACGCTTGCTTCGTGGTTACGCGGTGGCAGCATTGGAAGACGTAGCTTTGTGGCATGAACGCGATATTTCGCATTCATCAGTAGAGCGCGTGATTTTCCCAGATGCATTCATCGTAGCTGATTATGCCGTGAACCGCATGAGCATTTTGCTTGATGGTCTTGAGGTAAATAAAAAACGCATGCTTGATAATATCGACAGCTCGCAAGGGCAGTTGTTCAGCTCGCATGTGTTGCTGGCGTTGGTTGCCAAAGGCATGCGCCGTGAAGATGCTTACGTATTGGTGCAAAGACTTTGTCACGCACTGGGTTTTGGTGAGCATTTGAAAGATAAGTTGATGGTCGACGATACGGTTCGTTCATTATTAAAACCAAAAGAGATCGAAGAAATTTTCACAGGAAAAAAACATAAAAAGTCTGTGAAAGATATTTTGAAAAGAGTGAAATAGTGACTTCGTGGAAATACATTAAAGAAAATGACATCATCGACGTTGTCTCGCCGGGGTATCCTTCAAAACCTGAAGAGGTTGAAGGCTCGCGCAATTTTCTTTTGAAATGGAATTTGGTTCCAAGAATTCCTAAGGATTTGATCAAACCGCATTTCCTGCATTCAAATGACGACGACGTGCGCTTTAAACATTTGAAAGCGGCGATTGAGTCGAAAGATTCCAATGTGATTTGGTGTATGCGTGGCGGTTACGGCAGCAATCGTTTGTTGCCGATGGTTGCGAAGCTTAAAAAACCAAAAGAAGCAAAACTGATCATCGGTATCAGCGACATCACTTCTTTACATACATTCTTTATTCAAGAATGGGGTTGGAAGGTTTTGCATGCGCCGTTACTTGATCGTTTAGGTCGTGGTTTGGTCGCGCCAAAACACGAAAAAGAATTGCACAAGATCTTGTTCGGTCAAGAGCCGGTGATTGAGTTTAAAAAGCTGAAGCCTTTAAATGAGGCGGCTCGCAAAGTAAAAACTTTGAAGTCGAAAATCGTGGGCGGCAATTTGACTGTGCTTCAATCGACGATGGGAACTCCATGGCAGATCAATGCCGATAAGTCTTTGTTGTTTCTTGAAGACTTAGGCGAGCGTGGTTACCGCATCGATCGCATGCTTGAACAGTTCCGCCAAGGTGGAGTGCTAAAAAAATGCGATGGCATTATTTTGGGTGACTTCATCGGCGGTGAAGAACCAGCTACGGGTAAAAATAATTTTGATTTGGTTTTCAAACGCTGGGCAGGCGATTTGGATATTCCTCTGTTTAAGGGATTGGAAGCGGGCCATGCTCCAATTCAAAGACCTGTCCCTTTTAATACAGAGTGTGTGTTGAAAGTTAATGGCACAAAAGTTCATTTGAATATTCAGACTGGGGGTAAAGCATAATGAAATATTCAGTATTAGAAAAAAATCTAATTACTCAGCTCGAAGATCGTATTCGCGACACAACTCCTGGTGTGATGGTGCGTGCTTATCAAGGTGGTAAGATCATCTGTGATATCGCCGTCGGCAACACATACGCTTATTACGATCTTGCATCACTAACGAAGATCATCTTCACGCAACAAGCGATGATGTGGGCATTTGAACTTGGCAAATGGAATTTTGATACAAAAGTTTCTGAATTGCTAAGCTGGTTCCCTCACAAAGAAACAAAACTGACAGAGTTGCTAACGCACTCTTCGGGCCTTGTGTGGTGGGCGCCCTTTTATCAAGAATTGAATCAAAGTTTGCCGCGCGATCAACGTCGCGAACAGCTGCGTGGTATTCTGCAAAATTTGAAAATTGAAAAGCAAGACACGGCTGTATATTCCGACGTGGGCTTTATCGTTCTTAGCTATGTGTTAGAAAAACTTTTCGATAAAGAGATTCTTGAAGTCTGGAATGAAATCAAAAATAAATTCTATTTGGGTACGACGTTAGAGTTCCATCCAGATAATTTAACTTCAACAAAACAATCGTTGTTTGCTCCGACGGAAGAATGTCCGGTGCGCCGTAAGCTTGTTCAGGGCGAAGTTCATGATTTGAACTGCTGGGCGATGGGTGGCGTTTCAACTCATGCTGGACTTTTTGGTAGTATCGATGATGCTGGCTGGTATTCGTTGCACTTGCGTTCGCAATTGATGGGTATTGCTCGTTATTCAATTCGCCAGAAAACAGCGCAATTATTCGCACGTCGTGCTTTGCCAGAGGGTAAAGGCGATTGGGCTATGGGTTATATGATGCCAACTCCAGGCTCTGCGAGCTGTGGTTCTTATTTCTCTTTGGATTCCATCGGGCACACTGGATTTACAGGCACGTCGATTTGGTATGATCCAAAAATGGATATGAGCATTATCGTATTATCGAATCGAGTTTTGTATGGTTCTGACAATAAAGCCTTTTCAAAACTACGTCCTGAAATACATAATTGGATTGTCGAAAATTACAGAAGATCAGGGGTTTAGAAATGGATTTAAAACCGGGTAGTCATATTCACTTAATGGGCATCTGCGGAACTGCGATGGCCTCGCTTGCGGGCTTGTTGAAAGATCGCGGATTTAAAATCACAGGCAGTGATATGAATCCGTATCCACCAATGTCGACGCAACTTGAAAGTCTTGGAATCAGTATTCAAAAAGGCTACAAGGCTGAAAATCTTCATCCAAAACCAGATTTCGTTATCGTAGGTAACGTCATTTCTGCAGGCAATGAGGAAGCGCAAGAACTTGTGAAATTGGGAATTCCATTCACATCACTTGCAAAAGCGATGGGTGATTTTATTATCGCCGACCGCGAAAGCATTGTGATCTCTGGAACTCATGGTAAGACGACAACAACGTCGATGATGTCATGGGTTGCGGAAAATGCGGGTGCAAAACCTGGCTTCTTGATCGGTGGTATTCCAAAGAATTTCTCGCAGTCATTTAAAAATCCTGAAGGTAAATACTTCGTGATTGAAGGTGACGAATACGATACGGCTTACTTTGATAAAGTTCCAAAATTCATTCACTACAAACCACGCCATGTGATTTTGACTTCAGTTGAGTTCGATCACGCGGATATCTATAAAGATCTGCAAGCGGTGAAAGATGCGTTCGCGCGTTTGATGAACTTGATTCCTGAAAATGGAACTTTGCTTGCGTGCGCTGAAGATGCAAACGTGATGGAGCTTCGTAAGCTTGCGAAGTGCAAGAATTCATTCACTTACGGTTTTAATGCGAATTCTGATTACCGTGCAAAAGTTCTTTTCCAAGATGCAACAGGTACAGGTTTTGAAGTTCACCATAAGGGTGAAATCTTAGGACCTTACAACATGCAGATCACGGGCGATTACAACGTTCTGAATGCGACAGCTGTTGTTGCGATGTCGAAAATTTTGGGCTTCTCTGAAAATAGAATTCAAATTGCTTTGGAATCTTTTGAGGGTGTGAAACGTCGTCAGGAAATCTTGGGAGAGCCCGGTGGCGTTCTTGTGATTGAAGATTTCGCGCATCATCCAACGGCGGTTCGTGAAACAGTCAAAGGCATTCAAAAGAAATATCCAAATCGCAAAGTATTCTCGGTGTTTGAACCAAGAAGTGCGACATCTCGTCGTAAAGTATTCCAACAAGACTACGTGCAGGCATTCAAAGGCTCACATGAAGTGATGTTGGCAAAAGCTTTCGACCAATCGAAAATCGATGAAGAGAATCGCTTCTCGAGTCACGAGTTGGTAGCTGATTTAAAAAAATCAGGAGTGACGGCTGAAGACTTTGATAATGCCGATCAAATCGTTGCGGCCCTTAAGGCTCGCGCGAAAAAAGGCGACGTTGTTCTGATCATGAGTAACGGTGGCTTTGATGGCATTTACGGAAAGCTTTTAAAAGCGCTTGAGTAAGAAGCGCGGTGCGTCATTTTATGAAAACCTGCTGAGTAAATCGGCAGGTTTTTTTATTTCCAAATAGCTCTAAATAAGACTCAAACGCTGCTCTGCGTTCCCTCTGAGTTCTGTTGAAACTTACCTGCCGCTTCGATAATTTTTTGGCCTATGTCAAATCTTACGCCACTCATGAAGCAGTACTGGGACATCAAGTCCGTTCATCAAGATAAAGTTCTCCTATTCCGCATGGGCGACTTTTTTGAAATGTTCTTTGATGATGCGGTCAAAGCAGCTCCGGTTTTAGGAATTGCTCTCACTCAAAGAAATAAAAAATCTCAGGATGAAACTCCGATGTGCGGGATGCCTCATCATTCGGTGGCGGGTCCGATCAATAAACTTTTGGCTCACGGTTTTAAAGTAGCCATCTGTGATCAATTGGAAGATCCAAAAAATGCGAAGGGGATTGTAAAGCGTGGAGTGACGCGTGTTCTGACTCCGGGCATGGTTTACGATTCAGATACTTTGGACGGCACGAAAGCCCATTACCTTGTGAGTGTTGATCCTGATTCGATCAGTTTCTTGGATTCAACGACTGGTGAAGCTTTCTTCTTTAAGTCTAAGAAAACGCAGGATCTTTTGCGCTTCTTGCAGATCTTACCAGTGGCTGAAATTGTCATCGCTAAAGAACATGAAGCATTACTTGAAGGTCTTCAAGGTTTCTTGATTTCACATCATGAAGAGACACTTGAAGCATCACATGAACTTTTATCTAAGGGCGCGCCGACTTCTGCGGCTCGTTTATTAAGTTACGTAAAAAGTCTTTCTTCAGAAGAAGCGCTAGCGACGCTATCTCCGTTTGAAGAAAGAGATCTTGAACATCGTCTTGAAATTTCTAGTACAACTCTTCGTCACTTGGAAATTTTCTCTACTTACAAAGGCGAAGGTCTTGGCAGTTTGTTTCATGCCATCAATCGCACGCAAACATCTGCGGGTGGGCGTCTTCTTCGTCAATGGTTAAGCTTTCCACTTCGCGATCAAAAAGCGATCGAAGAGCGTTTGTCGTCTGTCGACTTCTGGCGCTCTCATGTTGTTGAGTTGAAACGCGTTCGTCAGATCTTGGGACAAATGGGCGACATCGAACGTCGTCTGGGTAAAATTTCGCAACCACAGTGTAACGGTCGTGATCTTTTGGCTTTGGCTGGAAGCGTTCATGCTGGTATCAGTTCTTTGGAAGTTTTGGTCCAGGCAACAGGTGGTCAGGCGAATTTCGAAGTGCTTCGCGAGCTTGCTTATAAAATTGAGCGCACGATGGTTGAAGAACCACCTTTGGCGACAAAACAAGGTTACTTGATCCGTCAGGGTGTTTCGTCTGAATTGGACGAGTTGATTGAGTTATCTACGAATGCGCAAGCGATGGTTGCGCGTATGGAAGCTGAAGAAAAAGAAAAAACGGGTATCACAAGTTTGAAGATCCGTTACAACAATGTCTTCGGTTACTACATCGAGATCACGAACACGCACAAAGACAAAGTTCCAGCGAACTATCAACGTAAGCAAACTTTGACGAATGCGGAACGCTATTGCACGGATGAGTTGATTGAACTTGAAAGAAAAGTTCTGTCAGCGAACACAAAACGTGCTGATCTTGAATTTGAATTCTTTGAAGCTTTAAGAAAAGAAATCTTATCGCAGAGTCCGGCATTGCTCACTTTGGCGCACGAATGTAGCCAAGTGGACGTGATCGCGGGGCTAGCGTGGTTGTCTTTGGAAGAAAAATACGTTCGTCCGCAATTCACGAATGATGGCTCTTTGAAATTAAAAGCCAGCCGTCATCCCGTGGTTGAACAGACGGTGAAATCGCAATTCGTGGCGAACGACATCGAACTTCGTGCTCATTCATGTTTGTTGCTTACAGGTCCGAATATGGCCGGTAAATCAACTTTGATGAGACAAGTGGCTTTGATGTCGATCATGGCGCAAATGGGTAGCTTCGTTCCTTGCGACGAAGCCCACTTGCCTTTACATGATGCGATCTTCACACGTATTGGTGCGAGCGATCAGTTGTCTGAAGGTCTTTCAACTTTCATGGTTGAGATGATCGAAACGTCTGCGATGTTGAAAAACGCGACTAAAGATTCTTTGGTGATCTTGGATGAAGTCGGTCGTGGGACATCGACATTCGATGGCATGTGCTTGGCGCAATCTATCCTTGAGCATCTTTTAAGTGAAGTGAAGGCGTTGACTTTCTTTGCCACTCACTATCATGAATTGACGACGTTGGATCAAAGCTTCTCGCAAATCACGAATGCGCACATGACTGTGGCAGAACGTAACGGCGAGATTCGTTTCTTGCATACCTTGGTTAAAGGTCCAGCTTTGAAATCTTACGGGGTTCAGGTCGCGGAACTTGCAGGTTTGCCTGCGACGGTCACAAAGCGTGCGAAAAGCCTCTTGCGTGAAATTGAATCAAAACGTGTTCAAGCAACAAGTCAGTTGTCGCTTTTGGATATGGATTCGACAGACGTGAGCAGCGCTGAAGCGACGGCTGTTGTGCCGGCTCCAGCAGCTCCGGCTGTTGAGATGGACCCTCTTATTTTAAAACGTCAGGAAACTATTAAGAGCTTAATGGAAGAAGTCGAGAAATATCCATTGATGCAAATGAGTCCTCTTGAGGCCATGAATCAAATCGCAAAATGGAAAGAGATCGTTTCTGCGACTTGAGTTTGGCACTTGAAACTTAGGGGCGACTAGCTCATCCTAATAGGGATGTCGACACGAAGCTTTTTGCCCTCAAATTTGACTGAGGAAGCACGAAAAATCCTGACTCCTCCTTTGATGGTCCCTGACGGCGATGTTCGTCAGGCCTTCTGTTTTTCAAGCGAAAGCTTTTCCCATTGGTTGGGTGTTCAACTTGAAGATCGCCTGCAATCTTTTGAAGGCTGGCGTGACACCCATCCGATCATGTTGGGTTCTTGGGCACGTGGTGAATTAAGTCCTAAATCCGATATCGATATTTTATTTTGTGGCGATGAAAAGATCGTTAAGAGTTTTGTCGATCGCGTGCAAGAGTCCGGCTTAAAGCTGCGCTATCGTATGCCTCACAATCCCGAAGATTGGACCGAGAATGTTGAAGCCTTCGATATTCTGGCTCTTTTAAAAGCTCGTCCGTTAACTCCTGAAGGCGCGCAGAAATTGTTCGCGCAACAAAAACAGATTTGGGCAAAGAAAAATCAATTTCGTAGAACTTTGCTAAAAGCAGTTCGTGAAGAGCGTAAAGGTCGCGAAACTCGTTTTGATTCCATCACAAACTATCTGGAGCCGAATATCAAATTTGGTCCCGGTGGTTTGCGCGATCTTGAACAGGGACTGCAAATTTATGAATTGTTTGCGGAAAAATTTGTAAATCCCGGTCATGCGCTGAATGTTTTAAACTATTACCGCAACTACTTATTGTGCTTACGTCAAAAACTTCAACTTGAAGGCTTTAACGATATTCTTTCAAGTGGGGCGCAATTTGATATTGCGACGTGGTTGGGCTTTAAAAATAATAAAGACTTCATGCGCAGTCTACAGCGTGGTTTGTCGCGTGTGCATTTTTATTCTGACTGGATTGTTAAAGTCGCTGAAAGTTCCGATACGGAGCTGCGTTTGCAAGAAGATATTCGCTATAAGCAACCAGCGGATCTTTATAAAGCGTTAGAAAAAAATCCTTCAGTTCTAACTCAGAAAAAGGTGCGAGAGCATCTTGATGAGATCCTGCCGACGAATAAAATTCCTAAAGTTGCAAAACTGCGTGGCAAAATTTTAGATAATGTTCTTGCGGTAAAAACGCCCGATGAAACTTTGGTCAGTGTTTTTAGATCGCGCCTTATTGATAAGCTTGTTCCGGAAATTCGTCGTCTGGTGGGTTACGTGCAGCATGATCAGTATCATCGTTTCACGGCTGATTCACACATCATGCAAGCATGTCGTGAAATCAAACGTATTTACAAAAAGCCCAAAGAATTAGGCCCACTGAAATTCCTGCTTGCGAAGCTTAAGCCTTACGATTGGAAAGTTTTAACGTGGACGTGTCTTTATCATGACCTTGCAAAAGGTTTAGAGAGTGATGATCACTCGGATGCGGGAACTGCGATCGTCGATCGCGATTTTAAAGCCTATGGTTTTTCTAAAGCCTTTACAGATGATGTGAAGTGGATGGTAAAAAACCATTTAGAACTTTCACAAGCGGCATTCCGTAAAAACATGAAAGACCCCAAGGTCTGGCAAGAGCTGAAAGATAAAGGTGTGGAGTCCGCAAGGCTTTATCGCCTGGCGATCTTTACGGCCGTTGATATTCGTGCGACCAATCCAGAAGCTTGGAACGAGTGGAAGGCAAAGCTGCTTAAAGATCTTGTTGAAAGTTTGGATTCAAAAAAGGCCCAAGGTTATTTTGATTTCTATGCTTTGAAAAAGAAAAAGCATTTACATATCTCTGAAGAAATCTATGAAGAGCTGGGCGCGGTGTTGGTTGAAAGTCTTGACATGAAAGATCTGGTTGAAGATCTGAAAGCCGCGGAACAAAGCGAAGACAGTCTGCCACCAAAAGTTTTAAAGACTAAAAAAGGCGAGACGTGGATTCGTTTCCATGATCGTCATGATCGTAAGGGAATCTTAGCAGACTACGTGACTCAACTTTATTCGTTGGGTGTGGGGATCCGTCATGCCTCCATTCATACTCTTTCTAAAGTGGGAGTGTATGACTGGTTCCAGGTGACGACGTCGAAATCACAACAGCAACTTGCGCAAATCTTAAAAGCTGCACAATTTAAAAATAAAGAAGTGCCGCAAGTAAAATTTGATTCTATTCAGCTCGTCAGTGCGAATGAAAAAGAATGGATCATCAGCTTTAAAGGCCCGGACCAATCAGGACTTTTAGCATCTGCTGCTAAAGCGTTGAGTGAATCAGGGGTTAGTATTAAGTCTGCTCAAGTCCACACTTGGGGGCGACAAGTTGATGATATCTTTTTTGTAAAAGCGCAAGGTGATGTGGATTCAGTGATTCGTTCGCTGCATTTGAAGTTTAATATAGATACTAATTCATAAATTACGTCACTGAGGTCGTGCTCGTGGATGGCTCGAGACAAGAGTGTCGCTCCGATTTTTTCAAAATGCAGAAACTGTAATCATGGCTCTAGGTTTTGTTTAGTATTGTGATGGTACATGAAAAACCTGCTGTTCCTGTTTCTTATTCTATTTTATTCGCTATCCTATGCACGCGTGAATGCAGCAAAAAGCACTCTGAAGGCTGTTGCGGCTGAAGATGTGGTTCGGGATTACTATCGTTTTCTTGGAGATCGGAATCCTTTACAAATTAAAGATTTCGGCGGTCCATGGTCGCGTCGTGATGTTGTTGAACTTGTATTGCTGCAACAGGTTCTTCAGGCTGGTGGTTTTGTTGGCGAGGTTCAGTTTGCAACGACACCGACATATTCGCGCGCTCTACTGGAATTGAAAAATGGTTCTGCCGATATGTCTGCAAATCCTGTGTGGGGATACGATGTCGATTCGGATGAAAACTTGTGGTTGTCAGAATCGGCAATCGAAGAAGGAAAATTCGTCGCTGGCTTGTATGGGCGGGTGGATAAGATTCCTGAATTGAAAAAGCTCTCACTTGCAGAGCTTCGTAAGCAAAAAGTTACGACATCATTTAGTTGGACGAGTGACCGTGAAGCCTTGTTACGTGCTGGGTTTAAAAATCTAGAAGATGGCGGCAATTGGGAGCGAATGGTGCGAATGGTAAAGCATGACCGCGTACCCTTGATGTTGTCAGCTTTTCACGAAGATAAGGATTTTGGTTTCGATGTCGACGGGATTCGTTTGCGTCCCGTGCCTGGATACAAAATTTTATTAAAAGGTAAAAGAGTGTGGGCGATTTCTAAGAAAAACCCTGGTGCTCAGAATGCGATTGTAGCTTTGCAGAAGGGTTTTCGTATTTTGAAAAAACGCGGTGTGATCGACAAGGCTTATCGTGAATCCGGATTTTATAACTCACACGTTGAATCCTGGATGGAGTTGGGTGCGAACTAGTTAGCGACCGCGCCCTTTTGCATAAATTAATAAACTTAATGCCGCAAGAACTCCGCAGACTGTGATGACGCCCGTCCATTGGGCCATATTCCAAGCGATGGAGCCAAGATAAGATCCAGCAGCGCCGCCCATAAAATAGCTAAACATGTAAACCGTGTTGATACGGCTGCGTGCATCTTCGCGAAGTGCAAAGATACGTGTTTGATTCGAGATATGCGCCCCTTGAATACCGAAGTCCATAATGAAGATCGCAACAATCAAACCGATAAGACTTTGACCTGAAAAACCAAGCATCAAGACGGATAAAGCTGTCAGAATAAGGCCGACACCCAAACCATAACGAGGTCCTTTTTTATCAGATACGCGCCCCATAAGTGGCGCGGCAGCGGCGCCTGCAGCTCCAAGAAGTCCAAACAGTCCAACTTCCTTAGCGCCATAACCGAAGTGCGGTGTTGATAATAAGAAAATCAATGTTGCCCAGATGCTGCTGAAAATACCAAAGATCAACGCTCCAATGGCGGCTGATTCACGCAAAGTGGGAAGTTCTTTAACCAGTTCCCAAATGGATTTGAACAACCCAAGATAAGTTCCTTTAAAGGTTGCAGCGAGCGATGGAATTGTGAGCCACAAAACGCCTGCGATGACCATCATCATGGCGCTTGCGAAATAAAATACGGCTCTCCATCCGAACATAGATCCTAAGAAACCGCTGAGTGTTCGTGATAATAAAATACCAATCAACAAACCACTCATGATGATACCAAGCACGCGTCCACGATTTGTTGGTGATGCAAGTTGTGCTGCCAGTGGAATGATTAACTGCGGAACCATCGTAAAAAGTCCAATCAACAAACTTGCGATCGCCATCATCAATACACTTTGTGCAGTCGCCGCGATTAACAAAGAGCCTGTCACTAAAAGTGACGTTAAGAAGATCAATTTTTTACGTTCAAACATGTCGCCGAGTGGAACTAAGAAAAGCATTCCTAGCGCGTATCCGACTTGTGTCAGTGTTGGAATGATGCCGATGTCTTTTACGCTGGCACCGAAGCTTGTTTGCATTTCAGCAAGCAGAGGTTGGTTGTAGTAAAGATTCGCCACAGAAAGACCTGTGGCTGTTGCCATGATCCACACGGTGCTGTCTTTAAGAAGGGGAGTATTAGAAGAAGTGTCGACTGTTGTCGTGCTCATGATGTGACCCTAAAATAAAAAACCCACCGTGACCAGTGGGTTTGCTAAATCAAAACTGAAAGAGAAAGTCTCTCGAATTAGTTCGTAGGCTTTTTCTTGTTTGCGCCAGAGATACCAGTGTGGTTTCTCCAGTTGTATTGAGGATCAGTTTTAGTACGGTTGTGCCAAGCTTCCCATTTCTTCTTTGGAAGTTTGTGAGAAACGTTGCCTTTCTCGTCGAAGATATCTGGATCTTTACCAACTAAAAATTCACCAATGGCTTTTAGGATACCCATTAAAACTGCTCCTTAAATTCCTCTGAATTCTAAAACAAAAAGCCCCTCGGGGGAAGGGGCTTTCTTGGGGAGTTATGCTATGCGACGAGCGGGTTGCTTCAGCTGGCGCTCTGCCGTTATGAGCGCGGATTTGCGCACACGTCGATGATATCTAGACCACGGTCTTCAGAAACTTTGCCTGGGCCTTTGAAGAATTTAAAGCACTGCTGGGCAGCTCTTTCGTAGGCTTCTTCATAAGAACCTGCTGATTGTTTAAGCTCTAACGTTTGACCGGCCATGCGGAACTTAAATGAATATTCTTTTCCTGCTTGATCGTGCGCTGTCCAAGCAAATGAACTGCAAGAAAATGCGAAGATTGTGATAGCTAAGAATGTTTTCATATAAGTCCCCTTTGTAAAAATAAAGTTTCGATACTTACCTAGAGAGCAAGCCTGAGGCCAATGTGCCAATGATTCTTAGAGTGAGTGCGGTCGTAAGTATCTGTAAATACATGGGAATAGCATCTCAATGTGATCCACTTTTGATGTCCCGTTATGAGGCTGACAGAAGACAGGAATTGTAACGCCCCTGTTGATCTCTTGAACACCCTTGTTAGGCTTTAAATTATGAAAACACTTGTGATGCTTCTTCTGCTTAGTAGTGCTTCTGTGTCTCACGCTGTGACGAACGGAAGGTTTTTAGGTCAGCAATTTATGATCAATATTGCGGCTCAGAATCCGGATGGCAGCAGTGATGATTTTCCACAAAAACTTTTCGAAGTGATGAATGTGCCGATCCAAGATTCGATGCTGGGCCCTGGGAAATCGCTGAAGGCGCCAGAAAGAACTCTGAATTTTATTTGCGCCAATCGCACCTCAGGCGGTTATACCTGCATGTTGTTGATTCATCGCACGGCCAATGCGCAATTGGGACTGAAAACAGCCAGCTTCAAAGCAAATGGCGAGCTTGCACAAGCCTTAGGGCAACAGTTTTTTCTGGGTAATGAACAAAAAATCGTTCTTTCTAATGCAGAGCACACTTTAGAAATTCAAGTGACACCTACAGACTTCAGTATTCGCTTTGACGAGCAAGGACTCTAGTGACTAGTATTTTCTGCTGAAGTGAAGACTTCACGGAGGATGCATGAAACTTTTCTCACTCGTATTTGTAGCTCTGTTATGGATTTCGGCAGCACAAGCAAAGACACTGGTTATTGCTGATGTCGACGACACGATTAAACTTGCCGACGTTCAGGATCTTGATGATGCCGCGGTTTATTCATTTGATGAAAACAGTCGTTATCTTGGAATGAGTGAACTGTTTGCGTTGATTCAAAAAGACAATGCCGATGCTTCTTTTTACTATGTCACTCGCGCGCCGGCGTGGTGGATGCAGAAAACGCATTTGAACTTCTTGCGTAATGGAAGTTTCCCAGCGGGTGTTTATATTCCTCGTACAAATTATAGCTCTGACGAACACAAACTGCGCACGATCACTGCGATCATGAATGAACAAGCTCCAGATAAAGTGATCTTCTTTGGTGACAATACCGAAGCGGATGCCTCTGTTTACGAAGCAATTAAAAACAAATATGCGCCTGCTGGAATTCAATTCTTCCAATACATTCGCTGGGTCTATTCCACTCAAGGTCGCGAACAGGTGGGAACTCCGATCTATGCGGATCAGACAGGGTTTGTGAGTCCAGTTGAGGTTTCCTTTGAATTGCGCAAACAGGGACTCTTAAGCGAAGACTCTGTGCTTTGGACTATGGAGAACATTGCCAGTGCCATCTTAAAGCAGAAGAAGGACTACGAGGTTGGTGTAGTAGCTTTTCCAAAGTTTATGCGATGTAATGACTTTGTTTGGAAATGGGATGATGTCGGTGTATATCCTTACCTTTCCGAATACAAAGAACGAGTCTTACAGCGCTGCCAAAAGCGTTAACCGGGAACGATGAATTTAAAGTACCAACTTCCGCTTATTTATCAAAATCTTCTGCCGCGAGAGATCCTTGAGTTCTCTCCGCAGGAAACGAAAGCGACTTGCGATACCTGTGCGATGGCGCGTCCTCGCAATCAAGAAAAGATCCATTATCGCGAAGATTTGAAGTGCTGTACTTTCCATCCCTTTCTTCCTAATTACATGGTCGGGGCTTTATTTAACGAAAGCTCATCAACACAAGCTCATGAAGTTTTCCGCGGCAAAATCGCTCGTCGTGAATACGCCTTGCCGATCGGAATGGTGGCGCCGGTAAAATATCAGGTAGGCTTCAATAATCGTGAAGAGCATGAATTTGGTCAGCGCGAAGATTGGTTGTGTCCGTACTACAATAAGCAAAATCAAAACTGCAATGTGTGGCGCAATCGCGGTGTTGTGTGCACGACTTTCTTCTGTAAAAGTTCTTACGGCAAAAAAGGCGAAGAGTTTTGGGAAAAACTTAGTAGTTATCTTTGGTATGTCGAACTTGCTTTGCTTGAAGAAGCTTTGGCGATGCTTGATTTTTCTCCACGTCAGGTGATGACGCTTCTTGATTATCATAATCGTTATGACGGCACTGCGGCTGAAAAGAAGTCGATGTTTATGACTGAAGCTAAAGCTAAAGAGCTTTGGAATGGCTATTACGACGACCAGGAAGGATTTTATAAAAAGTCCTTTGAGATTGTGTCGAATTTGGATAAAAAAGCCTTCCACGAGCTAATTGGTGAAACCGGGCAGTCGTTAGAGGAAGAACTGTTTGAAATTCTTCCGCAAATGCCTGCAGCATTGAAAGCGAACGCAAATAAATGAGTATTCAAGAACGCCAAAACAAAATCATCGCTGACTTTTCTGCCTATACAGATTGGGAAGATCGCTACAAAAAAATCATCGAGATGGGTAAAGCTTTGCCAGAAATGCCAGAGTCTTTAAAAACCGAAGCGAACGCGGTTAAAGGTTGCCAGTCGCAAGTATGGTTGCATGCTTCTTTGAACGATCAAGGTCAGATGATTATCCAAGGCGATAGCGATGCGCTGATCGTTAAAGGTCTTGTGGCGTTGTTGTTGTCAGTCTATTCGGGTGGTGCACCCGCTGAAGTTTTAGCGACACCGCCAGAGTTTTTGAAAGCTTTGGGCTTCGAAGGTAATCTTTCGCCAAGTCGTGCGAACGGTTTGCACTCCATGCTTAAACAAATCAAAAACTACGCGATGGCTTTTGATTACCTTTTAAAAACTAAACGCTAGTATGAAACTGCTTTGGGGATTTTTGTTTCTGTTATTGGCTTCTTGTGTGCACAAGGCGCCGACAGCAACTCACTACGAACATTTTCCCAAGACTGAGCCAATTCCTTACAAAAATCCGATTCTTGATTTCTATTCTACAAAAGATGCTTACGGTGAGTTTTCGAATTTTGCCCTGTTTCCAGTATTTGTCGACGGGCAGTGGTGGGCGACGAGTGAGCATTACTATCAGGCACATAAGTATGATAAACCTGATTTGATCTTTTGGGTTCAATCGGCACCATCACCGATGGAAGCCGCGAATCGCGGTCGCGATCAATTTGTTCCCAAACGTGCGGATTGGGATGCGACAAAAGATATGTTCATGGAAAAAGCCGTGATAGACAAATTCACACGCTATCCGGAATTGAAAGCCTTGTTGTTATCAACGGGATCTGCAAAACTTTACGAGCACACGAAGAACGATTGTTATTGGGGAGATTGCGGAGATCGCTCTGGTAAAAACAAACTGGGGCAATTGCTAGAGAAGGTTCGTGCTTCGCTGACTGCTTCAGCTTCGGGCTCAAGTGAACCCAAAGCTTTGTCAGAGTCAGTTAAGAACTAATTACCCAAAGTCTTACATTTCAAAGTGGCGTTGATATTTGTTTTTTCGCCAAGATCAAGAACACCTTTTAAAGTCACAGTGTCTTTGTCGTAGTTCACACCGATTGTGCCGTCATAAACACCCTCAGTGTATTTAGAGTCTTGCAAGTGAACTGTGCCAGTATCGCTGTCAGAAGTATCCAAAGTGCCGCGTAAAACCCAACCCCCAAAGATCAATGTGAATTCAGTGTCACGGCCATCGCCTGTTGCATTTCGGTGCTCATAAACGTTCACCGCTAATTTTGCGGGATCATCGAAGACGGTAGCGTCGCCCGTGCATAACTTCCACGTGCTGTCTTTTGCGAAGGCTGGAGTTGTTGAACCTAATACAATCAATGCGGCGATAAGTTTTTTCATGAATTCTCCTGAATATCGGAAGCTTGTAGCATATCCACGGTAAAATGAATCAATTCAAAATTAATTCTGAAAGGATTGTAAGGTGTTTTAGTAAGAAACCCGCGCCAAGTCCCGTGTAGGTCTGCATATTTGGGCTCATTCTTTAATGTCGGGATAAAATAAGAGCAGGAGGTCGTATGGACAAAAATAAAATCGAGGAGGGCGGACCTATGGGTATTGGCAACTCCGCCAGTTCCCCTCAGCATATTGGTGTAAATGGCACCGGAATCGAGACGTCCCCTGAAATCCTAGAGACTTTAAAGGATACGTCCCTAAAAGACGTCATGAAAGGGCAAAGGGTTGAAACCGACGATCTTGATAAAGATGAAGGCATCAGCCCTTTAGAGAACTCATTTTAGCGATTGAAGTGGCCGTCGCTACCTGTGGCGGAGCAATGATCCATGCCGGGTCCAACCCAGCCGTAACCCGTGCAGAAGTAAGGCTCTGCTTCATTCGGGCATTTGTCGCGATTAATTTGACAGACAAATCGAGCTTCGATGCGTGGATCAGTTACCTTTGGTGTCGTGGTTGCGGGTTTAGAAATGTTTTTTTCAGAACAGAAGATGTCTGAGTTATTCCACGTAATTTCGTAACAAGCATAGGGGGCTTGTTCTGGACAGCTTTCAGTGTCGATGCCACAAATAACCGGTGTCGCAAAAGCTTGCCCTGAAGCGAAGACAAGCAATCCAAGCGCTAAAAGTTTTAATATTTTCATGATTATTCCTTTGTAGAAGGCTGTTTCGAATCGCGCCTTTGAACCATTTTTTACGCAAATCTTTAGTTGAATAAAAGAGAAATATACGCAATAACCTGTTCCAGTATGGAAACGGAACGCTTACGCTATTTTACGGTGATTGCAGAAACGGGAAGCCTGACAAAGGCCTCTCAACTTTTAGGTATCTCGCACAGTGGCTTGTCGAAAGCCATTTCATCACTTGAAGCTGAAACCAGCTTAAAATTATTCCGACCTCAAGGACGTGGCTTAGAAATCACACCTGAAGGCAAGTGGTTCTATCAAAAAGCCCAAGAGATTTTGAAAATCGCCAATGAAATTAAAATGGGCAAAGTTACTGAACTAGGTGCCATTAGTTTGGGAATGTCTTCCGTCGTGGGTTCGACGTGTTCGGGGGAAATCGCCAAAGAGTTGAAAGAGTCTTTGCGTATTTACGAATTAGACTTAGGCGAAATCGAAGGAAAAATTCTTTCTGGCGATATCCACTTCGGAGTCGCTTTCGTGCCAGCTCCACGACCGGAGTTAGAATATCTTGAGTTGGGTGAAGTGACGTTTGCGACTTATGCACGTAAGGATCTGTATCGCGCAACACCCGCGCAAGAATTGCCGTTCGCAGTGCCGTTATCGGAATATCCCGATAATCCATTGGGTTATCGCAATCGCGATGGTTTTCCACTGGAAATTCCTCGTCGTGCGGAACACTTTGTTGCAAGCTTCGCGATTGGTTTGAATTTATTAAGAAGTGGCCAAGCTGCTTTGTATATGGCGGATTTTGTCGCGGATCAGGAAAATAAATTCGTTCGTGAAGATCTTCATCTTGTAAAAATAAAGGAATTTAAGTCAGCAGAAACGAAACGGAAGTTATATTTAGTTAAGCGCCAGTCTGCTGAAGAATCTAAAGAGATGAAGAAAATTGCCAAAGTCTTACGCCGCATCTGCTGTTGATATTTCTTAAATTCGTGAAATGAGTGCGGGCTAATTTGACTACGTGTAGATGTCCATAGATACATTTTCGTGATGAAAGTTAATGTATCCACTCTATTTAAAGACATTCTGACGAATAAAAATTACGCCATTTATCTCGCCGATAAAAACGGTCAAGTGGGGCTGTGGAACAGCCTTGCGGAAAAACTGTTCGGTTTTCTTGCTCAAGAAATTGTGGCCTTAAATGAAAAAATTATTTTTCATGCGTTCGACGAAAAGGTCAGTTGCGGTGGTTATCGCTTCCGCTGGCGTATGCGTAAGGATGGATCGGCCTTCTTTGCTAAAGAAACAGTTATCGAAGTGACTGATTCGCCAAGTCCTCGTTATCGATTTCTAAAAATTGTCGAAAATCTTTCAGAGCATCTGACGGCTTTTGAAAAAAGCGAGTTAATGAGCGCACAATATAAAAACACGGACCGTGGCGGCTCGGCCATTATGGATTTAAATCAAAAGATCCTCGTTGCAGCCTCGCGCTTACCTGATTCTATTAATTTGAAAATGAATGAGTTTGTTGGATCGAAAGCTGAAAACCTGGCAGTTGATGGTCCGACAGTGATGGCGAAATTAATAAAGACCACACAAAATATGAACCGCTCCCAAACGATTGTAACGATTGAAGGTCGCGACAAATTGCGAAGCACTTGGTTGTCGGACGTTCGCCTCTTAACCGATAATAAGGGTGATGCCATTTTCTGTAGTTATTCGTGGAATTTAAGTGCCATAGCAGAAAACACTTCTCGGCATCTTTATTCATAATATTTCACAAGGAGATCCCATGAATGCTTGGCACGATATTGAGCTTGGAAAGAATGCACCTGAAGTTGTGAACGCCATCATCGAGATCCCGCGATTTTCCAAAACTAAATTTGAACTGGATAAAGAGTCGGGCTTGTTGAAGGTCGACCGTGTTCTTTATAGCTCTGTTCATTATCCGGCAAACTATGGATTTATTCCGCGCACCTATTCCGATGACAAAGACCCACTCGATATTTTAGTTTTTGGCCAAGCCGATGTGTATCCGTTGTCTATTATGCAAGCGCGCCCCATTGGTTATATGCGCATGTTCGATCAAGACGAAATCGATGACAAAATTATCTCGGTTCATGCGGATGATCCTGAAATGGCGGAAGTTCATTCGATCAGTGATTTGGCTCCGCATACGCTTAAAGAGATTCAGAATTTTTTTGAAATCTATAAAGGTCTTGAGAACAAAAAGGTTTCGGTTGAAGGTTTTAAAGATAAACCGGAAGCGATCAAGATAATCAGACAAGCGATGGGCGATTATCAAGCACACTTTAAAACAAAATAAATTTCGGCAACAAAAGTGACCAAGGCCCCATCTCGTCTAGGTGCGAACATCCTGCAAGGGCTGTGATATGTGTCTGCCAAAGAGTAAAATAAAGATGTACCTCGAATAGGTGCATTGCTTAGGAGGCAGTTATGGCAGACAAAAATATGCAAAACCAATCCGGACAGTTTAATAAAGACAAAGTATCATCCAACGCTCCAGAAAAAGATCTCAATAAAACGGGCGCGACAAAACCTCTAGATGACAAAACATCTCGAGACAGTATGACTGGCAGAGATGCCAATCGTAGTTCCGATTCATCTAGTTTTCGCAAATAGTTTTGAGATCTAGCGAAAGAATTCAGGTGCGATGCAAGTAAGGAAAAGTAGAGGATTCATGTCCTCTACTTTTTTATATTCTAATTGACGATGTTAGCTCGACTAACAATCTCGATCTGATTCAAGAATTCATACTGGCTGCAATCCGAAATTAACAAAGATTAATTCCAATCTCATCGGACTTTAATGCCCCTGCGATAGCCTGAATTCAACAAAGGGGGACTTTATGAAAAGTCTTATCGCTACAATGATCGTGTTGGGTTCGGTATCAGCGTTCGCACAAGGTGGAGAGAAAAATCATCCATGCCAGGAAATCAAAAAGGCGTGCGAGTCAGCGGGTTTTGTAAAGGGTGAGCACAAAGAGAAAAAAGGTCTTTATAAAGACTGCGTGCAACCCGTGCTTGCCGGTCAATCAGTGGCCGGTGTGACTGTCGGTTCTGATGTTGTTGCTGCTTGCAACGCTAAAAAAGCTGAGAAGAAAAAATAGATTTTAGAAAGTAAAAAGGGCTTCGTAAGAAGCCCTTTGGTTAAGTTAAATTGTCGCATGCACTCTGTGAGTGTCGTCCATGTCGTCTAGGTAGTTCAAAAACTCTTCGACGTCTTTACGTTGATCATCATTCAGCTCAGTGATGTTTTTCGCTTTATAAGAAAGTTCTGCTTTCTCTACTTTCCAACCACGTTTAGTTAGAGCATCACGAACGGCATCAAGGTCACTAGAATTTGTGAAGAACTCGTAAGAGCCATCATCGTTTTTAGAAACTTCGTTTGCACCGGCTTCGATAGCTTCCTCATCTGGATCGAATGAACCAGCTTTTGTCGCCTCGATCAAACCCACGTGATCAAACATCCATGCCACGGAACCCGTTTCACCCATGTTGCCTTCGTGCGATTTGAAAGCGTGACGCATGTCTGGAGCTGTTCTGTGTTTGTTGTCTGTTTGACATTCAACGATCACACCAACACCGTGAGGGCCGTAGCCTTCGTACATCAACTCTTCAATAACCTTACCGTCATCAAGAAGACCTGCACCTTTTTTGATAGCGCGATCAATCGTATCGTTCGGGCAAGATTCTTTTTTTGCTGCATCAATCGCCATGCGAAGACGAGCATTCGCCGCGGGGTCAGGTCCACCAGCTTTAGCTGCGACTTGAATCTCGCGCGCTAGCTTTGTGAAAATTTGACCCTTCTGTTGGGCTTTCTCTACTTTACCTGCGTTTTTCCATGATTTTCCCATGCTCTCTATGAAATCAAATCAGTTAATATTTGGCAAGTGCAAGAGCTCCATGTAAAAAGCTGGCATGTTTGCTTTCGAAATCGCCGATGTTTGGGAAAAAATTGAACGTATTCAGGAATCTTGTGAGGAGGCCTTTAAATTAAAGTCTCCGTATACATGCCCTGAAGACCCGACTCGCGATATTGACTTGCTGCATCCAAAATTCCATCCACCCAAGAAGGGTTTCGTTACGCCTGAAGGTCAGGCGCGCATGCTTCATGATCTTGCCAGTATTGAACTGCAAGCTATGGAATTAGGCATTCGTACTCTGGTGGAGTTTCCCGATGCACCTCAAGGCTTTAAAGAGGAATTGGCTGCGGTTACGATTTCTGAAGCTGAACATCTGCGCATGTGCCTTGAGGGGATTGATGCTTTAGGATTTAAATGGGGACAGTGGCCCGTGCATGCGGCTTTGTGGCGAGCCGTCGCTCCTGAAGACACTTTGTTAGATCGTATCTTGATCGTACATCGCTATTTAGAAGGCAGTGGTCTAGATGCGGGTGATACATTGATTCGTCGCCTTGAAGGCACGTCGGGTAAAGAAACCATCCAAAAAATTGTAAAACAAATTAACTTTGAAGAGATCGGTCATGTTGATTTCGGTTCACGCTGGTATCGCGAGATCTGCAAAACTTCAAAGATTGATCCGGCAGTTGATTTCCCAGAGCGCATGGATTCATTGCGCACCCGCCTGCCAAAAAGAGTTGAGCCCATCAATCGCGTTCTGCGCGGTAAAGCGGGCTTTACCGATGAAGAGATTCAATATTACGAAAACCTGCGATTGGATTTCTTAGCACCCGCAGGTCGTATGGGAAACTCGGTTAAAACTTAATTCGCAATTATTATCTGTGGCCGCAGTTCCAAACTTGTTTCATTTGATTGCCACGAATACCCATCGAGTTCGCAAGCGCATAACATTCAGGGCGTTGCTCTAGCATACGCTGTTTGGTTTTACTCCAACAATACCAGCGCATGTCGTCTGAATTTTCTGGATCGGGATTCAGTGATGCGAAATGATCGCACACATCCACCGTCAATTCGGCATTGTTATCAGTTAAGCAACCCCAGTTTGTGCCCAACGACTGTCCGCCTTCATTTTCACTTTGCAAAATACAACGCGATAAGGCCGTGCCGCCCAAGATGGCATTGCGTGACGGATACAATAATTTACGTGCGCTTAAATAAATGCGCATTTTTAAATCAGGATCATTAGAGCCGAGTGCTGCTGAAACCCACGAAAGATCGTCTTGAGTCCAGTGCGGTTTTAAAATCTGCAACGCCAACGTGCGCTCAAACGGAGCATTTGGGTAATAGATTTTCTCAAACAAGAACCACTTCGTCTCTTTGGCTAAAGTTGGATAACAACCCAACGTCAACATGAAGTACGGCGAAATTTTCGAAAGCGACTCAATGCTTTTTGCATCCAGATTTTGAAGTTCCGGTTCTTGTTTTAAGATGCCGCAGATCTGGCTGACTTTAGAGTAATTCAAATCTTGTGCATAAGCTTGTTTTAAAAGCTGTGCGACCTTGAACAATTTCGTTTCTGAATCCATTAAACCAACAGCGCGTGATACCTGCAAAACTTCGTGTTGAATCGTGATCAGGTTTTTGTTGTTTGCAGAAATCTTCGCCAGAGTTTGCGTCAGACTTTGACGAAGAGTCGTCGCGCTATTGTTCATGGATTGTAGTAATCCGTCCTTCAAGCCTTGTACGTTATTGGCGATAGAATCAAAGAACGTAACGACTTTGTTTTCTTGAACCACTCGTTGTAAAGCCGCTGACTTCGTATCGATACTGTCACTGCGAAGAGCGCAGAATAGACCACGCGAATCCGCGTCTAAAACTTTAGAGGGAACTGTTTCACGGAAGTTCGTATCAGCGAACGCGCTTTGTAACATAGTATTTGGAGCCGTCGTTAATTGATCCAAGTGTGCGCTGTAAGAAGAAACCTTGTTTAAGTAACTGCGCAAACGGGGAGCCGCCGAAGCGCCAAGAGGACCCGTGCTGGCAAAACCGTAAAGTTTGCTTGAGTTATTAAAGATCGCTGCAAAACGTTTTTCTAAGCTGAAGCCTTGTTGGCTATAGCGAGAGGCCGCAACTTGTTCAGCAAAATCTAAAGGAATACCGTCTTCGATAAGAACGTTTAGATATTGTTCAACGGTGCGGTGATCCTTGGTTTGTGTGGCAAGGGTGTTACAACCCATCAAAAAAACTTCTTTAGGATTTTTCAAAATTCCCGGGCACGAATTGTTGCAACTTGCTTGCTCCATTTCGGCAATTCCGATGGTTGTCGATGTGCCTTCGCCAAAGAACAATCCTCCAAAGTGTCCCGAGATCAAAAGAACATCGCACTGAATGCCGCTGTCGCAAGATTTTTTAAACCACAATGGGTCTTTCGAATCTGGAACCAGTTCGACGAAATCGAAGCCTTTACCGGCAAGATTTTTGCGGAAGGTTTCAATTTCATCTGATGAATTCAAAGTCATGCTACAGAAAGTTTTTGCATGAGCGACGCCTCCGGCAAATGCCGAAAGAACGATAGCAGCTTTAAGCCAAAGTTTAAAAACGCTCATGAAAAACTCCTGCAGCTAGAATTCGAATTACTTATTAGTGATTGAACAGTCGTATTGTGGTGGTGTGCCGCCGAACCATAGGCGTTTACACTCAATACGGCTGCTGCTGTCTTCACGAGTTACTTTCGTGATTGTATAAACCGACGTATCGACTTTGATGGAAGAGTCTGAGCTGGCTTTTTCAATAAGGCTTTCAGTGATAAGTGCCGCATTAGTTTGGGAGATACCCCAAAGGCTTACTTCCGCAGCTTGCGCGACATTAAAAGACACCATTGCCGCCGCTAGAACGTACATGAACTTTCTCATAAAAAATCTCCTGATTTTGAATCCGCAGGAGGTGAAGCAAAGCTTGGACCCAAAAAGACTGGGTTCAGTGTTAAGTTATTTTGATTTCAGAATATTTAGGATCACATAACGACGGAAAGCGCAGGCAGCGATCAAAACTTAAACAAACTAAGGGGGAGTCGGTCGGACGCGTGGAGTGCACGCTGAAGTCAAAAGGGCCGCCTCATACCACGTACGAGGATGACGAAGGGAGCCCTTAAGATACCAATAGATCTTCCACTTTTCAGCGTTCTTGAGTTGGCAGAAGCCCGTATCGACGTAACAAGAAACGTGGCTATCTAAAGCTTCTTTTTCGATCTTATCACAAGCAAGATTGTTTACGACTTCGCCAACACGAACCTGCAAACACTCGCGTACATCGGTCAGCCAACGTTGTGAATCGGGAGTGAATAAGGCTTGGTCTTTCAGAAACTTCACACAGTAAGGGTAACCGAAATTTTGCCAGTAGCCCTTAGGGCCACAGTGTTGGCGTTCTTCCTGACAGCGATAGAATTCGCACGAGTTCGCGCTGGGCGTGCATTGATAGAATTCGCACGAGTTCGCGCTGGGCGTGCATTCAGCCTGACTTACGAAGGGAAGGAGTAATGTGAAAAGAAGAGTTGCACAACGCATGGGATGGTCATGCCCAATTTTTGGGGCAGCATCAAGCTGTGATGTTTAATTGAAAGCGAAATAAGAACGAACATCCGCAAGTTCACTTCCTGAGAACAAAAGACGAAGTGTTAATCATCTCAGGTATTTTCACAAACCTCCCCGGTGGATTTTAGATTTTCAGAGCGAAATTTTAATTTGCTGGTAAAAACGTTTCATATTTCGAAAGGACATAACATGCGTTCGATCATCACATTTCTAGTTTCGGCTTTTATGTTTTTAACAAGCACGCAGGCTCTGGCGCGTATGCAGGCGTTGAGTGAAAGCGAAATGTCTTCAGTCTATGCACAGACGGATCTTGCAGCAGGATTGATTAGTTTATTACAAAACAAAGCGGCAACAGGCCAAGCCATCACTGGCGAAGAACTTTTTTCGAGCTTACAGATTTTAAGCAAATCTTTCGGGGTAAGTTTCGAAGATATTTCCATCATGGGGGAAAGAAACGGCTCTTTGTCAGTGATGGTATCTCAAAACGGAGAGGTCATTGGGGTATCGCAATTGCCATCACACTTCGATCGCATCGTGATTGGTGCCGTCCGTGTTGGTAGTGGTGCTTCTATGGGGTCATTGTCGATTGAAAACGTGAATATCAGCGGGCAATTAAAAGTAAGTGTGCACTAATAAAAAAAAGCCGCCTAGTAGTGCGGCGGCTTTTCATTGTGCGGGCCAATTTGTGGTCCGTCTTCGTTGGAACTCATTTTCTTGACCAGATCTTTGATCGTTTTTTCAAGCAGATCCATGCGAGTTTGTTGTTGATAGATAACCGTGTTGAGCTCTTCAAGAAGTAAATCTTGATGAGTGATTTTGATTTCTAAGTCAGTCAAACGTTGATCGCTCATAATAAATCCTAATCCAGAGTTTCGTCGTCTTCAAGGAAGCGCCATTTGCCTTCAGGTAATTTACCAAGACGAAGCTTTCCAACACGCACGCGTTTTAGGCCCGTTACTTTCAAACCCACAAGTTCGCACATGCGACGGATTTGACGTTTTTTACCTTCTTGCAGAATGAAGCGAAGTTGGTCTTCATTGATCCATTCAACTTTTGCAGGCTTCAATGCCTTGCCATCCAAAGACAAACCGTGATTGAGAAGCTTTAAGCCGTTG
Source organism: Bdellovibrio sp. NC01 (assembly GCF_006874625.1). Lineage (NCBI taxonomy): Bacteria > Pseudomonadati > Bdellovibrionota > Bdellovibrionia > Bdellovibrionales > Pseudobdellovibrionaceae > Bdellovibrio > Bdellovibrio sp. NC01. Next base: position 1,926,401 of record NZ_CP030034.1, read on the forward strand.
GGTGCAAGTTGGCCTTGCACGCGTACGATATATTCTTTTTCGATTTTAGAATCTTCACCGATGATTTTTTTAGCGATGCGACCATCTTGTGTGAACAACAACAAACCTTGCGAGTCGATATCTAAACGACCGGCGACCGCGATTCCTTTAAGGTGATCAGGCGTCAGGCGTTGCTTCGATTCGCCAAACTGATTATCTGGCGTTAAAAGGCGAATAGCCGGCGTGTATTGAGGCTCCGGTTGTGCAGACACATAACCCACAGGCTTATTTAAAATAATCGTCGCCAGGCGTTTTTGTTGCTTTAAAGCTTGGGCTTCCAAAGTGATCTTAACGTTCGGATCCACTTTCGTACCCAATTGATCGATTTTTTCACCGTTCACTAGAACCAAGCCGCGAGCGATATAGTCGTCAGCTTCACGACGTGAGCAAATGCCTCGCTCCGCCATCAATTTCGAAAGTCTTACTTTTTCTTCGCTCATAAGCGGATCTCCGTCCACAGGTCCTTCATTTCATAAAGTCGAATATGATGAAGGTCTTTTTCCGAAAGAGTCTCTTTAAGCTTTTTAAGGAAATAAAGAGCGATATTCTCAGTCGTTGGGATCGTCGTTTTAAACTCTGGAATCACAAAGTTCAAGTGCTCATGATCAAGTTTGTTACATAAGTTTTGCAGGAGTGCTTTATATTGCTCGCCCTTCACTTGAAGGTCCTCATCCGCTATGTGGAAGCCGACCTCTAGAGTGTAATTATGACCATGTCCATGCTCGGTAAAACATCTGCCAAAGTGCTTAAGGTTTTCCTCATCACTCCATTGCGGCTGATAGTAAAGGTGAGCACTGCTGAAGTTTTGTTTAAGAGTCAGAATCATAGCAGATTGATTCCGCCATCGACGGCAAGAATCGCCCCTGTGGTCCAACTGGATTGTTCAGAACCCAAGAAGTAAATTGCCTTTGCGATGTCATGCGGTTGGCCCACACGACCCAATGGCTGGAATGAGTTCATATGCTCCATCGAACCACCGCCGTGAATAGGTGTTTCGACGATACCAGGGCATACGCAGTTCGCGCGAATTTTATGTGCGCCACCTTCGATGGCAAGACTTGAAGTCCAATTCACCATCGCCGCTTTCACGGCCGAGTAAGCCGATGTCGGTCCTTGAGGTCTTAGCCCTAATGTTGAAGAAACATTGACGATAGAGCCGCCACCGTTTTCTTTAAAATAAGGGAAAAAGGCGCGTGTGATACGTACGGGGCCCAATAAGTTGACGTTGAATTCTTTCAACCAAATATCGTCAGTGCCTTCTTCAGTCGTGTGGCGATCAAAGATGCCAGCGTTGTTCACGATCACTTCGATTTTATGAATTTTAGTTGTCAGCATTTCGTTCAAGCGTTTGTCGACAGCTTTCGTATCTGTGATATCGCAAGACATGATTGAGGCACCACTACGGCATTGGATCGCAACTTCAGCAAGACGTTCTTTATCACGTCCCATCAGGTAAACGAAGTAACCGTTTTTTGCGAACTCAATGGCTGTTGCGGCACCGATACCGCTGCTAGCTCCTGTGATTAATGCTGCTTTTTTCATCGTGACTCCCACATTTGACCTGGACCGGACTCATGTTAGCAGAGGCGGGGGCCGATAGGAAGCTATGGCATTGCGCGAAGCTTTCTCTGTAGGAATAAAATATTTCATCTTTGGCCTGGCTATCTTCGTAGCTTTCTACGGCCATCTTTAAAAATAAAAAAGCCAGGTGGGAAAACCTGGCTTTAAACGGTAGAAATCTAAATAGGAACGAAAACTAAGCGGCTTTTTTCGCTGCCACGTAGTAGTAATACTTTTTATCGAAATCTGGCGCCTTCATGCCTTCTTTAGTGATAAGACCGGCTTTGAACCAATCGAAGTGCTCAGCGCAGAAGCCGGCTCTTTCAGATTTCTTTTTGCAGCCTTCACCGCAGCATTTTGACGACTCAAGAGAAATGACGTTATTTGGAATTTGCTTTTCAAACTTTTTGTCAGCCACAGGACCCCCAGTTGACTAATCTTAAGCTGGTTAATCGTCTTAAGACATAGAGCTTATCGGCGACGCATTTTAGGACTTTAGTAGACACTAAATTATTTCGGTTTAACGTTTTTCTCACTCTGAGACACGGTCATAGATTTGCAATCTCTCGAGGTATGAAGTGGATCTTGTTACTCATTCCTTTTTTCTTTCTTTCTCAAGCATTTGCAGAGCTTAGTCGCTGGCAAAAATGGGAACTTGAGCGCAATGATTTACAGTTGAACCCGGTGGTTTACCATCAACTTCCATCTGCTGCAGAATTGCAGTCGTATCAAACTGAGACGCTTTTTGTTTTGGAAATTGCGCCCGAAAAAATTGGAATTCTTTCGTCGCAGACGATTGATCCGCAATTGTTAGCAAAGATGCAAACCCCCGAAGGTCGCTTTAAATTCTACATTCACCCCAAAGCCTTGGAGTTATTTAAAGAACTGATTCCCCAAGGAAAGCTCACCCAAGTTCAAGCGCGCGCGACAACGTCCCCGCGAACTTTCTTCGTTGGCGATTTGATGGTCAAGGTGTCGCTGCCGCAAAAAATCAATGGCGCGATTCGCACCGTGTATCCGTTGCAAATGTCCAGAGCGCTCGCCATTAGCGATGAGCTTGCGAAAATTTCGGGATTTCATTATTTGAAAGAATCATTGGGTGTCTACGATGGAACGCCAGAAAGCCCCTTTGGTTTTATCGTTCGTGAAATCCCCAAAGAAATTATTAACGGCGAAAAAACTCTTGTGCCGTTGTTATCGTATTTAGCAAAGCATCCTGAAGGCTCGCTATTAGAAAAGGAAGCCAAATCCAGCGGCGAGAGTATTGAATCCATCGTGCAAGAAAAACTCATCCCATCATTAGTGGAAACTTTCAAACAAGCCGCCGCAAGTGGAATTGTATTAGAGCTGCATCAGCAAAATACTTTATTAGAAATGGATAAAGAGGGCCGATTCACAGGGAAAGTTTATTACCGAGATCTTGATGGCGCACGGATCGATTTTGAACTGCGCAAAAAATTAGGATTTAATGATGATAAGCTTTTGCAAATGAAAGACGCGGCGTGGATCTTTGATCTTGAGACGATGCAGAAGATGCAACACTCTGTAATCGTGCCATTGGCGCGTCCTAAAGCGTGGTCGCCGGTTGTTGAAAAGGCATTTAGAACTTACCTGCTAGGGTCATCGATTGATTTGATTAAACAGAAATTACAGAGCTTAAAAATTAAAGTCGACGTGGATAAAACCGTAAATCAAAACTTGATGCGCGTAAACGCACCAAGCTGTCATAGTATCTTTTAGATCAAAGTCATGAATTGTTTGAATGGCACAGGTTTCGAGAATAGATAACCTTGGCCATAGCGTGAACCTAAAGTTTCAAGCACGATACATTCTTCGTTTGTCTCGATACCTTCGGCGATAATTTCGATATCCATAGCGTGCGCTAAGTGGATGATGGAACTGACAACCGCGCGTGATTTCGGATCGCTTAAAACTTTCATGACAAACGAACGATCTACTTTCAAGAAGCTGATCGGCATTTGCGTTAAATACTGCAAACTTGAAAATCCCGTCCCGAAATCGTCGATAGAAATCGCATAACCTTGAGCGCGGCACTGTTGAAGAGCGTCCAGGGCAATCGCCCCATCCATCATAATTCTTTCAGTCATCTCAAGTTTGATATTTTTTGTTGGAATATCGTGCTTTTCACGAAGATCTTCCAAGTTGTTCACGAAATCCGTATGCGTGAACTGACGGCCTGAGATATTGATGCTCATCATGAATTCATCAGCAACTTTGTTTTTATGAGTTGCGTGTAAATGATCACGGATCGATTTTAAATCTTTAAGAGCTTGATTAATAATCCAGTGACCAATCGGAATAACCATTGAAGAGTTTTCGATCACATCAATAAACACGTTCGGAGAAATCATCCCTTGCGTTGGACTGTTCCAACGAATCAAAGCTTCACAGCCAATGATTTTACGAGATTTCAATTCAACGATCGGTTGATAGAACAATTCAAATTCTTTGTTTTGGAAAGCCAGGAAGATTTGGTTTTCCAATTTGATCTGATCAAGCGCGGATTGGGTTCTGTCGTCGCCAACACCCGTGTTTTCAATCTGAATTTCACCAACGCGCGTGATACCGCGGCTGTGAGTGTTGTTGCGACGAAGGCGTTTTAATAATACGCGCATCAATAATTGCACAACGGTATCGGCAGTTGAAATACGCTCTAGAAGTTGTTGTTTTGTGACGATTCCTAAAGTGACGTCATCAAGGGCACGCACAGAAGCAGAACGATTTTGGTTGTCGATTAATGACATCTCTCCGAAGATTTCGCCTTCGCCTAAAATAGAAAGCGGAATTTCTTCACGATCTTTGGTGATGAAAACAAGGACTCGGCCTTTTTCGATGATGTAAGCGCAGTCTCCGGCATCGCCTTCGTTGAAAATGATCTGATCTTTGTGAATATCGACGGACTGAGCTGATGATGTCATATGAAATCTAGTTTAAGGGCTGGAATGCAACATAGACAAGTCCAGCTGATTCATTTGATTCAGGTGCCAGCCGGTAAATTCTGGTTTGGCCAAAATTGAAAAGTGGATCGCCCCCATCGGGATCAGCAAGTGACGGTTCATCAAAAATTGCACGCCTTCTAGGCAGTATTTCTTTTGTTCCGTGACTTTACTAGACCTGCCAAGTGCTTCCAAAATCTTCTGGTACTCGGGGCTTTTTAAGCGAATGTAGTTTTCGGGATTCGTTTCTGAGAACGTTTCAAGCGCCGCCAAACACGTCGGGCGATCCGGAGCGACACCTTTACGGAAAATAGCGGGTGGTTTTGTTTGAAGTTCGTTTAAGTAAACTTTGTTTTCACGAACTTGCAGGGTCGTTTTCAAATGCGCATTCTTAAGCCATTGTTCCTGCATCCATTCGGTCGCGCGTTTGTGATCTTCGCCACCTAAGGCTGAAAACATCACAGCATAAGTTTTATCGGTTTGAATCTTAGGAATTTTCTTAAGATCAAAATCAAAACAAGGCGCTTTATGAGGGAACCACGAATCAGGCAGTCCGGCACAGCCAGGTTTACTATCTGACGAGAAAATCTTTTGCAGCTCTTCATAATTTAAAGAGTATGTAAATGCTTTGCGAATATCTTCTTTGTCAGCAAGCTCAGGCCCGAAACCAAAATAATCAAAACGCGTGACGGGAACCCAGAAGAAGTCTTTGCGTGCTTTATACTTTGGAATAAATAAAGTGGGAAGACGTCTTAAGAACTGCAATTCGTTCTTTTCATAAAGTTGTAAAGCAACTGTGTCTTCTTCGATGAATAGAAATTCCACAGGGGGTCTTGCTGAGTGACCACCTTTGTAAAATGAATTGGCTTCTAAGATAATTCGTTCGCCTTTTAACCATTGTTTGATTTTATAGGGGCCTGACACCACGCCAAGATCTTCTTTGGTAGGGGCTAATACAAAGTTTGTAAGGTTGTATTGGAAATCCGGGTCAGGTGTTGCGAATTCAAATTTCAAAGTCAGCGCATCGGGAGCCGTAATTCCCAAAGTTGCCATGTCTTTTTGTTTTTTATAAATCTCGACGGCGTTTTTAATTTTAAAAAGTAAATCGGCACGGGGAGCTGCGGTTTTGGGATCAAGGATTTTTTTATAAGTGCGAAGAAAGTCCGCCGATGTGAGCGGGGAGCCGTCACTCCATTTTAAATCTTTTTTGATTTTGCAAACGAGAGAAGAATCTTTCTGACGTGTGCAAGATTCGCCAAGATCGGGAAGTAAACCCTTGTCATCATCGAAAGTAAATAAATTGCGATATAGATTCCCTAAAAAATAACTGGAAGCAGAAGTCTTTTGTTTGTTGGGATCAACGTTTGTTGGTTCGTTTGCTAGGTGAAGACGAAACACCGCTGGAGATTTCTCCGCAGCTTCGCAATTAAGTACGAACAAGATGGAAGCAAAAAAAATCGCAAGTGGTCTCATGACTCTCATCATGATCCCGACTTGCGATGAAGTCCAGTACGGCGGCAGCCGACAGTGCCGGAGGTCTGGGAAGACCGCAGGCTGAAGTAGCTGCCAGGTATTCTGACTATTTATCCAACTCCATTTTAGCGATCGTCTGAAGTTGCATGTTAGTCGTACCTTCATAGATTTGACCAATTTTTGCATCTCTCCAGAACTTTTCAACTGGGTATTCTTTTGTGAAACCGTTACCGCCAAAAAGATCGATAGCTTTAGAAGTGATTTTCTCTGCTGCGCGAGAAGCGTAAAGTTTTGCCATCGCTGCTGATTCGATGAAATCAAGACCTGCGTCTTTCAAGCGAGCGGCATTGTAAACCATCAAACGTGCTGCTTCTAGTTCAGTACGCATTTCAGCCAATTGGAATTGCACACCTTGGAAGTGAGCGATTGGTTTGCCGAATTGCTCGCGACCTTTAACGTAGTTCAAAGCTGCTTCGTAAGCACCTTGAGCGATACCGATCATTTGCGCACCGATACCGATACGACCTTCATTCAATGTTTCGATAGCGATTTTGTAGCCTTTGCCAACTTCACCAAGAACGTTTTCTTTTGGTACTTCGCAGTTTTCAAACAACAATTCGCAAGTTGAAGACGCGCGGATACCCAATTTGTCTTCTTTTTTACCAACTTTGAAACCTTTGAATGATTTTTCTACGATGAAAGCTGTGATGCCTTTGTAGCCTTTTTCTGGAGCCATGTTCGCGAAGCAGATGAAAACTTCAGCTTCGTTACCGTTTGTGATCCAAAGTTTTGAACCATTCAAAACCCATTTGTCACCTTTGTCTTCAGCTTTCAATTTCAATGCGAAAGCGTCAGAACCAGAAGATGATTCAGACAAAGCGTAAGCACCAACCCATTTAGTCGCCATTGCGCCCAAGTATTTTTCTTTTTGCGCTTCAGTACCCCATTTAAGGAATGCGTTTGTCGTCAAAGTGTTTTGAACGTCAACAAGTACAGAGACTGAACCGTCTACGCGACCGATCTCTTCAACAGCCAAGCATGCCATTGTGAAAGTTGAACCAGCGCCGCCGTATTTTTCTGGAGTTTCAATACCCATCAATCCCATTTCGAAAAGTTTCGTTAGGATTTCTGGTTTCATCTTTGCTTCTTCGTCCATGTGTGTCACATGAGGTTTGATTTCAGATTCAGCAAAAGATCTTACAGCGTCACGGAATGCCAACTCATCTTCAGATAGAGTTGTAAGTGCAGGACGTGCATTAGTTACGTCAGACATGGTATCTCCCTTAAGTGGTCTTATTTAGTCGAAAGACCATATCCAGTTCGCAACTTTTATTCAAGAGCTTGGAAAGACGGGAGCTTTTCTCTTAACAAGCTGTGTTACACTGACTGCACTTTAAATGTGCAAGTGATTCGTCACGCTAGACAAGAGTCTAGGTATGATTTTAAGCTTCTGGAGTATGAATATGGATTTTGTCGAAATCGGCGCCAAGATTGGCATTTATTTTATCCCGTTCCTTTTTGCTCTGTGCTTCCATGAGTTTGCACATGGTTGGGTGGCGCGTCTCCGCGGTGATAACACTGCGCAGATGATGGGTCGCTTAACGATGAATCCTATCGCACATATGGATTTGATCGGCACTTTGATTTTGCCATTGGTATCAATTGTTTTAGCGACACCGATTTTCTTCGGTTGGGCAAAACCAGTTCCAGTGAATGCACGCAATCTTAAAAATCCCCGCACAGATATGTTCTGGATTGCACTCGCAGGTCCGTTATCAAATCTGTTATTGGCTGTTATCGGATCCTTCTTGATTGCAGTTGTTGCGAAATATTTTTTCACAGCGACTTATGCAAGTGGTCTGATTGAAATTTTAAAAGCCTTCATCGTGACTAATTTGTTCTTGGCTGTTTTCAATATGATTCCGCTTCATCCACTGGATGGTGGTAAAGTTCTTGCGCGCTTCTTGCCTGCGCAATTGAATTATAAATTGGAACAAAACGAACACATCACAAGCATGATCTTGATGGCATTGGTTCTGACAGGAACTTTGCGTGTCTTGGCGATTCCCGTATTCTGGGGTTATCAACATCTTGTGACTCTTGCTCTGGGCGGTTTCGGCGTATGAGTGATGTAGTTACTTCCGCTTCAGACGTTGTTACACCGGTAGTACCTGCACGAAAACAAAGAGTGATGTCAGGGATGCGCGTGACGGGCCGTTTGCACATTGGTCACTATTTCGGCGCGCTTCAAAACTGGGTCTCTTTACAAAATGACTACGAATGTTTCTTTGGTGCGATGGATTGGCATGGAATGACTACTGCCTATAAATCGCCAAAAGAAATTGCGCCATGGACTCGCGAAATGATCGCGGAGTTTATCGCGTGGGGAGTCGATCCTGAGAAATGTACACTCTTCGTACAAAGTCAGGTTCCAGAGCATATCGAACTTTTCATGATCTTTATGAATCTCACTCCAATGGGTTGGCTTGAGCGTGTGAACACGTGGAAAGACGCCGTGGAAGAGATGAAAGCGAATGACACGCACAACCTGGGTCGCTTTGCGTATCCAGTGTTGCAAGCAGCTGACATCGCCATTTACCGCGCACAAAAAGTTCCAGTGGGCCAAGATCAGGTTTCGCACTTGGAAATTTCGCGCGAAATCGTGCGCCGTTTTAATCATTTATATAAAGCGAAACTTCCAGAGATGACTCCGATGTTGACGGAAATTCCGTTAGTCACGGGTTTAGATGGAAGAAAGATGTCGAAATCTTACGGCAATACTTTGTATTTGACGGAAGATTCAGAAAAAGACCTAAAGAAAAAGGTCAACATGATGGTCACAGATCCTTCGCGCGTGCGTCGAGAAGACGTTGGCGAACCGACGAAGTGCTCCGTCTATGGTTATCATAAACTATACTCTACTGCAGAGGATTTGCAGTGGGTGGAAGCGGGATGCCGCTCCGCAGGAATCGGTTGCGGTGACTGTAAGGGGCGCTTGGCTCAGAACCTTGAGAAAATCTCGGCAGAGCCAAGAGAAAAGAAAAAAGAGTTGTTGAATAATCCAACTCAGCTTGATTCAATCATCGCCGCTGGAAGCGCCAAGGCACGCAAGGAAGCTCAAAAGACTTTGGATATAGTGCGTTCTAGTATGAAGTGGTAGAGGGGACTAGTTCATGAGTATTACGGTACAGCTGCCTAAATTTGAAGGCCCACTGGGACTTCTGCTTTATCTTATCCGCAAGGAAGAGATGGACATCATGGATATCAAAATCCATGAGATCACTAAGCAATATTTCGATTACATCAAATTGATGAAAGAGCTGGATCTTGAAGTGGCCGGCGAATTCGTCGCTATGGCTTCGACATTGATTCAAATCAAATCGCGCATGCTTCTTCCTCAGTATGACGAAAATGGTGAAGTGATCGAAACAGAAGATCCACGTAAAGAACTTGTTCAAAAACTTCTTGAGTACCAAAAGTACCAAGAGGCTGCGAAGCTTCTTTATGATCGCCCGCTTGTCGGTCGTGACGTTTGGTTGCGTGGTACACGTGAATCGCTTGCGCAAATGGAAGAGGAAATCGTTCTTGAAGAGAACGCATTGTTCTCTTTGATCGGTTCCTACCGTAAAGCTTTGCGCTCAATGAAAAAGAAATTCCACCAAGTCGCAGCGAAAGCGCAATCTATCGCAAGCCGCGTTTTGGATATTAAAGATCGTTTGATCCCAGGTAAACGCATCACAATGATGGAACTTGTGACAGCAACTGAAGAGCGTGCTCGTCAGGCCTTGATCACATTCTTGTCATTGCTTGAGCTTGGTAAAATGGGCTTTGTTAGCCTTTACCAATCAGAAAACTATGGCGACATCTGGGTTGATACAAAAAAACCAATCGAAACAGACGTTCTAGCTCGTGTTGAAGAATACGATTCTATGCGTGCGGATGAAGTCGCTGCAAAAATGATGGCGGACTCTGCAAAAATTGATTTGGAAGCGGAATTGGCAGCTGAAGAAGCGGCCGAACAGGCTTCGGCTGAAGCGCAACCAGTTTCAGATCAATTGGGCTTCGATATGGAAATGGCTGCTTTGGATCTTTCAGACATCGCATCTGATGACGAAATCCTAGCTGCTGAAGCTGAAGACGGTCTGGCTGCAGAACCTATCCTTGATGTGGAAGGCACTTTTGCTCTAGAACCAGCGACTGTTGAAGAAAACGCGACTGAAGTAGCAGCAGAATCAGAAATGATCGCTGAAGAAGCTGTCGTTGAAGCTGCAATGGAGTCAGAAGAAGCCGTTTTTGTTTCTGAAGAAGCTGCAATTGCAACTGAAGAAATCATCGCTGATTCAGAAATGATGATGGCTGAATCTGAAGTGATTGCGGAAGAAGCTCAAACAGTAGTTGAAGAAGTTCAAACTGAAATAGTGGCAGAAATTCCAACAGCTGAATTGGCTGATTTGGATTTCGAAGCTTCAACTGCTGAAGTTGAAGAAGCGCAAATTGCAGCAGTGATTGAAGCGGATGCGGCTGCTGAAGAAATCAGAAATGAAACTGTTGAAGTAATTTCTGAAGAAATCGCTGCAAGCGAAGAACTTCAATCTGAAGTGACTGAAGTTCAAGCATCTAATGAATTGTTTAAAGACGACGTGACGGAAGTATAAGATGGCAAGAAAAAAGAAAAATCTTGAAGTTGTAGAAGTTGAAACTCACGAAGCCGATACGGCAGTTCTTGAAGCTGAAGTGGCTACTGAAGAAGTAGCAATGGAAGCTGCGGACGTTGATGCTGAAAATGAAGAAATGTCAGCTGATTTCGACGGTATCGAAGCAGATGCTTCTGTTTTTCTAAGTGAAGAAGAAGAGTCTGAAGGTTTCTTGCCAGAAGCTTCTGATGAAGAAACAGAAGAAATGGAAGCCGCTGAAGGTAACGACGACGTTTCTGTTGAAGGTACAGAGCTTGATGGCTTTGATTCCGCTGAAATTGAAGAAGTTGAATTCGTAGAAGAAGAACGCCTTGAATCTATCGTTGAAGCGGTTCTTTTCGCGAGCGATCGCCCAGTAAGCCTAGCGTCTTTGAAATTGTTGTTTAAAGGTACGAACATCCGTACTGATAAAATCCGCAGAGCTTTGGATCAATTGGCTGTTGAATACGCCGGTGGTCGTCGTGGTGTTACTTTGGAAGAAGTTCCAGGTGGTTACCAACTTCGCACTAAGATCGACAATATGGAGTTCTTGAAGCGTACTTTGAAAACTCGCCAATTCAAATTGTCTGGTCCAGCTTTGGAAGTCCTTTCGATCGTGGCTTACAAACAACCTGCGGTTAAAGCGGAAATCGACGAAATCCGTGGCGTAGAGTCTGGTCACTTGTTGCGCGCATTGATGGAAAAGAACTTGGTTACTTTCGAAGGTAAATCAGAGTTGCCTGGTCGTCCTATGCAATACGGTACGACGAAAAAATTCTTAGAGATCTTTGGTCTTCGTTCATTGAAAGAGCTTCCAACATTGTCACAAATCGACGAATTGTTGCCTGAAGGTATTGATGAAGTTCAAGCGGAAGAAAAACCGACATTGGCTTCTGTGACTGATTCAATGTCGCAAAATACAGGCGAAGTCAGTTACTCTTCTGGTGAAGAAGAATTGATGAAAATCCAATCGCAATTGGAAGAAATCTCTACATCTTCAACATTCTTTGAAGAAGAAAAACGTCGCCAAGCTGAAAAACGCGATCAAGAGCGTGCTCAAAACATCCGTGAAGCGTTGGCGATGGGTGAACCGGTGTCGACTCGTGATGCAAACTGGTTGACGAAATTTGATGAAGCTTTGGCTGCTGGCACAACATTGGTAGCAATCAAAGAAGCTCAAAATGCAGAAAAAATGGCTGCATTGAAAAATAAAAATTCTGCTGTTTCAGAAGGAACTGAATCTGTTGAAGGTTCAGAATCTTCAGAGACTATGGAAGCTTCTGCCGATGAAATCGAAAATGAGATCATGGGTGGAGAAGAAAATGAATTGACGGATGCGGTCGAAGCTTTCGACAATGATGAAGATATTCATGTGGCTTCCGATGATCAATTGTTCGCTGATGGCGAGGAAGAGTCGGAAGACGACGAACTTCCTTTCTTAGGAGAAGCGGACGATATTGATGAAGAAAGCGAATCTTCTATCTAAGGCTCTATTAAGCCTTTGGATTGTATACAATATTTTTACGATGCTGGTGATGCCCAATATAGGAGCCTATTTTGGGCGCGTCAGTTCCAGATTTATCACGCCCTACGCCAACACTGTGGGGCTGAACGCTAGCTGGAATTTCTTTTCTCCAGATCCAGCGCACACAATGTACATTCACTACATGATCAACTTCGCAGACAGCGAAGGCAATCCAACCAAAGATCCTATTGAAGGGTATTTCCCTCCGGAAAAAAATCGTCCCGTCACTTCGACATTCCGCAAACGTGAACTGTATGTGATGCGTTTTATGGTCATCGATCCCAAGCGTTTAAAAGTCTTTATGGGCCCGTGGCTGTGTCGTCAGTATCCGGGGGCTTCATCGGTCGACATGGAGCACGTTATTGAAACAGTGCCAATGTTAGATCAAGTGGTGACTCATAAAGATGAGATCATCAAAGATCTTTCCCAAGAACTTCAGTATGTCCATGAGTCAGTCTCTTGTACGGCAACTCCGGATGAGGAGGCTCTATGATTAAAAAATATCTGACTCACGCTGCGAAGGTTTGGGATCATTTCTGGTTTGGTCCTAGAAATTTGTTGGGCCTAGCATTCATGCGTATCGCTTTGTGCGGAACGATGTTCTATCTGTATGCGGTTCGTTTGGCGAATCTGGAATACTACACTGATGCCAGCTGGATTCCGCGCATTCACGCTTTGGATGTGATGGGAGAGTTGTATAAGCCCTTATTCATGTGGATGATGTGGCCTGATTCGATGAATCCTATCGCGCACGTTTTGTTGGTTGTGCTTTTGGGTTTACTGACTTTGGGTATTGGTGGTCGCTGGATCATGTGGCTTGCGTGGATTTTAGATGCCGCATTTATTCAACGTAACTATGCCGCAAATTTTGGTGCGGATATTATCGCTGCCTTGTTCTTGTTCTATATGTCGTTCACTCAATCTTGTGAACGCCTGAGTGTTTTGAATTTGTTCCGCAAAAAGACCGTATTTAAGCAAAGTGATATGGTCAGTTCCATGATGATTCGTATGATGCAAGTTCAGATCTCAGTTCTTTATGCCTATACAGGTTGGGAAAAACTGAAAGGCATGAGCTGGTGGGATGGAACGGCGTTGTGGAGTGTTCTTGCTAATCCGCAAATGACGACAGCCAATTTTGATTTCCTAAGAAACGTTCCGTGGGTGATTCCGATGATTGCTTACTCGACGATGATTTATGAAATCTATTTCCCAGCGATGGTTTCGTGGAATAAGACTCGTTACTTCTGGTTGGCATTGGGCGTGTTCTTTCACTCAGGGATTGCGATCTTCATGGGTCTAGGGGCTTTTGCTATGACGATGATGTCGACGTATTTCTTGTTCCTTGATCCTCTCATTTTGGAACGATTTACTGTCTCAGTTAGAGATATCATTAAGAAGTAATTCAAAAGTGCCGATTCCCTCATTATCCTAGAGTGAGTGGGGGAATTATGAAGTCCGTTTTAACTATTGCAGCGACAGCTATGGCTTTTTCAAGCTTAGTGGCGTGCTCTAATTTAAGTGACAACTCCCTATTAACAGATGAAGCCACAGAGTCTTCAACTCACACTGTTGATAACACTCCTAATTCCACAGAGATTTATTTGCAGACGGATTCGACGAGTCTTTCAATGGTGTCTGGTGCGACGACGTATGAGATTTCGGGCTCTTGTTATACGTCAACTTATCCAACAAATCAGATTGCATTCACTCGCATCAACACCGTTGATGGTACTTATCGAGGACCTGCTTCAGGCACAGATATTAAGGGCGCGACGAATGTAGCTGTTTGTCGAAATGGTCGCTTTAATTACGTGGGAAGCGCGACAAGTTTGGACGCGGGCATGAATACTATAAAAATGGTCATGACAGTATATGACAGTTCGATGAATCCTATTCAAAACGACGCCAATTCCGTTAAAACAATCAGCGTAATCAGATAGTCCAAATTCTCTGAAGGCTGCGCGAAGTCGTTGACAGCCTTTCTCGCAAAACTTCTAATGAAAGCATGAAATACTTCAAAGTTCTTTTGCTTTCATTATTCTTGGTTATCCCTGCAATTTCACAAGCTCGTATCACTGATGGTAAAGATCATATTAAGCTTTCTGGTAAGAAGCTTGTTGTGACTTTGGAAAAAGGTTTCCACTTCGTGATGGAATCACCAGCAGGTTTGTACATGGATGGCGAAATGGGTTCTGCGGAACCTGTAAAAAAAGATACTGAAAAAATGATCTTTGACGTTTCAAAAGTCCAAGATAAATCATTCACAGTCAGCTTCTATGTTTGTGATGATCAAAAAACAGTGTGCGAATCTCACGAAGCGCATTTGAAAATTCAAAAAAATAAATTAGTAAAAGTCGAAGCAGAAAAATAAATTTTACCGAGTAAAAGCGGTTTAAAATTTTCATTATTTTGATATTGTTTCGATTCGTAAAGTCATAGAGTTTTTACTGTGACTTTGCGTCCATCCTGTTTAACCCTTTCTGTCAGGAGGGGTTACATGTCATCTTTGTTCAAGCATCTTTTAGGTATCGTTTCTTTCTTCGTTCTTCTTTCAAGCTCAGCCTTTGCTTCGGAAAGCCCACTGTGCATGGCACAAGGTCAGCCGTTGGATGTGAATAACGAGCAAATCATCGACTGGAAAATTCATTCTAAAAATCAATACAAAAACCGTGGCCACTTGGCCGGCGTATTGACTCGTCTTTATAAAGACAAAACGGGTCACCGTCATTTTCAGGTAAGAATCGGCGATGATCCGCGCGCGACGATTGAAATTATCTACAATCAAAAATTCGGTAAAATGACTGAACAAGCTTTACATCAAGGTGCTGAAATTGAAGCTTGTGGTGATTACATCACTTCAAACAAACGCGCTGGAAACTATCCGGCATCGCCAGACGGAGCGATTCTGCACTGGGTGCATGGTTCAACAAGCAGCCATCACGATTCGGGTTATGTGATTATCGATGGAACAGTTTACGGTTTGAAAGACTAATCAAAGGCGGCGTTTTCTTTTACAGAGTAACGCCGTACTTAGTTTTAAGCTTCAACTTTGCATCAACGTCTTTTTGATCGATCAGCAAAGTATCTTTCAGTTGTAGATCGCGGATATAGGAAGCTCTTCTTTGCACAGGAAGAGCTTTGTCTGAAACTTGTGTAAACGTACTGTTGAACGGCGTTTGCACAAGAACTTTCTCTTGCAGCAATGGCGTTGTGAGCAGATTTAAAATCTCTACCGCTAAATCTTTTTTGTCTGAATTCGAAGGAACGACAGCTCCCCAAACTAGCAACGCACTTAATTGATCTTCGGCTTGAAGATCTGTATGTGCTTCGTTTACCGGAAGCTCAATAGTTCCAACACGGTCTGTTTTTAAAAGCTCTTCAAGCTGCAATGTCAGAATTTTCTTTTGTTGCACCATGGGAGTAAGGCCTTGCTCATCCCAGGCTTGGAAGTGTTTCAAGATCAAATCTTCATCGGCTAATAGGAATAAAGTCGAATCTTTTTTGTTGCGCAAAAAGGCTTCAAAGCTCTGATCGTTTGTCGTTTTAAAGCCCGTCTTAATCCAATAAAACGGTAAAAAATCAAAAGTTCGCGCAGAGTTCGATGATTTATCTAAGAAGTCCGGGGCAACTCGTTGTTGAAGTTCAACATCGTGAATGCTCAAGTTGCTGAGCAAGTTTTGCTGTCTTAAAGTCGTTGCCCAATACGATGGAAGAAAAACGATGTCTTCAGATGGCGTTGAAACTGTATTTGCTAAAAGCGTGTTCCAATCGCGTGTCAGAATCACTTCAAGTTTCACATGAAGTTCGTCTTCGATCAGTGTGCGTAACTCTTTAGGAAATAAAAGTTCGTCTGTTGTCAGAATGCGAACTTTAGTGGGACGGATGATGTAGTCCCTAGAAATGCCTTGGGGCAGGAATCCGTGAAGGAAGCCCACCCCTGTGCATAGAATAAATAATAAAATCCAGAGACTAGAACGCCTCATCGAATGCAACCGCACCGCTTACACCCATTTGGTAAGCAGAAACGCGTCTTTCGAAGAAGTTAGCAAGCTCTTGCATGTCTTGAAGCTCCATGAACGCGAATGGATTTTTCACGTTGTAACGAGGAGCGATGTTCAAACTTTCTAGACGTTGATCCGCGCAATACTCAAGGTATTGGCGCATATCTTTTGGAGAAAGACCCGCAACGCCCAATTGTAGAACGTCGTTAGCGAATTCCATCTCACACTCGATAGCGTCTTCAAGCATTTGTGTAACCATGTCTTCCATTTGCGAATTGAAAAGATCTGGTTCTTCTTTACGTGCTGTTTTGATCACTTCCAGTGCGAATGCCATGTGCATAGATTCGTCACGGAACACCCAGTTTGTACCAGATGAAAGACCTTGCAAAAGACCTTTTGAACGCAAGAAGTAAACGTACGCGAACGCTGCATAGAAGAACAAGCCTTCAACGCAAGTTGCGAAGCAGATCAAGTTCATCAAGAAGCGACGACGGTCTTCTTTAGTTTCAAGAGTGTGCAATTCGTTGATTGAATCAATCCATTTGAAAGCAAAGTCTGCTTTCTTTTTGATTGATGGAATATTCTCAACCGCAGCAAACGCTTCAGCGCGCTCGTCTGGATTTGGAATATAGTTATCCAACAAAGTTAGGTAGAATTGCACGTGCAATGCTTCTTCATAAAGTTGGCGAGAAAGGTACATGCGACCTTCTGGTGAGTTCACGTGTTTGTACAAGTTCAACACCAAGTTGTTACCAACGATAGAGTCACCAGTCGCAAAGAATGCTACCAGGCGAGAGATCAAATGTTTCTCTGCCGGAGTCATTTTAGAGTGAAGGTCTACTAGGTCTGTTGAGAAATCGATTTCATCAACTGTCCAAGTGTTTTTGATCCCGTTTTTGTACATTTCGAAGAAAACAGGATACTTCATTGGACGAAGTGTAAGGTTAAAGCCCGGATCTAGAATCATAACGTTCTCCAGCCCTCGTCATGAGGGCCCGTGAAATAAAAATTAAATATCAAAAATTACTGGCAAGCTTCACAAGCTTCTGGATTTTCCAGAGAGCAAGCGATCACTTCAGCGTCTGTGTACGTCTTCTTAGGAGTTGCTTCAGCCTGCGCGACTGCCGTCGCTCCGGCACTGCCGGCACCAGCCGATGCATCCATAGAGTTTGCTGCAGTTTGTGAATCAAGCGCGCCCATGCCAGAAGATTTCACTGTCGTTTTTGCGATCTTAGTCGCTGGACGAGAGCGAAGGTAATAAGTCGTTTTCACGCCTTTTTTCCACGCGTACATGTACATTGAAGAAACTTTACCGATTGTTGGGCTTTCCATGAACAAGTTCAAAGATTGAGCTTGGTCGATGTAAGCGCCGCGATCAGCAGCCATGTCGATCAATGACTTCATTGGGATTTCCCAAACCGTGCGATACAACTCTTTCAATTGTGGTGGGATCGCAGCAACTTCATCAATTGAACCATCGTTCAATTTGATTTCGTTACGAAGATCTTCATTCCACAAACCAGCTGCTTTCAAGTCAGACACCAAGTACTTATTGATCTGCATGAATTCACCAGAAAGTGTTTCACGTTTGAACAAGTTAGATACTTGTGGCTCGATAGCTTCGTAGCAACCAACGATAGAAGCGATAGTTGCAGTTGGAGCAATCGCGATTACCAATGAGTTACGCAAACCGTGCTTTTTGATCTTCTCTTTCAAAGCATTGAAACGCTCTGGTTGAGAAGGAGTCACACCCCAAAGGTCGTATTGCAACAAACCTTTAGCAGCTTTTGTTTGTTCGTAAGCACCGTGAGGACCATGTTTTTCAGCCAATTCGCAAGAAGTAGTGATCGCGTTGAAGTAGATCTCTTCTTGGATTTTCGCTGACAAATCACGAGCCGCAGCAGAGTCAAATGGCAACTTCAATTGGAAGAACGCATCTTGAAGACCCATAACGCCCAAACCAACTGGACGCCATTTGTGATTTGAATCTTGAGCAGTTTGGATAGGGTAGAAGTTGATATCAACTACGCGGTCCAAGTATTTCACTGCTGTACGAACAGTTTTAGCCAATTTTTCGAAATTGAACTGACCGTTTTCAACGTGACGACCCAAGTTGACTGAACCCAAGTTACAAACCGCAGTTTCAGAGCTTGAAGTCACTTCAAGAATCTCTGTGCAAAGGTTAGACAAGTGAATCACATTGCCTTTTTCGCCAGTTTGGTTCGCTTTCATGTTAGATGCATCTTTAAATGTCATCCAACCGTTACCTGTCTGCGCAAGAGTTTTCATCATGCGAGAGTAAAGGTCGCGAGCTTTGATTTGTTTGATGTAAAGTTTTTTCGCTTCAGCTTCTTCAAAAGCCGCTTCGAATTCTGGACCATAAGTGTCTACGAAGTGAGGAACCACGCGTGGATCGAATAGTGACCACATCGCATCAGCTTCAACACGTTTCATGAACAAATCTGGAACCCAGTTTGCCAAGTTCAAGTTGTGAGTACGTTTTGCTTCGTCACCAGCGTTATCGCGAAGTTCTAGGAACTCTTCGATATCTGCGTGCCAAGTTTCAAGATACACGCACGCTGCACCTTTACGTTTACCACCTTGATTTACTGCTGCTACAGACGAATCCATAGTTTTCAACCAAGGAATGATACCGTTTGAGTGACCGTTAGTGCCTTTGATCAATGAACCGCGGGAACGAACGCGAGAGTAAGCAACACCAATGCCGCCTGCGAATTTAGAAAGCAAAGCGATGTCTGTGTACTTCTTATAGATAGCTTCAAGATCATCTGCTGGAGAATCCAATAGATAACAAGAAGACATCTGAGGGCGTTGAGTACCAGAGTTGAACAATGTTGGCGTAGAAGCCATGTAATCATGAGAAGAGATCAAACGATAGAATTCGACAGCTTCATCAACTGATTGAGCAAGACCACAAGCCACACGCATGAAGAAGTATTGAGGAGTTTCAAACACCTGACGTGTAAGTGGGTTTTTCAACAAGTAACGATCGTAAACAGTTCTCAAACCGAAGTATTCAAAACGGTCTGTTCTGTAAGGTTCGATCGCTGCGCACAAAGCTGCTTTATGAGCTTCAACAAATTTATAAGTCTCTTCAGAAAGAAGACCCGCAGAGAAACCAAACGCTACTGAATCAGCGAAAGATTGGATTTTTTGTGAACGAACTTCTTCATCTACATAGACAGATAGAAGACGGGCAGCCAAACGAGAATATTCTGGCTCTTCACCGATCAATAAAGAAGCTGTTTGGATACAAAGGTTATCCAACTCATTTGTCGTCGCACCATCATATAGACCGCTGATTGCTTTAGTCGCAACGCGAAGTGGATCGACCTGAGTAAGGCCTTGTGTGTTTCTTGTAACGCGCTCAACGATCTTCGTGACGTCGACCGGCTCAAGCGTGCCATCTCTTTTTTTAACTCTCATGATGTGAGCTGTTGTTTCCAACATGATGTATCCCCTCTGCCCCGTTCCATTTGGGCAAAAAAATCCCGTCTCCGAATTTTTACCCCTCGTAGAAATTCAGACACTGGTTCAATATATAAATGTAGTGATTGGTTGAGACTGAGTTGCTAATCCTTAGCTGTTAGTCTAGTTCTCTCGCGTGCCTGGATTTAGCTTTTTGGCCAATCCTACTTCGGCGGAGCCGAAGTGTAAGACAGTTAAAGAGCTTTCGAACCTCCCTCGTTGACCCCTATATCTAGGGGTTATTCATAGGTGCCTTGTCCATAAGGCGGGTATCGATCTCAATTCCAACTGTGTAATTCTTTCGGATAAGTTGCAAGGATATTTTTTCACTTAACGCTAACTTTTTTGTGACGTTGCTCATCAATTAAGCAGTCATATTGATATTCTTGACTCGTCTGTCGTGCAAAAAAAGAGAGCAAAACGGAGCATTTCTCCGTCGGCAGGACTTTGGTGGAGCGTTAAACCCTTGTTTTCTGGTTTTCTAAATCGAATTTCCCTGTACTGGTCTTACACGATCTTAAATTGATGAGATTTTCAGCAAATTTTAAAAAAGTCTTTGCGCCTTTTTTGCCAAAAATTTCTGTGCTTCAACGTCCGCATCTGTTTGCGCGCTGAAAAACTGCGATTGATAAGCCGATTTTGCTCGTAGTTGATCAATAATATACTGATGCGTGCCCATTTTATCTTTCGTCCACTCGGGTGCTACAAGTTCATCCCAGCGTGAAGAATAAGCGGCCAGTCTGTGCATAGCAAAGCGCGGAGAAAGATGTTGCAGGAACAGCTCCACACGTTGGGTATAGGTCTCGCGATCAATCGGAGTGAATTCTCCACGGTGATACATATCTTCTAGAGGTGTGTTTTTAAGAACGTGCATATTGTGGAGTTTCACGTTTGTAATCGGTAGAGAGTTTACGATCTCTGCCGTTTTCACGATCTGCTCATCGGTTTCGCCGGGATTTCCGAAGATCAAGTGAATGCCCAGATCCACTTTCGTGTTGTCAGCGATTTTGTGAATCGCTTCGATGGATGCTTCAGCCGTGTGGCCTCGGCGCATGAATTCCAACTGATCATTGAAGAAACTTTGTACGCCCATTTCAACGGCGACAAACGATCTTTCGTGATACTCATTCCACAAATCTAAAACAGACTTCGACAAACAGTCGGGACGAGTGCCCAAAGTAAAGCCTTTGACCCATGGATACGACAACGCAATATCGAAGTTGTTACGAAGGGCAGAGACTTTCGTGAACGTGTTTGTATAAGCTTGGAAGTAGATCAAAAAGGCTTTGGCATTATAACGACGAGAAATTCGTTCGTGATACGTTTCAATCTGCGAACGCAGCTCCATCGTTAAGGACTCTTTGTTCGCGGCGGAGCCCCATACATCACAGAATACGCACGTCTGCATGCCCTTTAAACCCATACGGTTCGGGCAATTATCAACCACGGTGACAGGGATTTTATAAACCTTCTCACCAAAGAGTTGATTGTAGTGCTCGCTAATAGTGTGATAGGGAAGTCCCAACCAGCCTTTTTCCATAAGGCATATATAGATTTATTTTGCGGGAAGTCAACGAATGAAGTCATGGAAGGACATTGGCTTTGAGATCATTATCACTAACGACGGCAGCCCAACGCTTCGTCTGTTAGAGCCCACGGATGCGACGGTCCCGCATGGTGAATGGATGCATCACTCTGGTGGTGCGTGTACTGAAACTAATTTGCTTTACGGAAATCCCGCGCGCGAAGTTTTAAAGAAGATTATCAATCCTCATTTTTTGATCGTCGGTTTAGGCATGGGCTATATCGAAATGGTCATTGCACGCGAAGCTTTGTTATTAGGTAAAAAATCGTCGGATGTAGGGCTTATCACAAGTTATGAATCCGTTCCTGAGCTGCGCGAATTTTTCTTTGCATGGTTGTACGATCGCCCCGAGATCTCGCCAGAGATTCGTTCAACCTATGATTTGGCGTTAGAGCACGTACTCAAAGAGCAGGACTTTTCCCCAGATATTTTAAAAGGTTTTTTACGCGATCACTTTAAGACTGTGACAGATATTCATGCGGCTCTTGCTCCCGACGTCACTTTGCCTTCGCGATATCACGGCATCATGTATGATGCTTTTAGCTCCAAGACGACGCCTTATTTGTGGGAGGAAGAGTTTTTAAAGCAATTGCTTCGAGATGGCAGCGCAGAACAGAGTATGTTCACGACTTATGCGTGTCGCGGAAGTTTAAAACGCGCCTTAAAAGATCAAGGGTTTGCATACATTCGCCGTGATGGTTTTAATTGCAAACGCAATTCTACTCTTGGTGGTAAAAACTTTTCTGTTTAAATCTCTGGTCAAAATGTAACTCCTGGACTCTGAATATTCCTTGCCAAAGTGACTAAATAAATAGTTACTTAGTTATGCCATTTTTTCTGAACTTTCTTTTTATCGGCGTTCTTGTACTTCTTGGAAGTGCGTCTTCTGCCTTTGCTAAAACACTTAAATTTTCGACGTTCCCAATTCCTTTGATGGTTGAAAGTAAGAATTCAGGCATCTTCATAGAGTTGACGAAAGAAATCGCCAAAAGAAATAATTTAAATGTCGAAGTCAGCGTGACTCCGCCAAGCAAGTCGATTCTTATATTTGCCAACGGCAAAGCGGATGCATGGTTCCCAGCAGCGGCTGTGAGTCTTCCGAAAAAATCGGCGCGCTCGATTGCCTTTTACGCTAAAACTGACTTTATCTTTTACCGCAAGGGCAAGCCTTATAAATCGATCGCTGAACTTGAAGGAAAAAAGGTTGGACTGACATTCCGTTATCCCTACATGGTGGAATTGACGGCGAATAAAAAAATCAGCTTCGATTATTCCTCTGACGATATCAGCAACATGAAAAAACTGAGTAGTGGGCAGATTGATGCGTTTGTTGTGGAAGAAAGATCGGGTCTTAAGGCTTTAGAATTAAGTGGTGTTAAAAATATCGAATACGACGTCAACAAACCACTTTCACGTCAGGAAATCTTTTACGCCTTTCAAGACAATGAAGAAGGGCGTGCCTTAGCGCAGACCTTTTCAAAGACCATCACTAAAATGAAGAGCGATGGAGCTTTTGATTCAATCATGTCTAGTCATCAGCCAAAGATTTTGGAGTAAATTTAGAAGCTTTCAATCCCTGATTCAGTTTAATGTCTGACAGGGTGATATCTGTGCCGCGTTTGTTTTGCACATTGCGGATCTTGATGTTTTCAGCACGCCATTTGTTGCCAGCAAGTTTTTTATAATTCGAAAATTCGATAACCTTAAGAAGTTTACCTTGTTTGTCATAGCATTCGGCTTTCACTGGTAAGAATTCTGAAGCCGCCACATAACTTTGCACTTTCGAATAATTCGCGGATGTTGAAGTGACATCACTTTCTAAGATGATGTATTTGCGCCCGTTTGTTTCAAATTCTTTTTTGATGGTTGTTGCCGCAGATTGATCTCGATTGAAATCAAAATCTTCCGCACTAAGTTCTGAACCAAGAATGCCACCCTTACTGTTTTCCCCAGTTAAGCGACGAGTTTGTTTCGTCGATGGCAGATAAACCCATTTGTCCTCTTTATCGCCTTTTAAGGTAGCAAGCAGGGCGGTTCCTTTAAGATCTGCAGGTTTTTGCATACGCACCATCAAAGAGTGATCTTTTTTTCCAGGGCTAATACGCCAGATGCGCATTTCACGATCTTTAGAACTGCCATCGGCTTCGATGATTTTCATGTGCACTGTGAATTCTTCATCTTTCGTGGTGATGCGGGAATTCATCTCTTTACCGATTTGCTCGACCGTAAAGGCTGAAGGAATGGCCGTCGTTGTTTGTGCAGGCTTGCGTGCCGATGACGGACCCGCTGTCGGTTGAGCTTTCGCCGAATGATGATAAGCAAAGATAGAGAAGGCCAAAATCAAAGCGCCAGTTGTTGCCATAATTTTCTCCTTCTTCCATTTTACGGGTGACAACAACCACGGACAACTTTTCAACATCGTTGGAAGAAGAATCAAATCACCGACCAGACCTGCGAGCATTGACAATAACATGTAAAAGCCAAAGATCCTGTTCATTGCAAAATACGAAGCCATGAACACAGAAAACCCTGCAAGCAACGTTAAGCTTGAAATCAAACACGGATTACCTTCAAGCCACAGCGTTTTTTCAATATCAAGAACACGGCTTTTGGTATTTTTCTGAATCGCACGCAGGCGCTCTAACAAGTACACCGTATTGTTAAATGCCAATCCCAATGCGATAGAAAAAATAATCGCCACACTGGGTTTGATCGGCGTTTCAGAAACGGCCAAGAATCCCAAGAGTGCCGCGGGTGGAACCAGATTTGGAATGCAAGCCACCAGGGCCCAACGCAAGGATTTAAACACGAACATCAATACCACAACGATCGCAAGCATCGATTGCCAAAAGCCGAAAATCAGTTCATGCGAAAGGTCGTTATTCAAATGATGAATCGTTGATCCCATGCCCGTAACTTTCACGGACATCGTTGGAAACATTTTTTCAGTTTTGCTGCGAAGATTTTCAACTAACGAATGCAATTCATTGCCCGGTAAGTCTTGGGTGCGAACAGAAATACGCGTGCGCGAACTGTTGGCATTTAAGAAATTCTTTAAAGGGCTTTCACTGGATAATGAATATAAAAAGAAAATTTCAGCCGTCGAACCGCGACTTGCCGGCAAACGTAAGTGATTGATATTTGCGGCCGCGACTAAATCCGGTAGACCCACGACACTGCCAACACCCGGTGTTTGGCGAATGTCCGTCAGTAAAGTATCCAGATTTTCAATAAGGCGCGGTTCATTCCACGCATCTTGTTGGCCTTCAATTTCAATATCGACAGGAATCATGCCGCCCAATTTTTTATCGATCGTTTCTGTTGAAAGACGCACTTGATGATTTCCAGGCAGGTCATCAAACAGACGCGCAGACCATGACAGGCTTTGACCTTTTAAAGCTAAACCCAATGACACAAATAAAATGGCCAAAGTCCAAACGCCGCTACGACGGAATAGGTAAAGACCCCAACGCGCTTTGCTCCAGGCCCATTCGCGTGCCTTCGCACCACGCAAGAATAACATTAAAGGCAACAGCAATGCCGTTGTGACAACCCAACCGACAGTAATCGATAAAGCTGCCGTCACACCATAATCACGAATCAATGGAACATTGGTTGTCAGTAAACTAAGGAAGCCAATCATCGTCGTCGTGGAAGCAATCAAGTTGGGCTTGATGATCGCGCGTATTGTGATGCGCACGATCTCTTCATGAGATTTAAGGGGGGCAGCCTTTTTTTCTTCCGCATACCTTAACAGCGTGTGAATACAGAGTGACACGACATCGACCGTCGTTAAAATCGGAATGGTGCTAGAAAGAATTGAAAACGGAAATCCTGCTAAGGCCATAATAGCCAAAACCAAAATGTTCGCGCACACAATAACAATAAAGGAAATAATCAGCGGAGACCAATTCGCAAAGATCAAACCTAAAACGATGAAGCAAGCAATAACGCCCAGAACGACGAAGTTGCGAATTTCAGATTGCAATAAAGCTCCAACGTCAGTCTGAACAGCTGGTGTGCCGCCAATTTGAATTTTTGCAAAAGGCATAGAGGCTTGCGCCGTCACTTCAAGGTTTTGGCGTAAGTCTTTAAGGTCATGATTATTAAGCAGCTGAATATTAACGATGATCGAAGCAGTCTTCCCATCTTTAGAGATCAAAGTCGGGGAGATCAGGGGATTGCTTAAACTCTCAGATTTCCATTTATCCGTCGGCAGGCTTTTTAATAAGGGTCCGACGCTTAAGCCCTGGTCGCTATTGATTGCGCCTTGAACCGTTGCCAGACTTAATGTGTTTTTAACTCCAGGAAAGTGAGCCAGCAGATCCGTCAAGCGTGCTAAAGCGTCAATACGTGACTTATCAAACCAGTCATTTGTTTCTGCAACCTGAGCGGTGATAACGAAGGGTTGAACTTCAGAAAGTTGAAATGCTTGGCGAGATTTTTCGTCTTCTTTTAAAAGGGGATTATCTTTAGGAAGAAACTGTTTCAGACTGTATTGAGTTTGCAAACGCGGTAGCGCAAATAGACTTAAAAGAGTTAACAGTATCACCGCGGCAAGCGACGATATAGCTAATGTCCTTGTCGATATACGTCTAAGCATTCCTCTCATCAGTCAGTCCTCTTCGCGAAAAGTTATAGCAGTCCGATATCGGTCGGATTTTTTTACGACTATAATGTGCTGAAAACTGAATACTTACTGAACAAAAAAATCTGAATACGAAATTCTGCAAGAGTGTTTATCTTAAAGCATGCAAGTTTGAATTCTGATGGAAAAAGTAAAAAAAGTTTTCACTGGTAGACCTTTTTCTAGAGCGGAAAATGAGAATGCATCCGAACTAAAAGTTCTCAAGAAAAATTGTGTTCTCTTTTAGACCTTTTGCAAAAAGTATCTTTAGATTTCTAGCAAGACACCGTAACTTAATCCCATGATTAATAAAACCACGACTAAAATATTTATGATGTGCTTAGCTGCTTTCTGCTCGGGGAAAGCATTTGCGGGCGCAAAGATTGATTCAGAATTCGAACTTGTTTTGCCTAAAACATTTCAGCAAAATCTGATTGAGCAGAAATGGAAAAGTCTCGCATCTCAGAAATTCTCGGCAAATTGGCAATTTCCTGATCAAATTGTTGAAACTTCGCAAAGTGGCAACACCATTCAAGTTCACTTAGATGGTATTAAACTCGCATTAGCCACGCAGTTAAAGAAACCCGCTTTGCAAAATGGCCAAAGCCAGACTTTGCTCGAGCTAACATCTTCTGATTTACAAGCGCAAATGACGATTGGAAAGATTTCCGTCAACCAAACAGTTGAACAAACTGTGGGTGGTATTACAGGTCGCTTCGATTTAAAAGCGGAATGTAATAACGTCGTCCTTAATATGAAGGCGGGGGCAGGGACCTTTGCTATTTCGCTGAAGCCAGCGGTTGCAAGTTCCCAAGTTGCGGCTCAGGTGAATGACGTGGCTTTATCATGGCAACCAGATGCGTGGGTAGCGCAGAGCTTTTCATGCACAGGTGCTGAAGGCTTTGCAGATCTCGTCAATCAGCAACTTCAAAAAATCTCTGCGGATTCAGCAAGCTTTGTAGATCCCCGTAAAGAATTGATTGTTTCTTACGTGAAGGACTATCTTGGAAAATTTAGCATTGATCTTGCGACAGCGCGCGAATTAGTCAGTTCACGCAGTGACGTTAAAACTTCAATGACAATTGATAGCTTCGATGATTCCCAGGCTGACAAAATGATCGCCAAAGGGCACGTGACGGTGGAGTTCACGCGCATTGACTCCACGGATGTGACGTCGTTAGCTTTAAGTACGAAAGATGCCAATTATACTTTGGGCAGTTCGGCGTTGATTCGTTTGCCGGGGACTTTTGCAAAAGAAGTCATGGCTAAAGCATATGCTGCCAACACCTGGGTTCACCGCCTGACATCAGCACAGTTGCCGGGTTTTTCAAGTTTGATGAATTCACGTTTTTCGCAATTCTTCGTATGGCCAGAGCTTATGAACTATTCAAAGTCCGCGAAATTCTTGTTTGACGTCTATTCAAATAAAGATCCCAAAATCACGGGCAGCGGTTTGCAATATCAGGTGAATCTGAATCTGCTGACAAAGATGCAAGCTCCGAATAACGGTAATTATGTGCCATTCATGAATTTTACAATTCCGTTTGCAAGTAAAGTGACGATGTCGGTAGCGAACAGTGCCTTGAAAGCAACGTTCGCTAATACGGATATGACTTTGAAGTACCAATGGGATTCGTCGTATGTGAATAAATTTGGTCCGTCGCAACGTTTCGGGGCTTCGACAATTCAAGGACGTATTCTTGATGCGATCGACGGTCAAAGTACAACAGTGACCTTGCCAGCAATCCCATTAACAACGGGCTTATCTTTAAAAGTAAATAAAGCAGCCACACTTTCTAATTCAGATTTGTTGTTGCAGTTAGCTCCGTAATTCATAAATAGAAATCTAAAAGGAACGACTGAGTGATAATGTCACTGAGTCGTTCTTATTATAAAGACCCAGCGGATTTTCACTTGTACCCGAAATAAAATCTGCTTCAAAATTTAAAGTCCAAACATCAAACAGTCGCCGAGAGATATTGATTTGCTCAAAATGGCTTCCATGAACTGAATCGTACAATCCCAGCAAAGATCCGCTCCAGACTTCACGCCAAGAAATTCTTCCACCTAACATCCATGCACGACGAAAGATTTCCGTGATCGAGATGTTTGAATCATTGTTTTTTTCTGTATGTAAGAACGAATACTGAAGGATACCGATAAAATTTCCATCGGGGATATTGAAGGTTTTTTCTAAGCCCACAACGTTTTCATTAATCCACCCTGGCAGATTGATATAATCCCCTTGGCTTTGGCTGTAGCTTGATTCCAATTTAAATAAAAAGTCCCATTGATGACTGACCATGCTGAAGCCACCTTGGCGAATGCGATAGTCCTTGGCGTTCAAGGTCACATCGGGATTCACCTGAATCACGGTTTTAGGGGAAACCTGCACAATCGTTCCAGTCACAACGGGTTCGATCACTGGAAACTGTGCTGTTCCATCGTAGCCACTTAAACTAAAGTCAAAAATAGAAATCGTTTTTTGAACCCGCAGGCCAAAGTTATTATCAAATGCAGAATTCAAAGTGTCGCGGTCGCCATAGTGATAACGAAGGTCGTTGGGCAATAATAGGACGATGTTATTGTCCGGCACTTGCGGCACGAAAACTTCACGTGGCAACCAGCGACTGTTTTCTCCAGGTAAAATTGGTTTGCGGGCTCGGGGAATGTAAATGAAATCGTAATCGAACCACGGCATGGATTCAGAAACAAGGATCGACAGCGCCCCCATTTTTTTGGTCTTCAATGGATCGAAGACTTGTTTGGTATTTACAAGATCCACGGGATTATAGCCGTCAGTGACTCCCCAGGTGACTAAATTAAAGCCCACTTGAACAGCGGCCGTATTCTTTTGAAATTTTAGATAAGCTTCTGTGGGATCGAAATAATAGCGTTCGACTTCGGATTTATTATCGGGATTTGCAATGAATGTAGGCCGAAAATAAAAACGCCAATGATCACCATGCTTCCATTTAATGATCGGATCAAATTCAAGTTTGAATAAATTGGAATTGGTATCTGTGCCGTACTCTTGGGGGAAGTACATATCGCTCAGTTGTAGATCAGCTCCGAAACTCCATTCGGAATCAGCGGCGGACGCGTTTATGGTAGAGAGTAAAATTCCTACCCACAGAACGTGCTGAATAAAACAAAACCTCGAGCTGAAATGCATGACATATAAAATCATGAAAGCAGGTCGAGGTCTGTCTGACTCTTAACAGTTAAACTGTTGCGAACTTATTAACGTATTCAATGATTGAACTTTTGAATTCTTCAGGAAGGCCGACAAAACGCAAGCCTGCATAACCATCAGCGCCGACGTAAACCACCTCGCACGTCGCATTCACCGTGACATAAAGATTGGGACTTGTAAGGACTGCGGGGAAGCGCTCGCCAATTTGCAATGTCTGCGCGTCGTTAATTCCCAAACCGCCTTCACTGATAGAAATCACACGGCACGATAAATCACCCTTCGTCGTCTCACAGACTAAAGTGCCCACAATTGGAACGCGGGGGTGAGATCTGCGGCTGATTTCAAGATCATCGACAACTTTTTGAAAGCTAAAGATTTCTTTCCAGCCTGAATTTTGGAAATTCAAATCAACGCTCGAGAAGTCCTTGATGTTTTTAAGGTAAGCCACCAAATCAGAATACTTCATCGGTTCTTTTTCAGAGTTGTCGATACGAATACGCCATAAAGGCTGTGAATCGACATCAGCTTTGGCTGGTGCGAAGTCTTTCAGTGTTTGTCGCCATTTTCCCGGAGACATCCATTCGCTGTGACCACGTCCCCAAATTTGCGCATCTGGCATGCTGCCGATTTTAGAATCGACTTCTTCCGGCGAGTAAGGTCCGGCAACCTGGCCCTCATTGAGGATGAACCATATCTTTAAGTTCACAAATGTGCTCCTGAGATGTTATCTATTCATTAGACCGAAATTGAAGGGTCTTTGTCTAGGAGATTTAGAAATGAAGTACATCATCGCAGGAACGGACCGCCCAGGTTCAAACACCATGAAAGTCGCAAAATACATTCAAGATATTTATAAAAACTTGGGTGAAAAGATTGAGATCATCGATCTTGTCGAAGTGAAGAGTCATCTTCATACGGGTCCTCACTACGGTCAGGCTCATGAAAGAGATGGACTTCGCCCTTACGTGGAAAAAATCATGAGCAGCGAAGGTTTGATCGTGATTTGCCCAGAATACAATGGCTCTATGCCAGGCGTTCTGAAGTACTTCATCGATCACTTGAAGTTCCCAGAGTCTTTCGAGTATCGCCCTGTTTGTTTTGTTGGTTTAAGTGCTGGCATGTTTGGCGGTCTACGTCCAGTCGAACACCTGCAGCAGATTTTTGGATACAGAAATGCTTTCATCTTCCCAGAGCGCGTCTTTATTATGACAAGTCACAAGGCCATCGGTGCCGATGGTCAGATCACTGACGAGAACATTAAGACGTTGCTGGTTCAGCAAGCGAAGAACTTCCGTCGTTTTACAGAGGCTCTTTCTGTTGCTCAACTTGATGCCAATTCGTTTATGGCGTCGAAGAAGAGCTAGCTGCCGCAGGATTGCGGTTGTCTGTCACAGTCTGTGAATTCAAGCGGCCCTCAAAATAGATCAAACCAATGATCAAGAGGGCTGCTAAAAGCCATTTAGAATGAAAAAAAGCGGAACGAAACATAAGTTTACACCCCAAGTCACTTCATTCATTGTCTCAAAGTGCTGAAGAAGATTGCAACTGAACAGACTGTAATGTGGAGGTCTGCGTCATGCTCTCTGGTCTAAAGCTGACATTTATCTGCAACTTACCTAAACTTAAGTCTTACGCGCAAAATTTTAACGGAGTCTAGGTTATCGAACAGGCCGCTGGTCACAGTAAGAATAAGAATTTATTGATGCTCTCTTTGGGGGCTTTAGGCGTTGTGTTCGGTGATATCGGTACGAGTCCTCTGTACTCGTTGCGCGAATGTTTCGGAGAGTACGGCATCGCTGCGACTCCTGAAAACGTCATCGGCATTCTATCCCTGATCTTTTGGACGCTTTTCATCGTCATTACTATCAAGTACATGGTTTTCGTCATGCGCGCAGATAATAAAGGCGAGGGTGGTATCCTGTCGCTGATGGCACTGGCGGTGCGCAGTCAACACACCAAAGACGTGACCAATCGTCGGTGGATCATGACGATCCTGGGACTTTTCGGTGCGGCACTTTTATATGGTGATGGTGTTATTACCCCTGCGATCTCGGTCTTGTCTGCGATGGAAGGTTTGACGATCGTTGCTCCGCAATTTGATCCGTTTATCATTCCACTTACGATCTTCATCATGAATGCGTTGTTCTTGATGCAGAAATACGGAACGGGTCGCATCGGTGTTATCTTTGGTCCGATTCTTTTGATTTGGTTCTTCACTCTTGCAGCACTTGGTATTCACGGTATCACTTTGAATCCGCATATCTTTGAAGCGTTGATGCCACATCATGCTCTTGAGTTCTTCTATAATAACGGACTTCATGGTTTCTTAGTTTTGGGTTCTGTGTTCCTAGTTGTTACTGGGGGTGAGGCTCTTTACGCAGACATGGGTCACTTTGGTAAACGTCCGATTCGTTTGGCGTGGTTCTTTATCGCTCTTCCAGCGTTGGTACTGAATTACTTCGGTCAAGGTGCGATGCTTTTGAGTAATCCTGAAGCGATCTCAAATCCCTTTTATATGCTGGCTCCGAAATGGGCTGTGTTTCCGATGGTCATTTTATCGACGTTGGCGACTGTTATTGCCTCTCAAGCATTGATCACGGGTGTGTTCTCGATCACACGTCAGGCGATTCAATTGGGTTTCTGCCCACGTATTTCAATCATCCATACATCCAGCCAGGAAATTGGTCAGATCTATATTCCAGCCGTGAACTGGTCGTTGTTCATCGGTGTCATTTGGTTGGTTCTGACATTTAAAACTTCAAGCAATTTGGCGGCAGCTTACGGTATTGCGGTGACGGGTACGATGATCATCACCACGATCTTAGCTTACGAAGTCGCTCGTCAAAAATGGAATTGGAGTTTCATGAAGGCTGCCGGAATTTTCGGTGCGTTCTTGATCATGGATACAGCGTTCTTTGCTGCCAATATTCACAAAGTTCCTCACGGTGGTTGGGTTGCTTTGTTAATTGGTGCTGTGATTTATTTGCTGATGACAACATGGCAAAAAGGTCGTCAGGTTTTGTTCCGTCGTTTGAAAGAACGCTCAATGCCGGTTGAAGAATTCTGTCAAAAGATTCTGCGCGAACCACCGTTGCGTGTTCCGGGAACCGCGATCTTCATGTCAGGGGATCCTTGGGGTGTGCCGCCTCCGTTATTGCATAACTTAAAACACAATCGCGTTCTGCATCAGCGTATCGCGGTGTTAACAATTCAAACGCGTGAAGTTCCATTCGTAAGCAAGAAGGAACGCATTTCGATTCAAGAAGTGATTCCAAACTTCTATCGTATCCTTGCGTACTACGGCTTCATGGAAACTCCGAAGATGAAACATATCTTAGAGGCGTGTCGCCAGCGCGATATCAACTTCAATGTGAATGAAACAACATTTGTGTTGGGTCGTGAAACAATCATCGCGGTTCCAGGCCCATCTAAAGCGGGCGAGCCGGGAATGTCACACTGGCGTGAACGTTTGTTTGCGGTGATGTCGAAAAACGCGCAACGCCCGACAGCCTTCTTCCGCATTCCGCCAAACCAAGTGATCGAAGTGGGTATTCAAGTCGAAATCTAGCGGACTTTTTAGTCCGTTAGAAATTTTTCGATGTGGTCTTTTTGAGCAAGACCATCGTTGTAACCAAGTTCGATCAACTTTTCACAGTACGATTTTTCGAAAAGAAGAAAGCTTGTGATTTCTGCGGCTTCATCAAGAGATCCTAAGCCGCGCATAAAGTAGCGAATCATTTTCGGCAAATCATTAGAACGATTCGCCGCTAATGTGGAAAGATCCTGCGACGGAGAAATCCACAAAGCTTCGACTTTCCTGACCGTCAGTTTCTTGCGTTCTTCTTCTAAAATTTTATCCATATCGGCATTGATGCGTTCGATGCGCTCCATATCAAGCTCGATACTATCGGCCATGACGGCGTTAAGTAGTACGCTCAGAATCCGCGCCGCCGTGGGAGCTTCCAGATTGGCGTTTGCGTTTTGCGAATAACAAAGATCTCTTTTGGTGCGCACACCGATTGCTAAAATTTTCTCCGCACCCAAATAGATAGCAGGCGCGCACGGACTTAAATTGCGAATACTGCCATCGCCGAAATAGCCATGCTCAAGTTCTATCGGTGGAAATAAAATTGGAATCGATGATGATGCCATTAAATGATCGACCGTGATTTTTTCGTGAACACTGCGACGGCGCACACGCTGCCATGGAGTGATGTCTTTAATGCCTTGAACGAACGTCACAGAGCTGGTGTTGAAATAATCAAGCGCTGTCACCGCAAGCGCATCCATGTGACCGCTCTGCAAATTCTTTTCAATATTTGGAAAGATACAATGCTCTTGAATAAGTTTGCGCAGGGGAGACGTGTCCAGAAGTGCTTTTCCAGGAGTTGATTTTTTCATCCCACCCATCGAAAGTTCCATCAACCAACGAATCCCTTCGTGCGTGAGTGAAATCGGATTGCTCACGAAAACCTCTTCGGATTTGATGTCTTTCCAGAGATCAATAAGATGGGTGCACGCTTCGGTAAAATTTCCTGAATGAGATGTCAGAACACAAGCGTTGATCGCCCCCGCACTCACACCTGAGTAAATTTGAAAAGGATGTTCAATTTTTAATTTCGAACAGACTTCTCCAATGGCAGATAACACACCAGCCTGGTAAGAAGCACGGGCTCCTCCACCGGAGAGCACAAGACCAAGGTTTCGCATTTTCCCACTCCTCTTGTCTTCTTGTGTGCGCAGAGCGATACTTTACTTGTGCGCAGGGTCCAATATCTCGAACGAGATCATTGATTCCACTGAAGGAAATAATGACTCTGCACAAGGGAGCTGACGGCTCCCTTCTTTTTTAGGGTGTCGCAGTTGTGTTAGAACTTTTTCGGCGCGCTCTTTCAATTCGGAGTTCTTCATCCAGCAATTCAGAAAGATGTGTGCGGCGCGATTTCACCATGAGATCTATTTTATTTAAGTAAGTCGCAAGATGATGAAAGAGCTTTTCTGTCTCCACATCTATTTCTAAACGACCTTCCTCTTCTTTAATTTCTTCGGTCAAACGATCCACAATAAACAGCGCGGCATTCAATGAGCTTCCTACCTCATGTAAGAACTCGCGTTCTTGATAGAGTGCTCCATTCTGATGTGCCATAGATCCTCCTTCGTTCCATTATGCAAATCGCCGGAAGTGCCCACAATATGTAGGGTTGCAGGTCATCTACTGAGTAATAACTTCAGGGTGTTCCGTGAACTTGAGGCGACCTCAACGCGGTAAATTGAAGTTGGGTTGCTGCCTTAAAATTAAGCAACGACTTTCGTTAAATGCGGGATTAATTTAGGAAATCGTTAAGAATTGGTGTTGAAACGGGACCAAAGTTCTGGCACCTTACTTGCTTTATCGGATAGTGGCTCCATTTTGGGAGCATTTTTGTCGGTAGGTTGAAGGAAGTACTTAACTTCACGAAGCTTCGGCAGAGTTAGAAGTTTAATTAAAGTTTTAAGTAAGAAACATAATAACCATTTAAGGTACAACAAACGAAAGGGAAAACAGTGAAAAAACAAGTTCTAGTATCACTGATTTTGGCGGGGTCCTTGGTATCTTCTTTTGCACACGCAGAAGAAAAAAAAGAGGCTTCTCAAACTGCAAACTCATCAACTGTGAAAGTTACTGACGTTCAGAAAAAAGACGAACAAGTAAAAGACATCGACGATGAAATCACAAATGCGCGTCTTCGTGCACAATTGGGTTCTAAATCTCGTTGGTCATTCAAATCTGACTTCGGTTTCAACGGTGGTTCAGTTGAAAAACCATTCGATGCTATCCGTCCTAACTACCGCGCTGGTGCAAGCGTAGAAACTCTTGCAGTTATCTCTGGTAACGTAGGTGTTAACTACCGTTTGACTGAAAAAGACAATTTGTCTGCAGGTACTGGTATCACTATTATGGATCCATTCCATGGCGATATCACTAAGCCAGTTCAAGATCCTCGTGCAAAATCACAAGGTGAAACTGTATCTCGTTACCAAGTTTCTACTCCGTTCTTGGACTGGAGCCGTGGTTACAAAGCTTGGGGCATGCAACAAGTTTCTGACATCACTTACTCTCACTTCACAGATTCAGATTCAGCTGACTTGAAATCATTCGGTAACTTGGCACTGAGCCAAACTTTCCTTGCTGATTTCGGCGCTTCTAACTTCTCTGGCGGTGTGAACGTAGCGTTCGATTACACGTTCTACAACGGGGATGCTAAAGACGAATATCTTCCGTACCTTCAATCAGGCGCTATCATGCGTGATGATATGGGCTTCGGTTTGTTCCCATTCGCTGAGTACACTATCAACGACACATTGTCTTTGCGTACAGTATTCGGTTACTTCCAATTCATTCACTACAAAAATGAATTCAACAACACTCAAGACTGGAAACAACGTGAACCATACCAATCAGTTGGTGTTGGTATCTCTGTAACTCGTGATATCTACTTGTATCCAAACATCCAGTTCACTCCAAAAGACATCCGTGCTGACAGAACAAACGTAGCTCTTTCTACGAACATCAACTTGTTCTAATCAGTTAGTCTTACAAGGCGAACTAAAACGAAAAAGGCGACTCAAAAAGTCGCCTTTTTTTATGCCCAAAACTGATGGTGTCAGTCGTTTATTTGGGTCTACACTGCGTTACTAAAATAACGACAGACACCCGTAAAAGAAAAGGCACCTTATGGGTGCCTGCTTCTTTTTTACGACTCTGTCGCGTTAGTTTTGTGCTGTTGCTGTATGAGGTAGTAGGGGAAGTGGATCGATCGGGCCGCGGTTGTGTCGGATCTCGAAGTGGA
Source organism: Bdellovibrio sp. NC01 (assembly GCF_006874625.1). Classification (NCBI taxonomy): domain Bacteria; kingdom Pseudomonadati; phylum Bdellovibrionota; class Bdellovibrionia; order Bdellovibrionales; family Pseudobdellovibrionaceae; genus Bdellovibrio; species Bdellovibrio sp. NC01. The sequence goes on from NZ_CP030034.1 coordinate 1,962,356, forward strand.
GATGAACGCCCGTTGCTCTTCCAGTTCGTCCCATGGCGCCGATAACTTCGCCTTTGCGAACTTTCTGGCCTTCTGAAACCAGAATCTTATCGAAGTGAGCGTACAAAGTCGCCCAGCCTTCGCCAGACTCGATCAGTACCATTTTTCCGTAACCACGGAACTCACGACCTGCATAGATCACAACGCCTGCCTGAGAGGCTAAGATCGGTGTGCCTTTAGGAGCCGCAAGATCGATTCCCAAATGAGGTCTTTTCTTCTTGGGTAAAAAGCCACGAGTCATACGCGCGCTATCTACTGGCCAATCAAATGTCACGTCTTGAAGGATCGTCAAAGGTTGATCAGAAGCTGCCGTACGAACTTGTACGACCTTCTTTTCGCCCGCATCAGAACCTGCAGTTTGGAAATTTGATGAAGAAACTGGTGAAGTAAAAGTTGAACAGGAAATTAACGTTCCTGTAATACACATGCATCCTGCTGTTTTAACTAGCTGCTTCCATCCTGGTGTCATTCGGTAACTATAGCGCAGAAGGCCTCGAATCCAAAGCATAAAATCCTCTTAAGCCGTTGAATCATTTAGTGAAAGTGCCTAAAAGATTCTTATCGGTCACTCTCGAATGAGAATTGAGCAAAAAAACAGCATTAATGTTTCGGTACAAGAGTCCAATGCCAATGAGTTTTTAGATTAAAGGTAGCGCTTTAAATAAAAAAACTCGCTCTGATATAGAGCGAGTCGTCTCAAATTCTGTCAAATGAGTGAGTCTTAATCCGCCCGCAATGCCGCTTGGGATGCGACATTCAGGTCCAGGCGATGTTTAGTAGATAGGGAACTGCTTGCAGAGTTGTTTTACTTCTTCATGCACGCGATTTTTCACCGAAGCATCTTCAGCATTGTTCAATACTTGCGAGATCCATTTCGCGATTTGCTTCATCTCTGCCGGACCCATTCCACGAGTTGTTAAAGCAGGAGTTCCAATACGCACGCCACTTGTCACAAACGGCGAACGTTTTTCATTTGGTACCGTGTTTTTATTCACAGTGATGCCGGCTTCATCCAAAGAGTTTTCAGCGAGCTTACCTGTGATCTCGCGATCACTTAAATCAACAAGGATCAAGTGGTTGTCTGTGCCACCTGTCACAAGTTTGAAACCTTGCGACAGCATTTCGTCAGCCAACGCTTTCGCATTTTGAATGACCATTTCGCTGTATTTTTTGAATTCAGGTTGTAGAGCTTCTTTAAAGGCAACTGCTTTACCAGCAATCACATGTTCAAGAGGCCCACCTTGAATGCCAGGGAAGATTCTTGAATTCATGATCTTCGCTTTTTCTTCTGAGTTCGTCAGAATCATACCACCACGCGGACCACGTAAAGTTTTGTGAGTCGTCGTTGTGACATAATCAGCGTATTCAGCCGGAGACGGGTGGTGACCTGTTGCGACCAATCCTGCAAAGTGAGCCATGTCGACAAGTAATTGCGCACCAACTTCATCTGCGATTTCTTTAAACTTCGCAAAATCCAAAGTACGAGGGTACGCCGAATAACCCGCGATCAAAAGTTTCGGCTGAACTTCTTTCGCAACAGCACGAATTGTATCGTAGTTAATACGACCCGTTTCAGGATCTAGTTTGTAAGAAGCCGCTTTGAAAAGCATACCGCTGAAATTCACTGGTGAACCGTGAGTCAAGTGCCCACCGTGAGACAAATCCATACCTAAGATCGTGTCGCCCGCTTTGCAAGCCGCTAAGTAAACACCCATGTTCGCTTGTGAACCAGAGTGCGGTTGCACGTTTGCGTATTGCATGGCGAATAGTTTCTTCGCACGTTCAATCGCAAGACTTTCGACAGTGTCGACATTCACGCAACCGCCGTAATAGCGTTTGCCGGGATAACCTTCAGCGTATTTGTTTGTCAGGATAGAACCTTGTGCTTCCATCACAGCTTTAGAAGTGTAGTTTTCAGAAGCGATCATTTCCAAACCGAACTGTTGACGTTCAGATTCTTTGGCAATGGCTGCGGAAACTTCGGGATCGATTTGTGCTAAAGTTGATGATGTCGAATGCATAAGATTTACCTCTTATGACAAGTATCACCGGAATGGACGGAATTTAAAAGTCTCAACAACCCGTGTTGGCAGAGAGTTTTTCTACACGTCTTTGGTGACGGCCGCCTTCGAATGGCGTCTTAAAGAACTCTTTAATCATTTTTACGGCAAGATCAGGAGATGTGAATCGCGCTGACAAAACTAAAATATTTGCGTTGTTGTGTTCACGCGAAAGCTTTGCGATGTCTTCATTCCAACAAAGAGCCGCACGCACTTGCGGATAACGATTCGCACGAATCGCCATGCCTTGGCCAGAGCCACAAATCAAAACACCCATCACTGGACCCTGCAAAGGATCCACGATGTTATTTTTTTGATTTTGCAATTCAACGGCTGTGATTTCTTTGCAGACTTTGTCAGCATAGTCCGGATAGTCGACAGAATCCGCAGTAAAAGTGCCCTGATCTTTCCAATTTAGCTCTGGCAATGCAGCCATCACTTTCAGTTTAAGATCTAAGCCTGCGTGATCACATCCGACTTGAACTTGCATAGAATTATTCCGTGTATTTAGAGAAGATCATACAAGCGTTGGTTCCACCGAAACCAAAGCTGTTATTCAAGACGTGATTGATCTTACCTTTACGAGCCTCGTTTGGAACATAATCAAGGTCGCAATCTTCACTTGGATTTTCCAAGTTGATTGTCGGAGGTACGATTTGATCGCGAATTGCCATCACACAGAAAGCAGATTCAATAGCGCCTGCAGCACCCAACGCATGACCTGTCATAGATTTCGTTGAAGAAACCCAAACGTCTTTCGCGTGATCGCCCATCAATTTTTTAATCGCGAAAGATTCAAGACCATCACCAACTGGCGTGCTTGTGCCGTGCGCGTTCACGTAATTGATTTCAGAAGCTTTGATACCAGCATCTTTCACAGCCATTTTCATAGCTGCATAACCACCAGCACCTTCTGGAGCTGGAGACGTCATGTGGTAAGCATCAGAAGAAACACCATAGCCCGTGATTTCACACAAAATGTTTGCACCACGTTTAACAGCATTTTCCAAAGATTCGATAACAAGAACTGCCGCACCTTCACCAAGAACAAAACCATCACGGTCTTTATCCCAAGGACGGCTGGCTTTTTCAGGGGCGTCATTACGAGTTGATAGAGCACGCATAGAAGCGAAACCGCCCACTGCAAGTCCACACACCGTAGATTCAGCACCACCTGCAAGCATAACGTCTGCAACACCTTCACGAATGTAGCGAACAGCATCACCAATAGAGTGAACACCAGACGCACAAGCCGAAGTCACAGAGTAGTTAGGCCCTTTTAATCCCAAAGCAATCGAAACCTGACCCGCGGCCAAGTTTGTGATCACGCTTGGAATAAAGAAAGGACTGATACGACCCGGTCCTCTCTCTTTCATTTTGATTGATGTTTCTTCGATTGTCGCAAGACCACCGATACCAACACCAATAATAACTCCCGTTGTCTCTTTTACTTCTTCAGTAAGTTCTAGTTTCGCCATCTCAACCGCCATTTTAGAAGCAGCGATTGAGAAGTGAATGAACTCGTCCATCTTCTTCTGTTCCTTTTTTTCGATGTAAAGATCAGGATTAAAACCTTTCACTTCACCGGCAAAAGTCACATCGAAGCCAGTTGTATCAAACTTAGTGATCTTGGCGATGCCAGATTGACCACGAAGAGCGGCAGCCCAGCTGTCCTCAAGGTTATTACCAAGGGGAGTGACTGCGCCAACGCCAGTTACAACGACTCTTCTTTGAATTTTAGAGGGACGTTCGAATCGGGAGTTCATAAAAAACTACGCTTTACCTTTTTTCTCTAGGTAAGAAGCAACGTCTTGAACAGTTTTAAGCTTTTCAGCGTCTTCGTCTGGAATTTCAAGATCGAATTCTTCTTCCATAGCCATTACTAGTTCAACGATATCAAGGCTGTCTGCACCTAGATCGTCGATGAAAGAAGCTTCAGGCTTAACTTTCTCTGGATCTACGCCAAGTTGTTCTACGATGATGTCTTTCACTTTTGGATGCAATGCCATTTAAATCCTCCTGGGTAACATTAATCCTATTTTTCAAATTCCGGAAGTCCTGCCACTCAAATCCGAGTGTGAGACTTTTTAAAACTTAATTCTAATTTATTCCATTGCGCCCAACGCGCGGTAATCACGTCCCACCAGAGGTGGGACTAATCCATAAACATGCCGCCATTCACAGAAAGTGTCTGACCAGTGATATATTTAGATTCATCACTGAGTAAGAAGCGAACTGCTTGAGCAACATCAGTACCTTCGCCAATTTTATTCAAAGGTACTTTTTCAAGGATTTTTGCTTTTACTTCTTCTGGCAACACGTCTGTCATTTCAGTCGCGATATAACCAGGTGCTACGTTATTCACGCGCACATTTCTAGAAGCCAATTCCAAAGCCACAGATTTTGCGAAAGCCACTGTGCCAGCCTTAGAAGCTGCATAGTTTGCTTGACCCGCATTACCTGTCTGGCCAATCACCGATGTGATATTTACGATAGAGCCTTTGCGCGCTTTCATCATCGATTTCGTGAAAGCTTTCGTAACCAGGAATGTGCCACGAAGATTTGTAGCAACAACGCTGTCGAAGTCTTCCGCTTTCATGCGCAAAAGAAGTTGGTCTTTTGTGATACCAGCATTATTAACAACGCCGTCAACGTCGGACCATTTTTCAAGAATGTGTTCAACCGCTTCATTTACAGACTGTTCGTTAGCAACGTCCATCTTGATATAGAAGTGGCCTTCGCCCTTTAAAGTGTGCGCAACTTGTTGAGCTGCCTCTTCACGAGAAGAGTAAGTGAAAGCGATCTGTGCACCTTCATCAGCAAGAAGTTTCACAATAGCTGCGCCGATTCCGCGGCTGCCGCCAGTGACAACGATTTTCTTTCCTTGAAGAGAGTTTCCGCTCATTCCTTGCAATCCTTTAAGTAAACAATAACTGTGTGTTTTCAGCACCTATTTTCCAAATGAAGTGCTGACCAGACTCTGACCGAACTCTGAATAAAGCTCAAGAAAAATTAATGACTCGAAGCTTTCAAAAATTCCTCAATAGTTTTAATATCTTCGATGCTCGAAGTTGTCATAACTTTGAAGAATTCGCTGTCGATCTTTTTCAGAAGGCCTTGAAGGACTTTACCCGCGCCGCACTCGATGATTTGCGAGTGACCAGCAGCTTTTAATGTCTCCATGCTTTGAGTCCAACGAACCGGTGCAGAAACTTGGCGAATCAAATTTTCGCGAAGGTTTGCGCCGTCCGTTTCGAACTTCGCGTGGAAGTTTTGAACGATCGGGAACGCGGCCATCTTGAATTCCATACCAGTCAACACAACTCTCATTGTGTCTTCAGCAGGCTTCATCATTTCGCAGTGGAATGGGGCAGACACTTGCAATGGAATAAGCTTTGCGCGTTTCGGAGCTTCCGTCCAGATCGCTTCCGGTTTGAAATTATCTTTTAACCAGTTGATCGCTTTCATTGAACCCGAAATAACAATTTGTCCTGGTGAATTGAAGTTCGCCGCAGACAACGGACCGAAGCCAGAATTTTTAACTGTCCAAGCGCACAGAGTTTCAACTTGTTCTGGCTCCAAACCAAGAACAGCGACCATGCCACCTTGACCCACAGGAACTGCTGATTGCATAGCTTGTCCACGAGTGCGAACCGCTTGCATCGCTTGATCAAAACGAATCACATCAGCAGCAACAAGAGCTGCGTATTCACCAATAGAGTGACCCGCTGCTGATTGAACCTTGATGTTGAAGTCGTTGCGCAAAACACGTTGAGTTGCTGTTGAAACCAACAACAGCGCCGGCTGTGTGTTTTCAGTCAAAGCAAGATCTGCTTCAGAACCTTCAAAGCACAGTTTCTTCATGTCTTGTTTCAAAGCTTCAGAACCTTCTTCGAAAGTTTCTTGCGCGATTTTGAAGTTTTCAAACAAAAAACGGCCCATGCCAGGTTGCTGGCTTCCTTGTCCTGGAAATACAAGTGTAAACATGTTTTAGTACCTCAATAGAATTGAACCAGAAGTCAAACCTGCACCGAATGCAGTTAACAAGATGTTTTGACCTCGTTTGATTTTTCCATTCTTAACAGCCCAGTCAAAGGCTAGGGGAATAGAGGCCGCAGATGTATTACCTGTTTCATGAAGGTAAACAATCACGCGCTCCATTGGGAATTTAAATTGATCAGCCACAGCTTCAATAATGCGCTTGTTGGCTTGATGCGGAACAATCCAGTCGATTTGTTCTGGAGTTGTATTGTTGTGCTCAAGAGCTTCTTTGCAGCAAAGAGCCATCGTGCGCACAGCATTTTTAAAGATCTCGCGACCTTTCATTTGCACGTACTGAAGGTTGTTTTCGATCACATGTGCAGATTGCGGCATGATAGAGCCACCACCTGGCACAGTCAGAAGTTCTGCAAGATCGCCATCAGCATGCATGTGAGTGCTTGCGATAACGTTTGAGTCACCTTCGTTCGCGCGAGAAATCACCCACGCACCCGAACCGTCACCAAACAAGATGCAAGTTTCACGATCTTTATAATTTACGAAACGATGTAGGACTTCAGCGCCGACAACAAGAATGTTTTTGTAAACACCTGTGCGGATGAATTGGTCGGCGATTGAAACACCGTAAAGGAATCCAGAGCAAGCCGCATTCAAGTCAAAAGCCATGATATTGCGAGTGCCGAGCTTGCTTTGTAAATAACAAGCAGTCGAAGGCATTTGGCGGTCACCTGTCACAGTGCCGACAATAATCATATCGATGTCTTCTGCAGTAAGATTGGCGTCTTTAAGAGCTCTTTGAGAAGCGTGAAGGCAAAGGTCTGATGTCGCTTCGCCTTCAGCAGCCATATGGCGACGTTCGATCCCTGTGCGTTCAACAATCCACTGATCGCTCGTCTCAACCATTTTCTCAAGGTCTTGATTAGTCAAAACCTTCTCTGGAAGATACGAGCCTATCCCTGCAACTCGAGATCGATATTGTCCTGCCATGGAAATATACCTGTCTTTAATTATTTCGCTGCGCTGATTTGTTTGCCTTTGTAGTACAAGGCACCATCAGCACCTTTAGAAGCGCGGTGTGGGCGAACTAGTTCACCAGTTTTTTTCTCAACAGCTACTGCTGGAGCAGACAAACCGTCGTGTGAACGGCGCATATCACGTTTTGAACGAGATGTTTTCTTCTTAGGAGTTGGCATTTCTAACCTCTTTTAACGTACACTTCGACGAATCGAAGCTAATAATTTCAAATGGAAGATCGGTAATCTATCTAAACTACAACAAAAATCAAGATTTTTAATTGATCTTTATGTTCTTTAAAGCCGCAAACGGGTTTTGGGGTTTTTCAACCGGCATTTCCTCGTCGTAGCTAAAACTGCGTCCTTTCACAGGAATTTCGCAAATCGAGCAGTCGCCATCTTCATTCTCTGGGCCTGCTGGATTAAAAGGCGCGGCAAGAGCGACCACTTCATGCAAGTATTCACCCATATCGAAGTGTTGTCCCTCGTATTCCACTGATTCCGGACCGTTGTCAGGTAAGTCACTAACATGATTCACTTTTGAATACTTACCACCACGAGGTTGGCTCTGTTTTGGAATCAAGATTTCGTGGAATTTCTCATTCACAGGGAACGCGAAATCGATACCGCAACGTGAGCACTGTTCAGGAAGAGTGGTTTTAATAGTGCCAGTCAGCTCGAAATCACGCGACGTGATCGGTTTAATAAAGAACTCAGTAGAATATGTCGTCTTTCCAATAAGATCGGCTAAAACAGCATTTACTTCGCCTGTTTGGGTGTTCCAAGCAAACGAACGGCCTTCTTCTGGAATATCAGCAAGATTGATTTTCATAGGTATCTCCGAACGGAAGGTCAGTTCTATTCGATATGGGGCGGCAGGTCAAGAGTGAAATGCCCGAAAGGCCCCTCGCATCTAATAGGACAAAGCTTCAAACAGCTCTGAGGCCTTGGGTGTCGCTTTAATCAGTCCTAGGGACTTCAATTGCTCTGAAAGCTGCGCCCAGCGAGCTTCTGACATCGCCCCGAGTTTGGTATTTTTATCCAAAATCAGCGGTTTTTGAATTTCTGCCGCCGCTTTGAAGGTTTCAAGACTCAGGCTTTTATTCAGAGTCGCCATGTAGGCATTCGTACTATCAGGATTTTTTAAATAACTTTCCCACCCCTGAGCGATTGCCTTCAAAAGTTTTTGCACAAGGGGAGTCTGAGTTTTTAAAACGTCTTCACGAGTTGCGACAACAACAAGATAAGGATTAAAGCCTTCATCAGCGATCAAAAAACTTTGCACCTTCGCACCGGCTTTTTCTGCTGATAGAGGTTCCGTCGTCAGGAAACCTTGTTGCGAAAAGTTTTTGTCCTGTAGAAAGTTTGCGACACCGCCAAGATAAGGAACGACTTTCGCTTTAGGTTTACCGAATTTCTGCACCAAGAATTGATAATACGGAAGACCCGCTTGAATGGATAAAGTTCCGTCGTTCATCATCACGTCTTTGATGTTTTTAAAACCACGTTCTTTGTGTGACATAATGATATATGGCGAAGTTTGATAAACCGCGAACAAGGCTTTTACTTTGTTTTGCGATCCGTTTGGTGATTGGCGATCCTGCGACAAAATAATTTCATCAGCACTGACGATAGCAAAGTCGACTTTCTTGTTCGCGAGCATTTGCACCGTCGGTGTTCCTGAGCCACCTTGAATGATTTCAACGTCTAAGCCCTGGGCCTTAAAGTAACCTTCCAATTGTGCTGCATAAAAGCCCCCGAATTCAGGTTCTGCTTTCCAATTCAGTGCTAACTGTACTTTTTTAGGTGAATTTTCAATCGTTGTTGCGAAAGTTTGAATGCTTAACAAGGACGCTAAAATAAGAATGAAAGATTTCATAAATCACCTGTGACGTAAGGTCTTTTTGTGAGCAAAAAACGATTTATCAGATTTAAAATTCCGATAAGTACTAAGCCCAGCAATGAAAGTAACAGTAAACTTGCAAAGACAATGTCGACGCGTTGTTGAGTTCGTGCTGAATCAATCATGGCGCCTAGGCCACCACCTGCGACAAATTCACCAGCTACAGCGCCAATTAATGACAATCCAATTGCGATCTTAATACCTGAATAAATCGAAGCGTAGGCATTTGGCAGACGTAATTTGAACAGAATTTGCCACTTGTTTGCATGATAAACTTTGAAGAGATCCTTTTGTAAAGGACTGATATTTTCAAGGCCCGTCAGCGTATTTGCAATGATCGGAAAAACCGAAACCATGAAGCTTGAAGCAATCACAGTGGGTGAACCAAAGCCGAAATAAATCACCAATAACGGTGCAATCGCAATGATTGGCACTGTCTGAAAGAAGATCGCGAATGGCAGAATGGATTTCTTTAAAAGATCATTTAAAGAGAATGCAAACGAGATCAAAGAACCTAAGACGATGCTTAAAATAAGTCCCGCAATGGTATTTAATGTGGTTTCTTTTAATGCCGTGATGAAATCAGAATGCAATTCTTTAAAGCTTGCGATGATCTGAGATGGCGCTGGGATTAACGTCTGTGCGATCCAACCTTGACGCACTAAAATTTCCAGAGCGATGCAAATAACAATAAAGAAAATTACGGGCGGGATAAAACGTTTCATTGGTGAAACTCCGCCGTTAACGTTTTTAAAACTAGATTGAATGGTTCAGAAGTTCTTAGTTCAAGCGTTCTTTTTTTGGGAAGAGATAAGGTTTGATCGAATACTATTCCGCTTGGCGAGTTTAACATAATAACTCGTTCTGAAAGAAACGTGGCCTCTTGAAGTGAGTGAGTCACAAATACGATTGTCAGGTTTTCTGATTCCCACAATTCGCGTAGTTGTTGTTGCAAATCAAAGCGTGTGATTTCATCAAGCGAAGAAAAAGGTTCGTCTAGTAACAACAACTTTGGTTTTGTAACTAAGGCGCGCGCTAAGGCGACACGCATTTTCATGCCCCCGGAAAGTTGGTGCGGAAATAGTTCAGAAGCTGCTTCAAGTTTTACTTTCTTCAATGCTTCCAAGGCTTTTTGTTTTAAGCTCGAAGTGTCTTCTTGAGATTTTAATAATTCAAAAGGTAACAGAATATTTTCTAAGACAGTTTTCCAAGGAAGTAGATTTGCTTCTTGAAAGACCACCGATAAGTTCTTGGATTCCGTTTGAATTGTGCCACTTGAAGGAGTTTCTAGTCCCGCAATCAATCTTAAAAGAGTCGATTTGCCACAGCCCGAAGGTCCAAGGATAGTTGTGAAAGATCCTTCTGCGACCTCAAGATTCAAATCTACAAAAACTGATTTTTTTGAACCAGCTCCTTTAAAGTCTTTCGCAAGATTTTTGATTTGAATCGCAACCGCAGAAGACATCATTTAAACCCAGTCGTAATTAAAACTGATGCTAATGCGTTCATCGTTGGAATCGTTGCGCGGAACTTCGTGGCGCAACCAGCTTTCAAACAAAACTACATTTCCAGCTTGTGGCTGCAAAGAATAGAATCTTTGATTGTGATCTTTGGCATCGTGTTTTCGTGGAGGTGAAGCCATGAAAGCATCCAAGCGCGGATCTTCAAACTTAATTGCCGAAGAGTTTTTCGGTGTTTGTACATAATAAGTCCCGCTAATCACAGAAAGCGGATGTATGTGCATGCTGTGATGAACGTCGCTGGGCATGATGTTGATCCAGCATGAAGACATTTTTAATTCGCGCGGATCGATATCCATTTCCAGATGTTTTACGAATTTGCGAACATGCTTGTTGATGTCTTTTTCTAAAAGTTCGAATGTCGTTGAAACTTGGTGAAGTTGTGCGATCGAACCATAAGACGTGTAACCACCTTTATAGTTTTTCGCCGACCAAACTTGACCTTCTTCATCGATCTCAGAAAATTTCTTCGCTTCGACTTTGATCTCTTTATTCAACTGCACGAGTCCATTTGACTTCAATGGAGCATAATAAACGAATGTCGGGAACAACGTCTTAATCATTTAAAGTGTCCTATTCTGAGACAATTTAGCCCATATTTAAAAGCGCCGACTCTGTTCTCTGCATCGTTTTTGAACGACTTTAAGTGGCCGAAGTCTGCGGAAATAATGGCGTCTTTCGCAATTACAGTAGGGGTAAAAACGTCTCAAGACAAGAAATGATAGATACTTGTTAGACAGCTGTCGTCAGCATCATCAACAGGGCTCCGTGGGAAGCAATCTAAACGGGGAGCGGGTGGCACTCCCCTTGCTTTAGTAAAAGGCATTAACGAGGAGTGAATTATGAAAAAGCAATTACTTGTAACAGTTATCGCACTGGTTCCTGCTATGGGGTTTGCGAAGGTTTCTGACTTCAATGCGATGATCGCAGACAATATGAAGGAACAGAATCAACTTCACTCTGAAGTTAAAAACAACGTCATCGAAGCCCGCGATACAGCTCGCGAACGCATCGTAATCGTTGAAAATGAATCGGCTTCTTACAATGCTCCAACAAGAAAAGATCTTTTGGCATTTAAGAAAGAAAAGAAGAATTACGCTCCATCGCAAAAACAAGAGTTTGAGCGCTTGGCGAACGAAATCCATCTTTCAGACGAATAGTTTTCATCATTATATATAGACTTATTAAAAGGGCCTGATTGAGGGCCCTTTTTTCGTTTAAAGAATCAGTTTGCGCAATTCCTGCTGCGAATACACGTAATCCGCATAAACCATGGTATTGGCGATGTTTCGATGCCCCAGAGCCACCTGAACCAGGCGCAAATCTTTCGTCTTCTGATACAGCTCAATCGCAAAAGTATGTCTTAAAGAATGGAATTTTTTAGGGACCGGACGATACATCTCCCAGACCTGGTAAAGACGGTTGTAGGAAATATCGAAAAGCTTGGTTCCTGATTGCTGCTCTGCAAAACGATGAAGGCGCGCGAAAATGTCGGAATGGATCGGGATCTCGCGGTCGTTCGAGTTCTTCAAACCCCGGATAAAAATGCTTTCGTCATATGAATTCAGATCAGCTTTTTGAAGGTTTAAAACCTCTTGAGCGCGGGCGCCTGTTCGCAAAGCCACCCACATAATCAAACAATTGCGTGGATCCTTGTCTTGGAAATCCGTGAGAATTTTTCGCAAACGTTCTTGTTCCGGAGCGAGGAGATATTTGTTCTTGTTAAGAGAATACCGAGATGCCGTAGCCATTTACATATCATTCAAAAGTCTAGGGTGCTCTGGCAAGGTGGATTTGCGTAACGCATTGCATCCAAAGTGTTGATAGGTAAATTAATTCTGTTTAGTTGCGATGCGTTGATATATATTGCGCTGCATCACGCGGCAACACTGCAAAGTCACCACATATAAACATCAATAATATCATATATTTAGCACTAAAGCTTATGGCTATAAGCTTTAGTCTGATTTGAAAAAGGCCTTATCTGGGTACCCCTGGAAGGATTCTTCCGTGGTTTCAATGACTTAGCTTGACTCTCACTCGGGGTCTTTTAAAGTATATCTGTATTTCGCAACGTCTTTCAATGTAAAACACAATACTAATATTGTGAAATACAACGGTCTAGAGGGGGTTTTATGGGAACCATGGATTTAAGGTCTGGTCTGGGATTGGATGCAAAGACGCTTTCAAACGAGGGCTTTAAAGGGGATATCAGTCCTCAAGACTCTTCTTTTGAAATCGACGATCAAGCGGGGGCCCCTGAGGGGACTACCGACCCCCTCTTTTCTGAAAATGCCCGTTCAAAAACCTCCATGCGAATGCATTACGAAGCCCAAGTTGCGGTCATTCGTCGTCAAATGGGGGATTTGGAATCGGTTCGTTTGAACCTTGGTCTTTCACAAAGAAAAATGGCGCAACTTTTAATGGTCGATCCAAGCGCTTGGACTCGTTGGACAAGACAGGGCGATGAAGCTCCCCCGCATATTTGGCGCGCGCTTCAATGGTTTTCGGTTTTGCAGGAGAAAATTCCGGGTTTAACTCCCCAATATTTTATCAATCAAAGCCCGCAAGTTTTGCATCAAAAGGCTCTGCAGGAGTTGGATCAGGAACGCCAAAAAAGACGGGAAGAAATGGCTTCCTTGCATCAAAAAATTGAGCACGTTTCAAATGAGCGCGACGCGCTTCAAAAGGCTTTGCAGCTTGATTTGCAAAATGAACTGCACGGCGAAGTTGCAAAGCTCAAAAAAGACCTGAATTTTCATAAGAAGATGAGTATAGTCATTCTTTCTTTAAGTATTGCGTGGGCCGCTGTGCTCTTAGTTTGGAAATTTGCATGATAAAACACGACGTCATTCGCCTTTTAGCGACTCAAAAAATCTCTGCTGCCATCACAAAGATGGGTCAGTCACTTTCTGAAGAAGAAATTTATAAAGCATTGGTGGAACCACCAAATCCAGAGATGGGTGATCTTGCTTTCGGTTGTTTTACACTCGCAAAAGCGCTTAAAAAAGGTCCGCCGCAAATTTCTGGCGAAATCGCTCAAAATATCGAAACAGATACGCATTTAATTAAAGCGCAAGCTGCGGGTCCGTATTTGAATCTGACTTTCTCGCCTTTAGCATTTGGTGAAAAAGTCATTTCAACTGTTTTAGATGGTTCATACTTTAAGAAACAAATCTTAGAGAAATCACCGAAAACAATGATCGAGTATTCGCAACCAAATACTCACAAAGAACTTCACGTCGGCCACATGAGAAATCTGTGCCTTGGTGACGCTTTGGTTAGAATGCTTCGTTATTCAGGTCGTGAGATTATTTCTTCTACGTTCCCTGGCGATATGGGAACTCACGTTGCGAAGTGTTTGTGGTACATGAAAAAGCACAATCAAGAGCCACCTCCGTTGACTGGAAAAGGTGAATGGTTGGGGAGTATGTATTCGAAAGCCAATCTTCTTTTGGAAGATCAAAACGGCACACCTCAAGAAGATTTGAATCGCGCGGAATTGACCGAGATTCTGAAACAATTAGAAGCTGAAAAAGGTCCGTACTATGACCTTTGGAAAGAAACTCGCGAGTGGTCGATTGAGCTGATGAAGTCGGTCTATAAGTGGGCTGATGTTGAATTTGACGAATGGTATTTCGAATCAGAGATGGATGCTCCGTCTGCGGCATGGGTGAAACAACTTTATGCTGAAGGAAAACTAGAGAAATCAAATGGCGCTATCGGCTACAACTTAGAATCTGAAAATCTTGGTTTCTGTATGCTTTTAAAATCCGACGGCACGGGTTTGTATGCGACAAAAGATTTGTTGTTGGCAAAACACAAATTTGAAGACCGCCAAATTGAGAAATCAGTTTATGTCGTGGATATGCGTCAGGCATTGCACTTTAAACAAGTTTTCCGCGTGCTTGAAATCTTGGGCTTTGAGCAAGCGAAGAACTGCTATCACTTGCAATACAACTATGTGGAACTTCCAGATGGCGCGATGAGCTCGCGCAAAGGCAACATCGTTCCTTTGAATGATCTTGTTCGCAACATGGAAGCGCACGTTAAGACAGCTTACTTAGCTCGTTATGAAAACGAATGGTCACAAGACGATATTAATCTTGTGGCAAGCCAAGTTGCAAAAGGTGCAATCTTTTACGGTATGCTTCGCATAGATACAAATAAGAAGATCGTATTTGATATGAATGAATGGTTAAAACTAGACGGCGAGTCCGGCCCATTCATCCAATACTCACACGCTCGTATTTCTTCATTGGGTAGAAAATTTGCGCGCAATGCTGCACAGAAAATCGATTGGTCGTTGCTAACTCACGCAAGTGAAAAGCATTTGATGCAATCTTTGTCGGGCTTTAATACGGCTGTAGCGCAAGCTTCAGAAAACTTTAAACCTGCCGCTATCTGCACGTATTTGTATGAGTTGGCGAAGAAATTTAATGTCTTCTATCATGAGTGCCCAATCGGTATGGAAAAAGACCTTGCTGTGCGTGAAGCACGTTTGGCATTGGCTGAAGCTGTGGGTTTGACTCTGAAAAATGGTATGGCCGTTCTGGGTATGCCAGCTCCGGAAAAAATGTAATTAGCTTTTCGAAGTCTTCATCGAGGAGTTCCTCTTTGGTGAAGACTCTGTTTTATTTTGGTTTCCTACGCTGTCTTTTATCGCATCTTTTTAAGGCAATACTGCTGTGCTCCTAGTGCTGGGCGTAAGTGCTAGTCTTTTTACTCAAATCAAACCATGATCTCCTCGCAATAAATCAAAAATGCCTTGAATGAATCAAAATTGATTCAAGGATGAAGGAGTCTACTTTGGGAACTTTTGAAGTCATCTCTAAGCATGGTGATCATGAACAAGTCGTTTTCTGTAACGATCCACATGTTGGTTTGAAAGCCATCATCGCTATCCACAACACGGCACTAGGTCCGGCACTTGGTGGCACTCGTATGTGGAACTATAAAAATGAAGATGAAGCTTTGGTAGACGTTCTTCGTCTTTCTAAAGGTATGACTTATAAAGCGGCGGCTTCAGGTTTGAACTTGGGTGGCGGTAAAGCTGTTATCATCGGCGATCCTAAGACACAAAAATCTGAAGGTTTGTTCCGTGCTTTTGGTCAATTCGTAAACTCTTTGAATGGTAAATACATCACGGCTGAAGACGTTGGTACTTCGGTTCAAGATATGGAACACATCTACATGGAAACTCCTTGGGTGACTGGTATCCCTAAGGACTTCGGTGGTTCTGGTGATCCATCTCCGTACACTGCACACGGTGTTTTGATGGGTATTAAAGCGTCTGCTAAAGAGAAATTCGGTACAGACTCTTTGAAAGGTCTGCGCATCGCGGTTCAAGGTCTTGGTAACGTAGGTTCAAACCTTGTGAAATACTTGAAAGAAGAAGGCGCTGAAGTGATCGTTGCGGACATCGACATGGCTCGCACTAAAAAGATCTCTGAAACAATGGGTGCTAAAGCTGTTTCTTCTGACGAAATTCTTTTCCAAGAATGCGACATCTTGGCTCCATGTGCTTTGGGTGCGATCGTTAATGATCAAACTATCACGAAGTTCAAAACTAAAGTGATCGCTGGTGGCGCGAATAACGTATTGGCTGAAGCTCGTCACGGGGATCAATTGAAAGAATTGGGCATTTTGTACGCTCCAGATTACGTGATCAATGCCGGTGGTTTGATGAACGTATTCGTTGAACTTGAAGGTTACTCTCCAGACCGTGCGTTTGAAAAAACAAAACGCGTTTATGACAATATCCTTAAAGTTTACGAAATCGCAAAACGCGACAATATCGGTACGCACACAGCGGCAGACCGCTTGGCTGAAGAGCGTATCAACACAATTGGTCGCTTGAAACAACGCCATCCAGGTAAGTCTTCACGTGCATTTACAACATTGCGTGAAGTTCACAACCGCTAGTCGTTTTCATAGCGAAAAAGTAATAAAAAAGGCTGGCTTCGTGCTGGCCTTTTTTATTTATAAACTCAGTGCGTAATATCTCTGGTTTCGTGAGGCGCTTTCTTGACTAAGGTCGGCGCAGTAAAGAACAATTGTCGCTTGTAAGTATTTATTAACAGCGAGGAATTATCTTGAGCACGAAACTTTCTAAAGAAGATTTGAAATCACCAGATCAGGTCACAAAAACTTTGCGCGAAGGCTTTGTTTGGACAACAACGCATTCAAAACTAGTTGTTGGCGCAATTGCTATCTTCGTTGTTATCGGTGGTGGCATCTCTATCAGCGGTTATCTTTCAGAGAAAAAAGAAACTGAAGTTCAAGAGAAATACTTCCTTGTTGAAAAAGCCTACAACGATAAAAAACGTGGTTTTGAAGAAGCTTCTCGTGCAGAGATGATGGCGGCTCAATCTAAAGATAAAAAAGTTCCAGCTGTTGATCCTTCTAAAAAAGCAACTGGCGATCTACAAAAAGACTACGGCACTGTAGTTCCTGGCTTTGAAGCTTTGATCAACGATGGTCCTAAGACAAAAGCTGCTCAAATGGCCGCTTTGAATCTAAGCGCGATCTACATCGAATACAAAAAACCTGAAGAAGCTTTGGCGACTTTGCAAAAAGTTGAAAAAGGTTTGAATAAGTCAGATGCAACAAGTGCTTTGATCCTTCTGCAAACAGGTAACGTTCAAGCTGATAAAGGTGATTGCAAAGCCGCAGTTGATTCTTACCAAAAGATCGCTGATTCAAAAGCTTTCCAATTTGCTCACGATGAAGCGAAACTTCGTATGGGTCTATGCTATGAAGCAATGAATGACTCTGCAAAAGCAGAACAACTTTACACAGAAGTAGCGAAGAAAGAAAATTCAGAAGCGCCTACGGATGTTGCGGCTGTTCGTGAAGCTAGCAAATATCTTCGTTTGTTGAAGGCTAAAAAGAGCCTTTAGTTTGTCTTAAAGCCCTGGCACTTAGAGCTGGGGCAGAAGAAGGTATGAATGAAAATTCAAACTCTTTGGCCTTTGTTGTTAACTTTAGTCGGGTGCTCTTCATTTAACTCCACAATGGAGAACTGGAGCTCTCGCAATAATAAAAGAACCTTTGAAGTGAAAACGGCATGGGTTCGTTCTACAACTGAAAAAGAAAATCTTGGTTTCCGTAAGATCAACCGTATGACACCACTTTTGGTGGGCGACCTTGTGATTCAAGGTAACGGTCTTGATGGTATCTCTGCTTACAGTCGTGATAACGGTGATTTGAAATGGCGTTTGCCAGTTGTTAATGGTGTTGAACCAAGCGCAACGATCATTCGTGATCGTTTGTTCTTTGGTGCAAGCGATGGCAACTTCTATTCCGTTGAAGCCAGCACAGGTCGCGTGCAGTGGACTTTCCCTACGAAAACAGAAAACTTGTCAGAGCCCCTTCTTGATGAAGGTGTCGTTTACTTCTTGTCTGGCAGTAACGTGTTTTACGCTTTGGATGCAGCAACTGGCAAACAGTTGTGGTTGTATTCACGTCAGGACACTTCGCAGTTCTCTATTCGTGGCGGCAGCAAAGCGGCGCTTAAAGATGGCAACCTTTACGTAGGTTTCTCGGACGGTTCTTTGGTCGCGCTGAATGCGAAGACGGGGAATGTGGTCTGGGAATTACAACTGAATCGCAACAAACGCTTCCGTGATATCGATGCGACTCCGGTGGTTGATGGTGATTTGATTTATATCTCTGGTTATGACGACAAGCTTTACTGCGTTTCCGCGGCTAAAGGTGAAGTTGTATGGCGTATTGATGGCGGTGGTTACAGTGGCGTCACTTTATTTGGGGATAAACTTTTCTACCCTACAAGTACTGGCGAAGTTCAGGCCTTAGCGAAAGCGAATGGCGAAAAGCTTTGGTCGTACAAGTTAAAAGAAGGCATTCCGACTCAAATTAAAGTCTTTAAAGGCATTGTGACTTTCGGTGAATCGCAAGGTCGCTTGGTGTTCCTTGATATGAATACAGGTAAAGCACTTGGCGAAATGGAACCTGGTCGCGGTATTCTTTCTTCTCCCCAAGTGGATGAGAAAAACAATCGTGTGTACTTTATTTCCGGCGAAGCGAATCTTTATTCGATCAACGCTGGCTGGGTTAAAAAAGACTATTTCATCGAGTAGCAGGAGCAGGACAACATGAAACTTCTTTCTTTAATGCTTGCGATGGGTTTTGCTTTAACAGCTTGTTCGCATGCAAATTGTGGCGAAAACAAACGTGAAAATAAATCAGGAGCGGCGATCGTGGAAAAAACATCTTCTGCAGACCGTGTGAAAGTTCACAAACCAGATGGTTCTCTTCAATGTGGTCAGGGTAAAAAAATCTCTGTCTCAGATATGGAGAAAGACCTGAAAGGTATTAAGGTTTATTCGAGCGAAAATAAAAATGACGGCATGATGAGAATTCAGCTTTGCGGAACTCCGACTGGATTTTCAAACGTCTATGAAATTGATCGTAAAGATCTAGATGCCGCTTTGAAACTTGGTTTTAAAGAATGGACTGCTGAATAGTCTCACTCTGAGACGTCTGATCTGTTGCCACCAGAGTAACAAATCACGCAATAGGGCCTTTCTCACTCTGAGAAAAGGCCTTTTTTCAATCACTTATCGCTGTTCCCACGTTTTGCATAGTTAAGTATCTGAGGTGATTTACTATGCGAAAGATCTATACTCTGTTAATTGCTTTTCTAATTGCTACTGGTGGGGGAGCCGTCCCTTACGCTCATGCAGGTCTAACTGCCGAGCACCAGCAACAACTAAATAAGCTAAATTACCTTTTGGCTGTCGATCGTTTGGATTTCTATTCTGATGGTCTTGCTGACTATTTGATGGAACATAATCAAGCCAAAGCAGCTGAGGCTATTCGTCAGATTCGCCCTGAAGAATACACAGCTAAAAATTTCTCTACTCAAGATTTGAATAATACAGAGAAATGGAATGAGTTGATCTTGATCACTCTTCAAGAAAAGTTTCCTGAATTCAAAAACCTGACTTTAAAAGATATTGAGTGGAACTATAACTTCTTCCGCAAGAAATTGATGGAAGGTTTCAAAGCTGACGAAATCACTTTGAAAAAAGAAGCGTCTGTTTCAGACGTGAATGCTCATGAAATTAAATATGCAAAACGTTCTATTCCAAATGTAGATGGCAAAGCGATCCTTTTGGATTCTGAGCGCTATATTTCTGAAAAAACGACTCGCGCCTTGTTCTGGGATGCAGCTTTAACTGGCAAAGCAATTGAATTCCACTTGGGTACAGAGCGTGACTTCCGCCAACGCATTTCACAAGAAGACCGCGAAGTGGTTGCTGAAGTTAAAACTCGCGCCGCTAATTATAATAAAATGTACCTAGTCTTTGATCCGCGCACGAAAGAATATTCTTACGCAATGACACGTATTTCTGGTGATGACCGCGTGAAACATTTGATCGCGCAACTGCGTATCTTGAAATACGAATCTAAAGTGCCTTTAAAAGATGATTTCGTTCGTGTGTATGGTAACGCCAACCAAGTTCACCGTGATCAAGAGGCGCGTCTTTTAGAGATGTTTAAAACGCTTCCAAAAGCTGACGTCGTGGTTATTGGTCAGAAATCTGCGATCGCTAACGTGATCACAATGGCTGGTATGATGGCGCAACTTCAACCAAACACTGCGGCATCAGTAGATGTTGGTAACGAAAAAGCTCCAATCACGAAATTAAGCCAAGCCGTTAAAGAGTCCGGCAGCTATTTCTCTGTCACGACAAAGGCTTCTGTTGTTAAAACTGAATTCGAAAAAATGACGAACCCATTGGCTGGCAATTATGAAGTTTATACTTCTGAACAACCAAGCCATGACGTTTCAGACGTTCTTCTTGAAACCAAAGACGGCCGCATCGTGCGCTGGAGATTTATCTCTAACATGTGGGGAGATGAAGTTGTTCCAGTGGCTCGTGCACTTCGCAATTCAGGCCATGAAAAAGTGGTTTATATCGGTACAGCAGGTGGCTTGATCGGTAAAGGTTTGAAAGTGGGCGACGTTGTGGCTCCATCTAAAACTTATACTCAAGCGGGTAAATTGCTAGACCTTGAAGCTCCGACTTACGGTAAGGATTTCGTAAAAACGGGTATGACTTTGGGACAAGTGACTTCGCCGTTCGATGAAACAAAAACTTGGTTCAATAAATGGCAACCAAAGATCGATCTTGTTGAGCTTGAGACTGGTTATTTGAAAGAAAACTTGGGTCCTCGCGTAAGTTTCCAACCTTACTTGTTGGTGTCTGACGTTGTAGGTTCTGAGCACGAGTCGTTGGCGGTTGCTGCGGCTGATTCAGGTAAACGTAAAAATGGCCAATTGAAACTTCTTGAAAGCTTGTTCATTCAAAATGGAATCAAAGCTCCTGTGGGCAATGTTGATATGATCTCTGCAGAGCGTGCGGTTCAAGAAATGTATCATAAAATTGATACTCTAAGACCTTCTCGCGACGTGACTTCTAAAGCGCAATTGACTCAGTTGGCTCTTCGTAAGGGTTTGAAAACAGATGCAGAGTTAGAAGCGTTAATTAAAGCGGAACCGGCATTTGATCGCCAATTATTGATGGATAAACTTGAAAAGTTCTCGGGTGCGACAGATTTGCTTTCTAAGAAATTCGTGAAAGTGAACTTCGCGATCACAGGTTCTGATGAGTTATTAAATGGAACTTGGAATCCTAAGAAGACATTAGAATTAAAATTGATGATCGGAACAATGACAGCGGCTGATGCGAAACAAGTTTACGCAAAAGAACTCGCACAAATTGCAGCAGCCATGGGTAAAGATTTGAAACTTGAGATCCAGGACTATGATGTTGAAAAGACTCGCTCTGCGATTCAGTTCAACTCGGAAAGCAAACGTGTCTTGGCCGCTTTGTACGAAAATAAGATTTTGAAAAAACTAGGTTTAACTAAAGAAATCGATAAAAACGGTGGCGTTCGTTTCCGCGAAATCACTGAAACTTCTGGAGGTATGAGATGCGAAGCCGTACTTTTGTAAAAAGAACGATGCCATGTTTGGCAGTGATCCTTGCGGTTAGCATGACGGCGCCAGTGGCGCACGCTGGAATCCTTGATACAGCGAAAGCCGTTGCTTCGGCGATGTTTAAAAAGCCAGCGACTGCGCAACAAACGCAAGAAGCTTCGACTACTGTAGAAATGAAATCAACAGCGGCCGTTGAGGTTTCAGCGGATGCTGCTGCGGTTGAAACTGTTCAGGCACCTTCTCGTAGTGAATTAACAAAGAAGGCTCTTGAGAATTTAAAAAATCAAATCAATAACTCTTATAAAAACGTATCGTCTGGTGCGTCCGACCTTTCGCGTCTTCGTGGTGCTGCGCAAATGAATTTGGAAATCGTAAGTTCTTTGCCGGGCGGCCAGGATTCTATGATTGTTCCTTCATATACAGAAAACAACGTGATCTTCACTTTGCGTGTGACTGAAAAAGGCTTGGCTCATCCTGAGCTTTTGATCAGAAATGTTTCGACTTTGGCGATGCTCACTCATATGGTTGGCGTAGGCTATCCATCAAGCCAAGCTGAAATGGCAGCTCACAGTGCATTTATTCGTACTCTTGAATCACCACACTCTTGGGTTGAGACTTATATGAATGCGGCTGAAGGCAGTATTGTTTCTAAAGCGCGTTTAAAAAATATTGAATTAAAAATCTTAAGTTCAAATGGCGTTGCGGGCGCTGTTGCACAAATGCTGTCTGGCGGTTCAACGATCGACAATGCGGCGGCACAAGTTCAAGAAGAGATCGCAAAGCTGACTCAAGAAACTGCTGAGTTGAATGAAAAAGCTGCGAAGTACGAGCGCCAACAAGAGAAAGCTTTAGATAAATGGCGTTCTGAGACAGGCGCTTTGGAAAAATACGAAGCCGCTGCTTTAAAATTAGATGATCTTCTTTTGCGCAATGACCGTAAAGGCGTTCGCGATATGCTTGAAGCTTATCTTCCTTGGCAAATCATGGAGCCGATGGAATACAAAGCTTGGAAAAACTGGTTAGAAGCGATCGAGCATCCTGATTTAACAAAACAAACAGTGGCGTTCCGTGGTCTTGATTATAAAACGGATAAAATCCAACGTGAAATGACTGCAAAAGGCGAGAAATTCGCATTCATGTCGACGGTCTTGACGAAAAACCAAGGTAGTTACACACGTCGTTTGCGCTCTCTTTCAACGAATCGTTTGAAAAACGGTGACGATGGTCAAGCGGGCTTTGGTGAAAAGGTTGTGAACGTAAAAATCACGGACCAATTTACAGCTCATGCGCGTGATCCGAAAGCCTCTTCATTCTTGTCATTCACTTTCGACCCAAGCGTTGCAAATCGCTTCTTGGGTGGCGAGGTCATGAAGAAAGTGAAAGGCGTTGACACGAAAGTTCCAGGTGGCGGCATGCTGGTGGTAAAAATGGATTCACGTCGTTTGATTCCAAATGTTAGCTCAATGTATGCGAACGAGATCGAATTGTTAGCTCCGCTTGTTGTATTCCCGGATGAAGTCGTCGCTTACCATGAAGGTTCATTCAGAGAAATGGTTGACGGCAAAGACGGTTCAACTCGCTTTAAAGAGTTCATCGCAGATATCAGCACAAAAACGGGTGTTGATTTCACGAAGTGGAATTCTTGGAATCCAGATGGCAGCAGCCAGATCATCATTGGCCAACAAAAAGAAGCCTTTAAAAAGGACGGCCTTCTGTTCATGAAGGACCTCTCTGAACAAGCGGTGAATGCTCCGTTCTGTTCGAAAATCTTCTAATTTATCTATGGCGCCGGTGTGACACGCCGGCGCTTCTACTCGACAACAGCCTGCTCAGGGGTTATTTTGCCTAAATGTTGGGAAATTTCCGTCTGTGAGTTCTGGTAGATCTCTTGTCATTTTCTTTAGTATGGTGGTTCTCTTTTTAGGAGCTATTGTCGGCTTCAATTTTTCCGTTGATCCACTTTGCAGCTATTGTGAAAACATCTCTTTAAGTCATAAAACTTTGAATCGTCGTTATCAACTTGCACAAATTGTATTGAATCACCCAGATGCTCAACAGATTATTGTGGGATCATCAAGAGGTGAGACGACCTCTCCGCAGTGGATGACCGAGAGAACCGGTTTAAAGACTCTGAATCTTTCATTTCCTGCTGCAGGTGTCGTAACTAAAGAAACAATGATCCGCTTCGCATTAGCCCATGCGCAAATTAAGAAAGTGATCTGGTATGCAGACTACTTTGAGCTTATCGACATTGTGGCCGACAATGAAACATTTCAAACCAAGGCACTTGTTCCTTTTAGCGAAGATGTTTTTGGGAAGAATAGCTCAGCAACGGTCGACTTCTTTAGTCGCGCAACCAAGCTTCTAGATCGCAACACTTTTGAAGCTTCTTTTAGAAAGTTTAAATCTTCAAATATCAAAAGTGATGATCTTGGGGCAGGATCAGATCTCGATATTGCCAAATGCTCTTCAGAGAATTTTAAATTTCCAGAAAGTCGTGCTGGTTTAAAAACGGATATTGAAGTTTTCTTCGATAACTATGTTCATGGAATCATTGATCGACCACAAACGCAAAGTGCCTATCGCTCTTTTGAGGCTTTTATGAAGGAATTGCGTTCGAAGGGCATTGATGTTGAAGTTGTTATCCTGCCATATCATTCGATCTTTCGAAGCCGCCTAGAATCTGAGTATCCGACGATCTATAAAAATCATATGATGTGGATTGAGCGAATAAACAAGCTTCAAGAGGAAGTTGGGATAGAGGTTCTGAACCGATTTGATGGTCCTAAAGGGGACGATCAGAGTTTGAAGTATTGGAAGGATGGGGTTCATTTAACCTGCAAAGGTGCGATGGATTTGTATCGCTAATATGTGTCAAAGTCAGTGCAACTAAGTCGTAATTTGTAGACTCCTACGGGCACCTAAGATAGTGATTTAACCATGCTTTTTAATTCTTATATTTTCATCTTCGGTTTTTTGCCTATCACTCTATTAGGCTATTATCTCATCCGCCATAAGTTTTATCAGCAGTGTTTTCTTTTGCTGTCTAGCGTGGTCTTTTATTGCTATTGGAGCACGACATACGTATTCCTGTTGTTCTTCACGGTTATTTTGGATTTCTATATAGCACGGGCGATTGCCCACGCTAAGACACAACAACTGCGCAAAACTTATCTTCTTATCTCAGTCGTTGCGAACTTAACGATTTTAGGGTTTTTCAAGTACTACAATTTCTTTGCTGATTCTCTGGATGGTCTAGCTATATTGATCGGGGCAGGGCAGAGACCTCTTCCAGCTTTGAATCTAATTCTGCCAATCGGTATTTCTTTTTATACGTTCCAGTCGATGTGTTATGTGATCGACGTGTATCGTAGAACTTCGGATGCTCACGCGAATCTTTTGTCATTCGCTGGCTACGTAACATTGTTTCCGCACCAAATTTCTGGTCCGTTAGTTCGTCACAATAAAATCATCCCACAACTTGAAAGCGAATCGACGTACAAATTTCACGCGGATAACTTCTGGCGCGGATGTTATTTCTTTATTTTTGGTCTTTCTAAAAAAATGTTGATCGCAGATCTTATCGCTGCGGCAGTTGACCCTTTAGTTCACAATATGCAGAGTGCTTCAAATCTAGAAGCTATTCTTGCGATGTTTGGATATACGTTCCAACTTTATTTCGACTTTAGTGGTTACTCAGATATGGCTGTGGGTTTGGGTTTAATGATGAACATTCAATTCCCACAGAACTTTAACTCTCCGTACAAGTCATTATCGATCACTGAATTCTGGCAACGTTGGCACATCAGTCTTTCTTCATGGTTAAGGGATTATCTTTACATTTCTCTTGGTGGAAATCGCGAAGGCAAAATTAGAACTTACAGAAACCTCTTATTAACGATGGCAATCGGCGGTCTATGGCATGGCGCTAATTGGACATACGTTTTTTGGGGCGTATTCCATGGTTTTTTCCTAGCTATTGAAAGATTTTTTAAAGATCGCAATTGGAATATCATTCGTAGCAAGTATATCAGCGGATTCTTAACGTTTATGCTGGTAAATATA